>NZ_FNKA01000003.1 GCF_900101335.1 Quadrisphaera sp. DSM 44207 | reverse complement strand
GCGCGCTCCAGACAGCAGCTGGCTGCTCAGACGGTCCATCTGCCGGAACGGATCCCCGAACGGATCAAAACGCATCACGCTCATCGCGTCCTCCTGGTCTCTCGCTGTGGCGGGCCGGCTCGGACGCCGGCGCTGCCGGGTGCTTGACGACGTGCTGTCCGTGGTGGTGGTCAGGCGGCCGGCTGCGCCGGGTGCGCTGACGGCTGCGGACCCGCCGGAGGGGGCGGGTCACCGAGGCCGTGGACACCCGCTCCGGAGAGCAGCGCCGGACCCAGCGCCCTCCTCGCGAGGCCGCGCGGGCGGCGACGGGCGACGGCCAGCTCGCGCTGGAAGACGACCCGGGCTCGGCGCTCGAGACGAGCTGCCTCTGCGTCCTGGTCAGGTCTCGACATCCCAGCGTCCACCGCTCGTCCCGCCCTCGCAGAACCGGGGCCCTCCGGGGCCACCACGCTTCGTGGCTGCCTTCTCAACCAGCCGGTGAGTTACCCCGCCGGGAGCGGGGCGTAACCCGCGCGCAGCGCCGAGGTCCTCCCCGGACGACGGGCAGCGGGCCCCGCAGGCACCCGCGCAGGACGGCTCGGTGGCGGCCGGTCAGGACGCGGTGGGCAGCCGCACCGCGGCGCGGGCGCCGATCAGGTCGGCCGCGAGCGCGGTGAAGGCCTCGGCGTCGCGGACGTGCCGGTCGGCGTCCGCCGCCGTCACGGCGTCCGGTCGCCCCGCCTCCACGGCGGCGCGGCGCGGGGCGGCGGCCGCGAAGCGGGCGGCGGGCGCGGCCAGCTCGGGAGCGACCTCGGCCAGCTCCTCCCACACGTTGACCGGACGGCGCCGGCGCCCGGCCCGCACGCCCCGGACGGCGAGGACGGCGGCACCGGCGCGCAGGGCGGCCAGGTGGGCGGTCACGAAGCGGTCGCTGGGCGCCTGCGCCGCGCCGGCCTCGCGCAGACCGGCGGACGCGCGCCCGATCAGCTCGGCGGCGCCGGCCACGTCAGTCCACCACCCGCAGCAGGCGCCAGCCGTCGTGCCCGCCGGGCCGGCCGAGGTCGTACGTGCCCACCGCGGCCCACTGGCCCGCGCTGGCGGCCACGCGCCACACCTCGTCGTCCGCGCCGTCGTCGGCTCGGTCGCTGGTCCGGCGGCCGGGTCGCCCTCCGGAGGGCTCCACGCCGTGCACGGCGAGGGCGGCGGCGCCCTCCCACCACGGCGCGCGCTCGTGCCAGTGGCCGAGGACCTCGCGCACGACGTACAGGCGCTCGCGCCAGACGAACGCGGACGGCGCGCCGTCGCCCGCCGGCTCCCGGCGCACGTGCACGACGTCCCCTGACCGGCGTCCCACGGCCCCTCCTCCCCCGCCGCAGCGGAGCGCCGGGAGGCCGCGGCCCAAGGGCTTCCCCTTCCCCTGGGCCGCGGCTCCCGCGTCGAACGCCTGTTCGACACGGGGAGTAGATCGTCTTCGCGCCCGGCCGTCAACCCCGGCGCGCCCGTCCGGGGGACGCCGGCCCGCCGGCCCGTGCCAGCACGCGCACGAGCCCGAGCGCGCGCTCGTCCTGACGCGCAGGACGCGCGGAGGACGGGCGCAGCGCGAGCCCGTGCCGCGGCGTCTACGGTCGGGGCGTGAGCGCGTCGCAGCCGCCCGCCGTGGTGACCCTGCACGTGTGGGGCGTGCGCGGGCGCTCGGTGCCCGCCGCCGCCGCGCGCATGGCGCTCGACCGGCCGCTGCTGCGCCGCGGCCCCGCCCGCTTCTGGAAGCTGCTGGGCACGGGCAGCGGCCGCACGTTCACCGCCCGCGACGCCGACCCGCGCCACTGGGCCCTGCTGGCTGCGTGGGAGCGCCCCGAGGACGCCGAGGAGTTCGAGGACGGCGCCACCGCGCGGGCGTGGGGCCGCCTCGCCACCGAGCGGCTGCGGGTGGCGCTGGCGCCGCTGGCCAGCCGGGGCCGCTGGTCGGGCGCCGAGCCGTTCGGCTCCCCGCGGCCCAGCCGGGAGCGGGCGGGCGGGCCGGTGGCCTCCCTCACGCGCGCGCGCATCCGCCTCGGCCAGGAGCTCGCCTTCCGCCGCGCCGTCCCGCCGGTCTCGGAGGACCTGCAGCGCGTCGAGGGCCTGCGCCTGGCGCTCGGCGTCGGGGAGGCGCCGGTGGGCCTGCAGGGCACGTTCAGCCTGTGGTCCGACGCCGCCGCCCTGCAGCGCTTCGCCCACCGGCGCGCGGCGCACCAGGAGGTGGTCGCCCGCACCGCCGAGCGGCGCTGGTACGCCGAGGAGCTCTTCGCCCGCTTCGCCGTCCTCGACGTGGACGGCACGTACCGGGGCCGGCACCCGTGAGGCGCCTGCCGCTGGCGCTGGCGCTCGCCGCGGTGCTGGCCCAGGTGGCGCACCCGCTGCTGTCCGGGCACGCGCTGACCGCCGCCACGATCGCCGCCGTCGTGCTCTTCTGCGCCGCGTCGGTCACGTCCGCGGCCGCCACGCACGGCCTGCGGGCGGCGCTCGCGCTCGCGGCCGTGGGCGGGGTCGGCGGCGTGGTGGCGGAGGCCGTGGGCGTGGCGACGGGCGTGCCGTTCGGGGACTACGCCTACGCGGGGACGCTGGGCCCCCAGGTGCTCGGCGTGCCCCTGCTGGTGCCGCTGGCGTGGACGATGATGGCCTGGCCGTGCCTGCTGGCCGGCCGGACCGTGGCGGCGCGCTGGTCGCGTCCGGCGCTGGCCGTGCCGCTGGCCGCGTGGGCGCTGGCGGCGTGGGACCTCTTCCTCGACCCCCAGATGGTCGCCGCCGGCCACTGGGCGTGGGAGCACCCGGAGCCGTCGCTGCCCGGCTCCCCCGGCGTTCCGCTGACGAACTACGCCGGCTGGCTGCTCGTGGCGCTGGTCATGCAGGCGCTGCTGCACGCGCTCGTGCCGCGCCGCACCGCCGATCCCGGCGGGGCGGGGACGGCGCGGGGGGCCTCGCTCGGTGCGGGCGCCCCGGCCCTGCTGCTGGGCTGGACGTGGCTGGGCTCGACGCTGGCCAACCTCGCCTTCTTCGGGCGGCCGGCGGTCGCGGCGTGGGGCTTCGCCGCCATGGGCCTCGTGGTGGGCCCGTACCTGCTGCTGCTGGTCCGCTCCCGCGCCGCCGCGCTCCCGGCCGAGGCCCCGGCCCGCAGCCGCGCGCCGGCCCTGTGACCACCCGTGCCGTGCGCGCGCTGGTGCGCGCCGGCGCGGGGGCGGCCGCGGTGCTGGCGGCGCACTCGGCGCTCAACGCCCGCCTCCTGCGCACCCCGCCCAGCGATCCTCCCGACGTGCCGGAACGCGTGAGCGTGCTGCTGCCCGCGCGCGACGAGGCGGAGCAGGTCGGCGCGTGCCTGCGCGCCGTCCTGGCCAGCACCGGCGTGCCGGACCTGGAGGTGCTCGTCCTCGACGACGGCTCCACCGACGGCACCGCGGCGGCCGCCGCGGCCGCCGCGGCCGGCGACCCGCGCGTGCGGCTGCTGCCCGGCGCCGCCCTGCCGCCGGGGTGGCTGGGCAAGCCGCACGCCTGCGCGCAGCTGGTCGCGCGCGCGAGCGGCACCGTGCTCGTGCTGGTCGACGCCGACGTGCGCGTCGCCCCGCACGCCCTCGCCTCCGCGGTGCACCTGCTGCGCAGCACCGGCCTGGACCTGGTCAGCCCCTACCCGCGGCAGGTGGCCGTCACCGCGGCCGAGCGGCTGGTGCAGCCGCTGCTGCAGTGGTCGTGGCTGACGACGCTGCCCCTGCGGCTGGCCGAGCGCTCCCCGCGCCCGTCCCTGTCGGCGGCCAACGGCCAGCTGCTCGTCGTCGACACCGCGGCGCTGGCCGCCGCCGGGGGGTACGCGGCCGTGCGCGCCGAGGTGCTCGAGGACGTCGCCCTCGTGCGCGCCGTCAAGGCCGCCGGGGGCCGCGGCGGCGTCGTCGACGGGACGGCGCTGGCCACCTGCCGCATGTACCGCTCCTGGCCGGCGCTGCGCGACGGGTACGCGAAGTCGCTGTGGTCGGCGACCGGCTCCCCGGCCGGTGCCGTCGCGCTCGGCGCGGGCCTGCTGCTCGTGTGGGTGCTGCCGGCCGCCGCGGCGCTGACGGGCTCGCGCGCCGGTCTCGCGGGCTACCTCGCCAGCGTGGCCGGGCGGGTCGTCGCAGCGCGGCGCACGGGGGCCCGGGCCTGGCCGGACGCCCTCGCGCACCCGGTCTCCGTGCTGCTCCTGGTGCACCTGCTCGTCCGCTCGTGGCGGCTGCGGCGCACCGGCGGGCTGGCGTGGAAGGGCCGCGCCCTGCCGGCGCCGTCCCCGCGCGCCGCGCCGCGACCACCCCGTCGCACCTCTGACCTACTGTGACCCCGATCGGTGAGCTCCGCTGGGAGCGTCCGCAGCAGCCGAGGAACCGGAGGACCGCCGTGCGCGCCGCCCGCACCCGCCGCGCGGCCGCCCGCACCGCCGCGGCGGCCGCCGCGCTCCTCCTCGCGGCCGGGTGCTCCGGCGGCGCCGAGGCACCGGAGGCCTCCGCGACCGCGTCGGCCACCTCGCCGGCATCGACGTCCACCGCGCCGTCCACGTCCGCATCACCGTCCACGGCACCGTCCGCGTCGGCGTCCGCGTCGGCATCCGCCTCGGGCGGCACGGCCTCCGAGGCCCCTCCCGCTGAGCAGGGCGCCACCGCCTCGCAGACCACCCCGGGCACGGGCTCGTCCGCCGGCGGTGTCGTCGAGGGCTTCCCGACCGACCTGGTGCCGGTCCTCCCCGGGGCGACGGTGACGTCCACGAGCGCGGTGCCGGTCGGTGACCTGCAGCAGGTCAGCCTCACGGCGGCCACGACGGCTCCCGCGGAGGAGGTCCTGGCCTTCTACCGCGAGCGCCTGCTCGCCGCGGGGTTCGCCGAGACGCCGAACGCCCAGGGCGCGACCTTCACCCGCGGCGGCGGGCAGGAGGACCTGCGGGTCGCGGTCGTCTCCGCCGGCGGCCAGCAGCAGTTCACCGTCGGCGGCACCATCGCCCCGGCCGCCGGCTGACGGCCGGCGGACAGGAGCTCGATCACCCGTGGCGCGCGTCGTCGTGGTCGGTGCCGGCCTGGGCGGGCTCGCCGCGGCCGCGCGCCTGGGCGCCCTCGGGCACGCGGTGACCGTCTGCGAGCAGGCGCCGCAGGTCGGCGGCAAGCTGGGCTGGTTCGAGCGCGACGGATTCGCCTTCGACACCGGCCCGAGCCTGCTGACGTGGCCGCAGGTCTACGAGGACCTCTTCGCCGCCACGGGCGCACCGCTGCGGCACGTCGTCGATGTCGTCCCGGTGGACCCGGCCTGCGCCTACCGCTTCGCCGACGGCACGCAGCTGCGCGTGCCCGACCGCGACCCCGCCGCCCTGCACCGGGCGCTGGAGGACGCGCTGGGGCCCGGGCGCGGCGACCAGTGGGCCGCGTTCGCCGCCCGCGCGGAGCGGGTGTGGGAGGCGACGCGCACGCCGTTCCTCACCTCGCCCCTGGACGGCGCCCGCACCCTCGCCCGGCTCGCGACCGGGCCCGGCGGGACGCGCGACGTGGCCACGATCGCGCCGTGGCGGTCGCTGCGCGGGCTCGGCAGCCGCTACCTGCACGACCCCCGGCTGACGGCGCTGCTCGACCGGTACGCCACCTACACCGGCTCCGACCCGCGCCGCGCTCCGGCCGCCCTGGCCGCGGTGCCGCACCTGGAGCAGGCGCACGGCTCCTGGTACGTGCGCGGGGGCCTGCGCCGGCTC
This sequence comes from Quadrisphaera sp. DSM 44207, assembly GCF_900101335.1. NCBI lineage: Bacteria > Bacillati > Actinomycetota > Actinomycetes > Kineosporiales > Kineosporiaceae > Quadrisphaera > Quadrisphaera sp. DSM 44207. The sequence continues at coordinate 743,391 of NZ_FNKA01000003.1, read as the reverse complement.
GTCGAGGCGGTGGCCGACCGCGCCCGCGAGCGCGGCGCGCTCGTGCGCACGGGGACGGCCGTCGAGGAGGTGCTCCTCGAGGGCGGGCGGGTCGCCCGGGTGCGCCTGGCCGGCGGCGAGCGGCTGGCCGCCGACGTGGTGGTCAGCGACGCCGACGCGACCGCCCTCTACGGCGACCTGCTGCCCGGGCGAGCGCGGCCCGGCGTGCGCAGGGGCCTGCGCAGGAGCCCGGGGGCGGGTCTCGGGGCGGCGCGGGCGCGCCTGGCCGCGGCGACGCCGTCCCTGTCGGGGTTCGTGCTGCTGCTGGCGCTGCGGGGGCGCACGCCGGGCCTGGCGCACCACACCGTGCTCTTCCCCGCTGACTACGACGCCGAGTTCGACGCCGTCTTCGGCACCGGGCGCCTGCGCGGGCGCCCGCAGCCGGTGGCGGACCCCACGGTCTACGCCAGCGTGCCCGACGACCCGGCCCTGCGCCCGGACGAGCACTCGGAGGCGTGGTTCGTGCTGGTCAACGCCCCCCGCCACAGCCCGCACGACCCGCGCGCCGGGGTCGACTGGACGGCGCCCGGGCTCGCCGACGCGTACGCCGACCGGGTGCTCGCCGTGATGGCGCAGCGGGGCCTGGACGTGCGCGAGCGGCTGCTGTGGCGGGAGGTGCGCACGCCCGCGGACCTGGAGCGCGAGACCCGCAGCGTCGGCGGCTCGATCTACGGCTCGTCGAGCAACGGGGCCCGGGCGGCGTTCCTGCGCCCCGCCAACCGCTCGCCCGTGCCGGGCCTGTTCCTCGTCGGCGGCTCCGCGCACCCGGGCGGCGGCATCCCGCTCGTGGGCCTGTCCGCGCAGATCGTCGCGGGCCTGGTCGGCCCAGCCTGAGCGCCCGGCGCGCCGCGCACCGGAGCGGCGGCGTCCTACGCTCGGCGCCCGTGCCCCTGGTCACGCCGGACGGCCGCTACCTCGTCGTGCGCGGGCGGCTGTGGCGCCGCGCCGACCCCCGCCTGCACCCCGATGAGCGGGCCGCGCTCGTGCGCGAGCTCATGGCGGCCCGCCGCGCCAAGGGCGAGGCGATGCGCGCCGGGGACCCCGCCGCGCGCGAGGCGGCCAGGGCCCGCGTGGACGCCGCCAAGCGCGCCCTCGGCGAGCGAGGGCCGGTGTGGTGGGACGACGGCGCCCCGGACCTGACGCGGCGGATGGCCCGCACCACCGCCTACGCGGACTGGTACGCGGCCTCCGGGCACGACGCGGACGACGCGGACGACGCGGACGACGCGGACGACGCGGACGACGCGCAGGAGCACGAGGACCGCGAGGGCCCGGGCGCAGGTCCGCCCGGGTGAGCACCCCGAGCGAGACGGTCACGGCGGTCGACCAGGCGGCGGGGATCAGCGCGCAGGGCCGGGGTCCGTCCTCGCGGCCGTCCACGCCGCGACACCACCCTGCAGGTGCACCGCGTCCGCGTGGCCGCGGTCCAGCAGCGCCCGCAGCGCGCGGGCCGAGCGCGCGCCGGCGGCGCAGTGGAGCACCACGGGCCGGTCCGACGGCACGTCCGCCAGCCCGCTGCCGCCGAGGATGCTCGCGAGCGGCACCAGGACGGCGCCCGGGATCGACGAGGCGGCGTGCTCGTCGGGCTCGCGGACGTCCACGAGCAGGAAGTCCTCCTCCCCCGCCTCCCGGGCGCGCAGCCGGTCGGCCAGCTGCGCCGCCGTGACGACCGGCAGGTCCTCGGTGGTGCCCGCCCGGCACGCGTGCGGCTGCTCGGCGAGCCCCGTCACCGGCGGCCGGGAGGGGTCGGGCCGCAGCTGCAGGGTCCGCCAGGTGGTCGACAGCGCGTCCAGGACGACGACGCGGCCCAGCAGCGACCGCCCGCACCCGGTGATGAGCTTGACGGCCTCGGCCGCCATGACGGAGCCGACCACCGCGCAGACGGCGCCGAGGACGCCCGCCTGCCCGCACGAGGGCACCGTCCCGGGAACCGGCGGCTCCGGGAAGAGGTCGCGGTACTGGGGCCCGTGCTGCGCCCAGAAGGTCGCGACGTGGCCGTCGAAGCGGAGCACCGCCCCCCACACCCACGGCTTCCCCGCGAGCACGCACGCGTCGTTGACGAGGTAGCGGGTGGGGAAGTTGTCCGAGCCGTCGAGGACGAGGTCGTACCCGGTGACGAGCCGCTCCGCGTTCTGCGCCGTCAACCGCTCGCGGTGGCGCACCACCCGCACGAGCGGGTTGGTGCGCTCCACGGCCCGCGCGGCGCTGTCCACCTTGGCCCGCCCCACGTCGCCGGAGCCGTGCACGACCTGGCGCTGGAGGTTCGACTCCTCGACGAGGTCGTCGTCGAGGACGCCGATCGTGCCGACCCCCGCGGCCGCCAGGTACAGCAGCGCGGGAGAACCGAGGCCGCCCGCGCCCACGACGAGCACCCGCGCGGCCTTCAGGCGCCGCTGGCCGAGGTGGCCCACCTCCGGCAGCTGCAGGTGGCGGACGTAGCGGCGCGCCTCCTCCGGCGTCAGCTCCGGCGCGGGCTCGACGAGCGGCGGCAGGACGCCGGTGGTCCGGGCGGCCCCGGATGCTCCCGTGGCCCCGGGTGCTCCCGTGGTCACGGACGCTCCCCCAGGTCGGCGAGGCCCTGCCACGGCGAGGACGCCAGCGCGCGCCGGCGCCGCGGGATCCGCCCGGCGCCGCGGGCCGCGCGCCCGGCCTGCACGGCCAGGCGCATGGCGTGGCCCATCAGCTCGGGGTCCTGGGCGCGGGTGACGGCGGTGGCCAGCAGCACGGCGTCGCAGCCGAGCTCCATGGCCAGCGCCCCGTCCGAGGCCGTGCCCACGCCGGCGTCGAGGACGACCGGCACGCTGGCGCGCTCGACGATCAGGGCGATGTTGTGCGGGTTGAGGATGCCCAGGCCCGACCCGATGGGGGCGCCGAGCGGCATGACGGCGGCGCAGCCGGTCCGCTCCAGGCGCAGGGCCAGAGCCGGGTCGTCGTTGGTGTACGCCAGCACGGTGAACCCGTCCTCCACGAGCTGCTCCGCGGCGTCCAGCAGCTCCACGGCCTCGGGCAGGAGCGTCTCCTCGTCGGCGACGACCTCGAGCTTGACCCACGAGGTCTGCAGGGCCTCACGGGCCAGGCGCGCGGTGAGCAGCGCCTCCCGGGCGGTGCGGCAGCCGGCGGTGTTGGGCAGCACCCGCACACCGACGCGGTCGAGGACGTCGAGCAGGGCGCCGCGGGCGCCGGGGTCCACGCGCCGCACGGCAACCGTGGTCATCTGGGTGCCGGAGGAGCGCAGGGCCCGTTCGAGCACCTCGAGGTTGGCGGCGCCGCCGGTGCCGGTGATGAGGCGGGAGGTGAACGCCTCGCCCGCGACGACCAGGGGGGCGTCGGCCGGCCCCGGGGTCGGGGACGGCGAGCCGGCGGCGGGGGCGTGCAGCTGCGCGGTCATCCGCCCGCCACCGCCCGCAGCACCTCGAGGCGGTCCCCGGCGACGACCGGGGTGGCCGCCCAGCTCCCCGAGGGCACGACCTCGTCCCCGAGCGCGACGGCGGTGCCCCGGGCACCGCCGACGGCGTCCGGGGCCAGCCGGGCGACGACGTCCGCGACCGTCGCCCCCACGGGCAGGCTCATCGGCTCCCCGTTGACGACCACGTCCACGCTCCAGGCCGCGTCCGCGGGGTCCCTCGTGCTGGCGCTCACGTTCCCACCTCCTCCAGCACCGCTGGTCGCGGTGCACACCGGTCGGGGCCGAACTCGGACAGGTGCGCCGGCAGGCCGGCGCCGGTGAGGACGTCGGCGACGGCGTCCGCCGTGGTCCCGGACAGCAGGACGCCGTTGCGGTGGTGCCCCACCGCCAGCACCAGCCCGGGCACGCTCGACGGGCCGATGATGGGGGCGTTGTCCGGGGAGCCCGGGCGGCAGCGGGCGGCGGCCTCGACGAGCTCGAGCTCGCTGACGGCCGGGACGAGGGCCTGCGCATCGCGCAGCAGCTCGTAGACCGCCCCGGCGGTGACGGTCTCGTCGAAACCGCGCTCCTCGGTGGTGGCGCCCACGACGAGCTCACCGTGCGCCCGGGGCACGAGGTAGACCTCCCGATCACGCACGCGCCCGCGCACCGTGCGCGAGATCACGTGCTCGCCGGGGGGCATGCGCAGCCGCAGGACCTGGCCCTTGACCGGGTGGACCGGCGGGTGCGCGGGCGCCGAGCCGCGGGCGCGCGCCCCGGTGGCCAGCACGACGCGCTCCGCGCGCACCGGTGCGCCGTCGTCCAGCCGGACGCCGACCGCGCACCCCCCCTCGACCTCGACCCGCCCCGCGGCCACCACGGTGCGCACCCCGGCCGCGCGCGCCGCCGCCTGCAGCGCGGCGAGCAGCAGCCGCGGGTCGACCTGGTGGTCCCCGCGCACCAGGGCGCCCCCGCACACGGCGGGGTCCAGCAGCGGCTCCAGCTGCCGGCACGCGCGCCCGCTCAGGGCCTCGACGTCGAGCCCGAGCCGCTGCTGGGCGCGGCGGACGTCGGCCAGGCGAGCGCGGTCGTCGGCCTCCAGCGCGACGGCGAGCGTCCCGCAGGCGCGGTAGCCGGGGTCGGCGCCGCTGGCCGCCTGCAGGTCGGCGACGTAGCGCGGGTAGTCGGCGCTCGCGAGCAGGCTCAGGCGCAGCAGCGCCTCCTCGCCGTGGTGCAGCTCGCTGACGGGGGCGAGCATGCCGGCGGCGACGCGCGAGGCGCCCGAGCCGGGCGCCGGGTCGACGAGGACCACCCGCAGGCCGCGCTGCGCGGCGCGCCACGCGCACGCGGTGCCGATCACGCCGCCGCCGAGCACGACGACGTCCGCGGAGGCGACACCGGCCATGGACGCTCCCTTCGCCGGCATGACCCGGATCAGGTTCGACGGTCGGCGAGTGCGCTCGCCCTCTCAGCCCGCGCCCGGGCTCCCGTGGACCTCAACCGTAGCCCTGCTGGCACACTGGCGCGCGTGCCGGGTCCCGACCGCCGCACCGCCCTCGCCGACGCGCGCCTGTACCTGTGCACGGACTCCCGCCGCCGCCAGGGCGACCTCGAACCGTTCCTGGACGCCGTGCTGGGCGCGGGCGTGGACGTCGTCCAGCTGCGGGAGAAGGGCCTGGAGGCCGCCGAGGAGCTGGAGCTGCTGCAGGTGGTGGCCGCGGCCGCTCGCCACCACGGCCGGCTCGTGGCCGTCAACGACCGCGCCGACGTCGCCGCCGTCGCCCGCCCGGACGTGCTCCACCTGGGCCAGCAGGACCTGCCGCCCGCCGCCGCGCGCCGCATCCTCGGCCCCGACGTCCTCCTCGGGCGCTCGACGCACTCGGCGCGGCAGTTCGACACGGCCCTCGCCGATCCGGACGTGGACTACGCGTGCGTGGGTCCGACCTGGGTGACGCCGACCAAGCCCGGTCGGCCCGCCGCGGGCCTGGACCTGGTGCGCCACGCCGCCGCCGTCGCCGGCGGGAGCGCGTGGTTCGCCATCGGGGGCGTCGAGGGCTCGACGCTGGACGCCGTCCTGGACGCCGGCGCGCGCCGCGTGGTCGTCGTCCGGGCGATCACCGAGGCGGACGACCCGGCGGCGGCAGCCGCCGAGCTGGCGCGGCGGCTGCGGGAGCACGGGTCCTAGCGGACTGTTGAGCCCCGTGGCGTAGAGTCGCCGCCGCAGTGCGGGAGCTCGGACGAACCGGGCTGAGAGGGTGGCTGGACGTGCCGCCGACCGCTGGAACCTGACCGGGTAATGCCGGCGTAGGGAGCGCGTGTGAACACGTCTGTCACCAGCCGTCCGTCCTCAGCACCTGACGCCCCGATCACCCTCGCCGAACCGGCGGCCAGGACGCTGGGGCTGCGGGACTGCCTGGGCCTGTGGGGCAACCTCGGCACCAGCCTGCTGCTGCCCGTGGCCGCGACCTACGTGGTGCTGGCCGGCCGGCCGCTGGGCGCGACGCTGCTGGCCATCGTCGTCGGCGCCGTCATCGGCGGCCTGCTGCTCGGCCTCGGCGCCGCCGCGGGCGCCCGCGAGGGCGTGCCGACCATGGTGCTGATGCGGGGCCTGTTCGGACGGCGCGCCTCGGTGGCGCCGACGGTGCTCAACCTCGTGCAGTGCGTCGGCTGGGCGACGTTCGAGATCGTCATCATCGCCGAGGCCGCCTCGCGGGCCCTGGACGCCCCCCGCTGGCCGTTCGTGCTCGGCGCCGGGGCGCTCGCCACCGCCATGGCGCTGCGGCCCCTGGGCGCGGCGCGCGTCCTCGCCCGCTACGCGGTCTGGGCGGCGCTGGCCGCGGTGCTCCACCTCTTCGCCCAGGTGCTCGCCGAGCCGCTGGTCCCCGTGAGCGATGGCGGGGCGGCGTCCTTCTGGACGGCGGCCGACGTCGTGATCGCCCTGCCGGTGTCCTGGTTCCCCCTGGTCGCCGACTACACCCGCCACGCGCGCTCGCCGAGGGCTGCGCTCACCGGGGCGGCGCTCGGATACGGCGGGGCGACCGTCGCGCTGTTCACCCTCGGTGCCCTGGCCCTGGCCGCCTACGGCGCGGCGGGCCTGGACATGATCGACGCCCTGCTCGCCGTCCCCCTGGGGCTCCTGGCGGTGCTCGTGCTCCTCGTCGTCGAGGTCGACGAGGCCTTCGCCAACGTCTACTCCACCGCGGTCTCGGCGCAGAACCTCGCCGGCCGGCTGGACCGCCGGGTGCTCGCGGTGGTCACCGGCGCGGTGGCGACGCTGCTCGCCCTCGCGTTCGACATCGCCGCGTACGAGCCGTTCCTCTTCCTCATCGGCGCGGTCTTCGTGCCCCTGGTGGGGGTCTTCGTGGTGGCCTACCACCTGCTCCCCCGCGGCGCCTGGGACGTCTCGGAGACCGCGCCGTCCCGTCCCCTGCTCCTGCTGCCGTGGGTGGCGGGGTTCGTGGCCTACCAGCTGACGCTGCCCACCTCCCTCGCCGGGCCCGGAGCGGGCTGGACGGCGTGGTGGCGCTCCGCCCAGACGGCCCTGGGCATCGACCCGGCCAACGGCTGGTCGGCCTCGCTGGTCAGCCTCGCGGTCTCCGCCGCGCTCACGGCGCTCGTCGGCCTGCCGGGCGCGCTCTCGCGGAGCCGGCGCACCTGAGGCTCACCCGAGGGCGAGGGCGTTCCAGAACGCGGCGCGCACGCCGCTCGCTCCCCACGCGTTGGGCTCGATGACGCCGCAGTACCACAGCTCGCGGTCAGCAGGGCGGGCCTCGCGCTGCGCGGCGTCCCCGCGCGCGAGCCCGTGGCCGAGGAAGCGACCGTGCACGTCCGCCACCCGCGCGCCGTGCTCGGCCGCCACGGCGCCCAGGGCGGCGTTGAGCTCGCCGAGGACGCCGACGACACCGGGCCACGGGGGCAGCCCCAGGCGCGTCGCGTCGCCGGTGCCGTCGCTGGGGTCGTAAACCGTGCCGACGACCACGCGCGCGTCCGGGGCGGTCAGGGCGCCCAGGCGCTCCAGCGCCCGGTGCAGGTGCTCGCGCACGGCCCGCACGGCGTCCAGCGCCGCCGGGGTGTTCCCGAAGCGGGAGAGCACGTCGTTGCCCCCAGCCGTCACCGTCACCACGGACGGGCGCAGCCCGGAGCGCTGCAGGGCGGGCAGCTGGTCCTCGACGACGCCGCGGGAGGTGGCGCCGTCGCTGGCCAGCACCCGCCACGCCAGGCCGGGCAGGCGCGTGGCGAGGTCCGCGCCGCGCCAGTGCGGGAAGTCCTCGTCGCGGTTGCGCGCCAGCAGGCTCGCGCCGCCGCGCCCCGGCCCTCCGGCGTAGTCGTCGATCGAGATCGAGTCGCCCAGCCCGACGTAGACGGGTGCGTCCGGCTGCGTCCTGTCCGCCATGCGCCGTCCGTGCCCGCTGAGGCGCCTCCCACGCACCGTGCCGCACCGTGCCGCGACGGCCCGCGGGCGCAGTAGGTTGCGCGCGTCCGCCGCCCACAGGGAGCCCCGTGCCGTTCCTCCTCCTCCGGCTGTCGCGGTACCTGCGGCACCTGACCGGCTGGCGCCTGCCGCTGGTCATCATCGGGGTGGTCTTCGCCACGAGCTGGCTGGCGATGTGGCTGGTCGAGCCCGGGGAGATCACCGAGCCGGGGAACTACTGGTGGTACTTCGTCGTCACGGCGGCCACGGTCGGGTACGGCGACTTCTTCCCGCAGACCGCGGCGGGCCACGTCGTCGGGGCGTACGTCATCGTCGGCGGCATCGTCACGCTGACGCTGCTCTTCACGCGCCTGGCGGACCGGGTCCAGTCGATCAGGGGGACGCGCATGAGGGGCCTGGCGCCGCTGGACCTGCAGGGCCACGTCGTCGTGCTGGGGTACGCGCCCGGCCACACCGAGCGCATCGTCGCGGAGCTGACCGCCGAGGACGGCCTGCGGGTGGCGCTGTGCGCCTGGGACGACGTCGTCGAGCACCCGCTGCCGGAGCGGCCGGCGGTCTCGTTCGTGCGAGGCGACCTCGGCAGCGCCGACGTGATGCGCCGCGCGGGCGTCGCCCGGGCCCGCACCGTCGTCGTCGACGGCCGCGACGACGACGAGAGCCTGACGATCACGGTGGCCGTGCACCACGCCGCCCCGGACGTGCACACCGTCGTCGCCCTGCGCGACCTCGACCGGCGCGAGCACATCGGCTACGTCGACCCGCGGATCCAGTGCGTGCAGTGGCACATGCCGTTCCTGATCACCGAGGAGGCCCTCGACCCCGGCATCACGCAGGTCTACCACGACCTGATGCGCAGCGGCGGGCACGGCAACACGTACTCCCTGCCGCTGCCGGCGCGCTGCGCCGGGTCGTCCTTCGGCGAGGTGCAGACCCGGTTCGGGCGCTCCTTCGGCGCCACGGTGCTGGCCGTGCGCACCGGGGACGGCCTGGTGGTCAGCCCGCCGTGGGACCGCGCGCTCGCCCGCGGCGACGTCCTCTACTACGTCGCGGCGCAGCGGCTGGACGCCGACACCGTCCTCCACGCGCTGCGCTGAGCCCCCGGCGGGTGCTCAGTCGCGCTCGATCACGGCGAGGAAGGACGGCGGCACGGCGGCCACGAGCCAGACGCCGTTGGCCGAGCGGCTGAAGGGCGCGCCGGCGGCGGCCAGCCCCGCGGCGTCCACGCGCAGCACCGCCGCGGGCCCGCGCCGGCGTCCCACCGCGCGGGCGGTGGCGGCGTCCTCGCTGAGGTGGACGGCGTGGCGCCGGCCCGGGCGCAGCCCCTCGGCGAGGACGGCGGGCAGGGCGCGCAGCGGCGTGCCGTGGAAGAGCACCCGCGGCGGGGGCTGCGGCGCGTGGCCGAGGTCGACCGGCACGCTGTGCCCCTGGCTGGCGCGGATGCGCGCGCCGGTGGCGTCGAGGGCGTACCGCTGCTTGGCGTCGGCGGCGACCAGGCGCTCGAGGCGCTCGCGGCTGACCGGGGCGCCGTGCGCGGCGAGCGCGGCCAGCAGGTCCGCCACGCCGACCCACCCGGCGTCGTCGAGCTGCAGGCCGACGCTGCCCGGGGCGTGGCGCAGCACGTACGAAAGCCGCTTGCTCAGCCGGACGTCGTCCACGGCCGCCCAGTCTCGCCGCACGCGCGGCGACCCCGGGCGAGTGTCAGGCCGGGTCGGACGACGCGAGCGCGCCGCGCCAGGAGCCCTTGCCGCGGGTGCGCAGCAGCGAGCGCTCGTACAGGCGCGCGCTGACGACCACCAGCGCGGTCGCCGTCAGCAGGAGGATCCCGAGGGAGAGGAGCGCCTGCCAGACCTGCGCGTCCCCGAGGGCGAGCAGGCGGGGCATCACCAGCGGCGACGTGAGCGGCAGGTAGGACAGGGCCGTCAGCAGCGGCCCCTCCTCGGTGACGAAGACCGCCACGAAGAACGGCAGGGTGATCGCGAGGTTGAGCGGGAACGTCGTCGACTGCAGGTCCTCGGTGCGCGGCGCCATGGCGCCGGCCGCCGCGAACAGGCACGCGAGCATCGTGAACCCGGCGACGAAGAAGACCACGAACCACCCGCTGGAGCGGGCGATCAGCTGCAGCAGCGCCCCCTGGCCCGACAGGGCCGCGCCGACCGCGGCGATCCCGACGATGAGGACGACCTGCCCGAGGGCGAGGACGCCGGTGGCGAGCACCTTGCCGACCAGCAGGGAGCGCACGGGGACGGCGGCCACGAGCAGCTCGACGACGCGGCTCTGCTTCTCCTCCGTCACCCGCTGGGCGATGAGCATGCCGTAGCCGAAGGTGGACGAGAGGAACAGCAGGGCGAAGGCCAGGCCGACGAGGTACGTCAGGCCCTCGTCGGCGTCGGCCTCCAGCGTGCGTTCCGGCAGGGGGCTCGGCTGCAGGGCGGCGGCCTGGTCGTCCGTGGCGCCGAGGTCCGCCGCCACCGTGGCCGCCCGCTGCGCGCTCACGACCTCGGAGAGCAGGACGGCGGCGTCGGCGGGCACGCCGTCGCTCCCGACCAGCTCGAACCCGTCCCCGGCCGGCACGAGCGCGACGTCGGCCTCCTCGGCGCGCACGGCCGCCTCGGCCGCCGCGGCGTCGGCCACGGGCAGCGCCTCCAGCGCCAGCTCGGGCTCCTCACCGGCCGGGGCCTGCTCCCGCGCGCGCTCGTCGGCGGCGTCCACGACGTCCTGCCCGGCGGCGCCGACGACGGCGACGCGGACGTCGTCCGTGCCGCCCCCGAGGACCGCGGGCAGGGTGACCGCCAGCGCGACGACGAGCAGGGTGAAGGCGGTGGAGAGCAGGAACGCGCGGTCCCGCAGGGTCACGGCGATCTCGCGGGCGGCGACGACCCGCACGGCCGAGCGGGTGTCCAGGGCCCGGCGCCGGGGCGGTGCGCCCGCCGCGGGCGGCGCCGTGCGGGGTCCCTGGGCGGGTGCTGCGGTGCTCATCGGACGACCTCCCGGAACAGCTCGGACAGGGTGGGCACGACGGGGCGGAACTCGCGGACGGCGCCCGCGGCGCTCGCGCGGGCCAGCAGGCGCTGCTCGGCGGCGGCGGGGTCCTCCACCCGGCCGGCCGCCGAAGCACCGTCTGGGCCGCCCGCCGCGCCGCCCGCCGCGCCGTCCAGCTGCACGAGCGCGGCGGCGCCGGAGACGTCGAGCACGTGCAGTCCCGGCTCCTCGCGCAGGAACCCGGCGTCGGGCTCGACGACGATCCGGTAGCGCAGCGGGGAGCGGGAGCGGCGCAGCTCCTCCGCCTCCCCCGAGGCCACGACCCGGCCGTGGTCGAGCACCACGACGTCGTCGCACAGCCGCTCGACGAGGTCGAGCTGGTGGCTGGAGAAGAGCACCGGCACCCCGGCCGAGGCCCGCGCGCGCAGCAGACCGGCCATGGCGTCGACGGCGATCGGGTCCAGGCCGCTGAACGGCTCGTCGAGCACGAGCAGCTCGGGGTCGTGCACGAGGGCGGCGGCCACCTGCACCCGCTGCTGGTTGCCCAGGGACAGTCCGTCGAGGACGTCCCCGGCCCGCTGGGCGATGCCGAGCTCCGCCAGCAGGGCCACGGCCCGCTCGCGCCCCTCGGCGGCGTCCAGCCCGTGCAGGCGCGCGAAGAAGACCAGCTGGTCCAGCACCCGCATCTTCGGGTACAGCCCGCGCTCCTCGGGCATGTACCCGAAGCCCGCACGCGCGTCGGCGTCGACGGGCCGCCCCCGCCAGCGCACCTCCCCCGCGTCCGGCGGCGTCACGCCGAGGACGACGCGCATCGCCGTCGTCTTCCCGGCGCCGTTGGCGCCCACGAACCCCGTCATGCGCCCCGGCCGGACGGCGAAGGAGACGTCGTCCAGCGCGGGAGCGGCGCCGAACCGCTTGGTCAGTCCGATGATCTCCAGCACGCGACCGACGCTAGGGGCGCGGGCGGGGCCGGCGCGTCCACCGCGCGGCGGGACCCGCGGGTCATCCTCCCGGCGGAGGCCCGCCCTCCCCGGGCGCGACGAGGCCCGTCTCGTAGGCGTGGACGACGGCCTGCACGCGGTCGCGCAGGCCCAGCTTGGCCAGCAGGTGCGAGACGTGGGTCTTCACGGTCGCCTCGCTCAGCACCAGGCACTGGGCGATCTCCGCGTTGGACCACCCCCGCGCCAGCAGGACCAGCACCTCCCGCTCGCGCTCGGTGAGGGCGGTGAGCAGGTCCGGGCGCGCGGCGCGGCCGGGGCGGGCCGCGAACCGCTCGATCACCCGGCGGGTGACGGCCGGGTCGAGCAGCGCCTCCCCCGCCGCGACGAGCCGCACCGCGGCGACGAGCTCCTCCGGGCCGGCGTTCTTCAGCAGGAACCCGCTCGCCCCCGCCTCCAGCGCCGCGAAGAGGTAGTCGTCGCGGTCGAAGGTGGTCAGGACGACGACGGCGGAGCACGTCGTGGCCACGACCTCGCGCGTCGCGGTCAGCCCGTCCACCCCCGGCATCTGCACGTCCATGAGGACGACGTCCGGGGCCGTGGCGCGCACGAGGGCGACCGCGGCGGCCCCGTCCGCGGCCTCGCCGACCACCTGCAGGTCCGGCTCGACCCCGAGGATCATCCGGAACCCGGTGCGCACGAGGTCCTGGTCGTCGACGAGGACGACGCGCACGACGCGGTCCCCGGCGGCGGGGGCGCCGCTCACGCGTCCTCCGGGAGGGGGAAGCGGGCGCGCACGCGCCACCCGCCGTCCGGGCGCGGGCCGACGTCCAGCAGGCCCCCGTGCAGGGCGAGGCGCTCGCGCATGCCGACCAGGCCCAGCCCGCCGCCCCCGCTCGGGGCGGCGCGGCCGTCGTCGACGACCTCGACCTCGACGGCGCCGGACAGCCAGCGCAGGCGCACCGAGGCCCGCCGGGCCCCGGCGTGGCGCACGACGTTGGTCAGCGCCTCCTGCACCACCCGGTAGGCGCTCACCGACGTCGACGGCGGCACCGGGCGGGGGGTGCCGACCTCGGCGTGGTCCACCTGCAGGCCGCCGCGGGGCTCGGCGACGAGCTGCGGCAGGCACCGCAGGTCCGGCGCCGGCCCGGGCCCGCCGTCGAGGGCGTCGGGGCCGTGCGGGGCGTCGCCGGCGCGCAGGACGCCGAGCAGGCGCCGCATCTCCTCCACGGCCGCGCGGCTGCTGGCCTCCACGGCCGCCATCGCCGCGCGCGCGTCGTCCGGGCTGGTGTCCAGCACGCGGCGGGCGGCCCCGGCCTGCACGCCCATGGTGCTCACGTGGTGGGCGACGACGTCGTGCAGCTCGCGGGCGATGCGCACGCGCTCGTCGAGGACGGCGCGGCGGGCGTTCTCCTCGCGCGAGCGCCGCAGCTGCTCGTTGCTCGCCGCCAGCGCCGCGCGGCTGCGGGCGTCGCGCCAGGCGGCGTCGCCGAACATCCACGCCCCGGCGAAGTAGACGACGTTCAGCGCCGTCGCGTAGACCACGGTGGCCGCCCGCGGCGGCAAGAACCCGGTCTGGTCGCTGTCGGTCCCCGGCAGCATGGCGCTCAGGGGCGTGGCGGAGAAGCCGATCACCAGCCACGCGAACATCGCCACCACGACCACGAGGCGGGCGGCGGTGGCGACGCGGCGGTCCCGGGCCCACGCCCCCGCGGTGTACAGGGCGACGAAGAGGCAGATCGACGTCATGGTGCCCTCGAGCACCAGGCGGGCCTGCAGCGCGATGAAGGTCGCGGAGACCACGAGCAGCACCGCCACGGGGTAGCGGCGCCGCACGCACAGGGGCAGGGAGATCGCGAGCGCCCACGCCAGCTGCTCCAGCGCCGGCGGCGACTGCGGCAGGGAGTACCCGAAGCTGCGCGCCAGCTCGGTGCTCGCCGCGGTCGCCGCCGCCAGCACCAGCCCGAGCCGGACGTCGGCGCGCCGCTGCGCGGTGGTGGGGCCGGGACGCACCCACTCGTCGTCCTGCGGCGGCTCGGGCGCGGGGGCCTGCCCGGCGGCTGGGGCGGCTCCTCGTGGCGTCTGCCCGTCGGGCACCGCGGCGCTGCGGTGAGATGTGCTCGCTGCTGTCGCGCTCACGCGGCCACCCTAGGCGCGGTGCTCGTGATGCTGACCCGTGCGCCGGGCCCGGTGTCCGTCCTCCGGGGACGCCCAGCCGTGCGCTGCGGCCGCCGTCGCGTGGCTGCGCGTCCCCGGTCGACCCGGCGGCGCGAGCAGCCGGCTCAGGTCCGGGACGGGTCTCCCGCGCCCGTGCCGCCGCGCAGGGCTGCCGCCACCTCGGCAGCGCTGCCGCGGTAGCTCATGAACGTGTAGTCCAGCGACGCCAGCGATCGCTCGGCGGCCTGCGGGCTGACAACCCCGCAGGCGTCGTCGACCACCACGGGCAGGAAGCCGAGGTCCGCGGCGTGGCGGGCGGTGGGCTCGATGCCGATCTCCAGCACCGCGCCCACGAGCACGAGCGTCGTGACGCCGCGGTCGCGCAGCACGGCCTCGACCGGCGTCCCCACCAGCGCGGACATGCCGAGCTTGTCGGAGACCGGCTCCCCCGGCGCGAGGATGATCTCGCTGAGAGATCCCAAGCCTCTCATCAGAAACCCGCCGCATCTCATCATCCCCCTGTAGAACATCCGCGCCGGGCCCTGAAGGCGATGTTCGGCACGATCGCCTCAGTTCGAACTGCGCCCCGGCGCCGTGACCACCTGACCGCCGCCGACGAGCTGGTGCTGCTGGCTATCACCCGTACTGCCCGCAGCCACCCCGACCAGTCCCGGCGCTGGCCGACAAGGGTCACATCTGCGCTGGTGTAGGCATCCTCCTCTTCATCCGCCGACCAGTCAGCCGACACGCGAGTCCGAGGCACCGGCTATCGCTTGCGTGCCAGCCTGATCAGCCCGGCCGCGCAGACCAACGCCTTCCTGCGACGCTAGTGCGCCTTCGTGCACATGCCCTTGACACCCGGTACGTCGAGACCCTCGCCACTGCGGTACTCGTGCTGAGGTCACTCGAAGCCGCACGAGCGCAAGGAACCTCACTGTCCGTGAGTAGATGCTTTTGCGTGTCACCTCGGGTCTACCGCAAGCGGCGCTCCGCACTCGGCGCGGCCACAGCCTTGACATCGGCACGACGCCTGGCCAGGCTGAGGCAACTCCACCAAGGAGGCACGCGACCCTACAGGCAAGGGGTCCTGGGCTCAGAGTCGAGCATCAGCGTTCAACCGATCGTGCCGTCATCTTCCTGCTGCGTGGGAGGTCCTACGTCGATTCAGCCTCGCCAGTTCAGCTCATTCCCGCTCGCGTCGACGAGCACGAGTCCGGGCCCGAGATCACGCGGTGGTGCGCGAGGCGCTCATTTTTGGGGGCCGATCACTGCGGCGAAGGATCAGCGCCGCCATCATCGCTGTGGGACTGCTGGGAGGCACGAGCGCTTGCGCGGCTCAAGTCGCATCGGCGGCATGCGAAGGAAGAGCCAACAACGTGCACCACTCAGCAGGTGCCCCAAGTGACATGACCGCGAAATCCACTGGCAAGTGCACCGGCCCGGTTACAGTCTCAAATTACGTAGAGATTCAACGGCTGAGCAGTGGACAGTGGGTCAATCACAAGCGTACTTTCATCAGCGCCTTCGTGGCTGTACCAGGCAAGCAGTACACGCGCCAAGCAGCCACCCAGTGTTCGCGGGGAACTTTCAAGAACAAGACATATGTTGTTGCTACGTACGAGGGACAGACAAGATCCACGACGGTCTACTCGGGCCAGACAACGAATCCGTGTGGGTAAGACATGCGCACCCTGGTCCTTCGCGCAAGACCAGCCTGACGCACTTGGAACTCGTCCTCCTGCACCTCGGAAGTTCGCCGCACCTGGACTAGTCGCAGCGGCAGGTCTGTCTCTAGCAACTTCAAGTCTTGGTCTCGTCGGCGCCTGCATTCTCGTGTCAGCCGTCAGTGGCTGGGCAGCTCTCAGTCGTTCCAGCGAAGATGACCTCGCTCCTGCGGTCTGGGTGTTGGCGTCGGTACCCCTGGGTGCGCTGTTGTTCCACACCACCTCCGCGCCGTGGCACGTGATTCCGTTGACGGCCGGGCTCGTCCAGGTGGGCTGGCGAAGAGGCTTCAGTGCCTTCAGGCCACGTACCCGCCTACAGAAACTCCAAGTGGGGCAGTGCTTGCCGAGGCCTGTCCGCAGCACTGCGGCAGATGTCTTTCTTGCCGCAGCGGTATCGATGCTCTCCATCGCTGTCGTCACGGCCTACTTGAAGCACGAGAATGTTGTATCTCTTGGGCCACCACAGCTTTATCTCCCGTACGTCATCGTGGGCTCAGCGCTGGTCAACTCCGTGACTGAAGAGATGGTGTGGAGGTCAGCTGCACTGACCATCTTGACTCGTGCCACCCCTCGGTGGGCAGCGGTCAGCGTCTCCGCCTCGTCCTTCGGCATTGCTCACTACGCGCTGGGCCTCCCGAGTGGTGGGGTCGGAGTCGCGTTGGCGAGCGCCTTCGGCGCTCCGCAAGGATTCCTGTTCCTCAGGACCGGCTCAGTAGTCCTTCCCGTCCTGGTCCATTTCGTCGTGGACGTAGCCATACTTCTCAGCATCGGATCGTGAAGAAGATCGTCGGGGGCTTCAGGTGAAGGATCGCGGTAGCCGCCAGATGCGGCCGCGTGATGTTCAACTACGTCTGCAGCAGGCGCCCAACGGCACGTGGGCATCCCTGGTAGGAGTCGAGTGGCCCTTCTACGGCCGAATACTTCATCCCGCTTACAGGCTCGTGGGGGGGACTCAGGTCCCTGTGCCGTGGAGAACAGTGGCGAAGGATCGTGGTGTCACGCTCGCCAAGAGCTCTTGGTATGACGTCTCAGGGGCACGTCTCCATCACGACACCTCCGGAGCAGGCTGGGATCTGGAGCCGTCGGTCGGCGCTTCGGATGCAGAGCTGCTGACGAGGGTCCTCGCCGCCCTCGTGCAGACGGCGAGTGAAAGCATGTGGCTCGGTCACTGGACCGGTCAGTATCACGACTTTCCGGCGAGGGAAGGAGAGCAGGTCCTTCTAGGGGCCTTCAAGCGTGAGTACCGCGTCTTCCCAGTCACCCGAAGCGGAGTACTGGAGCACGTCCGAGGTCGTGAGTCGTCATATGCGCAAGTCATGGGATCGACGCTCAGCGTGGCTTGGGACGAACTGGGCTCGTGGTTCATCAACTTTGACATCGACTTGCCCAGCACCGTGGTGGGATGCACGGAGGAGGCGGCGATGCTGCTGAAAGCCGATGCCCAGCTCGAGGTGGTCGAAGTTGATCCTCTCGACCATGTGATCGCTTAGCGCGTGTCTGTCACGGCAAATCGCTCGTAGCAGGCCAACGTTGTCATCGATGTGATGGCGGTTGCACCTGAAGAACTGCCCTCGGCTCAGCTGATCCACGATCCGGGAGGTCTGCGGTCCGTAGATTCCCTGCCATGCCCGAGCATGGCTGCTCCGCCGCAGCTGCGATCACTAGGTCACTTCCGCGACGTCTTCTGAGGTGCCTCCGGAAACCACGGCGTTCAGGCCCGCCGCCACCGCGGCGTCCAGGAAGGCCGCGCACGCGCCCGTCAGGGTGCCCAGGGCGACCAGGTCCTCCAGGCGGGTGGCGCGCACGACGAACTTGCGCACGTTCACCGCCCAGTGCCGGCGGGTGATGTCCGGGATCACCACGTGCAGGCGCGAGCCGTCCGGCAGCGTGGCGTCCACGAACGGGCTGGACAGGTCCACCCGGCGCCCGGAGGCCTTCAGCATCCGCTCGACCAGGTCCCGGACCTCTGCCTCTCAGGGCTGACCGGTCGCGCGCGGTGGTCGGGGTCCAGCAGCAGCTGGCTCCAGGACGCGCCCCGTCCACCGCTCGACCTCGGCACGGCTGCGCAGCCGCACGATGACCAGGTCGGGCCGCTGGCGGAGCAGGGCCTCGATGCGTGGCCCGATGAGGCCGTGCGTGCGCCACGCCCACCGGACGATGTGGTCGCGGTCGGTGACGAAGTGGTGCAGCGGTGGCTCGAGGTTGCCGTTCCACAGCACCTGCCGGCGCAGCCGCCGCACCAGAGTGCGCCGCACCACCTGGCGCAGCACCGTGGCGCGCGGCAGGTCGAGCCACACGAGCAGGTCCGCCCGTTCGGCCAGCAGCGGGCGCGCCGCGGAGTACTGCCACTCGGTGGTCCACGCGGGGCCGGCGGCGAAGGCCGCCACGTCGGCGGCGAAGGTCTCTCGCGGCGTCCAGCCCGGCCCGTGGAAGAGGGCGTCGATCTCCACGTGCGGCACGCCCAGCACAGGCGCGGCGCAGGCGGCCAGCGTCGTCTTGCCCGACCCCGACGTCCCGGCGACGAGCACGCGCCGCGGCCGGTGCGGCAGCGGCGCGTCGGCGTCCAGCAGCGGCACGTGGTCGCTCCTCACAGCCGGGCCACGTCCGGGCGCGGCGCCCGTGACCCGGCGGCCAGCACGAGCATGCCTCCCACGGTCAGCAGCAGCCCCACGACGACGACCGGGACGCACCCGGGGCGGATCCGGTCGCCGAGCAGCGCCAGGCCGACCAGGCCGGGCACGAGCACGGTGGTCACGGACAGCACCGCGCTCACCGCGCCGACCGCGCCTTCGCGCAGCGCCGCCGTGAGCAGCACCGTGCCGGCGACGCCGAAGACCAGCACGGCGTAGGCGACGGCTCCGGTCGCGAGTTCGAGCAGCGAGGCCTACAGGGTGGAGGCGATGTGCACGGCCCCGCAGCGATAGGGACACCCCGCCGTAGGCGAGGCCTGCGAGCATGGCCGTCGCCAGGGGGTGCACCCCGCGTCGCGCGACCGGCACCAGGGCGAGGACCACAGCGGCGGCGGTGACCAGCGCCGGGGTCGCCGCCGAGGGCAGGCCCTTGGCGCGTCCGGCGGGCGCGCTGGCGGCCACGAGCACCAGGCCGAGCACCACGGCCAGCACGCCGGCGAGGTCGCGCGGCGGCAGCCGGCGCGGCTCACCGCCGCCGCGGCTGGCGATGGTGGTGACGGCAACCGACCCGGCGAGCACCGACTGCACGGCGAAGACCGGCGGCACCCACAGCGCGACGACCGACAGCAGCCACCCGAGGCCGTCCAGCGCCAGAGCGGCGAGGTACCGGGGCTCGCGCCTCACCGGGCGCCCGTGCCGAGCCCGGCGGCTGCCCGAGGCCTCCAGCAGCGAGGCCGCGCTGTTGACCAGCATCGCGGCGACCGCGCAGAGGAGTGCCCGCGCCGTCATGCCGCTCCCCTCACCGCCGGACGATCGCGTGCCAGACAGTGCCAGAGCGGGTCACCGCCGTCACGGGCGGCGGTCACCGAGAGCGAGCACCCCCGGACGGATCCCCACCTGCGTCGACGAGGAGCCGTGAGCCCAGCGCGCGCGTGACCACCGCTCCGACCGATGACCCCGGTACGGCGCAGCAGTCGTTCCTGGTAGCGCTGCCGACGACGGCGCGCCCGATGCGCTGAGCAGGAGGTCACCCGTGCACACGATCACCGCGGTGGAGAACGTCTCGTTGGACGAGGTGATGCAGTCGCCCGGCCGGCCGGACGAGGACACCCGCGACGGCTTCGACCTCGGCGGCTGGGCCTCCGCGCGGCTCACCGCCGACCCGCAGGCCGCTCAGGCCTCGATGCGGGGGCAGGGCAGCACGGCGGCCCTGCTCCTCGGCCGGCGCCCTACTCCGACCTGCTCGGCCACTGGCTGTCCACGCCCGAGCCGAACCCCTTCGCCGACGTCCTGACGCGGACTCCGAAGTACGTGGTCTCCCGGACACCGGACCCGGAGCTGCCGCACCCGAACTCCACGTTGCTGGCCGGTGAGGCCGCCGACACCGTCCGGGCGCTGAAGGAGCGCGGCGACGGCAACCTCGTCGTCCTCGGCAGCGGCGCCCTCGTGCGAGCGCCGGCCGCTGCGGGCCTGGTGAACCGCTACGTCTTCACCACGATCCCGGTGGTCCTCGACCGCCGCGTCCGGCTGTTCGAGGCACGCACGCCGAGCTCGAGGTGGAGTGGAGCACGACGTCCCCGACCGGGATCGTCGTCGCCAGCCACCGCGTGCTGCGCTGAGCGCCGCCCCGCCGAGGACTCCTCCTGCGGAGCACACACCCCCACACGTGCGCGCAGGGGGGCACGAGAAGCGCACGTACCGCCACAAGTGCGGCATGGGGGCCGGGCGGGCGCGCGAACGGCGGTACGAACGCGCTGGTCCTAGGGTTCCGGGCAGACCGGCACGCTGACGCGACTCGGAGAGGGCCCATGACTGGAGCGGGACCCGGCGTCCTGACGGTGGCCAACCAGAAGGGCGGCGTCGGCAAGACCACGACGACCGTGAACCTGGCCGCCGCCCTGACCCACATGGAGAACCGGGTCCTCGTGGTGGACCTCGACTCCTCCTCGACGGCGACCGCGGTGCTCCTGGGGGTGGACGCCGACGTCAAGCACACGGTCGACGACGTCCTGGCCCCCAACGGGTCGCTGCGCCCGGAGGACGCGCGGGCGGCCGTCGTCCCCAGCCGGTGGCCCGGCGTGGACGTGCTGCCCAGCGACTTCTCCCTCGCCGAGCGCGACCAGGACGGCGACGTCCTGCAGGAGCGGCTGGGCACCGCGCTCGGCCACCTCGAAGAGTACGACTGGGCCCTCATCGACGCTCCGCCGCACCTGGGGCGCCTGCTGGGCAGCGCCGTGCTGGCCTCGGACTCGGTGCTGCTGGTCACCGAGCCGGCGGCGGTGTCGTTCTACGGCCTGGCGCACCTGCGCCGCACCATGCACGCCATCGGCGAGGGCTACGGGCACCGGGTGGACATCGCGGGCATCGCGGTCAACAAGGTGCAGACCGGTACCGTCGCGCACCGCGCGGCCCTGCGGCGGCTGTGGGAGGAGCACGGGGACCACATTCTGGGGCTGATCCCCCAGCGCGTGCCGATCGCCGAGGCCCTGAACTCCGGGGTGAGCCTGTACGCGCTGGCGAGCACCTCCCGCGGCCGGTCCGCGGCGATGCTGGCTCAGGAGTACGAGCACCTGGCCGCGCGCCTGATCGGCCTGCCGGCCCCACCGGTGGCCCTGCCGTTCGACACCTCCGAGGCAGCCCGAGCGGCCGAGAGCGACGCTTCCTGACGCAGCAGCCGTCTGCACAGCGGGCGGCTCAGCGCGCCTCGTGGCGCAGCAGCGCCGCCTTGACGTCCACGCCGTACAGGTAGCCGCCCAGGGAGCCGTCGCTGCGCAGCACCCGGTGGCACGGCACGAACGGTGCGACGAGGTTGCGGGCGCACGCCGAGCCGGCCGCACGCACGGCGGCCGGGCGCCCCGCCGCCGCGGCCAGGCCGGTGTAGCTGGTGGTCGTGCCCGCGCGCACCCCGCGCAGCGCCCGCCACGCCTCCTGCAGGAACGGCGCTCCCGGCTGCTCGACCGGCACGGCGTCCAGCGCGTCGACGTCCCCGTCCGCGTAGGCGGCGAGCGCGTCGGCGACCGGGCCGCGGGCCGGCGCCGGGCGAAGGCCCCGCACCGACAGCGCGGGCGCGAGCCGCGCGGCGAGCACGTCGGGGCCGCAGAAGCCCGCCGCCCGGACCACGCCGTCCTCGGGCGTGAGGATCACGGCCACCTCGCCGGCGGGGGTGGGCAGCCGCAGCACCTGGAGCGCAGCAGCCGCGGGCGCGTCGGACGGCGCGGCGGACGTCGGAACGGTGGTGATGGTGGTCGTGGTCATGCGAAGACCTCCTCGGTCCACAGGTGGAGCAGGGCGTAGCCGCGCCAGGGCCGCCAGGCGCGGGCGCGCTCGTCGGCCAGGCGCGCGGAGCGCACCCCGAGGACCCGCTGGAGCACGAGGTCCCCGGAGGGGAAGGCGTCGGGGTCGCCGAGGGCGCGCAGGGCGACGTACTCGGCCGTCCACGGGCCGATGCCGGGCAGGGCCAGCAGCGCCGCGCGGGTGGCGTCGCGGTCGGCGTCCGGACCGAGCGCGAGCCCGTCGGCGGCGGCGCCGGCGAGCGCGTGCAGGGTGCGCGCGCGGGCGCCGGTCACGCCGGTGGCGGCGCGCAGGGCGTCGGGGCCGGCCGCGGCGAGGGCCTCGGCGGTCGGGAAGGACGTCAGGCCCTGCGCGGCCGGGACGCCGAACGCGGCGACGAGGCGGCCGGCGAAGGTGCGCGCGGCGCCGAGGGAGACCTGCTGGCCGAGGACGGCGAGCAGCGCCGTCTCGACGCCGTCGACCGCGCCCGGCACGCGCAGGCCGGGGCGGGCGGCCACGAGGGGGCGCAGCAGCGGGTCGTCCGACAGCGCGTCGTCGACGAGCAGGGGGTCGGCGTCGAGGTCGAGCCACCGGCGCACCCGGGCGACCACCGGCGCGACGTCCGCGACGTCGGCCAGGTGCAGCCGCGCGCTGACGGAGTCGGCCGCCGCTCCCAGGGCGACGGTCACGACCGCCGGGCCGTGGGGGGCGGGCACGGTGCGCGTGTGCTCGCGGGCCTCGGCGTCGTGCCGCTCCAGGCCCGCGACGACGTGGCCGCCGAGGAAGCGGGCCAGCGGCGCCGCCGCCAGCGGGGCGCGGTGCTGCAGCCGCAGCACCAGGCGCACGCCGTCCACCGGCTCGCGCCCGCCCTCGGCCGCGTCCGGCCCCGAGCCCGGGACGCCGGGGCCCCCGCGGCGCCGGCAGCGCAGCTGCGAGGGGGTGGCCGCGAACTCCTGGCGGACGACGTCGTTGAACTGCCGCACGCTGGCGAACCCGGCGGCGAAGGCGACCTGCGCCAGGGGCAGGTCGGTCTGCTCGACGAGCATCCGCGCGGTCTGCGCCCGCCGGGTGCGGCCGAGCTGCTGCGGGGAGGCGCCGACCTCCTCCACGAGCACGCGCAGCAGGTGGCGCTCGGAGACGGCCAGGCGCGCGGCCAGGCCCGCGACGCCGACCTCGTCGAGGACGCCGTCGCGGATCATCCGCACGGCGCGCCCGGCCAGATCTCCGCGCGCGTCCCAGGAGCGCGAGCCCGGCTGCGCGTCGGGGCGGCAGCGCCGGCACGCGCGGAAGCCCGCGGCCACGGCGGCCGCCGCGGTGAGGAAGAAGCGGCAGTTGTGCCGGTGCGGGGTGCGGGCCGGGCATGAGGGGCGGCAGTACACCCCGGTGGTGGTCACCCCCAGGTAGAAGCGCCCGTCCCAGCGCGCGTCGCGGCCGGCCGAGGCCCGGTAGCACGCGTCCGCGTCCAGGCCCGCGCCCGTCGTCGCGGTCGTCGCGGTCGTCGCGGTCGTCGCGGTCGTCACGCCCGCCAGTCTGGCGCGCGGCGCCGACACCGTCTGGCGGGCATCGGACGCGGCAGCGCACGCCGGACCTCGGCGAGGAGTCAGCCGCTGCCCGCGTAGCCGTAGCGGATGAAGGGGTTGAGGATCTGCCGGCCCCACAGCTGCCGGCGCTCCAGCGCGGTCAGGCCCGCGGCGTCCGCAGCCTCGGTCCACTGCTCGTTGATCACCGCGAGCTGGTGCTCGATGACCTCGACCGCTTCCTGCCTCTCGAGGTGGTACTCACCGGCGGCGTCGAGGCAGGTCCTGAGCTGGCTGGCGCGCTGGCCCTCGCGGTCGATCGCCATCGCCTGCGCCGCCTCCTCACCGGAGCGCAGCTGCGGACACAGGTCGTAGGCGGGTGTGAGGCTCAGCTGCTCGCCGTCGTAGAAGGCAGCGTGGTTGCGGGCGTGGTCGTCGGTGTTGCCGATGCAGACGTTGAAGACGATGCGGCTGAACAGCTCCCGCAGCGTCGCTGCGGGAGCGACGAAGGACCCGCGGACGGCATCGGCCAGGTCCGGGTACGTCGCGTACCTCGCGGTCATCTCGTCCAGGCCGAGGATGGTCAGAGCGGACACCATGAGCCGGCGCTGCGCGGTCCCGGGTGTCCGGTCGAACCGCTCGACCAGCAGGACGTCCCGGCCGAGCGACGTGACGACGCGCGTGTCCGGCACCGCCAGGCCTACCCGCCGGGCCAGTTCCACGCCGACCGCCTCGGCCTTGACCACCAGGTACGGATCAGTGGTCGAGGACAGCTTGGCGATCCAGTGCCTGCCACCCTCGTGCACGAGCACCTTCGGTCGGGCGCCGCCCACCGACGTCCCGTGCAGCAGGGCGGTCCTGACCGGTTCCGGGAGCGGACGCCCCTCCTCCAGGGCCGTGGCGGCCTGCTGCAGGTCAGCCAGAGGCGCAGTCTCCACCCGGGGCACGTACTCGGTCGGGCTGGCCTGGAAGTCCAGGGCACCGATCCGGTCCGATCCGGACTCGAGGAGGTACGTGAGCGGGTCCAGCTCCGCGGTGTCCCTGCCAGCGGTCGTGCCTCCGACGTGGCGGGCCAGGACCACCCGCTGGCCCCAGGCGTCGGGACCGGCGTCGCGGATGCAGGAGGCGATGTGGAGGCCGGGCCCGGGCTCGATGCGCCCGGGACGCAGCGGCAGCTCCGGCTCGTAGAGGGGGATCGCCTCGTCCCGGGCGAGGTAGCTGCGGCCGTAGGTGAACGTCACGACGCCGCCGACGGGTTCGAGGACCCCTGCGACGACCGGTGTGCTCGCGCCCGGCAGCCACACCCAGACGTACGCCCGGCGGGGCCGGGCACGCCGCTGGTCAGAAGTCGTCATGGGCCGGTTCCCGGCTGCGGTGGACGCGGCGGGGCAGGAGCGCCAGCACCTGGCGCTCGCGGTGAGCCAGTGCCGCCAGCTCGGGCCCCTCGGCGCCGAACAGCGGGATCCTGAGCAGGGTGGCCGCCTCGAAGGCCGTTCCGAGCGCCACGGTGGGAGCACCGCGCTCGAGGCTGGTGATCGTGCGCGGTGACACGCCGACGCGCTCGGCCAGTTCCGCGGCTGTCCAGCCGCGTGCCCTGCGGGCCTGGGCGACCTGGGCCCCCAGCACGTGGACGGCGTCGAGCGTCGGCCGGGAAAACGTGTGCCGCTTCTTGGCCATGCCACCTCCTGCACGCAGTCGAACGGCACTAAGTCAGCGTTACTGTAGTTTTATTGCTTAAACGGTCAAACCCGTGCGCCCCGATCGGTGGACGCAGGTGGCGCCGGTTCGTCCGCATGTCGAAGCCGTCGACGGGTACGACGCCGTGGTCTTCGACACCCGTGCTCAGGAGGAACGACGTGAGCGACCCCAACGGCCCCGAGCAGACGAGCCCCGACGCCGACGAGCAGCAGGGCGGGCTGCCGAAGCCCGTGCTGACCACCGACGAGGAGGCGCAGCGGGACGACCTGCCGGTGCGGCCCGAGAACTCCTGACCGCGCGCCCCCTCCTGTCCCTCACACCTCCTGACCGACCGCGCCGTCGTGCCCGGAGGCTTCTTCGGCGGCTTCACCGAGTCGGTGGTGGACGTCGCGCCGAACGTGCGGCTGCGGGTGCGCCACGGCGGCGAGGGACTGCCGGTGGTGCTGCTGCACGGGCACCCGCGCACCCACACCACGTGGTACCGCGTCGCGCCGCTGCTGGCCGCCGCCGGGCGCACCGTGATCTGCCCGGACCTGCGCGGCTACGGCCGCTCCAGCGCGCCCGACCCGCTGCCCGACCACGCCCAGGCGTCCAAGCGGGCGATGGCCGGCGACGTCCTCGCGCTCCTGCGCGCCCTCGGGCACGAGCGCGCCGCCGTCGTCGGCCACGACCGCGGCAGCTACGCCGCGCTGCGGCTCGCGCTCGACGCGCCCGAGGCGGTCACCGCGCTCGCCGTGCTCGACAGCGTGCCGATCGGCGAGGCCCTCGCCCGCGCCGACGCGCGGTTCGCCGCCGCGTGGTGGCACTGGTTCTTCTTCGCCCAGCCCGACAGGCCCGAGCGCGCGATCCTCGCCGACCCCGACGCCTGGTACGGCGGGAACCCCGCGCGCATGGGCGAGGAGAACCACGCCGACCACCGCCGCGCCGTCCACGACCCGGCGGTGGTGCGGGCGATGCTCGAGGACTACCGGGCGGGCCTGGGCGTCGACCGCGCCGCGGACGACGCCGACCGCGCCGCCGGACGCCGCGTGACCTGCCCGACGCTCGTGCTGTGGTCCAGCCGCGACGACCTGGAGGACCTCTACGGCGACGTCCTGGGCGTGTGGCGGCCGTGGGCCACCGACCTGCGGGGAGGCCGCATCGACAGCGGCCACCACATGGCCGAGGAGGCGCCCGAGCAGCTGGCCGCCGCGCTGAGCGCCTTCCTCGGGGCCCTGGGGCGCTGACGCGCGGGAACCGGTGCGCCACCCGGAGCCGCCCGGGCGCGGGGCTCTGACGGATCTCGGGCGCGGTGGGGACGCCGGGCGCCGGGGCTGTGAGCATGGACCCATGGCTTCTCCCGACGCCCCCGGCACCGCACCCGTTGCCGCTCCCGCCACCGCACCCGCCACCGCACCCGCTGGCGCATCCCGGTCCGCGACGCCCGATCCGGGCCCCGTCGCCCGCGCCGTCGACCTCGTCAAGGTGCACGGGCGGGGGGAGGCGGAGGTGCGGGCCCTGGACGGCGTCAGCGTCGACTTCGAGCGGGGCCGCCTGACCGCGATCATGGGGCCGTCGGGGTCGGGCAAGTCCACGCTCATGCACTGCATGGCGGCCCTGGACACCCCGACGTCCGGCTCGGTGGTGGTCGACGGCGTCGAGCTCTCGCGCCTGGGCGACGGGAAGCTGACCAAGCTGCGGCGCGAGCGCATCGGCTTCGTCTTCCAGGCCTACAACCTCGTGCCGACCCTGACGGCGCGCGAGAACATCACGCTGCCCCTCGACATCGCCCGCCGCAAGGTCGACCAGGCCTGGTTCGAGCACGTGGTGGACGTCGTGGGCCTCGGCGACCGCCTCAGCCACCGGCCCAACCAGCTCTCCGGGGGCCAGCAGCAGCGGGTGGCGTGCGCGAGGGCCCTGGTCAGCCGGCCGGCGATCGTCTTCGCCGACGAGCCGACCGGCAACCTCGACTCCGTCGCCAGCGCCGAGGTGCTCGGCTTCCTGCGCCGCAGCGTCGACGACTTCGAGCAGACCGTCGTCATGGTCACCCACGAGCCGAGCGCCGCGGCCTACGCCGACCGCGTGCTGTTCCTCGCCGACGGGCGCCTGGTCGACGAGCTGTCCTCCCCCACCGCCGAGGCCGTCCTGGAGCGGATGGGCCGCGTCAGCGCGCCGGCCGCTGCCCGCGCCCGCGGGGAGCGGCCGTGATGCGGGTGGCGCTGGCGGGCGTCCGCCGGCACCTGGTGCGCTTCCTGCTGACCGCGACGTCCGTGCTGCTGGGCGTCTCCTTCGTCGCCGGCACGTTCGTGCTCACCGACACCCTCGACCGCTCCTTCACCGACCTCTTCGCCTCCTCCGCCGAGGGCACGGACGTCGTCGTGCGCGGCCTCGCCGGCGCCGAGGGCCCGCAGGGCGACGCCCTGCGCAGCCAGCTGCCGCTGGACCTCGCCGAGCGCCTGCGCGCGGTGGACGGCGTGGCGGTCGCCGAGCCCGCGCTGAGCGGCTCCGCGGTGCTCGTGGGCGCCGACGGCACCGCGGTGCGCCAGGGCGGGGCCCCCGCCCTCGGCACCGGGTACGTCGAGGACGACCCGGTGCTGGAGCTGGTGGACGGCCGCTCCCCGACGGCACCGGGCGAGATCGCCGTCGAGGAGGCCACGCTCGCCCGCTCGGGCCTGGACGTCGGGGACCGCACCCGGGTGCTCGCCGGCGCCGACGTCCGCGACGCGCAGGTGGTCGGCGTCGTGCGGGGCGCGGCGCTGGCCGGGAGCACGCTGGTGGTCTTCGACCCCGCCTCCGCGCGCGAGTACTACGCCCCCGAGGGCACCGTGGCGAGCTTCGCCGTGCGCGCCGAGGACGGCGTCGGCCAGGTCGAGCTGCGCGACCGGGTCGCGCAGGTGCTGCCCGCGGGCGCGGAGGCGATCACGGGCGAGGAGCAGGTGAGGGAGGACACCGAGAACATCCGCGAGGCCCTGGGCTTCATCTCCACGTTCCTGCTCGTCTTCGCCGGCATCAGCCTCGTCGTCGGCTGCTTCATCATCGTCAACACGTTCTCGATGCTCGTGGCGCAGCGCACCCGCGAGCTGGCGCTGCTGCGCGCCATCGGCGCCAGCGGCCGGCAGGTGGTCGGCTCGGTGCTCGCCGAGGCGCTGGCGGTGGGAGCGGTCGGCGGCGTCCTCGGCGTGGGCGCCGGCATCGGCCTCGCGGCGGTGCTGGCGGCGGTGCTCGGCGCCGTCGGCCTGGAGCTCACCGGCGGTCTCGTCGTCGCCCCGCGCACCCTGCTCGTCGGGGTGCTCACCGGCGTCGTCGTCACGGTGCTGGCGGCCGTGGCGCCGGCGCTGCGGGCCGCGCGCATCGCCCCGGTGGCGGCCATGCGCGACGACGTCGCGCTGCCGGAGCGGTCCCTGCGCACGCGCGCCCTGCTGGGCGCGCTGCTCGTGGTGGCCGCCGGGGTCGGCCTGTGGCTCTCCCTGGGCGCCCTCGGCACGACCAGCGGCGTCGGCGTCGCCCTCAGCGCCCTCGCCCTCTTCCTCGGCGTCGCGGTGGCCGCGCCGCTGCTGGCGCGCCCGGTGCTGCGCGTGCTGGCCGCGCCGTTCACCGCGCTGCGCCCGGTGGGACGCCTGGCCCGCGAGAACGCGCTGCGCAACCCGCGCCGGACGGCCACCACCGCCGGGGCCCTCATGGTCGGCCTCGCCCTCGTCACCGGCGTGACGGTGCTGACGGCCTCGACCCGCTCCTCCACCGCGGCGATCGTGGAGGAGTCCGTGCGCGCCGACCTCGTCCTGAACGCGGGCTTCACCGGCTTCCCGCCGGCCGCCAGCGACGCGGTGCGGGGAGTCGACGGGGTCGCCTCGGTCGCCGAGCTGGCGTTCGTGCCCTCGGACCTCGGCAGCGGATTCACCGTGGCGGCCGATGCCTCGGACCTGGCGCAGAACGTCGTCGTCGACGTGGAGGAGGGGAGCCTGGACGCCCTGGACGACGGGGACGTGCTCGTCTCCTCCTCCTACGCCGAGGAGGAGGGCCTGGCCGTCGGGGACGAGCTGACCGCGACCGTCGGCACGCTGACCGGCCAGCAGCTGCGCGTCGGCGGGGTCTTCGCCGACAACCAGGCGGTGGGCTCGTCGGTGGTGCTGCCGGCGTCGCTGGTGGAGCAGGCCGTTCCCGAGCCGCAGCGCCTGGACCTGTTCGGCTACGTGACGCTGGAGGACGGCGCGGACGCCGCCGCGGTGCGGGAGGCGGTCACGGACGCCGTCGCGCCCTACGTGGTGCTCTCGGTGCAGGACCGCGAGGAGTACGTCTCGGCGCAGGCGGACCAGACCCAGCAGCTGCTCATCACCATCTACGTGCTGCTGGCCCTGTCGGTGGTGATCGCCGTGCTGGGGATCATCAACACCCTCGCGCTGTCGGTGGTCGAGCGCACCCGCGAGATCGGCCTGCTGCGGGCGGTGGGCATGCGCCGCCGGCAGCTGGCGGCGACCATCACCGTCGAGTCCGTGCTCACCGCCCTGTTCGGCGCCGTGCTGGGCACGGTGCTCGGCCTCGTGCTCGGCGTCGCGCTGCAGCGGGCGCTGGTGGAGCAGGGCCTGACGGAGCTGTCGGTGCCGGGAGCCTCCCTGGCCGGCGTCTTCGTCGTCGCGGCCGTCATCGGCGTGGTGGCCGCGGTGCTGCCCGCGGTGCGCGCCGTGCGCCTCGACGTCCTGCGGGCGATCGCCACCGAGTAGCGCCGACCGCCCGCGCGGACGCCGTCCGGTCGCCAGGCGGGGCGTCAGGTCGTCAGGGCGTCAGGTCGCCGGGACGCCGTCCGCGGCGCGGCGCAGGGCGGCGAGGTCGAGCTTGCGCATCTGCAGCATCGCCTGCACCGCGCGCTGCGCGCGGGCGGGGTCGGGGTCCTCGAACAGCTCCTCCATCCCCTCCGGCACGACCTGCCAGGACAGCCCGTAGCGGTCCTTCAGCCAGCCGCACCGGCTCTCCTCGCCTCCGCCCGCCAGCAGCGCGGACCAGAACCGGTCGACCTCCTCCTGGTCGCGGCAGGTGACCTGGAAGGAGACCGCCTCGGTGAAGGGGAAGTGCGGGCCGCCGTTGATGCCGACGAACCGCTGCCCCTCCAGCTCGAACTCCACCGTCATGACGGAGCCGGCGGGCCCGGGCGCGCCCTCGGGGTAGCGCGCCACGCGGACGATGCGCGAGCCGTCGAAGACGGAGGTGTAGAACTGCGCGGCCTCCTCGGCCCGGGTGTCGAACCAGAGGTTGGGGACGATCCTCTGCAGCGCCACGGCGCGCTCCTCTCCTGCGGTGCTCCGGCGGTCCTCCGGCGGTCCTCCGGCGCCCGGCGCGGGTGCCGCACGAGGAGACCGCCGTCCGGCCTCGAACTCATCGCCCGTGCTGGGCCCTCGACGGGTCTTCCCTGACAGCGACGATGCAGTTACTTTCTGTGTCCTCATCCGGTCGTACGGGAGGACCCTCCGATGACGCTGCGCTCCCTGGCCACGCTCGGGTCGGCGACCCTCCTCGCCTCCGCGCTCGTCGTCGCCCCCGCCTCGGCGCAGACGAACGACCGCGACTGCTCCGACTTCGCCTCGACGGAGGAGGCCACGGCGGCGCTGGTCCCCGGGGACCCGGAGCGGCTCGACGAGGACGGCGACGGCATCGCCTGCGAGTCGCTGCCCTCCAGCGGGACGGCTGCCGGCAGCGGCGGGTCCGCCTCGCAGGAGCCGACGCAGCAGCAGCCGACCCAGCCGCCGACGCAGCAGCCGTCGACCCAGCAGCCGTCGACCCAGCAGCAGCCGTCGACGCAGCAGCCGTCGACCCAGCAGGTCGCGGTGACGCCGTCCGGCGGCGCGGACGCCGGGGGCGGCGGCGCTGCCGGCGTGGAGCACTCGGGCCTGCTCGCCCTCGGCGCGGCGAGCCTGGTCGGCGCCGGCCTGCTGGCGCGCCGCCGCGGCTCCCGCAGGACGGGATGAGCGGGCGGCACGTCGCTCGGGGCGGCCGCTCCGGCGGGCGGCACGTCCGCCGCAGGCCCGCCGCCGGTCGCGAGCGCGCCGCCCGCACCGCGAGCAGAGCGCTCGCCGTGCTCGGAGGATCGCTGGTGGTCGCGGCGCTCGCGGGGCAGACCCCGGCGCCGCCCGCGCCCCCGGCACCGGGTGCCGCGCCGGTCGCGGCACCCGTCGTCGCGCCGGCCGTCGCGCAGCACCAGGTCGCGGTGTCGTCGGCGGCAGCGGGCGCGACCGTCCTGGCGAGGGCGGCACCGGTGTCGGTGTCCGTGCCCTCGGTCGGCGTGCGCTCCCCGCGGCTGGAGACCCTGGGCCTGCAGGACGACGGCTCCCTGCAGGTGCCCGTCGACGACGCCCTGGCGGGCTGGTACGAGCACGCCCCGACGCCGGGGGAGCTGGGGCCGGCGGTCATCGCCGGTCACGTCGACTCGAGGGAGGGCCCGGCGGTCTTCTACCGCCTGGCCGAGGTGCGACCCGGCGCCGAGGTCGTGGTCGCGCGCGAGGACGGGTCGCGGGCCGTGTTCGTCGTCGAGCGGGTGGAGCAGCACCCCAAGGACGACTTCCCCACGGCGGAGGTCTACGGGACCACGGACCACCCGGCCCTGCGGCTGATCACGTGCGGCGGGGACTTCGACGCGTCCAGCGGCCACTACGAGAGCAACGTCGTGGTCTTCGCCCGGCTGGTCGCCGTGCGGTGACGCACCGAGCGCAGGAGGTTCCCGTGCCAGACCCCGACCCCTCGAGCCCGAGCACGTCGAGCGCCACCGCGACGGCCACCCGCCGCCGGTGCCCGGGGTCGTGAGCCGACCCGGCGGGCCCCACGGCGCGCCCTTGCGCCGGGGAGCGGCGGCACCTAGCGTCCGCCGGGCCGCCGACCGCGCGCAGGAGGCCCCGTGACCGTCGAGTTCTGGCTCACCACGCTGGTCGTGGTCGCCACCCCGGGCACCGGCGTGCTCTACACGGTGGCCGCCGGCCTCTCGCGCGGCGCGCGGGCCAGCGCCGTCGCGGCGGCGGGGTGCACCCTCGGGATCGTCCCGCACGTCCTGGCCGCCGTCACGGGCCTGGCCGCGCTGATGCACACCAGCGCGCTGGCGTTCCAGGTGCTCGAGCGCGCCGGCGTCGCCCACCTGCTGTGGATGGCGTGGACCGGGTGAGCGGGGTGCCCGGGCGCGGGCCCGTGCCGGCGAGCGACCTGCGGGCGGACTGCTCGCGCTGCGCCGCGCTGTGCTGCGTCGCGCTGCCGCTGACCGCGTCGGCGGACTTCGCGATCACCAAGGACGCCGGGACGCCGTGCCCGCACCTGCAGCGGGACGACCGCTGCGGGATCCACGCGCGCCTGCGCGGCAGCGGCTTCCCCGGCTGCGACGCCTTCGACTGCTTCGGAGCGGGCCAGAAGACCACCCAGGTCGTCTTCGGCGGCGTGCACTGGCGCGAGGACCCGCGCGCGGCGCCGCAGGTGTTCGCCGTCTTCGGCCTCGTGCGCCAGCTGCACGAGCTGATGCGCTCCCTGGACGAGGCGCTGGCGCTGGCGGCGGCGCGCCCGGTGCACGAGGAGCTGCGCGCGGCGCTGGAGGAGGTCGACGCGCTCACCCGCTCCGGCCCGGACGCGCTGCTCGCGGTGGACGTACCGGCCCGCCGGGCGCAGGTCGGCGCGCTGCTGCGCCGCGCCAGCGAGCTCGTGCGCGCCGAGGTCGCGCCCGCGGGCCGGCGTCGCCCGCGCGGCGACCTCGTCGGGGCGCGGCTGCGCGCGGCGGACCTGCGGGGCGCGGACCTGCGCGGGGCGCTGCTGGTGGGCGCGGACCTGCGCGGGGCGGACCTGCGCCGCGCCGACCTGCTCGGCGCCGACCTGCGGGGCGCGGACCTGCGCGCCGCCGACCTGACCGGCGCCCTCTTCCTCACCGCGCCGCAGGTGCGCTCCGCGCGCGGGGACGGCGCCACGCGCCTGCCCGCCTCGCTGGAGCACCCGGCGCACTGGACGGCGCCGCCGCCGCGCGAGGCTCCTGCGCGCCAGGCTCCCCCGCGCGAGGCTCCCCCGCGCGAGGCTCCTGCGCGCCAGGCCCTCCCGGCCGCCCGCGCTCCCCGACGTCCCCGGCGTCCCGGCAGGAAGGCCCCCCGCCCGTGACCGACCCCTTCGACCTGCAGCGCTTCGTCGACGCGCAGGAGCTCGACGGCACCTACGAGCGGGCGCTGCGCGAGCTGCGGGCCGGCCGCAAGGAGAGCCACTGGATGTGGTTCGTCCTCCCCCAGGTCGCCGGCCTGGGCCGCAGCCCCACGGCTCAGCGGTACGCGATCTCCGGCCTGGAGGAGGCCCGCGCCTACGCCGCGCACCCGGTGCTGGGCCCGCGCCTGGTCCGGGCCGCCCGCGCCCTGGCCGACCTGCCCGGCGCCGACGCCGCCGCGGTGCTCGGCCCGGTCGACGCGTCGAAGCTGCGCTCGTCCACGACCCTGTTCGCCCGCGCCGTCCCGCACGAGCCGGTCTTCGCCGAGGTGCTGGTCAAGTACTTCGCCGGCCAGGAGGACGAGGCCACGACGAGCCGGCTGTGAGCGCGCCCCGCCCGCCGGTGTCAGCACCACGGCGACCCCGGACGCGGCGTCGTCCTGACACACCGGCCACCCACCACTCGCCCGCGCGCCGCGGGGAGGGGCGACAATGGCGGCACCACCGACGTCGGTGACCCCGACCGTCGCGCCAGCCCACGACCGGGGAGCACGCCCTGACCAGTTCCCGCGCCACGTCCCCCGACGTCGTCCTCGTCGGCGGCGGCATCATGAGCGCGACCCTCGGGGCGCTGCTCGGCCTGCTCGAGCCGGACTGGACCGTGGAGGTCTTCGAGGCCGCGCCCGCCGTGGGCGAGGAGAGCTCGAACGCCTGGAACAACGCCGGCACCGGGCACGCGGCCCTGTGCGAGCTGAACTACACGCCGGCGCGGCCCGACGGCACGGTCGACCCCGCGCGCGCGGTCGGCATCAACGAGCAGTTCCAGGTCTCGCGCCAGTTCTGGTCCTCCCTCGTGCGCGCGGGCCTGACGCCCTCCCCGCGCGACTTCATCACCTCGGTGCCGCACATCAGCTTCGTCACCGGCACCGACGGGCAGCGCTACATGCGCGCCCGCTACCAGGCGCTGGCGCCGCAGCCGCTGTTCGCCGGCCTGCAGCACACCGAGGACCCGGACGTCCTCGCGCAGTGGCTGCCGCTGATGATGGACGGGCGCGACCGCGGGCAGCCGGTGGCCGCCACCCGCTCGGACGCCGGCACGGACGTCAACTTCGGCGCCCTGACCCGCCTGCTGCTCGACACCGCCCAGCGGCGCGGGGTGCAGCTCGGCCTGGGCACGAAGGTGCGCCGGCTGCGGCGCCAGCCCGACGGGCGCTGGCGCGTCGACGTCCAGGACGTCACCACCGGCGAGCGCCGCAGCGCCACGGCGAGGTTCGTCTTCGTCGGCGCCGGCGGCGGGGCCCTGGCCCTGCTGCAGGCCGCGGGCATCCCCGAGATCCGCGGGTACGGCGGCTTCCCGGTCAGCGGGCAGTTCCTGCGCACCCGCGACCCGGAGCTGGTCGCGCGCCACCAGGCGAAGGCCTACGGCCAGGCGAAGGTCGGCGCGCCGCCGATGTCGGTGCCCCACCTGGACCTGCGCCTCATCGACGGCGAGCAGTCGCTGATGTTCGGCCCGTACGCCGGGTTCAGCCCCAAGTTCCTCAAGAACGGCTCGGTCCTGGACCTGGCGCGCTCGGTGAAGGCGCACAACCTCTCCTCCCTGCTGGGCGTCGGGCGCAGCGAGCTGGTCCTGACGCGCTACCTGATCGGGCAGGTGCTGCAGTCCCGCAGCGCCCGCCTGCGCGCCCTGGAGGAGTTCGTCCCGACCGTGGACGGCGGCGACTGGGAGCTGATCACCGCCGGGCAGCGGGTGCAGGTGATCAAGCGGGACGCCCGGGGGCGCGGCAAGCTGGAGTTCGGCACCGAGCTCGTCGTCGGCGCCGAGGGCACCATCGGCGGCCTGCTCGGCGCCTCCCCCGGCGCCTCGACTGCCGTCTCGGCGATGCTCACGCTGCTCGAGCGGTGCTTCCCCGCCGACGTCGACCGCTGGCGCCCGCGGGTGCAGGAGTTCGTGCCCTCCTACGGGCGCAGGCTGTCCGACGACCCGGCGCTGGCCGAGGAGGTCCGCTCGGAGACGGCGAGGACGCTGGGCCTGACCGCCTGAGCCGGCGGCTCGCGACCGCGCCGGCGGTGCTCACGGTTGTGCCGGCGGCGGGCCCAGCTGCCGGTGCACCGCGCGCAGCAGCTGCGCCAGCCCGGCCAGGGCCAGCACCGCCGCGGCCACCGCCCCTCCCGTCGCCCACGGCGCCGCCACGGGCGGGTGCAGTCCGCACCCGAGGGGGAACAGGGCCGCCACGGCCACGCGCGTGGGGCGCTCGGAGACGGTGATCGCCCCCGCCCCGGCCATGCCCTCGGCCTGCGCGCGGGCGCGGGCGTACTCGTGCAGCGCGCCCGCGCCCGCCGCGACCAGCACCGGGGTCGCCGGGGCCCCCAGCAGCCACAGCACGGCCAGGCCCGCCGCGTCGGCGACCCGGTCGGCGACGGCGTCGAGGACGGCGCCGCGCCGGCTGGCCCGCCCGGACAGGACGGCGACGGCGCCGTCGAGCCCGTCCGCGAGCGCGGAGGCCGCGAGGAGCACCGGCACGAGCAGCGCCGCGCGCCCGCCCTGCGCCGCCGGCCACAGCGCCGCCAGGGCCAGGACCAGGCCTGCCGCCGTCAGGGCGTCGGGGCTGGTGCGCGCGCGCACCAGGGGCTCGGCGACCCGGCGCACCCCCTCCAGCCACCAGCGCACGGGCCCCGGGGACGGCTCCAGCCCGCCGTGCGCCTGCGACCAGCGGCGCAGGTGCTCCTCGCGCCGCGCCGCGTCCCGACGACCGCCTCCTCCCCGTGCTCCCACCCGCGCGAGCGTAGGTGGGCCGCCCGGGGCGCGGGTGCTTAGGCTTCCCCCGTGATCGCCGCGACGGCCACGGACGCCGACGAGCTGCGGGCCCGGGTGCAGGGCGTCCTCGAGGACGTCCTGGCCCACCAGGCCGACGTCCTGGCGGAGGTCTCCCCGGACTGCGCGGCGCTGGTGGACGCGGTCGCGCGCCTGGTCGCCGGCGGCAAGCGGCTGCGCCCGGCGTTCTGCTACTGGGGCTGGCGCGGCGCCCGCGGCCCCGGCGGCGCCGACGGCGATCGGGACGGCGACGGGGGCGCAGCCGAGGAGGCGGTGGTGCGGGCCGCCGCCGCGCTGGAGCTCTTCCAGGCCGCCGCCCTCATCCACGACGACGTCATGGACGCCTCGGACACCCGCCGCGGCATGCCGGCCGTGCACCGGCAGTTCGCCGCCCTGCACCGCGGCAGCGCCTGGAGCGGGAACGCGGAGAGCTTCGGTTCCGCGGGCGCGATCCTCGCGGGCGACCTGTGCCTGAGCTGGAGCGACGAGGTGCTCGACGGCGCGGGCCTGCCCGCCGGGGCGCTGGCGCGGGCCCGGCCGGTCTTCGACCGGATGCGCACGCAGCTGATGGGCGGGCAGTACCTCGACATGCTCGCGCAGGTGCTGCCCTCCTCCACCGGCTCGGGCGCCGCCGCCGAGGACGCCGCGGCGCAGGAGGCCGTGGACCGCGCGCGCCGGGTGATCCGCTTCAAGAGCGCCAAGTACACCGTCGAGCACCCCCTGCTGCTCGGAGCCGCGCTCGCCGGCGCCGAGCCGGAGCTCGTGGCCGCGTACTCCGCGTACGGGCTGGCGCTGGGCGAGGCGTTCCAGCTGCGCGACGACGTCCTCGGCGTCTTCGGCGACCCGGAGCAGACGGGCAAGCCGGCCGGGGACGACCTGCGCGAGGGCAAGCGCACGGTGCTCATCGCCCTCGCCCTGCAGCGGGCCACGCCCTCCCAGGCCGCCGCGGTGCGCCGCCTGCTCGGCGACCCCGCCCTGGACGACGGGGGCGTGGCGCGGCTGCGGGAGGTCGTCGTCGACACCGGCGCCCTCCTGCGCGTGGAGGCGATGATCGTCGACGGGGTCGAGCGCAGCCGGGAGGCCCTGTCGCGGGCTCCGGTGGACGAGGCGGCGCGCGCGGTCCTCGACGGCCTGGTCGACGCCGCCACGACGAGGGCCGCGTGAGCGCGCGCACGGCCGCCCCCGCGGCCCCCTCGGCGCTGGCGCTGCGGCGCGCCGTGGACGCCGTCCTGCCCGGGCGCTCGCGGGCGGTCACCGGGCCCACCGACCACGTCGTCGTCGTCGGCGCCGGCCTGGCGGGCCTGTCGGCGGCGATGCGCCTGGCCGGCGCCGGCCGCCGCGTGACGGTGCTCGAGCGCGAGGAGCTCCCGGGCGGGCGCGCCGGGCGGATCACCACCCCCGTGGACGGCGGCGCGTACCGGTTCGACACCGGGCCGACCGTGCTGACGATGCCGGACCTCGTGGCCGACTGCTTCGACGCGCTCGGCGAGGACATGACCGACTGGCTGGAGCTGGAGCCGGTCTCGCCGCTGTACCGCGCGCGCTACGCCGACGGCTCCCACCTGGACGTCCACGCCGACCCGGAGGCGATGGCCGCGGAGATCTCCGCCGTGTGCGGGCCCGCCGAGGCCGACGGCTACCGCCGCTTCGTCGAGTACGTCTCGCGCCTGTACCGCTACGAGATGCGGCACTTCATCGACCGCAACATCGACACCCCGGCGGACCTGCTGAGCCCGGACCTCGCCCGCCTGGTCGCCGCCGGCGGCTTCCGGCGCCTGGCGCCGGTCGTGCAGCAGTTCCTCAAGGACGAGCGCACCCAGCGGGTGTTCTCCTTCCAGTCCCTGTACGCCGGGCTCTCCCCCTACGACGCCCTGGCGATCTACGCGGTGATCGCCTACATGGACTCCGTGGCGGGGGTGTTCTTCCCGCGCGGCGGCATCCACGCGCTGCCCTCGGCGATGGCGGCGGCGGCCGCCGCGCACGGGGTGGAGTTCCGCTACGGCGCCGAGGTGGTGCGCGTGGAGCACTCCGGCGGCCGCGCGAGCGCCGTCGTCACCGCGGACGGCGAGCGCGTGGCGTGCGACGCCGTCGTGCTCAACCCCGACCTGCCGGTCGCCTACACCGAGCTGCTGGGGGTGCAGCCGCGCCGCCTGCGCCGCCTGACGTACTCGCCGTCGTGCTACCTGATGCTCGCGGGCTCGCGGGCGAGCTGGCCGGACAACGCCCACCACACGATCCTGTTCGGGCGGGCCTGGCGGGAGGTCTTCGAGGAGCTGACCGGGGGCCGGCTGATGAGCGACCCCAGCGTGCTCGTCTCCACCCCCACCCTCTCCGACCCGGAGCTCGCGCCGCCCGGCCGGCACGTGTACTACGTCCTCTTCCCCACCCCGAGCCTGTCCGCCGGGGCCCGCTCCGGCGTCGACTGGGAGCGCATCGCCGGCGGGTACCGCGAGCACGTGGTCACCACGCTCGAGCGGCGCGGGTACCCCGGCTTCGGGGACGGGATCGAGGTCGAGCACGTGACGACGCCGCTGGACTGGCGGGCGCGGGGCATGGCGGACGGCGCGCCGTTCGCCTCCTCGCACACCTTCGGCCAGACCGGCCCCTTCCGCCCGGGCAACCTGTGGGGGGAGAACGTCGTCTTCACCGGCTCCGGCACGCAGCCGGGCGTGGGGGTGCCGATGGTGCTGGTCTCCGGGCGCCTGGCGGCCGAGCGCATCACGGGCCGCGACCGCGCCTACCGCTCGCGCGCGTGGCGGTGACGCGCCCGTGGCGGTGACGTGGCGGTGACGTGGCGGTGACGGCGGCGCCCGGGCTGCGGCGGCGGCGCCCGGCCGGCGCGGGCAGCCTGGACGCCGCGGGGATCACCGACGCCCGGCTGCGCGAGGACCTGCTGGTCTGCCGGGCCCTGCACGCCGAGCACGGGCGCACGTACTTCCTCGCCACGGCGCTGCTGCCCCCGGCCAAGCGGCCGTGGGTGTGGGCGCTGTACGGCTTCGCCCGCTACGCCGACGAGTTCGTCGACTCCCTCACCTCCCCCGACCCCCGGGCGCTGGTGGACTGGGGCGCGGGCTTCCTCGCGGCGCTGCGCTCCGGGGAGCCGGCCGACCCGGTCGGGCGGGCGATGCTCGCCACCGTGCGGCGGTGGGAGATCCCGCCCGGGCACGTCGAGGCGTTCCTGGCCTCGATGCGCATGGACATCACGCGGACCGGCTACGCCACCTACGCCGACCTCGAGGGGTACATGTACGGGTCGGCGTCGGTGATCGGGCTGCAGATGCTGCCCGTGCTCGAGCCGCTGCCCGGCCTGGAGGCGGAGGCCGCGGTGCGCGCGCAGCGCCTGGGCGAGGCGTTCCAGATGTCGAACTTCATCCGCGACGTCGGGGAGGACCTCGAGCGCGGGCGCGTGTACCTGCCGGCCGAGGACCTCGCCGCCGCGGGCGTCACGCGCGAGGACCTGCTCGCCGCCCGCCGCAGCGGGCACGCACCGCCCGCGGTGGTCGAGCTGCTGCGCGCCGAGGTCGCGCGCACCCGGGAGCTGTACCGACAGGCCGAGCCCGGCATCGCGATGCTGCACCCGACCAGCCGCGACGCCATCCGGTGCGCCTACGAGCTGTACGGCGGGATCCTGGGCGCGGTGGAGCGGGCCGAGCACCAGGTGCTGCACCGGCGGGTCGCGGTCTCCCTGCCGCGCCGCCTCGCCGTGGCCGGCCCGGCGCTGGTGCGCGCCCGCGCGGCCCGCCGTCAGCGGCACCGGTAGCACGCGACCGACTCCGGCGCGTGGAGCCGGCGCGCCCGGGTAGTGCGGGCCGACCCCGGGCGGCGGTTCCCGGGGCGCCGACGCGGTAGGAGCCCAGGTGCAGGTCGTCCCGATCGAGGAGCACGCGCTGCTCGTCTTCTTCGTGCAGTTCGTGGTCCTCCTCGCCCTCGCCCGGGCCCTGGGCGCGCTGATGGTGCGCGTCGGCCAGCCCAGCGTCGTGGGGGAGATCGCGGCGGGCGTCCTGCTCGGGCCGACCCTGCTGGGCAGCGTGTGGCCCGAGGGCGCGCAGTGGCTCTTCCCCGCGGACCCGGCGCAGTCGGCGATGCTCCAGGTGGTCGGCTGGGTCGGCGTCCTGCTCCTGCTGCTGCTGACCGGGTTCGAGACCGACCTCGGCCTGGTCCGCCAGCTCGGGCGGGCGGCCGCGGCGGTCACCGCGGGCAGCATCCTCGTGCCCTTCGCGTTCGGCCTCGGCACCGGCTACCTGGTGCCGGACGGCTTCGTCGGCGAGGACGCGCAGCGCACCGTCTTCGCGCTGTTCCTCGCGACCGCGCTGAGCATCTCCTCGCTGCCGGTCATCGCCCGGATCCTCTCCGAGCTGGGCCTGACCCGGCGCAACTTCGGCCAGCTGACCATCGCCGCGGGCATGGCCAACGACCTCATCGGCTGGCTGCTGCTGGGCGCCATCGCCAGCCTGGCGCGCACCGGGTCGGTGGAGGTCGACCGCCTCCTGCTCACCGTCGGGGGCATGGCGGCCTTCATCGGCATCGCCTTCACCCTCGGGCAGCGCGCGGTGGACGCGGCGCTGCGCGCGGTGCGCCGGCGCGAGGGCGGGGTCTCCGCGGCCGTGACCGTCGTCGTGGTGGCCACCCTGACCGCCGGCGCGGTCACGCAGGCCCTCGGCGTGGAGGCCGTGCTGGGCGCGTTCGTCGCGGGCGTCGTCATCAGCCGCTCCCGCTACCAGGACACCCGGGTGGCCGGCGTCCTGGAGCACGTGACGGGCGCGGTGTTCGCCCCGCTGTTCTTCGCCGTCGCCGGCCTGCGGGTCGACCTCGGCCTGCTGACCGACCCCGTGGTCGTGCTGTGGGCGCTCGTCGTCGTCCTCGTGGCCAGCGCCGGCAAGTTCCTCGGCGCGTACGCGGGCGGGCGGATCGCCGGCCTCGGCCGCGCGGAGTGCTTCGCCCTGGGCGCGGGCCTGAACGCGCGCGGGGCCCTGGAGATCGTCATCGCCACCGTCGGGCTCTCTCTGGGCATCCTCACCGCCAGCAGCTACACCGCGGTGGTGATCATGGCCATCGCGACGTCGATGGCGGCGCCGCCGCTGCTGCGGGCGGTCGCCCGCCGCTGGCAGGGCACCGAGGAGGAGCAGCGCCGCCTCGAGGAGGAGGAGACCCTGCGCGGCAACCTCCTCGTGCGCCCCGAGCCGGTGCTCGTGCCCGTCGAGCGGCCCGCCGAGTCGCTGCTGGCCGCGAAGGTCCTCGACCTGGCGTGGCCGGCCGGCACCCCCGCCACGGTGCTGGGCGTGGGCACCGCCGGCGAGCCGGCCACCCGCCCGATCGCGGAGGTCTTCACCCGGCGCCGCGTGGAGGTCGTGAGCGCGGTCGGCGGGCTGACCCCCGCGGACGCCGTCCACCGCCAGGTGCGCCTGGGCTACGGCGCCGTCGGCATCGGCGCTCACGAGGGCGTCGACGAGGGCGCCTTCATGTCGGCCCTGACCGACGAGCTCCTCGACCGCAGCGACCTGCCCGTCCTGGTCGTGCGCAGCGGGCAGTTCGCCCGCCTCGGCGCGATGACGGGCTTCTCGCGAGTCCTCGTGCCCGTGGTCGGCACCGTGCCGAACCGGCTCGCCCAGGAGGTCGGGTTCAGCGCGGCCGCGCACGGCGGTGCTGAGCTGGTCATCGCGCACGTGGCCCCGCCCGCCGCGGACGGTGCCCCCCTCGGCTCCGCCGCGCCGGTCGGCGCCGCTGCCGCCGGGAGCGGCGGCGGCGCCGACCGGAGCGGGGCGGAGGGCCCCGCCCGGCTGGCCCGCTCCTACGACGGCCTCGGGCACCAGGTGCTCGCCCGCGCCCGCGACCTCGCCGTCCGGCTCGGCGCCGACCCCCAGGTGGTCCTGCTGCACG
Organism: Quadrisphaera sp. DSM 44207; assembly: GCF_900101335.1. NCBI lineage: Bacteria > Bacillati > Actinomycetota > Actinomycetes > Kineosporiales > Kineosporiaceae > Quadrisphaera > Quadrisphaera sp. DSM 44207. Next base: position 701,809 of record NZ_FNKA01000003.1, on the reverse strand, counting down.
GGTCGAACCCCGCCGCCGAGATCATCCGGCTGGTCGAGGAGGAGCAGCCGGACCTCGTCGTGCTCGGCACGGACCTGCGCGCCGGCGGGTCGGGGGAGCCGTTCCTGGGCTACGCCGTCGAGCAGGTCCTGCAGGCCGTCGACGTCAACGTCGCCGTCGTCGCCGCTCCCCACGCGTGGCTGTCCCGGCACGGGGCCGCCTGACCCGCTCAGCCCGTACCGTCCCGGCCGAGCCAGGCCACCGCCTCCTGCGCGACCTCCGGCGGCACCACGTGGCCGCCGTCGAACTCGCGGTGGGTGACGTCGTAGCCGTCCTCGCGCAGGTCGGGGACGATGCGCCGGCTGGTCGAGCCGATCGGCAGCACCTCGTCGTGCACGCCGTGCGCGACGAAGACCCGCGGCCGCCCTCCCGCTGCGGCGCGCGGCACGAACCCCGGCGAGAGCGCGACGACCGAGGAGAACAGGTCGCTGTTGGCCAGGCCCAGGCCCAGCGCGTACGAGGCGCCGTCGGAGAAGCCGGCGACGCCGACGCGCTGGGCGTCGACGGGGACCGCGGCGAACACCTCCGACAGGGCCCGCTCGACGACCTCGACGTCCGGCCCGTAGGCGCCGAGGACGGCGTCCCACGTCGAGCCGCGGGAGGCGGGGGCGAGGAGGACAAGGCCGTGCTCGTCCGCGGGGGCGCGCAGCACGGCCAGGCCCGCCTCGGCGTCGCCGCCGGCGCCGTGCAGCACCACCACCAGGGGCACCGGCGCGCCGGCCGGCAGGCCCTCCGGCACGTGCAGGAGGGCGTCGCGGTCGGCGGCGACCCCGAGGGGGCGCGTGCCGGGCTCCGGCAGCGGCGCCGCCGAGCCCGTCTTCGAGCCCGCCTGCGGTCGCGCGCTCAGCGCCGCCGGCCCCGCGCCGCCGCCCGCGGCGCCCGACCCCGAGCCGCCGGCGCGCGTGCAGCCGCCCAGCGCCCCCGCCACGGCGCAGGCACCCAGCGCGAGGAACCGCCGACGCAGCACCGGCTCAGAAGCCGAGGACCTGCGCGCGGCGGCGCACCGGCGCGATGCGGCCGGCGCGCAGCGCGCCCACCGGGGTGTCACCCAGCGCGTCGTCCGGGGTGAACAGCCAGCGCAGCGCCTCCTCGTCGGAGTAGCGGGCGTCCGCCAGCACGGTCAGCGTGCCGGGCAGGCTGACCAGCGGCTCGGGCTCGACGAGCACGCGCGGCACCCGCAGCACCCGCGGCCGGCCGGTCCGGACGCCGAGCAGCTGGCGCTCGTCGAGCATGCGCCGCACGCGGCTGACGTCGGTGCCCAGGGCCGCCGCGACGTCCGGGACGGTCAGCCACGCGTCGTCCGGCCCGACCAGGGCCTCGAGCTGGTCCAGGTCCTCGCTCACCCGCAAGAGCCTGCCACTGCCGGCACCCGATCGGCTCAAGGGGCCGGCCCGTGCGGCCGAAGGAGGGGATGAACCGGACGTCCCGGCGTCCGCACCACCGATCACGCACGACAGCCGACCCGCACGACAGCCGCCCCGCACGACAGCCGACCCGCAGGAGAGCTCCCCGATGCCCGCTCAGGTCCCTCCTCCCCCGACCGCGCGGCGCGCCCGCGCCCGGCACGTGCGGCGGCCCGCGGTCTCCCTCGGCGTGGCCGCCACCCTCGGCGCCGTGCTGCCCGCCGTCGGCGCCGCTCCCGCCGCCGCGCACACCGACCACACCGTGCGCTCCGGCGACACCCTCGGCCACATCGCGGAGCGCACCGGCACCACCACCGCCGCCCTCGCCCGCGCGAACGGCCTCGTCGACCCCGGGCGCATCCGCGCCGGGCAGCGCCTGACCGTGCCCTCCGCCGCGGCCCGGCCCGCGAGCGCGCCGGCCGCGCCCGCTGCCGCCGCGTACACCGTGCAGCCGGGCGACACCCTCAGCCACATCGCCGCGCGCACCGGCACCACCACCGCCGCCCTCGCCCGCGCCAACGGCCTCGCCGACCCCGGGCGCATCCGCGCCGGGCAGCGCCTGGCCGTCCCGGCGGGCTCCCCCGCGCCGCGGCCCGGCGCCGCCGGCGCACCGGTGACGAGCGCTCCCGTCGCCCCCGGCGACACCGTCAGCTCCATCGCCGCCCGCGCCGGGGTGCCGGTCGCCGCGGTGCTCGCCGCCAACGGGCTGACCGCGTCCTCGGTCATCCGCCCGGGCCAGGTGCTCACCGTCCCGGCCCGCGGCACGGCCACCGCGGCGCCGTCCGCGCCGTCCGCGCCGTCCGCGCCCTCGACCCCCATGCCGACCTCCTTCGCCGGGCGCAGCTACGCCCCCGGGGTCACGACCGCGGCGGCGATCAACCGCGACGCCCTGGCGGCGCGGGCGGTGCCCGGCCGCGCGGAGATGCAGCGCATCGTCGCGCGCACCGCCCGCACCATGGGCGTGGACCCCGCGCTCGCGCTCGCCGTCGCGCATCAGGAGTCCGGGTTCGACATGCGGGCGGTCTCCCCGGCCAACGCCGTCGGCGTCATGCAGGTCATCCCCTCCTCCGGGGCGTGGGCGTCGTCCCTGGTCGGGCGGGACCTGGACCTGCTGGACCCGGAGGACAACGCCACGGCCGGCGTCGCCATCCTGCGCTCGCTGCAGCGCAGCGCCTCCGACCGGGCGACCGCCATCGCCGGCTACTACCAGGGCCTCGCGGGGGTGCGCCGCAACGGGATGTACCCCGACACGCGCCGCTACGTCGCCAACGTCCAGACCCTCATGGCCCGCTTCGGCTGAGGCCCGCGGCCGGGCGCCGGCTCCGGGAGCGCGGTCGTCAGGGTCCTGGTGGCGCGCTCCCGGGCCGGAGCGCAGGAGTCTGCCGGGTGCGCAGGTCGACCTTGCCGGGTCCGTCGTCCTGCACCACGGTGAGTCACGGCTCCCGCCGGAACGGGCGGTGCGACGCACCGGTCGCCCGACGTCCGCCGCCCGCGGGCGCGAGAGCACCGGACCGCACACCGCCGACCCGCAGGAGCGCCCGCCATGCCGTTCCCGGACCGTCCTCGCCCGCACCCCCGCCCCCGCATTCGCCTCCGGCGCGACCGCGGCCTGGCCGCCGCGGCCGCCGCGGTGGGCGCCTGCGCGCTGCTGACCGCGACCGTGACGGCGTCCGCCTCCGCCGCGGAGGGAGCGCCCGCCACGCACACCGTGCGCCCCGGCGACACCCTCTACGACATCGCCGCCCGCACCGGGACCTCGGTGGCCGACATCGCCGCCGCCAACGCCCTGCCCGACCCCCGCCGCATCCGACCCGGGCAGGTGCTCGTGCTGCCGGCGCCCCCGGCCGAGGCGGCCGAGGACGCCGCGGAGCCGGCCCCCGTCCCGACGGAGGCCGTCCACGTGGTGCGACCCGGCGACACCCTCTACGACATCGCGGCGCGCACCGGGACCTCGGTCGCCGACATCGCCGCCGCCAACGCCCTGCCCGACCCCCGCCGCATCCGACCCGGGCAGGAGCTGGTCCTGCCCGCAGCGGCCGCCGAGCAGCCGGCCGAGCAGCCGAGCGAACAGCCCGCCGAGCAGACGGCCGAGCACCCGACCGAGCAGCCCGCCGCGCCGAGCGAGCCGGTGGCGAGCAGCTTCGCGGGGCGCACCTACCCGCCCGAGGTCACCGCGGCCGCCACCGCCAGCCGCGACGCGCTCCGAGCGCGGGAGGTGCCCAGCCGCGACGCGATGCGCCAGGTCGTCGCGGACGCCGCGACCGCGGTGGGCGTCGACCCCTCCCTGGCGCTGGCGATCGCCCACCAGGAGTCCGGCTTCGACATGCGGGCGGTCTCCCCCGCCGGCGCGGTCGGCGCCATGCAGGTCATCCCCTCGGCCGGGGACTGGGCGTCGTCCCTGGTCGGGCGCGAGCTGGACCTGCTGGACCCGGAGGACAACGCCACGGCCGGAGCGGCGATCCTGCGCCAGCTGCTGCGCGAGGCGCCGGACGAGACGACGGCCGTCGCGGCGTACTACCAGGGGCTCGCCGGGGTCCGGGCGAACGGGATCTATCCGGACACGCTGCGCTACGTGGCGAACATCCAGGCCCTGCGGGACCGCTTCCGCTGAGTCCGCGAACGCCCCCGGCGGGCGGGACCGCGACCCTATGCTCGGCCCGTGGTCACCGCCGTGCAGGACCCCCTCGTCGGCCGCCTGGTCGACGGGCGGTACCAGGTCTCCTCCCGCATCGCCCGCGGCGGCATGGCGACCGTCTACCTCGCCACGGACCTGCGGCTGGACCGGCCCGTCGCCCTGAAGGTCATGCACCCGCACCTGGCCGAGGACCAGGCCTTCGTCGACCGCTTCGGCCGCGAGGCCCGCTCCGCGGCGCGGCTCTCGCACCCGGGCGTCGTGGCCGTGTACGACCAGGGCGTCGGCGACGGCGCCGTCTACCTGGCGATGGAGCTCGTGCCCGGTCGCACGCTGCGCGAGGTCCTCACCGAGAAGGGCCGTCTCAGCGTGCGCGAGGCGCTGGAGGCCACCGAGGCCGTCCTCGACGGCCTCGCCGCGGCGCACGCGGCCGGCATCGTGCACCGCGACGTGAAGCCGGAGAACGTCCTCATCGGCGACGACGGGCGCGTGCGCGTGGCGGACTTCGGCCTGGCCCGCGCCGCCAGCAGCACGGGCGGGACGGCGGCCAGCACCCTGATCGGCACGGTGGGCTACCTCGCGCCGGAGCTCGTGCTGCACGGCACCGCCGACGCCCGCGCCGACGTCTACGCCGCCGGCATCGTGCTCTTCGAGCTGCTCACCGGCCGCGCGCCCTTCGCCGGCGGGCTGCCGGCCCAGGTCGCCTTCCGGCACGTGCAGGAGGACGTCCCGCCGCCGTCCGCGGCGGGCGCGGCGGTGCCGGGGGACGTCGACGACCTGGTGCTGTGGTCCACCGCCCGCGACCCCTCCCGCCGGCCCGCCGACGCCGGGCAGCTGCTGGCCGAGGTGCGCGAGGTGCGCGCCGGCCTGGACGGCGCCGCGCTGGACGCGCGCGCCGCGGTCGCCGCGCCCGTCCCGGTCGCCGCGACCCCGCTGCGCGCCACCACCCCCCTGACCACCCCGTTGACCGGCACCCCGGCGGCGACCGCCACCACCCCGCTGCGCGAGGCGCCTGCCGCCTCGCAGGCCCTGACCCGCACCGCTCCCCTGCCGGTCGTGGCGAGCGACGGCACGACCCGCCGCGTGCGGCGCGAGCACGTGCGCGCCCTGCCCGTCGGGGAGGCCGTCGGGGAGGCCGTCGGGGAGGCCGTCGGGGAGGCCGTCGGGGAGGCCTTGGAGCGGGAGGCCGCGGGGCGGGCCCCCGGTGACGTCGCCGGGCAGGCCCTGGGACGGGTGCCCCGCCCCGCCGAGCCGCGGCACGAGCGCGTGCCCGCCGCCGCTGCGGCTCCGCGCGAGGCCCGGGCCGGCGCGGGCCCGCTCGGGCGCCGTCGCGCGCGGCGGGGCCCCCTGCTCGCCGTGCTCGCGGCGCTGGCCGCGGCCGCGGTGCTGAGCGGCGCCTGGGCGCTGCTCGCCGGCCCGCTCGCGCGCGTCGACGTCCCGGACGTCGTCGGGGCGAGCGAGGCCGAGGCCCGCGCGGCGCTGGCGAGCGGGGCGCTGAGCGCGGACGTCACCCAGACCTACAGCGACCGGGTGGAGGCCGGCCGGGTCGTCTCGACGCGCCCGGGTGCCGGGGCCTCGGTGCCGCAGGACAGCGCCGTGGTGGTGGCCGTCTCCCTCGGGCCGCAGACGTCCGCCGTCCCCGACGTCGGCGCGATGACGCGCGCCGAGGCCGAGACGGCGATCACGGGCGCCGGCCTGGTGCTCGGGACGGTCACCGAGGAGTTCTCCGAGACCGTCGAGGCCGGCCGCGTGATCGCGCAGCGCACGCCCCCGGGCGAGCAGGCGCGCGCCGGCTCCCCCGTGGACCTGACCGTCTCCCGCGGCCGCCAGCCGCTCGGCGTCCCGCAGGTGACCGGGCAGCCGCGGGCGGAGGCGCAGGAGGCCGTCGAGGCGGCCGGGCTGCGCGTCGGGCAGGTCGCCCAGGAGCCCTCCGAGACCGTGCCGGCCGGCTCGGTCGTGCGGCAGTCCCCCGACGGCGGCACGCTCTTCCGCGGCGACCCGGTGGCCCTCGTGGTCTCCTCCGGGCCGCCGCTGGTGGGGGTGCCCGGCGTCGTCGGGCAGCAGCTCGAGCCCGCGCAGGCGGCGCTCGAGGCCGCGGGCCTGCGCGTGGAGGTCGAGCGCGTGCTCGGCGGGTTCTTCGGCACGGTGCGCTCCCAGGAGCCCTCGGGCGGCCAGGTCCCGCGCGGCTCCGCGGTGAAGCTCACGGTCGTCTGACGCCGCTCCCCCGGCGCGCCACCCTCCCAGCGCGCCCTTGCCCATCCTCGTCGTGATCTTGCAGCTCCGGTCCGCAACCGCACCGGAACTGCAAGATCACGCGTGAGGGAGGGTGCCGCAGGGGCGTGCGGGGGCGTCAGGACGCCGGGTGGGCCTGCTCGCGCAGCAGCGGCGCCAGGACGTCGACCGCGGAGGCGACCGCGTCGTCGTCGACGTCGAGGTGGGTCACCAGGCGCGCGGTGCGCGGCCCGAGCACGGAGACGGCCACCCCGCCGTCCTGCGCCCGCGCGGCCAGCGCCGGCGCGTCGGGCACGGCCAGGACGACGATGTTCGTCTCCACCAGCGCCGGGTCCACGCAGCCGGGCAGGGCCTCGGCGCACGCGAGGGCCAGGCGACGGGCGCGGGCGTGGTCGTCGGCGAGGCGCTCGAGGTGGTGCTCGAGCGCGTGCAGGCCGGCCGCGGCGAGGATCCCGACCTGGCGCATGCCGCCGCCGAGCCGCTTGCGCTCCACGCGCGCTCGCGCCACGCGCTCGGCGCCGGCGACCAGCAGCGAGCCGACCGGAGCGCCCAGGCCCTTCGACAGCGAGACCGACACCGTGTCGGCGCACCGGCCGAGGTCGGCGAGGTCCGCGCCGGTGGCCGCGGCGGCGTTCCACAGGCGGGCGCCGTCCAGGTGCACCGCGACGCCGGCGGCCGCCGTCACCGCGCGCAGCCGCCGCAGCGACTCCAGCGGCTGCACCGTGCCGCCGCCGAAGTTGTGGGTGTCCTCGACGGCGACCGCGGCGGTGGAGACCTGGTACGGGCCGGCGTCCGGCGCGAGCAGGGCGCCGACCCGCTCCAGCGCAGCGGCGTCGAGCAGGCCGCGCGGGCTGGACCACGTGCGGGTGGTCACCCCGGACAGCGCGGCGTGGGCGCCCAGCTCGGCGCGCACGACGTGGGCGAGGGCGTCGCACAGCAGCTCCGCGCCGGGCGGCACGAGCAGGCGGACGCCGAGGACGTTGGCCATCGACCCCGTGGGGGTGAACAGCGCGGCCTCGTGCCCGAGCAGCGCGGCGACCCGCTCCTCCAGGGCGCGCACCGTCGGGTCCTCCCCGTAGACGTCGTCGCCGACCTCGGCGCCCGCCATGGCGCGGCGCATGGCCTCGGTGGGCCGGGTGAGGGTGTCCGAGCGCAGGTCGGCGCGCACGCGCGCCGCAGCGGGAGCAGCGGGCACGGGCGGGCTCAGCCGCGCAGCATCTCGGCGACGAGGAACGCCAGCTCCAGGGACTGCTGGTGGTTCAGCCGCGGGTCGCACAGGGACTCGTAGCGGGTGGCGAGGTCGACGTCCTCGATCCGGCCGGCGCCGCCGAGGATCTCGGTGACGTCGCCGCCGGTCAGCTCCACGTGCAGGCCGCCGGGCACGGTGCCCAGGGCGCGGTGGACCTCGAAGAACCCGCGCACCTCGTCGATGACGTCGTCGAAGCGGCGCGTCTTGTACCCGCTCGGGGAGGTGATGGTGTTGCCGTGCATCGGGTCGCACGTCCACACCACCTGCGCGCCGGAGGCGGTGACCTTCTCCACCAGCGCGGGCAGCGCGTCGCGGATCCTGCCCGCGCCCATGCGCGTGATGAACGTCAGCCGGCCGGGGGTGCGGGCGGGGTCGAGCCTGTCGATGAGGGCGAGGGCGTCGTCCGGGGTCGTGGTGGGCCCGAGCTTGACGCCGATGGGGTTCTGCACGCGCGAGAGCAGGTCGACGTGGGCGCCGTCGAGCTGGCGGGTGCGCTCCCCGATCCACACGAAGTGCGCCGAGACGTCGTAGGGCAGCCCGGTGCGCGAGTCGATGCGGGTCAGCGCCCGCTCGTAGGGCAGCAGCAGCGCCTCGTGGCTGGAGAAGAACTCCACCGAGCGCAGCGCGTCGAAGTCGGCGCCGCACGCGGCCATAAACGAGATCGCGCGGTCGATCTCCAGCGCCAGCGCCTCGTAGCGGGCGTTGGCGGGGTTGGCGGCGAAGCCGCGGTTCCAGGTGTGCACCTGGCGCAGGTCGGCCTCGCCGCCGGTGGTGAAGGCGCGGATGAGGTTCAGGGTCGCCGCGGAGGTGTGGTACGCCTTCAGCAGCCGGCGCGGGTCGTGCGCGCGGGCCTCGGGCGTGAACGCGAAGTCGTTGACGGCGTCCCCGCGGTAGGCCGGCAGGGTCACGCCGTCCCGGGTCTCGGAGTCGCTGCTGCGGGGCTTGGCGAACTGCCCCGCCATCCGGCCCATCTTCACGACCGGGGTGCTGGCCGCGTAGGTCAGGACGACGGCCATCTGCAGGATCGTGCGCACGCGGGCCCGGATGCCGTCGGCTGTCGCGCCGCCGAAGGTCTCGGCGCAGTCACCGCCCTGCAGCACGAACGCGCGGCCGGCGGCGGCCTCGGCCATGCGGGTGCGCAGGATGTCGCACTCGCCGGCGAAGACCAGCGGGGGCAGGGTGCGCAGCTCCGCGTCGACCTCGGCCAGCGCGGCCTCGTCGTAGGCGGGCTGCTGCACGGCGGGCAGGGAGCGGTAGGCGTCCAGCTGCGGCAGTGCGGGGACGCCGGGGGCCTGGGTGCTGGTCGCGCTCACGACCGCCAAGGGTACGGGGTGCGGCCGCGCGCCCCGCACGGTCGCCGTCGCTGCGTCCCGCCGGTGCACGGCACCCCTCGCAGGCCCGGCGGCGGGCTGGTGCGGCGTCCGCCCGGTCCCGTGGGGCGACACGGGATCGGCGTCCGGCGTCCGCCCACCGCACGCAGCCCCCGTGGGCGGCGCCACACCCATCGGGAACGGGCACGGGGTGGCCCTGTGCTCGTCTGATGAGCACAGGGCCACCCCGTGCCCGACAGCAGCGCGCCCGGCCCGACGGCAGCACGCCCGGCCCGACGGCAGCACGCCCGGCTGACCGGACGGCGCCGCGCGACGAGCTCGGCCCCGTCAGCCGGAGACGAAGGCGATCTCCGCCAGGCGGTGCGGCTGCACCGTCTTCAGCTCGCCGGTGGCCTCCGCGAGCGGCACCTGGACGACCTCGGTGCCGCGCAGGGCCGCCATCGTCCCGAAGTCCCCCTCGGCGATCGCCGTGACCGCCGACAGCCCCGAGCGGGTGCCGAGGATGCGGTCGTACGCGGTGGGGGTGCCGCCGCGCAGCAGGTGGCCGAGCACGGTGACCCGCGTCGGCAGGTCGGGCAGGCGCTCGAGCAGCGCGCGCTCCAGCTGCTCCCCCGCGCCCTTCAGCTGCACGTGGCCGAAGGCGTCGAGCTCGGCACCGGTGTGCGTGACGCCGCCGCCGGCCGGGATGGCGCCCTCGGAGACCACGAGCAGCGGCGCCTCGCCGCGCTCGAGCACCTCGGCCACGGTGGCGGCCACGGCGTCGGCGTCGTACTCCTGCTCGGGCACGAGCGTGACGTGGGCGGAGGCGGCCATGCCGGTGTGCAGCGCGATCCAGCCCGCGTGCCGGCCCATCACCTCCACGATCATCGCGCGGTGGTGCGAGGCGCCCGTGGTCGCCAGGCGGTCGCACGCGTCGACGGCGATCTGCACCGCGGTGTCGAAGCCGAAGGTGTAGTCGGTGGCGGACAGGTCGTTGTCGATGGTCTTCGGCGCCCCGACGACCTTGATGCCCTCCTGGTGCAGGCGCGTGGCCACGCCGAGGGTGTCCTCGCCGCCGATCGCCAGCAGGGCGTCCACGCCGAGGTCCGCCATGGTCGAGCGGATCCGCTCCACGCCCCCGTCGACCTTGACCGGGTTGGTGCGCGAGGAGCCGAGGATCGTGCCGCCCAGCGGCAGGATGTGCCGCACGACGTCGGCGTCCAGCGGCGTCGTCAGGCCCTCGAGCGGGCCCTTCCAGCCGTCGCGGAAGCCGACGAACTCGAAGCCGTGCTCGCTGGTGCCCTTGAGCACCGCGGCTCGGATGACCGCGTTGAGGCCGGGGCAGTCCCCGCCTCCGGTGAGCACGCCGATCCGCATCGCAGGAGCCTCCTGTGTGGTCACGGCCGGGGCGGCCGGGAGTGCCGTGTCGTGGGTCGCGGCGACCCTATTGCCTCCGGCCCGGCACGCGCCGGGGGGCCGGACGCGCGCGCGTGCGGCCCCCCGGCGGCGGCCTCACCGCCGCTGTCCGGGCGCCCGCCTCAGACGGGTGGGTCGGCGAGCTCGATCAGCTCCCGGGCCTGCTCGGGGAACCACTGACCGGCGGCGGGGTCCACCGCGCCGCGCGCGGGGTCCTGCGGGCCGGAGGTGCCCCGGTAGCACTGGCCGTCGGACTCACCGGGGACCTTGACCCACAGGTGGGCGTCGAGGAGGGGGTGGCCGGTGTCCGTCGTGGGACGCAGGCCCAGGCCGCGGTCCGGCGGGTTGCACCACACCTGCGGGTCCGGGTACGTCTGCGTCGGCGTCCACGGGCCTCGGCCGTTGCGGCTGGTGTCGATCACGAAGTGCGCGGCGTCGTCCGGGTCGAAGCCCAGGCCCGCCTCGGCGAAGGCCCGCTCGTACCAGGCGTCGGCCTCCGCGGCGGTCGAGGGCGGGTCCTGGCTGGCGCAGGTGGTGGGGTCGAACCCCTCCACCCGGGTGCCCAGGGAGGTGCAGCGGGAGATCCACTCCCCGTGGTCGACCAGGTCCTCGGTCTCCTGGTAGTTGGAGACGCTGAGGAAGAAGCCGTCGGTGCGCTCCACGCCGGCCTGCAGCAGCCGGTCGCTGACCTCGCCGACGCTCAGCCAGTCGCTGTGGGTGCCGTCGAGGTAGACCGCCGTGCTGCTCAGGCGGGTGAGGGCGTCGACGGCGTGGTCCAGCTGCTCGAAGCGCTCGGCGGCGGCCGTGGCGGGGTCGGCCTCGGCCGGCTGGCACCACTCCAGCTCGCCGGCGGCGTTCGTGTACCAGGGGATGATGCCGAGGCCGTCGGGCTCGAGGATCACCACGGCCTCGCGGGAGCCGATGCCGCGGGCCACGGCGTCGACCCACGCCTCGTACTCGGCGGTGCTCCTCGCCCCGCCGGCGGAGTACTGGGCGCAGTCGCGGAAGGGCAGGTTGTAGGCGACCAGGACCGGCACCTGGTCGGCCTGGTCAGCGGCCAGGACGACGTCCCGGGCCTCCTGGCGCACCTCCTGGGCGTGCCGCCGGTCAGCCAGTGCGCCGTGGGGAAGCTGCCGAGGAGCAGGGCGTCCTCGCGCGCTCGGCCCTGCAGGGTCTGGGCGGCCGCCAGGGTGGTGCTGCCGGGGTCGACGTACACCTCCACCCCCTCGTCCAGCACCCGGTCGGACGAGCCGGACGAGGCAGCGGCGGTGGCGACGGCAGTGGCGGGGGCGGCGGCGGCCAGGGCCAGGCCGGCGCCGGAGACGGCGGCGGCGACCAGCCGCCCGGAACGCGGAACGCGCGACGACAGCGACGACAGGTACGACAGGTACGACAGGGGCACCAGGAGCTCCAGCAGGTCGGTCGGACCGCACCCTCGCGGCCCGAGCAGCTGACAACCGTCACCCGGCGTGACGGCAGTCGTCAACCCCGGGCGTAGCTCAGGTCGCGGTAGCGCAGGCCCGTGCGGGAGGTGCGCCAGCCGTCGACCGGGTCGCGCCGCGCCAGGCGCCACCCGGCCCCGAGCGCCGGCGCGCGCACGTCCCCGGCGAAGGCGTCCTCCAGCTCGGTGACCTCCAGCCGGTCCGCGTGCGCCATCGCGGCCTCGTACGCGCGGGCACCGCCGATGACCCACGCGTCGCCGCCGGCGAGCGCCAGGGCCTCCTCCACCGAGCCCGCCGCGAGCGCGCCCTCGGCCGCCCACCCGGCACGGCGGGTGAGGACGACGTTGCGCCGCCCCGGCAGCGGGCGGTTGCGCTCGGGCAGGGACTCCCAGGTCGCCCGCCCCATCACGACCGTGCTGCCGGTGGTCAGCGCCTTGAACCGGGCGAGGTCCTCGGGCAGGTGCCACGGCAGGCGCCCGCGGTCGCCGATCACGCCGTTGGCGGCCTGGGCCCAGATCAGCCCGACCGTGCTCACACCGCGACCGGGGCCTTGATCGCCGGGTGGTGCCGGTAGCCGACGACCTCGAAGTCCTCGTAGGCGTACTCGAACAGCGACGGCGCCCGGCGCAGCCGCAGCTGGGGGAAGTCGTGCGCGTCGCGCCCCAGCTGCTCGCGCACCTGCTCGACGTGGTTGTCGTAGACGTGGCAGTCCCCGCCCGTCCACACGAGCTCGCCGACGCCGAGGTCGACCTGCTGGGCGACCATGTGCGTGAGCAGGGCGTAGCTGGCGATGTTGAACGGGACGCCGAGGAAGAGGTCGGCGCTGCGCTGGTACAGGTGGCACGACAGGCGCCCGTCGGCGACGTAGAACTGCATCAGCGCGTGGCAGGGCGGGAGGGCCATCTGCGGGATCTCCCCGACGTTCCAGGCGGAGACGACCATGCGCCGCGAGTCCGGGTCGGTGCGCAGCGTCTGCAGCAGCTGGGCGATCTGATCCACGTGCCCGCCGTCCGGGGTGGGCCACGCCCGCCACTGGACGCCGTAGACGGGGCCGAGGTCGCCGTCGGGGGCGGCCCACTCGTCCCAGATCGTCACCCCGCGCTCCTGCAGCCACGCCACGTTGCGCTCGCCGCGCAGGAACCACAGCAGCTCGTGGGCGAGGGAGCGGAAGTGCACCCGCTTCGTCGTCACCAGCGGGAACCCGGCCTCGAGGGGGTAGCGCAGCTGCTGCGCGAAGAGGCTGCGGGTGCCGGTGCCCGTGCGGTCGGACTTGCGCGTGCCCGTGGCCATCACGCGCGCCAGCAGGTCCTCGTACTGGGTGTCCGCCACGCCCGGGATCGTAGGCGCTCAGCGGGGCGGGGCGTCGCGCCCGCCCCGCCGCGCCGGCGGGGAGGTCGCCTCCACGGCGGTGAAGGCCTCGAGGATCTCGTAGGTGTGCTCGCTCCCGCTCGGCACCACCCAGGAGTCGCCGGGCCCGAGCTCCAGCGCCTGGTCCCCGGCGCGCAGCCGGGCCCGCCCGGAGATCACGTACCCGACCGTCTCGTAGTCCCGCGCCACCTGCGGCTCGCCTCCGCTGGCCGGCTGCTCGTCCCACAGGCGCATCGCGACCTGCGAGCCCGCGGCCAGGTAGCGCTGGCCCATGCCCCCGGTGCCCGCAGCGGCCGCCTCGACCCTGGTGACCCCGCCGTTCGTCGTCTCGCTCACGGCGGCGGACTACCCGGGCGGCCGCGGCCCATGCGCGCACCGGCACCCTCTCCGGCCCTGCGCCGCGGTCGGGCGGGTCGGGCAGGATCAGGAACGGGTGCAGCCGGCGAGGAGGGCGCGTGCGAGCGGTGCGGTTCGAGGCCTTCGGAGGGCCGCTGGCGGTGCAGGACGTGCCGCCGCCCGTGGCGGGGGCGCGGGGCGCCGTCCTCGCGGTGGAGGCGAGCGGCCTGTGCCGCAGCGACGTGCACGCCTGGGCGGGCCACGACGCGAGCGTCCGCCTCCCCCACGTCCCCGGCCACGAGCTCGTCGGGCGCGTCGTGTCGGTCGGCTCGCAGGTGGCGGCCTTCGGCGTCGGGCAGCGGGTGACCGCGCCGTTCGTGTGCGCCTGCGGGCGGTGCCCGGAGTGCGCGAGCGGGAACGGGCAGGTGTGCCGGAACCAGACCCAGCCCGGCTTCACCCACGACGGGTCCTTCGCGGAGCTGGTGCGCGTGGAGGAGGCGGACGAGAACCTGGTCGCCGTTCCCGAGGACGTGGACGCCGGGGCCGCGGCGCTGCTCGGGTGCCGCTTCGCCACCGCCTACCGCGGCCTGGTGCTGCTGGCGCGCGTGCGCGCGGGCGAGGCCGTGCTCGTCGTCGGCTGCGGCGGGGTGGGTCTGAGCGCGGTGATGGTCGCCGTGGCCCTCGGCGCACGGGTCGTCGCGGTGGACGTCGACGCGGCCGCGCTGCAGCGGGCGGCGTCCCTGGGCGCTGCGGCGACGATCGACTCCTCGTCGACGGCGCCGGAGGAGCTCGACGCCGCACTGCGCCAGGTGCACCCGGACGGTGTCCAGGTCAGCGTCGAGGCGCTCGGGCGCGCCGAGACGATCGACCTCGCGCTGCGCTCCCTCGCCGCCCGGGGGCGGCACGTGCAGATCGGCCTGGTGCCGGCCGAGCCGGTGGTGCGCGTCTCGCGGGTGGTCAGCCACGAGCTGGTGCTCCTGGGCGTCCACGGGATGTCCGCGCGCGACTACCCGGGCCTGGTGGCGCTGGTCGCCTCCGGCCGGCTGCGCCCGCAGGACCTCGTCGGCACCTGGATCGGCCTGGACGACGTGCCCGCCGCGATGGCGGCGACGGCGCAGGGCCGCTCTCCGGCCGGGGTGACGATGATCAGGCCCTGACGGCCGAGGACGCCGCCGCGGGACGCACCCGCACCCCCTCGTCCCCGACGTCCAGGACGACGCCGGAGAGGTCGCGCACGACGGCGTCCGCTCCTGCGGCGAGCAGCTCGGGGACCACGTGGCTGGTGGCCACGGCCAGCGTCGCGCACGCGGCGGCGCGCGCGGACGTCAGCCCGCTGGGCGCGTCCTCGACGACCAGGCACGCCGCCGGGTCGACCCCGAGCCGGGAGGCGGCCAGCAGGTAGGGCTGCGGGTCGGGCTTGCCGCGCTCGACGTCGTCGGCCGTGACGACCACGGCGGGAGCGGCCAGGCCGGTGGCCGCCATCCGGAGGCGGGCCAGGGACCGGCCGCACGACGTCGCGATCGCGGCCCGCCCGGGCGGCAGCGCCGCCAGCGCCTGCGCCGCGCCGGGCAGGATCACGACGCCGTCGACGTCCTGCAGCTCGATGGCGTCGATGCGGGCGACGGCGGCCGCGCGCCGCGGCGCCGGCAGCAGGCGCTCGACGATGCCCGCCGCGGGGACCCCGTGCATGCCGGTCAGCCGCGCCGGGTCCACGCCCTCCTCCGCCGCCCAGCGCAGCCAGGAGCGGACGACGACCGGCGTGGAGTCGACGAGCGTGCCGTCCATGTCGAACAGCACGGCGGCGAAGGCGCGGCCGGTCAGGGCGTCGAGGCCGAGGGGCAGGCCCGTCGGCGGCGGCAGAGGGCGCAGGTCCACGGGCGGAAGCCTACGAACCGGGGCGCGGGGTCTTCTCACCGTGAGGGCGCGACCGGACGACCGCGCCGCCCGGGGACCTCGCTGGACGCCCGACGGTCAGAGGACGTGGTGCTCACGGGCCCGGACGTCGCCCTCACGGTGGGCAGCGCCCTGGCCCTGACCCAGCGCCGACGCAGGCCGCTGCTCGCCCTCGCCGGGACGGGCGCCGCGACCGGGGTGGCGATCGCGGGCGGCTGGCAGGTGAACCTGGCTCAGCTCGCCGTCGCGGTGGCGGTCTTCGACTACGGGCTGCGCCGGCCCCGGGCGCAGACGATCGCGGCCGCCGCGATCGTGTCGGTCTCGCTCGGCGTGCTGTCGGTCCTGGTGGTGCTGCTCGGCGAGGCCGCGTGGGGGCGCCAGGACGTGGTGCTGTGGCTGTGCACCGCAGCAGCCGTCGCTGTCGCGGTGCAGAGCCGCCGCGCCACGATGGCGGCCCTGGAGGACCGGGCCCGTCGCGCGGAGGAGTCCCGTGCACCCCGTCCACGGGGTCACCGATCACGGCGACGGACTCGACGAGCACCTGCAGACCGGGTCGGCCAGGACGGACGAAGACGTGGTCGATGCGAGGGTCGATCAGCTCGGTGGCCTCCAGCGGCGCCTGCGGGTGGTCCGAGCGCAGGGTCGCCGCGGCGGGGTCGCTCCCTCCGGCCGCCCAGGCGTCGACCACGGCCTCGTGCACCGGCCGCAGCACCGGGCTGTGCGAGGCGGCGTTCAGGTCGTCGCACAGGAGCACGGGCAGGGGCCCGGCGAGGCGCGCCACCTCGACGGCCGCCGCGACCGGGGCCGGGGTGCGGTGGCGAGCCGGCAGGGCCACCGCGCGGACGTCGGTCAGCGGCCAGTGGCTGAGGACGCCGATGCCGACCTCCACGCCGGCCTGGTCGGGCGTCTCGGGCGGGTCCGGCGCCGGAGGCAGGCCCGGCGCCACGAAGCCGGCGTGCAGGAGCAGCCAGCGGCGAGCTCGTGCGCCTGCGTGGTCTCCTCGGTGCCTCAGCACTCCTGAAGCGCCACCACGTCCGGGTCCACCCGCCGCAGGTGGTGCGGCAGCGCCGGCTGGCGGCTGCGCCAGGCCGGCCCGAACCGCCACCACATGTTCCACGTCAGCACCCGCACCCGCGCGGTCGACCGGCTCGCCACCACGACGTCGATCGTGCCGCCGTCCTGGTCGCCGCGGGCCGCACACGCGGGTCGCGCTCGACCTCGGCTACGGCACGCTGCCGTGCCGGCTCGCGCTGCCGGGCTCCCCCGCCGCCGACGGGATCGACGCGGTGGTGACCACGCGCGCGCACCCGGACCACGTGGTCGACCTGCACGCGCTGCTGCGGGTCCGCTGGTTCACCCGGCGCGCCGCCGCGGCGATCCCGCTGTACGCACCCGCTGGCGTCCTCGAGACGCTGGTCGCGCTCGAGGACGGTGACCCGACTGCGGTGGCGTCCGTGTTCGACCCGCGCCGGCGCCCGACGGCTCCTGCTCACCCACTTGTGGCCCGGCAACGACCGGGAGGTCTCTGGTGCGGCCGCCCGGCAGGCGTACGCCGGCGAGGTGCTGCTCGCCGAGGAGGCCTCGTCATCCCTCCTGCCCTGACCCGTCGGGCCGCCGGCGGCAGCCGGACCGGCGTGCACCCTCCTGTGTTGTCATCACGACGTTGTCATCAGAACGTTGCCACGATGAGTGCGTGACGAGGATCCGCTCGGCCCGACCCGGTGACCTGCACCGCGTGCAGCGCATCGAGGAGGCGGCGGGGGCAGCGTTCCGAGCGCTGGGCATGGACGCCGTCGCCGAGGAAGAGCCGCCACCGATCGAGCACCTGGCCGAGTACCAGCGAGCAGGTCGCGCCTGGGTCGCGGAGGAGCGCGGCCACGTCGTCGGGTACCTGCTGGTGGACGTCGTGGCCGGGGGCGCCCACGTCGAGCAGGTCTCCGTCGACCCCGCGCACGCCCGCCGGGGCATCGGCCGGGAGCTGATCCAGATCGCGGAGGGGTGGGCTCGCGGGCAGGGCCTGTCGAACATGACCTTGACCACTTTCAAGCTCGTGCCCTGGAACGCCCCGTACTACGCCAAGCTCGGGTTCGTCGTCCTGCCTGATGGCGAGCAGCCTCCGCAACTGGCGGCGCTGCGGCGAGCCGAGGCCGACCGCGGCCTGGACGCCTGGCCCCGCGTCACCATGCGCAGGCCGCTGGAGCAGACGCCGTGGACACCAGGATCGGCGCAACGGTTCCTCGGGGGGACGTCGACTGGGAACCGGTGACCTTCGCCGGCGCGAGCGACCAGCACGTCGACGACGTGTGTCAACGGCCTCGCCCGCAGACGATGCAGACGTCGAGGACGACTTCGAGGGTGGCACGGTAGGTGATCACCGCAGGACTCAGCGGGAGGGGCTGCTCTCAGAGCGGGTCGAGGGCGTAGACCTCGATCTCCACGCGCATCCGCGGGTCCAGCAGCGCCCGGACGGCCACCAGGGTCGCTGCCGGGCGCACGTGGCCGACGACCTCGCGGTGGGCGCGGGCGACCAGATCGGCGTCGGCGATGTCGGTCACGTAGGTGACGGTGCGCACCACCGCGTCTAGGCCGCTGCCCGCCTGCTGCAGCGCCTCCTCGATGATCCGCCAGGCGGCGCGAGCCTGCCCGTAGGCGTCGGCGTCGAGGTCCGGCTCGCGAGCCGTCGTCCCGGACACGTGCACCTGCCCACCGACGCGGACCGCGCGGCTGTAGCCGTACACGTCCTCGTAGGGCCCGCCGGAGGAGATGCTGCACCGCTGCACACCGCCGACCCTAGGCGCGGGCCAGCCTAGGACCCGTCTTCAAGCCCGTCCTCAGCGAGCGGCTGGTCCGCTCCTTCCTCCAGCGCATCACTGGGTGCGATGGTGACCTAGGCATCCTCGAGGTAGTCCAAGCACAGCTGGCCGAAGGGTGTGATCACCCAGCCGGCCGTTGCGGGCGACCCAGGCCGCCGCAGCTCGTGCGGTCTCTTGCTGCTCGGGATCTTGCCGTTCTCGGGCGGGTTGAGCAGGAGGTTGGCGATCTTGTTGACCTCCTGCTGCACCTCGATGATCAGTTTGTCGATCCGGGTGGTCTCCGATCCCTGGTCGGGGACAGCCATCCCGGCTCGCTCCAGCACTGACAGCACGGCCCGCACCGACGCCCGGCTGAGCCGGCACTCCTCGGCGAGGGAGGCCGGGTGCCGTCCACGGCTCGTCGTAGTCCGGCTGCGAAGACCGGTCGCCTGAGTGCGGAAGCGTGCCCGCTCAGGGCCCAGGTGTGTGAGGACCTTGATGTGGGGAGCCTCGACCTCACCGAGGGCTGCCACCACGAGCTGCTCCTCGTCCGGGCGCGCCTCGTCATCACGTAGCCCATTGGCCAGCGCCCGTGCCAGAGCGCGGACCTTCTGCTCGTTGACCGTGCGCGCCGCAGCGAACAGCGTCTCGGCCAACAACTGCGCCGACTGAGGCGACCGGGTGGCCAGCTCCACGACGTCGTCAGGACTGCGGTCTAACCGGCGCGAGGCATCCTCGAGGACCCTCGCCGCGGAGCGACGTCGCCAGATGCCGATCTCAGCTCCCGCGCGCTCCAGCGCCCGGGTGAGCAGCGGCTGCATCGCCGCGCCGGCCATGGCGCCGGGCGAACCCCCAACGAGAGCACCGACCCCGGTAGCGGCAGCGGCGGCAACGGCGTCAACGGCCATCGACGAGGAATCCTGAGACTGCCTCTCACCGCCGCCGCTCACAGCGCCCCCCGCCACGGCGCCATCATCACCGACTGCTCCGACGGTCGACTCGTGGGTCTTGCTCAGCTGCTGCCTGGGCAGGCAGCGCAGGACGAGCTCGACCGTGCCGACGACCTCGACCGTGCCGACGATGCTGCGAGTCGATGGGTCTGGTGGGTAGCCGGTGCCCCGCACGGCTCGCCCGATGCCGGTGCCTGCTGCGGGACACCCTCAGCCGGGAGCTCAGGGGCTGAGCGGGTCAGGAACCACGCTGGTGCGGAGGACCTCGACCGCGTCACCGGCGGACCTCGAGGCTGCAGCACGCTTGTCCTGCTGGCCGAGATCACAGCCCGAGGATGGTGGCGGCGTTGCCTCGTGCTCGTCGCCTCGGCGGCGTGCTTCGCCGTCAAGCTGGCCGGGCACCTCGCGCCGCCGCGGTGGCTGGACCGGCCGGGCACCGCGCGCGCCGCGGCGCTGGGCACCGTGGCGCTGCTCGCCGCGCTGACGGCCGTGCAGGCGCTCGCCGACGGGCGCTCGCTCGTGCCGGACGCGCGGGTGCCGGCCCTGCTCGTGGCGGCCGCGGCGCTGGCGCTGCGGGCCCCGTTCCTCCTCGCCGTGGTGCTCGCCGCGGCGACGGCCGCCATGCTGCGGAGCACCGGGTGGGGCTGAGGCCCCCGGACGCGCGGGGGTGGCGATGAGCGGTTCGACGACGCGGGCGGGAACGGCGGCGCCCACGGGGCGCCGGGACCGGCTGAGCGGGGTGGACGCCGCCCGCGGTCTCGCGCTGCTCGGGATGATGGCGGTGCACGTGCTGCCGGAGACCGACGCCGCGGGGCGGGTGACCGCGGCGCACCTGCTGTTCAGCGGACGCGCCTCGGCGCTGTTCGCCGTCCTCGCCGGCGTCGGGCTCGCCCTCGCCAGCGGCGGCCCGCACCCGCGCACCGGCGCGGCGCTGGCCGCGGCGCGCCGCGGGGTGCTCGCCCGCGCCGGCGTGGTCACGGCCGTCGGGCTGACCCTCGCGCTGTGGCCGAGCCCGATCGCGATCATCCTCGTCGTCTACGGGGTGCTGTTCGCGGTCGCGGTGCCCTTCCTCGGGCTGCGCGCCCGCACCCTGGGGATGCTCGCGGTGGCCTGGCCGCTCCTCTCCCCCGTCCTCGGGCACCTGCTGCGCCGCCTCGCGCCGCCGGGGCCGGGCGACGTCCCGTCGTGGCTGTCGCTGCTCGATCCGGTGCAGCTGCTCACCGAGCTGGTGCTCACCGGCTACTACCCGGCGCTGCAGTGGACGGGGTACGTGCTCGTCGGCCTGGCCGTCGGCCGCCTCGACCTGCACCGGGCGGGCGCAGCGGCCCGGGCGGCCGTCGGCGGCGCCGTCCTCGCCGTCGCGGCCGTGCTCGCCTCCCGGGTGCTGCTGGACGCTGCGGGCGGGGTGCGGGCCCTCGCGGCGAGCCTGCCGCCGGACTCCCCCCTCGCCGGCGAGCCGCTGCAGGTCGCGCTGCGCTCGTCGCTGTACGGGACGACGCCGACGACCTCGTGGGCCTGGCTCACCGTCGCGGCGCCCCACTCGGGAACGCCGTTCGACCTGCTGTCCACCAGCGGGACGGCCCTGGCCGTGCTGGGGCTGTGCCTGCTCGTCTCCCGCTCGGCGGCGGGGGCGCGGGCCCTGCTGCCGGTGTCCGCGCCCGGGTCGATGACGCTGACCCTCTACACCACCCACGTGCTGCTGATCGCGCCGATGCAGCTGCTGCTGCCGGACACCGCGCTCTACCTCGTGCACGCCCTCGGCGCCGTGGCGATCGGCCTGCTGTGGCGCCTGACCGGGGAGCGCGGGCCGCTGGAGCAGGTCGCCGCCGCGGCCGCGCGCGCGGCCGCGGGCCCGGCAGCGCGACCGCGGTAGGCGCGCCCAGCCCTCACCGCCGGGCCCGGCGCCTGCCGCCGCGCAGGGCAGCGCGCTCCTCGCGCGCCCGCCGCTCAGCCGGAGCGGGCGCGACGCAGGGCGGAGGCGTGCCGCAGCGCCCGTCGGGCGCGCCGGCGGTCCCCTGCGGCGTCGTAGGCGCACCCGAGGCGGAACCAGCCGCCCCAGTCCTGCGGGTCGGCCTCGGTCTCCGCCCGGTAGCGGGCGAAGGCCGCGTCGGCCGCCGCGCGCTGCACCCGCCCGCTCGGGGTGCGGGGCAGGTCGTCGACGGGCAGGCGCCCGGCGGCGTCCAGCTCGCGGGCCATGGCCTCGGTGCGCACCCCGAAGACCAGCTCGCGCAGCACCGCCCAGGCCACGAGCAGCGGCAGCAGCAGCACGCCGAGGCCGAACAGCACCGGCACCGGGCCCTGCCCGGAGGCGATCAGCAGCCAGCCGCGCTGGCCGAGCAGCAGCAGGTAGAGCAGCAGCGCGGCCAGCAGCACCGCCACGACGACCTTCGCGCGCACGCCGAGGGCCTCCGGCTCAGCCGAGGTCGAGGTAGTGCTCGAGCCCGACGGTCAGGCCGGGGTGGCCGGCCACGCGGCGCACCCCGAGCAGCAGCCCCGGCATGAACGCCGAGCGCTCGGTGGCGTCGTGGCGCAGCGCGAGGACCTCCCCCGCCGAGCCGAGCAGCACCTCCTGGGAGGCGGTCAGCCCGCGCAGGCGCACGCTGTGCACCGGCACGCCGGCCACGGGCGCGCCGCGCGCGCCGTCGAGCGCGGAGCTCGTCGCGTCCGGCGCCGGCCCGGCGCCCGCCTCGCGCCGGGCGGCCGCGATGAGCTCGGCGGTGCGCACCGCCGTCCCGCTGGGCGCGTCGACCTTGGCGGGGTGGTGCAGCTCCACCACCTCCACGGACTCGAAGTACGGCGCCGCCTGCGCGGCGAAGCGCATGAGCAGCACGGCTCCGAGGGCGAAGTTCGGGGCGATGAGCACCCCGACGCCCTCCGGGACGCTGGGGTGGGCCAGCTCCCCGCGCAGCCGCGTCAGCGCCGCGTCGTCCCAGCCGGTGGTGCCGACGACGACGTGGACGCCGGCGTCGATCAGCTCGCTGACGTGGTGCGGGGCCGCCGAGGGCACCGACAGCTCCACCGCGACGTCCGCGCCGGCGCGGGCGGCCTCCCGCACGTCGTCCCCGCGCCCGATGCGCGCGACGAGCTGCAGGTCGTCCGCGGCCTCGACCGCCGCGCAGGCCGCGGTGCCCATGCGCCCGCCCGCGCCGACCACGGCGACCCGCAGCGGCGCCATCAGGCGCCCACCGCGCGCAGGGCCAGCGCGGTCGCCAGGGCGGCCTCGACGGCCTCGCGGCCCTTGTCCTCGCGCGAGCCCGGCAGGCCGGCGCGGTCCAGGGCCTGCTCCTCGGTGTCGCAGGTCAGGACGCCGAAGCCGACGGGCACGCCCGTCGCGGTGCTCACGTCCGTCAGGCCGCTCGTGGCCGCGGAGCAGACGTACTCGAAGTGGGGGGTGCCGCCGCGGACGACGACCCCGAGCGCGACGACGGCGTCGTGGCCGGCGCGCGCCAGCCGCAGCGCGGCCACCGGCAGCTCGAAGGAGCCCGGCACGCGCACGAGGAGGGGGTCCGCCACGCCGGCCTCCGCCAGGGCGCGCCGGGCCCCGCCGACGAGCCCGTCCATGACCCGCTCGTGCCAGGAGGCGGCGACGACGGCCACCCTCAGGCCGCCGGCCCCCTCCAGCCGCACCCGCGGCGCTCCGGCTCCGCTCACCCTCGACCCGCTCCCCTCGTCGTCGCCGTCCCGGCCGCGGCGGCACCCGCCGTGGCCGGCTCGGCCTCGCCCTGCTCGTCCAGCCCGCTCAGCTGGTGGCCCATCCGGTCGCGCTTGGCCTGCAGGTAGCCCAGGTTCTCCGGGCCCGCCCCGACCTCCAGCGGCACCCGCGCCACCACCTGCACGCCGTGCTCGGCGAGGGCGTGCACCTTCGCCGGGTTGTTGGTCAGCAGGCGCACGCGGTGGACCCCGAGGTCGCGCAGCACCTGCGCCGCGGCCGCGTAGTCGCGGGCGTCGGCGGGCAGCCCCAGCTCCAGGTTCGCCTGCACGGTGTCGCGCCCGTCGTCCTGCAGCGCGTAGGCGGCGAGCTTGGGCAGCAGGCCGATGCCGCGCCCCTCGTGTCCGCGCAGGTAGACCACCACGCCGCGCCCCTCCGCGGCCACGGCCTCCAGCGCCGCCTGCAGCTGCGGGCCGCAGTCGCAGCGCGTGGAGCCGAAGACGTCGCCGGTCAGGCACTCGGAGTGCAGCCGCACGAGCAGGTCCCCGCCCGGGCCCCGCGCGCGCTCACCGCCCAGGTCCTCGACGTCGCCCGCCACGAGCGCGACGACCTCGCTGCCCGGCGCCGGGCCGGTGTAGCCGACCGCGGTGAAGGCGCCGTACCGGGTGGGCAGGCGCGCGCTGGCGCGGCGCTGGACCAGGGCCTCCTCGACTGGGACCCGTGCGGGCGGGCCGCCGTCGCTCACGGCCGCCCCGCCGGCGCGGCGCGCGAGCCGAGCAGGCGCTCGACGTACTTGGCGACGACGTCGACCTCGACGTTGACGGGCGTGCCGGGCGCGGCGCGGCCCACCGTCGTCGCCGCCAGCGTGGTGGGGATGAGGCCGACGGTGACGACCGAGGTCTCCTCGTCGGCGTCCTCGACCGCGACCACCGTCAGGGACACGCCGTCGAGGGCGATGGAGCCCTTCTCGGCCACGTAGCGGCCGAGCGCGCGGGGCAGCGCGAAGCGCACCGTCTCCCACGCGTCCCCGGGCGTGCGGTCGAGCACCCGCCCGACGCCGTCGACGTGGCCCTGCACCACGTGCCCGCCCAGGCGCCCGCCGGCCGGCACGGCCCGCTCGAGGTTGACGCGGTCCCCGGGCCGCAGGCCGCCGAGGGTGGTGCGCTGCAGCGTCTCCGCCATGACGTCGGCCGTGAACTCCCCCTCGCCCCAGGAGGTGACGGTCAGGCAGGCGCCGTTGACGCAGATGGAGTCCCCGTGGCCGGCGTCGGAGGTCACCAGCGGGCCCCGCAGCACCACGCGGGCGCTGTCGCGGCCGGCCTCCACGGCGACGACCTGGCCGAGCTCCTCGACGATGCCGGTGAACACGGCGCCTCCTCCGGTCCGTGCCGCCGGCGTCCCGGCGGCTGGTCAGCTGTCCACGCGAGCAACAGCGGGCGGCCGCTGCTGCTTCCGCGCCCGCCCCCCGCGCCCCGCTCAGGGGGCGGTGGGCACCGGGTCGGCGTCGAAGGGCCCCACGACGGTCAGGTGGTGCGGCTGCTCCCACAGGGCGGCGGCGAGGGCCTGGACGTCGTCGGCGGTCACCGCCGCGGTGCGCGCCAGCGCCGCCTCCACGCTCAGCCACTCCCCGTGCACGAGCTCGGCCTTGCCCAGGCGGGACATGCGGGCGCTGGAGTCCTCCAGGGCCAGCACCGTGCCGCCGCGCACCTGCCCGACCGCGCGCTCCAGCTCCTCGCGGCCGACGCCGTCGGTGGCCAGCAGCTGCCACTGCTCGGCCAGCAGCTGTACGACCTGCGCCGTCTTCGCCGGGGCGCACCCGGCGTACAGGCCGAAGTAGCCGGCGTCGGCGTAGCCGGCGCCGAAGGAGTACACGGAGTACGCCAGGCCGCGCTTCTCGCGCACCTCCTGGAACAGGCGGCTGCTCATGCCGCCGCCGAGGACGGCGTTGAGCACCGCCAGCGCGTGGCGGCGCGGGTCCGCGGCGGGGACGCCGAGCCCGCCGAGCAGCACGTTCGCCTGCTCGGTGGGCCGCTCCACCGTCAGCACCCCGCCCGCGGCGGGCGGGGGCACCTGCAGGGCGCTGGAGCGGCGCGGCAGCGGCCGGGCGCCCTCAGCGAGGTCCCACCCGGCGCGCCCGAGGGCCTCGCGCACGAGCGCGCACACGGCCTCGTGCTCGAGGCCGCCGGCGGCGGTGACGACGATCCCGGGCGCGGTGTAGTGCTGGCGGTAGTGGGCGAGGACGGCGTCGCGGGGGACGTCGAGGATCGACTGCGCCGTGCCGCCGATGGGCCGCCCGAGCGGGGTGCCCTCGCCGAAGACCTGCTCGGCGAAGCGCTCGTGCGCGACGTCGGTGGGGTCGTCGTCGTTCATGGCGAGCTCCTCGAGGATGACGCCGCGCTCGCTGGCGACGTCCTCCTCGGTGATCGTCGCCGAGGTGACCATGTCGCCGATGACGTCGATCGCCATCGGCAGGTCGGCGTCGAGCACGCGCGCGTAGTACGTCGTGTGCTCCTTGCCGGTCGCGGCGTTGGACTCCCCGCCCACGGCGTCGAAGGCCGCGGCGATGTCCATCGCGGTGCGCCGGGCGGTGCCCTTGAAGAGCAGGTGCTCGAGGAAGTGCGTGGAGCCGTGGTGACCGGAGGCCTCGTCGCGCGAGCCGACGCCCACCCAGGCGCCCACGGTCACCGACCGCATGCCCGGGACGGCCTCGGTCAGCACCCGGACGCCTCCGGGGAGGACGCTGCGGCGCACGAGCGCGCCGGCGTCCTCCCCGGAGAGGGTGCGGGTGCCGTCCGTGCCGGTCAGCGGCAGGGGGACGGCGGCCACGTCAGGCGCTGGCCCCGGCCGGGGCGGCCTGCTCGGCGGCGCCGTCGCCCGAGGCGCCGGCGGAGCCGCCGTCCGCGGAGCCGCCGTCCTCGGAGCCCTCGACGACCGGGGACAGGCTCAGCTTGCCGCGCGGGTCGATCTCGGTGATCTCGACCTGCACCTTCTGGCCCACGGACAGGACGTCCTCGACGTTCTCCACCCGCTTGCCGCCGGTCAGGGCCCGCATCTTGGAGATGTGCAGCAGGCCGTCCTTGCCCGGGGTGAGGGAGATGAACGCGCCGAACGTCGTGGTCTTGACCACGGTGCCGACGTAGCGCTCGCCCACCTCCGGCATCTGCGGGTTGGCGATCGCGTTGACCGCCGAGCGGGCGGCCTCCGCGGAGGGCCCGTCGACCGCGCCGATGTAGACGGTGCCGTCGTCCTCGATGGAGATGTCGGCGCCCGTGTCGTCCTGGATCTGGTTGATCATCTTGCCCTTGGGGCCGATGACCTCGCCGATCTTGTCGACCGGCACCTTCACCGTGATCACGCGCGGCGCGGTGGGGGCCATCTCGTCGGGGCGGTCGATGGCCTCGGCCATGACGTCGAGGATGTGCAGGCGCGCGTCGCGGGCCTGGGTCAGCGCGCCGGCGAGGACCTGGGCGGGGATGCCGTCCAGCTTGGTGTCCAGCTGGATCGCGGTGACGAACTCCCGCGTGCCGGCGACCTTGAAGTCCATGTCGCCGAAGGCGTCCTCGGCGCCGAGGATGTCGGTCAGCGCCGCGTAGCGCGTCTCGCCGTCCACGGTGTCGGAGACCAGGCCCATCGCGATGCCCGCCACCGGCGCGCGCAGCGGCACGCCGGCGTTGAGCAGCGACAGGGTCGAGGCGCACACCGAGCCCATCGAGGTGGACCCGTTGGAGCCGAGGGCCTCGGAGACCTGGCGGATCGCGTAGGGGAACTCCTCGCGGGTGGGCAGCACCGGCACCAGCGCGCGCTCGGCGAGGGCGCCGTGGCCGATCTCGCGCCGCTTCGGGGAGCCGACGCGGCCGGTCTCGCCCGTGGAGAACGGCGGGAAGTTGTAGTTGTGCATGTACCGCTTGCGGGTCTCCGGGGAGAGCGTGTCGAGCTGCTGCTCCATGCGGAGCATGTTCAGCGTCGTCACCCCGAGGATCTGGGTCTCCCCGCGCTCGAACAGGGCCGAGCCGTGCACGCGCGGGAGGACGTCGACCTCGGCCGACAGCTGGCGGATGTCGCGCAGGCCGCGGCCGTCGATGCGCACGCCGTCGCGCAGGATGCGCTGGCGCACGAGCCGCTTGGTCAGCGACCGGAAGGCGGCGCTGACCTCCTTCTCGCGGCCCTCGAAGCGGTCGGCCAGCTGCGCCTTGACGGCGGCCTTGACCTCCTCGGTGCGGGCCTCGCGCTCCTGCTTGCCGGCGATGGTCAGCGCCGCGGCCAGCTCCTCGGAGGCGGTGGCGGCGACGGCCTCGAGCACGTCGTCGGCGTAGTCGAGGAAGCGGGGGAACTCCACCGTCTCCTTCGCCGCCTCGGCGGCCAGCTGCGACTGCGCCCGGCACAGCTCGGCGATGAAGGGCTTGGCGGCCTCCAGGCCGGCGGCGACGACGTCCTCGGTCGGGGCGCCCGCACCGCCCTGGACGAGGTCCCAGGCGGCCTCGGTGGCCTCCGCCTCGACCATCATGATCGCGACGTCGTCGCCCACGACGCGGCCGGCGACGACCATGTCGAAGACCGCGCGCTCGTGGTCGGAGTGGCGCGGGAAGGCCACCCACTGACCGTCGATCAACGCGACGCGCACGCCGCCGACCGGGCCGGAGAACGGCAGGCCGGACAGCTGGGTGGACGCCGACGCGGCGTTGATCGCCAGGACGTCGTACGGGTCGTCCGGGTGCAGCGAGAGCACCGTGATGACCACCTGGACCTCGTTGCGCAGCCCGGAGACGAACGACGGGCGCAGCGGCCGGTCGATCAGGCGGCAGGTGAGGATGGCGTCGGTGCTCGGGCGGCCCTCGCGGCGGAAGAACGAGCCGGGGATGCGCCCGGCGGCGTACATGCGCTCCTCGACGTCCACGGTGAGCGGGAAGAAGTCGAAGTGGTCCTTCGGCTGCTTGCTCGCCGTCGTGGTCGACAGCAGCATCGTCTCGCCGTCGAGGTAGGCGGCGACGGAGCCGGCGGCCTGGCGGGCCAGGCGGCCCGTCTCGAAGCGCACGGTGCGGGTGCCGAAGCGGCCGTTGTCGATGGTCGCCTCGGCGGACGTGATCTCGGGACCCTCCACGGGTGCCCTCCTGTTCGTTCGGGCCGGTCGCGGACGGACGCGGGCCCGGTTCCCGATCGAGGCCCACGGGCGCTGGTCCCGGAGGCCACTACCGAGGACCGGCGCGGCGCGCCGTCCCGCTCGCGGCGGTGGTGGTGGCGGTGTGGTGCGAGGTGGGGAGTGCGGCGCGACCCCCGGCCGGGCGGCCGGGGGTCGCGGGGGTCAGCGGCGGATGCCGAGCCGCTCGATCAGCGACCGGTACCGGTTGATGTCGGTCTTGGCGAGGTACTGCAGCAGGCGGCGGCGCTGGCCGACGAGCAGGAGCAGCCCACGACGGCTGTGGTGGTCGTGCTTGTGCTCCTTGAAGTGCTCCGTCAGGTCCTTGATCCGCTGCGTGAGCAGCGCGACCTGCACCTCCGGGGAGCCGGTGTCGCCGTCGGCGGTGGCGTACTCGGTCATGATGCGCTGCTTCGTGGCGGCGTCGAGCGGCATGCTCTTCGAGCTCCTCGGGGTCGTTGCGCGGCGCTCCGGGGCAGGTCCACCCGGGCTCTCTCGCTCCGCGGCCGGTGCGTACGGCGTCCTCGATCCTACCAGCGGCGCTCAGACGCTCACGCCGAGCACCTGGCGGCAGCGCTCGACGTCGGAGTCCATCTGGGTGACCAGCTCGTCGACGGAGCCGAAGCGCAGCGTGGGCCGCAGCCGCTCCACGAGGTCCACGGCCACGCGCTCGCCGTACAGGTCGAGGTCGGTGCGGTCCAGCGCGTAGGCCTCCACCCGCTGCTCGAGCCCGTCGAAGGTCGGGTTGGTGCCGAGGGAGACCGCCGCCGGCAGCACCCGGTCGGGGTGGTCGGCCGGCAGGTCGAGCCGCACCATCCACCCGGCGTAGACCCCGTCGGCCGGCACGAGCGTCTCGACGCCGGCGAGGTTCGCGGTCGGGTAGCCCAGCTCCCGCCCGCGGTGGTCGCCGTGCACGACGACGCCCCGCAGGCGGTAGGGGCGCCCGAGCACCTCGGCGGCGGTCGCGACGTCCCCGGCGGCCAGCGCCTCGCGGGCCCACGTGGAGGACCAGCGCCGGCCCTCCCCCACCTCGTCCTCCAGCGCGAGGACCTCGAAGCCGTGCTCGCGGCCGAGCCGGCGCATCGTCTCCAGGTCCCCGGAGTTGCGCCGCCCGAAGCGCACGTCGCGCCCCACCACCACGGCGGCGGCGCCCAGGGCCTTCACGAACGTGTCGACGACGAAGCGCTCCGGGGTCCAGGAGGCCAGCTCGCGGGTGAAGGGCATCTCCAGGACGGCGTCGAGGCCGGCCTCCTCGAGCAGGTCCAGGCGGTCGACCGGGTGCGCGAGCAGCTGCGGGGCGCGCTCGGGGTGGAGCACCTGCAGCGGGTGGGGCACGAAGGTGACGGCCACGGCGCGGGCGCCGCGGCGGCGGGCCTGCTCGACGAGCACGGCCAGGACGCTGCGGTGGCCGCGGTGCACCCCGTCGAAGTTGCCGATCGCCACGACGGAGGGCCCGTAGCCCTCGGGCACCTCGGGAAGGTCGTGCCAGCGCTCCACGGGGCCAAGTCTGCCGGGGCCGGGTTCACGGCGCGGTGGCGGGCGGGGCAGGCTGGGGTCGAGGGCGCGCCGGGCGCGCCGGACGCACCGCGAGGAGGACGCACGTGGCAGGCATCGTCGGCAGGCTGGTCGCCTTCGCGCGCACGCCCCAGGGGCAGCGCGTGATCACCACCGCCGCCCGCAAGGCGCAGCAGATGGCGCGGGACCCGAAGACGCAGGCGAGGATCGCGGACCTGCGCAACCGCGCCACCCGCCGGGGCTCCGGTGGTTCCGGGGGCTACGGGGGCCCGTCGCCGCGCTGACCCCGCGCGCTGACCCCGCGCGCTGACCCCGCGCGCCGGCGCCGCAGCCGCGCGGGAGCCGCCACGCGCCCTCCGGGGTCCTCAGCGCCTCCGCAGCGTCGCCGGGCGCACGAGGCGTCAGGGCAGGTCGGCGGGCTCCGCGAGCACCAGCACCGGACGCACCGCGCCGCCCGTGCGCTCCACGAGGGCGACCAGCCGGCCGTCGGGGGAGATCGCCGCCACGGGCCCGGACGGCTCCTGCCCGCCTCCTGGGGCACCGTCGGGCAGCGCCTCGGCGGGCAGGCGCTGGCCGTGCGCGAGGCGGCGGGCCTGCCCGGCGTCGACGTCCCAGACGGGGAAGGCCGCCCGCGCCGCGTCGGGCAGGGCGAGCAGGGAGGCCGCGACGCCGTCCGCCTCGAGGCGCCGCAGGTCGGCGGCGGCGTCGAGCCCGAAGCTCCCGACGCGGGTGCGGCGCAGGGCGGTCAGGTGCCCGCCCACGCCCAGGGCGGCCCCGAGGTCGCGCGCGAGGGCGCGCACGTAGGTGCCGGAGGTGACCTCGACCCGCACGTCGACGTCCAGCACCGGGGTGCCGTCCAGGTCGGCGCGGCGCTGGGCGAGCACGTCGAAGGCGCGCACGGTGACCGGCCGCGCGGCCAGGACGACGTCCTCCCCCGCGCGCGCGCGGGCGTAGGAGCGGCGCCCGTCGACCTGGACGGCGCTGACGGAGCTGGGCACCTGCAGCAGGTCCCCCGTCAGCGCCGCGACCGCGGCGCGCACGGCGTCCTCGGGCACCCCCGAGGCGTCGGCGCGGGAGACCACCTCGGCCTCGGCGTCGTCCGTGACGGTGGCCGCCCCCAGGCGCACGGTGGCCAGGTACTCCTTGTCGGCGCCCACCACGTGCGCGAGCAGGCGGGTCGCGCGGCCGAGGCCGAGCACGAGGACCCCGGTCGCCATCGGGTCCAGCGTGCCGGCGTGGCCGACCCTGCGGGTGCCCGCCAGGCGGCGGGTGCGGGCGACGACGTCGTGGCTGGTCCACCCCGAGGGCTTGTCGACGACGAGCAGGCCCGGGGGCACCTCCGTGGGGGCACCGCCCGCCTGCGGGGGGTCGCGGGGGACCGGGGCGCTCACGGGCGCCCGTCGGCGGCGCCCGGCTCCTCGTCCGCGGCGGCGTCTTCGGCGTCCTCGCCGTCCTCGTCCTCGGGACGGCGGTACGGGTCGGCGTCGCCGGCGTAGGAGGCGCCGCGGGCCAGGGCGGCGACCGCGGCGTCCTGGGCGGCCGCGCGCGCGAGAACGTCCTCCAGGTGCGCGGTGGTCTCGGGCAGGGCGTCGGCGACGAACTCCAGCGTCGGGGTCAGCCGGACGCCGGTGCGGCGGCCGACCTCCGAGCGCAGCACCCCGCGGGCGCTGTCGAGCGCGGCGGCGGTGCTGGCGCGCTCCTCGTCGCTGCCGAGGACGGTGTAGAAGACGGTCGCGTGCTGCAGGTCACCGGTCACCCGGGCGTCGGTGACGGTGACGAAGCCCAGGCGCGGGTCCTTCACCCGCCGCTCCAGGGTCTCGGCGACGACGACCTTGATGCGGTCGGCCAGCTTGCGGGCGCGGGCGGGGTCGGCCACGGCGTCCTCCTCGGTCGGGACCCGAGGGCCGAGCGGCCCGCGGGTCGTGCACGGGTGGGGTCAGTCCTCGTCGTCGTCCGCGCGCACGCGCACGCGGGCGGAGAGCAGGTCCAGCTCGGGTCGGGCGGCGACGAGGCGCTCGGCGGTCTCGAGGACGCGCCGGCAGTGCGCGGCGTCCGCCGCGACGACGGCGACGCCGACCTCGGCGCGCCGGTGCAGGTCGAGGTGGCCGGTCTCGGCCACCGCGACGTCCAGGCGGCGCAGCTCGGCGATCACCGGGCGCACCGCGGAGCGCTTCTGCTTCAGCGACCGCACGTCGCCGAGCAGCAGGTCCAGCACGAGCGTGCCGACGTACACCGCACTCCTCCTCGCTGGGCGTCCTCGTGCTCACCGCCCACGAGCACGGGGTGGCCCTGCGCCCGTAGGACGGGCGCAGGGCCACCCCGTGCTCAGCGGGCGCCGGACATCAGGCGCGCGGCTTCTCCCGCATCTCGAAGGTCTCCACCACGTCGCCCTCCTTGATGTCGTTGAAGGAGCCCAGGCCGATGCCGCACTCGAAGCCCTCGCGGACCTCGGTCGCGTCGTCCTTGAACCGCCGCAGCGACTCGATGGCCAGGTCGTTGCCGACCACGACGCCGTCGCGCAGCAGCCGCGCCCGGGCGTTGCGGCGGATCACGCCGCTGCGCACGAGCGAGCCCGCGATGTTGCCGAACTTCGAGGAGCGGAAGACCTCGCGGACCTCCGCGGTGCCCAGCTGGACCTCCTCGAACTCCGGCTTGAGCATGCCGCGCAGGGCCTGCTCGACGTCGTCGATCGCCGCGTAGATGACCGAGTAGTAGCGGATGTCGATGCCCTCGCGCTCGGCCATCTCCCCGACCCGCTCGGCGGGCCGGACGTTGAAGCCGAGGATGACGGCGTTGTCGACCGTCGCCAGGTTGACGTCGTTCTGGGTGATCGCACCCACGCCGCGGTGGATGATCCGCAGCTCCACGTCGTCGCTGACCTCGATCTTCAGCAGCGCGTCCTCCAGCGCCTCGACCGAGCCGGACCCGTCACCCTTGATGATGAGGTTGAGGGTCTCGACCTTGCCGGCGGCGAGGGCCTCGTTGAGGTCCTCGAGGCTGATGCGCTTGCGGCGGCGCGCCAGGGACGCGGCCCGCTGGGCCGACTCGCGGCGCTCGGCGATCTGCCGGGCGGTCCGGTCGTCGGGCGCCACCAGGAAGGTGTCGCCGGCGCCGGGCACGGCGGTCAGGCCGAGGACCAGGACCGGACGCGACGGCTCCGCGGCGTCCACGGGCGCGCCGTGCTCGTCGAGCATGGCCCGCACGCGGCCGAAGCCGTTGCCCGCCACGATCGCGTCGCCGACGCGCAGGGTGCCGGACTGCACGAGCACCGTGGCGACGGGGCCGCGGCCCTTGTCCAGGTGCGCCTCGATCGCGACGCCGCGGGCGTCCTTGTCGGGGTTGGCCCGCAGGTCCAGCGCCGCGTCGGCGGTGAGCAGGACGGCCTCGAGGAGGTCGTCGATGCCCTGGCGCCGCAGCGCGCTGATCGGCACGAACATGGTCTCGCCGCCGTACTGCTCGGCCACCAGGTTGTACTCGGTCAGCTGCTGCATGACCTTGTCGGGGTTCGCCCCCTCCTTGTCGATCTTGTTGATCGCCACGACGATCGGCACGCCGGCCGCCTGCATGTGGTTGAGCGCCTCGATGGTCTGCGGCATGACGCCGTCGTCCGCGGCCACGACGAGGATCGCGATGTCGGCCACCTGGGCACCGCGGGCGCGCATGGCGGTGAACGCCTCGTGGCCCGGGGTGTCGATGAAGGTGATCGCGCGGTCCTCGCCCTCCAGGGTGGTGTGCACCTGGTAGGCGCCGATCGCCTGGGTGATGCCGCCGGCCTCGCCCGCCACCACGTCGGTGGAGCGGATCGCGTCCAGCAGCTTCGTCTTGCCGTGGTCGACGTGGCCGACGACGGTGACCACCGGCGGCCGCGCCACCAGGGCCTCCTCGTCGTCGTCCTCGGCGTCCAGGTCGATGTCGAACCCGGCGAGCAGCTCGCGCTCCTCGTCCTCCGGGGAGACGACCTGGATGTCGTAGCCGAGCTCGGCCCCGAGCAGGCGGAAGGTGTCCTCGTCGAGCGACTGCGTCGCGGTGGCCATCTCCCCGAGGTGGAAGAGGACCGTGACCAGGCTCGCCGGGTTGGCGTCGATGCGCTCCGCGAAGTCCGTCAGGCTCGCGCCGCGGCGCAGGCGCACCACGGTCGTGCCGTCACCGCGGCGGACCTGGACGCCGCCGACCGACGGCGCCTGCATGGCCTCGAACTCCTGGCGCTTCGCCCGCTTGGACTTCCGGCCCCGGACGGGACGGCCGCCGCTGCGGCCGAACGCGCCCTGCGTGCCGCCGCGACCGCGGCTGCCCTTGCCGAACCCGCCGGTCGGCGGGCCCCCCGGACGGCCGGCACCGGCACCGGCACCCGCGCCGGGTGCGCCCGGACGGCCCGGCGCACCGGGACGCCCGCCGGCGCCGCCGCGGGCGGGAGCACCGGGACGGCCGACGGCCGAGCGGCCGGGCATCATGCCCGGGTTCGGGCGCGGGCCGCCCGGACGGGGACCACCCGGGCGCGGACCGCCCGGACGGTCGCCGGCACCCGCGGGAGCGCCCGCCGCTGGCGCCTGCGGGCGCGGCCCGCCGGGGCGCGGCATGCCCTGGGACGTGGCGAAGGGGTTGTTGCCCGGACGCGGGGCACCGGGGCGCGGCCCGCCGGAGCGGGGCATGCCCTGGGACGTGGCGAAGGGGTTGTTGCCCGGACGCGGGGAACCACCACCGGGAGCGGCCGGCGCACCGCCACCGGGGCGCGGAGCCGCCGGACGGGCGTCGGGACGGGCGTCGGGACGCGCGGGGGCGTCCGAGCGCGCGGTGACGCGCGGGTCGGCGGGAGCACCCGGACGGCCGCTCGGAGCGGCCGGAGCGGCCGGACCGGGGCGCGGCGCGGCGGGACGCTGCCCGCCCGGCACCGGGGCCGCCGGGCGCTGCGGGCCGGGGGTCGGGCCCTGGCGAGCCGGCCCGGCCGGTGCCGGCGCCGCGGGGGCCGGCGCAGGAGCCGGGGCGGCGGCGGGGGCCGCCGGAGGGGCCGCGGCGGCGGGCCGCGCGGGTGCGGGAGGCTGCGGAGCGGCCGGGGAGGGGGCGGCGACGACCGCCGGGGACGGCGCCGCGGGAGCGGGGCGCTGCGGAGCGCCGGCGGGGACGCTCGTGCGCGGCGCGGCGGGAGCGGCCGGAGCCGCTGCGGCTGCGGGCCGCGGAGCCGGGGTCGGCGCCGCGGGCGCAGCGGGACGGACGGCGGAGCCGTTGCCGTCAGCGGGGTACTCGGACTTCAGCCTGCGGACGACCGGCGGCTCGATGGTCGAGCTGGCCGACCGGACGAACTCGCCCATCTCGGTGAGCTTGGCCATGAGGACCTTGCTCTCGACACCGAGGTCCTTCGCGAGCTCGTAGACCCGGACCTTTGCCACATCTCTCCTGTCTCGGCCCGGCCGGACAGGCAGGACCGTCTTAGTTCTGGGGGGTGCTCATCGCTGGGAGCTCATCGGGTGCCCATCAGATGCTGACCCGCTTCCGGTGCTCGTCGACGGTGTGGACGGTGCTGGCGGTGGTGCTGCTGGTCGTGCCGGTGGCGCCGGTGGTGCGGGACGTGCCGGTGGTGCTGGCGCCTGCTGCAGGTGCGCCCGGACGGCGGAGGCGTCCACCGGGCCCTGCTGGCGCAGGGCGCGGGAGAAGGCCCGCCGGCGCTCGGCGAGGTCGAGGCACGCCGGGTCGGCGTGCACCCAGGCACCCCGCCCCGGCTGCCGTGCCTGCGGGTCCGGAACGGCCGACACGACGCCGTCCACCCCGGCCGCGACCACGCGCAGCAACCGCGACCGGTCACCGCGCTGCCGGCAGCCCACGCACGTGCGCTGGGGCTCCACCGGCCCGGAAGCGGCCGTGCGGCTCCCCGGCGCGGGTGCCGGAGGGATCTGCCGAGCGCGACGCCCGGTCACGGCCAGTCTAGCGCTCCCGGGTGGGGCCGGTGTTCCCGGCGGCGGCGGGCTGCTGCTCCTCGGTGTCGGGCCGGATGTCGATGCGCCAGCCGGTCAGCCGCGCCGCCAGCCGGGCGTTCTGGCCCTCCTTGCCGATGGCCAGGGACAGCTGGTAGTCGGGGACGACGACGCGGGCCGAGCGCGCCGCGGCGTCCACGACCGTCACCGACGTCACCCGGGCGGGCGAGAGCGCGTTGGCCACGAAGGTCGCCGGGTCGTCGTTGTGGTCGATGATGTCGATCTTCTCGCCGTGCAGCTCGTTCATCACCGCGCGCACGCGGGCGCCCACCGGCCCGATGCAGGCGCCCTTGGCGCTGACGCCCGCAGCGGTCGCGCGCACCGCCATCTTCGTGCGGTGCCCGGCCTCGCGGGCGATCGCCGTGATCTGCACGACGCCGCTGGCGACCTCAGGGGCCTCGAGCGCGAACAGCGCCCGCACGAGGTCCGGGTGCGTGCGCGAGACCGTGATCACGGGGCCCTTGGGGCCGCGGCGCACCGAGAGCACGTACGCGCGCAGCCGCGCGCCGTGCGGGTAGCGCTCCCCCGGCACCTGCTCGGCCGGCGGGAGCACGGCCTCGACCGCGCCGAGGTCCAGCTGCACCACGCGGGGGTCGCGGCCCTGCTGGACGACGCCGCTGACGATGTCGCCCTCCTTGCCGGCGAAGGCGCCGAGCACCTGCTCGTCCTCGAGGTCGCGCAGCCGCTGCAGGATCACCTGGCGCGCCGTGCTGGCCGCCACGCGCCCGAAGCCGCTGGGGGTGTCGTCCCACTCCCTCACCCGCCCCTGCTCGTCCACCTCCGAGGCGAGCACGACGACGTGGCCGGTCTTGCGGTCCAGCTGGACGCGGGCCCGCGGGTGGGCGCCCTCGGTGCGGTGGTAGGCCACGAGGAGGGCCTGCTCGATGGCGGTGACCAGGACCTCGAACGGGACCTCCCGCTCCCGCTCGACCGCCCGCAGCGCCGCCAGGTCGATGTCCACCTCAGCCCTCCCCGTCCTCGGCGCCGTCCTCGTCGGTGTCGTCGTCGGTGTCGTCGGTGTCGTCGGCGGCGTCGTCGCCGGGTCGGGAGAACTCCACCTGCACCCGCCCGGTACCCAGGTCGGCCCAGGGCACCGCCCGCTGCTCGCCGCCGACCTCGAGCACCACGCCGAGCTCGTCCACGGACACCACGCGGCCGGTCACCTCGGCGCCCGCCGCGGTGGTCGTGACGACGCGGGTGCGGGCGCGCGACCAGTGCCGCCGCGCCGTCAGCGGCCGGTCGACCCCGGGCGTGGTCACCTCCAGCACGTAGGGGGCGCCGCCGAGCGCGGCGTCGTCGGCGTCCAGCGCCGCCGCGACCGCGCGGGAGACGGCGGCGACGTGGTCGAGGTCGAGGCTGCCGACGGCGTCGTCGGGCAGGTCCACCACCACGCGCACGACGCGGCGCCGACCGGCGGGGGTGACCGTGACGCCCTCGAGCACGAGACCGGCCGCGACCACCGCGGGCTCGACGACCTCGCGCACGCGCTCGGTGGGGGACACGGGGGCTCCTGCTGGAGGACGGCGGACGGGACTGCGAAACCCTAACGACCCAGTGCGGTCGCAGCGCGGTCGCGGTGCGGGCGGCGGTGCGGGCGGCGGTGCGCGTGGGAGGATCCGCACCCATGCCCGGCCCCTACCCCCGACCGCTGCCGCGCCGGGCCCTGCTGCGGGCCGCTGCGGGGGTCGCCGCCGCGGCGGCGCTCGGGGCGCTGCCCGGGTGCGCGGCCGTCGACGACCTGCGCGTGCGGCCGCCCGGCGGGGACCCCGCACCACCGGCGCCCGTGCCGGACGCCGACGAGCTGGCACGCCGCCGGGCGGTGGCGCAGGTGCAGCGGCTGCGGGCCGGCGCCGCGGCGGCAGCGCGCGCCGCGGCCGCGTCCGGGGCGCCGGGCGACGCGGCGCTCGTGGCCCTGCTGACCAGCGCGGTCTCGGCCCACGACGAGCAGCTGGCCGCCCTCGGGGAGGCGGTGCCGCCCGCGTCGCCGAGCACCTCGCCCCCGCCCGCGTCCGCGGGCTCCGCCGCGACCGCGTCGCCGAGCGACTCCCCTCCCGCCGAGGGCGCCGAGGGCGTCGACGGCGCCGACCCCGTGCCGCTGTCCGAGGTGCCCGCGGCCGCGGCCGCGGCGGCGGTGGCCGCGCGCGAGGACCTCGGCGGCGTCGGCGGGGGCGCGGCACGGCTGCTGGCGTGCACCGCCGCGGGCCACGACCTGGTCGCCGCGGCCCTGGCCGCGGCGCAGGACCAGCCGGCGCCGGCGCGGCCCGCCGCGCCCGACCTGGCGCCGCAGGGCGGGTCCGAGGGCGGCTCCGACGCCGCCGTCGCCGCGCTGTCCGCGGCCCTCGGCGTGGAGGAGGAGGCCGTCTACGGCCTCGCGCTGCTCGCCGTGCGCCTCGACGCGGCGGGGCGGGCCCGCGCGCTCGCCGACCGCGCCGCGCACGAAGCGAGCGCGGAGGACCTGCGCGCCCGCATCGCCGCCGCGGACGCGCAGGTGCCGCCCGGCCCTCCCGGGCACGCGCTGCCCTCCCCCGTCACGGGCCCGGAGCAGGCGCGCGCCCTGGCGGCCGCGCTGGAGGAGGCCTCGTGCGCCGGTGCCGCCGACCTCGTGGCGGCCCTGCCCGCGGCCGAGCGCGCCGCCGCGGCGGCCCTGGTGACCGACCGGGCCGCGCGCGCCGCGGCCTGGCGCGCGGACGCCGGCGGCACCGCGCTCGTGGGCCTGCCCGGCCTCAGCGGCCGCTGACGCCGGGGCCGGTCCTCAGCGGCTCAAGGGCTCAGCGGCCCAGGGGCCCAGGTCGGTCCTCAGGCCGCCAGGTCGGTCCACACCTGCCAGCCGAGGCGGGCGACGAGCGCCGTGACGACGACGAGGAAGACCGCGCGCACGAAGCCGCTGCCGCGCGCGACCGCGGTGCGGGTGCCCAGGTAGGCGCCGGCGACGTTGGCCACCGCCATCGCCGCGCCCAGGCCCCACAGCGGTGCGCCGAGGAGGGTGAAGACCACGATCGCGCCGGCGTTGGTGGCGGCGTTGACGACCTTGGCGAAGGCGCTGGCGGCGAGGAAGCCGTAGCCGAGCCCGACCAGGGAGGCCACGAGGAAGCTGCCGGTGCCCGGCCCGAGCACGCCGTCGTAGGCCCCGACGACCGTGCCCACCAGCGCGGCGGCACCCAGGTGGCGGCGTCCGGTGTGGCGCAGGGAGGTGTGCGCGCCGGCGGCCG
The DNA here is from genome assembly GCF_900101335.1 of Quadrisphaera sp. DSM 44207. Classification (NCBI taxonomy): domain Bacteria; kingdom Bacillati; phylum Actinomycetota; class Actinomycetes; order Kineosporiales; family Kineosporiaceae; genus Quadrisphaera; species Quadrisphaera sp. DSM 44207. The sequence goes on along the minus strand of NZ_FNKA01000003.1, from coordinate 663,274 downwards.
GGCGCACGAGGGTCCAGACCGCCACGGCCACGAGCGCCACGAGCACGAGCGGGCGCAGCGCCGCGGCGGGCACCTGCGCGGCGACGGTGGCGCCGAGGCCGGCGGCCGTCCCGGCCAGCAGCGCGGTCGGGACGGCGGTGCGCCAGTCCAGCGGGACCCGCCGGGCGTACGTGACGGCGGACACGGTCGTGCCCGCGACGCTGGCGACCTTGTTGGTGGCCAGCGCCTGCACCGGGGCGATGCCCGGCACGAGCAGCAGGGCCGGCAGCTGCACCAGCCCTCCCCCGCCGACCACGGCGTCCACCCAGCCCGCGGCCAGCGCCGCGAGCAGGAGCAGCGCCAGCGCGGTCCCGGACAGCTCCAGGTCCGGGGCGAGGGCGGCCAGCCCGGCGGCGGTGAGCGGGTCGGGCCCTGCGCTCACGCCCCGGCGCGCACGAGCGCGACCAGGCGCTCGGCCGCCTCGACCACGGCGACGTCGGTGCGCTCGCCGCTGGCCCGGTCGCGCACCTCCAGCACGCCGTCCGCCAGGCTCTTGCCGACCGTGACGATCGTCGGCATCCCCAGCAGCTCGGCGTCCTTGAACTTCACCCCGGGGCTGACGCGCGCCCGGTCGTCGAGCAGCACGGTCAGGCCCGCGGCGACGAGCTGCGCCGAGAGGTCCTCGGCGGCGGCGCGCACGGCGTCGTCCTTGCCGGCGGCGACGACGTGGACGTCGGCGGGGGCGACCTCGCGCGGCCAGGCCAGGCCCAGCTCGTCGTGCGTGGACTCCGCGACGGCCGCCACGGCGCGCGAGACCCCGATGCCGTAGGAGCCCATGGTGACCGTCACGAGCTTGCCGCTCTCGTCGAGCACCCGCAGGCCGAGGGCGTCGGCGTACTTGCGCCCGAGCTGGAAGATGTGGCCGAGCTCCATGCCGCGCGCGGTCTCCAGCGGGCCCGAGCCGTCCGGCGCCTCGTCGCCCGCGCGCACCTCCGCGGCCTCGACGGTGCCGTCGGCGCCGAAGTCGCGGCCCTTGACGAGGTCGAAGACGTGCCGGCCCGGCTCGTTCGCGCCGGTGACCCAGCGGGTGCCGTCGACGACGCGCGGGTCGAGCAGGTACCGGATCCCCGAGGCGGAGTCCTTCCCCAGCACCTGCGGGCCGATGTAGCCGCGCACCAGCTCCGGGTGGTCGGCGAAGTCGGCCTCGGTGAAGGGCTCGACCTCCGCGGGCGCGACGGCCGCCTCCAGGCGCTTGGGGTCGACCTCGCGGTCGCCGGGCACGCCGACGACGAGCGGCTCGCGCGCCCCGCCGGGGGAGCGCAGGAGGACGACGACGTTCTTGAGGGTGTCGGCGGCGGTCCAGGGGCGGTCGGCGCGCGGGAAGCGCTCGTTCGCGACCGCGACGAGCGCGTCGATGGTGGGGGTGTCGGGGGTGTCCTCGACGTGGGCGGCGGGCGCGTCGTCCCAGGGCAGCGGCGGCGGGACGGCGGTGGTGACGGCCTCGACGTTGGCGGCGTAGCCGCCCGGGGAGCGCACGAAGACGTCCTCGCCGACCGGGCTGGGGTGGAGGAACTCCTCGCTGGCGGAGCCGCCCATGGCCCCCGAGACCGCGGCGACGACGACGTACTCCAGCCCGAGGCGCTCGAAGATCCGCACGTACGCCTCGCGGTGGCGCTCGTAGGAGGCCCGCAGCCCGGCGTCGTCCACGTCGAAGGAGTAGGAGTCCTTCATGACGAACTCGCGCCCGCGCAGCAGGCCCGCGCGCGGGCGCGCCTCGTCGCGGAACTTCGTCTGGATCTGGTACAGGACGACCGGCAGGTCCTTGTAGGAGGAGTACAGGTCCTTCACCAGGAGGGTGAACAGCTCCTCGTGCGTGGGCGCGAGCATGAAGTCGGCGCCCCGGCGGTCCCGGACCCGGAAGACGTTGTCGCCGTACTCGCTCCAGCGCCCGGTGGCCTCGTAGGGCTCGCGCGGCAGCAGCGCCGGGAAGTTGACCTCCTGCGCGCCGACGGCGTCCATCTCCTCGCGCACGACCCGCTCGACGTTGCGGAAGACCCGGTAGCCCAGCGGCAGCCACGTGTACCCGCCCGGCGCGGCGCGGCGGATGTACCCGGCGCGCACGAGCAGCCGGTGGCTGGGCACCTCGGCGTCGGCGGGGTCCTCGCGCAGGGTCCGCAGGAACAGGGTGGACATCCGCAGCAGCACGAGGCACGAGGCTACCGGGGCGGCTCGTCGGGCAGGTCCGCTGCACGTGCCGGCACGACGACGCGCTCGGGGTCGTCCTCGTGCTGACGCGCGAGCGGGGACGGCGCGCCGGCGCCGGTGCCGGTGCCGGTGCCGGTGCCGCGCCAGCGGGCCAGCGCCCGCATCACGTGGAAGACGCCGACGGCGGCGGCCGTGCCGAGCGCGATGCCGCCGAACTCCCAGTCGCCGACGACCCACCGGTAGTCCGCCGCGCCGATGACCAGCGCCACACCGGCGGTGGTCAGGGCGACGGGGCTGGAGAAGTCGACGCGCGCCTGCACCCAGATCCGGGCGCCGAGGACGGCGATCAGCCCGTACAGCACGGTCGCGGCACCGCCGAGCACGCCCTGCGGGACGGTCGCCACGAGCGCGCCGAACTTCGGGGACAGGCTCAGCAGCAGCGCCGCGAGCGCCGCGACCGCGTAGGCGGCGGTGGAGTAGACGCGGGTGGCGGCCATGACGCCGATGTTCTCCGCGTAGGTCGTGGTGCCCGAGCCGCCGCCGGCGCCGGCGAGCGTGGTCGCCAGGCCGTCGGCGAGCAGCGCGCGACCGGTCAGCGGGTCCAGGTCGCGGCCGGTCATCGCCGCCACCGACTTCACGTGCCCGACGTTCTCGGCGACGAGCACGAGGACCACCGGCACGAACAGCCCGAGCACGGCCGGTTCGAAGGACGGCGCGGCGAACTGCGGCAGGCCCACCCAGGCGGCGTCGCGCACCGGCTGCCAGGCGACCTCGCTCCGCGCGGCCGCCACCGCGCACCCGACGAGCACCCCGAGCAGGATCGCCAGGCGCCCCAGCAGGCCGCGCAGCAGCACCGTCGCCAGGACGATCGCGACGGTGGTGACCACCGCGGTGACCGGTGCCGCCTCGACGTTGGCGCGGGCGGCGGGCGCCAGGTTCAGCCCGATCAGCGCCACGATGGTGCCGGTGACCACCGGGGGCATGAGCGCCTCGATCCACCCGGTGCCGGCCACGTGCACCACGGCGCCGACGAGCGCCAGCAGCAGCCCGGTGACGACGACGCCGCCGAGCGCGGCGGCCGTGCCCGCGCTGGCCGTGGCGGCCCCGATCGGGGCGATGAAGGCGAAGCTGGAGCCCAGGTAGCTGGGCAGCCGGCCGCCGGTGAGCAGGAGGAACAGCGCCGTGCCGACCGCCGAAAAGAACAGCGTGGTCGCCGGCGGGAAGCCCGTGATGAGCGGCACGAGGAACGTGGCCCCGAACATCGCCACGACGTGCTGCAGGCCGAGCCCGGTCGTGCGGGGCCAGCTCAGCCGCTCCTCCGGGAGCACGACCGCCCCGGGCGCGACGGCGCGCCCGTCGCCGTGCTGCCGCCAGATCCTGCCCACGCCGCCTCCCCTCGACCGGCCCGCGCCGGGGCGCGCCGGGCCGCGAGGAGGCTAGAGGACGAAGCGGAACAGCGGGTCGTCCGGCTCGATGCGCCGCGCTGTGATGGGCGAGTCCGCCATGCGGTCCAGCAGGGGCGCCAGGTCGTCGGGGCGGCCGAGCTCGACGCCCACGAGCGCGGGTCCGGTGTCGCGGTTGTTGCGCTTGACGTACTCGAAGAGCGTGATGTCGTCCTCCGGGCCGAGGACGTCGTCGAGGAAGCGGCGCAGGGCGCCGGGCTCCTGGGGGAACTCGACGAGGAAGTAGTGCTTGAGGCCCTCGTGCACGAGGGAGCGCTCGAGGACCTCCCCGTAGCGGCTGACGTCGTTGTTGCCGCCGGAGACCACGCACACCGTCGTGGTGCCCGGCTCCGGGTGCAGCGCGTCGCCGAGCGCGGCCGTGGCCAGCGCCCCGGCGGGCTCGGCGATGATCCCCTCCACCTGGTACAGCCGCAGCATCTCCGAGCACACGCGCCCCTCGGCGACCGCGACGACGCCGGCCGCGTGGTCGCGCACGAGCGGGAAGGTGACGCTGCCGGCCGTGCGCACCGCCGCGCCGTCCACGAAGGAGTCCACGCTCGCCAGGGGCACCGGGCTGCCGTGCTCCAGCGCCGCCGCCATGCACGCGGCGCCGGCGGGCTCGACCCCGACGCTGCGCGTGCCGGGGTGGCGCTGCGCCAGCCACGCGGCCGTCCCGGCGAGCAGGCCGCCGCCGCCGACCGGGACGACGAGCAGGTCCGGGGCCCGCCCCAGCTGCTCGACCACCTCGCACGCGACCGTGCCCTGCCCGGCGACCGTGCGGGGGTCGTCGAAGGCGGGCACGAGGACGGCGCCGGTGTCTCCGGCGTCGGCGAGCGCGCGCTCCTGCGCCTCCTCGTAGCTGTCCCCGACGACGACCGTCGTGACCCGGGCCCCGCCGAGGGCGGCGATCCGCTCCCGCTTCTGGCGCGGCGTGGTGCCCGGCAGGTAGATGCGCCCGGGCAGGTCGAGGGCCCGGCAGGCCCACGCCACGCCCTGCGCGTGGTTGCCGGCGCTGGCCGCGACGACGCCGGCGCTCGCGGCGCGCTCGCGCTCCTGGCCGATGAGGTGGTACGCGCCGCGCAGCTTGTACGAGCGCACCACCTGCAGGTCCTCGCGCTTGAGCCAGACCTCGCCGCCGACGAGCTCGGACAGGCGCTCGTCCAGCTCCAGCGGCGTGCGCCGGGTGGTGCCCGCCAGGCGCGCGGCGGCGTCCTCGACGTCGGCCGCGGTCACCGATGCGGTCACCGATGCGGTCACCGATGCGGTCGCTGGCGCGGTCACCGGCGCGCCCAGGTGCGTGCTCACCGCGCTGCCGGCTCCATGCCCGGCACCCTACGGCCCCCCGCCGGTCGACCCGCGCGGATCGTCGGGGGCGGTCGCGCAGGCCCGCCGGTCGCAGCGTCCGCTGCGGGCCGCTCAGAACAGCACGGTGGCGAACGTGCCGACGCGGGCGAAGCCCACGCGCTCGTAGGCGCGCACCGCGCGGGTGTTGTAGTCGTTGACGTACAGGCTCACCGTGCCCAGGCCCGCCGCGCGGGCGGCCTGCACGACCGCGGCCGTGCCGGGCCCGGCCAGCCCCTGCCCGCGCCGGTGCGGGTGCACCCACACGCCCTGCACCTGCACCACCCCGGGGGCCACCGCGCCCAGCTCGGCCTTGAACACCACCTGCGCGGCGCCGTCCACGCGCTCGATGCGCGCGAAGGAGCGGCCGGCGCGCACCAGCTCCTCCACGCGCCGCCGGTAGGTGGCGCCCCCGTCGGGGCCCACGGGCGAGTACCCGACCTCCTCGGTGAACATCGCGATGCACGCCGGCACGAGGACGTCGAGGTCCGCGGGCGTCGTCGCGCGCACGCCGAGGTCGGGCGCGAGGAGCGGGGCGGCGTCGATGGCCATGAGCGGCTGCTCGGGGCGCACCTCGCGGGCGCGCCCCCAGCCGGCCTGCAGGCGCTCCCACAGCCCGAGGACGGCGCCGGCGGGCCCCACGAGGGAGGAGCAGCGGCGCCCGGAGCGCCGGGCGCGGGCGGCGAAGGCGTCCAGGGCCTCCTCGCCCACCCCCTCCCCCAGGACGGGGACGAGGTTGGCGCCCTCCCAGCACAGCGCCCGCAGCGGCCCGTCGGGGCACCAGCCCCACAGCTGCCCGCCCAGGCGGGCCGGGTCGGCGCCGACGGCGCTGACCCGGCTGGAGACGAAGACGTTGGCCACCGGGTCCTGCGCGCACAGGGCCAGCACCGCCGGGGTGTCGGCGTCCCCGAGGACGACCACCCCGTCGTCCCCGCCCGGCCGGTCGCTCAGCCCGGCCCGGCCGCTCCTGTCGCGGAACACCGGCGCTCCCCGCGGCTCAGCCGACGGTGACGGTCGGCGCTCCCGCGGTGTCGACCCCACCCTCGAGCTCCATCGCCGCGGCGATCCGGTTCGCCTCCTCGATGAGGGTGGCGACGATCTGCGCCTCCGGCACGGTCTTGACGACCTCGCCCTTGACGAAGATCTGGCCCTTGCCGTTGCCGGAGGCGACGCCGAGGTCGGCCTCGCGGGCCTCGCCGGGGCCGTTGACGACGCAGCCCATGACGGCCACGCGCAGCGGCACGCTCATGCCCTCCAGGCCGGCGGTGACCTGGTCGGCGAGGGTGTAGACGTCGACCTGCGCGCGCCCGCAGGAGGGGCAGGAGACGATCTCCAGCTTGCGCGGGCGCAGGTTGAGGGACTGCAGGATCTGGATGCCGACCTTGACCTCCTCCACCGGGGGCGCGGACAGGGAGACCCGGATCGTGTCGCCGATGCCCCTGCTCAGCAGCGACCCGAACGCCACGGCCGACTTGATCGTGCCCTGGAACGCCGGCCCGGCCTCGGTGACGCCCAGGTGCAGCGGCCAGTCGCCGCGCTCGGCGAGCAGCTCGTAGGCGCGCACCATGACGACGGGGTCGTTGTGCTTGACGGAGATCTTGAAGTCGTGGAAGTCGTGCTCCTCGAACAGCGACGCCTCCCACACCGCGGACTCCACGAGGGCCTCCGCGGTGGGCCTGCCGTGCTTGTCGAGCAGGCGCTTGTCGAGGGACCCGGCGTTGACGCCGATGCGGATCGACGTGCCGTGGTCCTTCGCGGCGGCGGCGATCTCCTTGACCTGGTCGTCGAACCTGCGGATGTTGCCCGGGTTCACCCGCACCGCCGCGCAACCGGCCTCGATGGCCGCGAAGACGTACTTGGGCTGGAAGTGGATGTCGGCGATGACGGGGATCTGCGACTTCGTCGCGATGATCGGCAGCGCCTCGGCGTCGTCCTGGGACGGGCAGGCGACGCGGACGATGTCGCAGCCGGCCGCGGTCAGCTCCGCGATCTGCTGCAGGGTCGCGTTGATGTCCGTCGTCGGGGTCGTGCACATCGACTGCACGCTGACCGGCGCGTCGCCGCCGACCTCCACGGTGCCGACCCGGATCTTGCGGGAGGGGCGGCGGGGGCTCAGCACGGGAGCGGGAGCCGCGGGCATGCCGAGGCTGACGGGGATCGCCATGCCTCCAGTATCTCCCCCGCGGGCGGGGACCGGCTCGACCGGCGGTCCGACCGGGTGCTCGACCGGGTGCTCGACCGGGTGCTCAGCCGAGCGTGACCGGGCGCACGATGTCCGCGTACAGCAGCAGCACCGACATGCCCACGAGCAGCGCGGTGACGACGTAGGTGACCGGCAGCAGGCGCGCGAGGTCGAACGGGCCCGGGTCCGGGCGCCCGCGCAGGCGCGCCACCTGCCGCCGCCCGCCCTCCCACAGGGCGCCGGCGACGTGCCCGCCGTCCAGGGGCAGCAGCGGCACGAGGTTGAAGACGAACAGCGCCAGGTTCAGCGAGGAGAGCACGCCGAGCATGAGCGAGACCCGCTCGGTGGTGCTGTCGAGCAGGTCGGTGCTGGCGATCTCCCCCGAGAGGCGGCCGACGCCGACGAGCCCGATCGGCCCGTTCGGGTCGCGCTCCTCGCTGCCGAACGCCGCCTGCGCGACGTCGACCATGCGCTGGGGCAGCGCGAGGACGATCCGCGCCGTCGCCCACGTCGCCCGCGCCACCTCCCCCGGCAGCTCGGTCAGCGGCCGGCGCACCCGCTCGCGGGTGGCGGTGACGCCGAGGAAGCCGACCTGCTCGGTCACCGGCTGCCCGTCCGCGGTCGTGACGGGCGCGCCGTCCTCGTCGACGCGCACGCCCTCGGTGGCGAGGACGTCCACGTCCAGGGCCAGCTGCTGCCCGTCGCGCTCGACGACGACGGGCACGGTGCGCCCGGCCGAGGCGCGGATCGCCTCCTGCACGCGCGCCCAGTCGCCCTCGGCCGGCACGCCGTCGACCGCGACGATCACGTCGCCGGGCCGGACGCCGGCCTGCGCGGCGGGCGCGGCCGGGTCGCCGGGGGCGCACGCGCGACCGGCCTCGGCGGCCGGCAGCGCGCACCGGGAGACCGCCGCCACCCGCGGGGTCAGGGACTGCACGCCGATGCCGCTGAGGAGCACCCCGAGGAACAGGGTGGCGAGCGCGAGGTTCATCACCGGCCCGCCGAGCATGACCACCAGGCGCTGGCGCACCGGCAGGCGGTAGAACGCGCGGTGCTCCTCCCCCGGGCGCACCTCCTCGGCCGCCGCGCGCCGCGCGTCCTCGGCGAGGGACTGGAAGGCGCCGGTGGAGCCGCTGCGGGCCGTGCCGTCGGCGGCGGGCGCGAACATGCCGACCATGCGCACGTAGCCGCCGAGCGGCACCGCCTTGACGCCGTACTCGGTCTCCCCGCGCCGCCGCGACCACAGGGTCGGGCCGAAGCCGACCATGTACTGGGTCACCCGCACGCCGAAGCGCTTGGCCGGCAGCAGGTGCCCGACCTCGTGCAGGGCGATCGAGACGGCGAGGCCGACGACGAGCACCGCCACCCCGACGGCGTAGGCGGCCACCGCGGTCACGCCGCCCCCCGCTGCGCCAGGACCTCGCGGGCGCGGGCGCGCGCCCACGACTCCGCCGCCAGGACGTCGTCCACGCTCAGCGCGCCGGACGCCGGGACGTGCTCGGCGACCACCTGCTCCACGGTGTCGACGATCGCCAGGAAGGGCAGGCGGCCGGCGAGGAAGCCCTCGACGCACTCCTCGTTGGCGGCGTTGTAGACCGCGGGCGCGGTGCCGCCGGCCTGCGCGGCCCGGCGCGCGAGGCGGACGGCGGGGAACGCCTCCTCGTCCAGGGGCTCGAACTCCCAGCTCGCCGCCCGCGACCAGTCGATGCCGTAGCCCTGGTGCGGCACGCGCTCGGGCCAGGCCAGGCCGAGGGAGATCGGCAGGCGCATGTCGGGCGGGGAGCACTGCGCGAGGGTGGAGCCGTCGGTGAACTCCACCATGGAGTGCACCACCGACTGCGGGTGCACGACGACGTCGATGCGCTCCAGCGGCAGGTCGAAGAGCAGGTGCGCCTCGACCACCTCCAGCGCCTTGTTCACCATGGTCGCGGAGTTCGTCGTCACCACCGGCCCCATGGCCCACGTCGGGTGGGCCAGGGCCTGCGAGGGCGTGACGGCGGCCAGCTCCGAGCGCGCCCGGCCGCGGAACGGCCCGCCGGAGGCGGTGAGCACGAGGCGGCGCACCTCCTCCGCGCGCCCTCCGCGCAGGCACTGCGCCAGCGCGGAGTGCTCGGAGTCGACAGGCACGACCTGCCCGGGCGCCGCGGCCGCGGTCACGAGCGGGCCGCCCACGACGAGGGACTCCTTGTTGGCCAGCGCCAGTGTGCGCCCGGCCGCCAGGGCGGCGAGCGTGGGGCGCAGGCCGACGGAGCCGGTCATGCCGTTGAGGACGACGTCGCAGGGGGCGGCGGCGAGCTCGACGGCGGCGTCGGGGCCGGCGAGCACGCGCGGGCTCCAGCCGGCCCGGCCAGCCTCCCGGGCGGCGCTCGCCAGGGCCTCGCGCAGCGGCGCCTCGGCCTGCGGCCGCGCGACGCCGACGGCCTCGACCCTCAGGCGCACCGCCTGGGCGGCCAGCGCCGCGACGTCCGCCCCGCCGGCGGCCAGAGCCACGACGCGGAAGCGGTCGGGGGCCCGCGCGACGACGTCCTCGGCCTGTGCGCCGATCGACCCCGTCGACCCGAGCAGGACGACGTCCCTCATGCGCTGCCCGTCCTCGTGCGACCCACCGGGTGAGCGTAGACGGGCCCCCCTACGCTCCGGCCCATGACGTTCAACCGCGGGGTGCGGATCGACGCCGGCCGCGCCCGCACCGGCGGTGGCCGGGGCCGCGGCATCGCCGTCGGCGGCGGCGCGGGCGGCGTGCTGGTGCTGCTGCTCGCCCTCTTCCTCGGCGTGGACCCCGGTGCGCTGGGCGGGGGCACGAGCACGGTGGTCGCGCCCGGCGGTGCCGGCGGGGTGGGCGCGGCCGGTGGGGTCAGCGGCGACGAGGCGTTCGCGCACTGCGAGCAGGAGGGCGCCGCGAACGCCTCTCCCGACTGCCGGATCATCGCGACCGCGGAGTCCCTGGACGCGGTGTGGTCGGGCCTGCTGCCGCAGGCCACCGGGGTGGAGCACCAGCCCCCCGGGCTGGTGCTCTTCGAGGAGGCCACGGACACCGGGTGCGGCGGCGCGACGAGCGCGGTCGGGCCCTTCTACTGCCCGGCGGACGCCACGACCTACTTCGACGTCGCGTTCTTCGACGTGCTCACCGACCGCTTTGGCGCCAGCGGCGGGCCGCTGGCGCAGGAGTACGTCGTCGCGCACGAGTTCGGGCACGCCGTGCAGGACCAGCTGGGGCTGCTGGGCGCGGCGCAGCAGGACCCGGCGGGCCCGGAGTCCGGGGCGGTGCGCTCGGAGCTGCAGGCCGACTGCCTGGCGGGGGTGTGGGCGCACCACGCCTCCACGGTGCCCGACCCGGACACCGGCATCCCCTTCCTGCAGCCCCTGAGCGACGCCGACGTCGCCGACGCCCTCTCGGCCGCCGCCGCGGTCGGGGACGACCGCATCCAGGCGGCGGCGCAGGGGCGCGTGGACCCGGAGGGCTGGACGCACGGGTCCAGCGAGCAGCGGCAGCGCTGGTTCGCCACCGGCTACGCCAGCGGCGCGGTGCAGGACTGCGACACCTTCGCCGCCGCCGCGCTCTGAGCGCAGGCCCCGCTCCCGCGCGCAGGCTCCGCTCCTGGGCGCGGGCCTGCGCTCGGGGTGCGGCGGGAACGCCCGGCCCGTGCAGGATGTTGAGGGTTCAACACCGCCCGCTCCGCCTGCAGGAGGCCCCGTGAGGATCGCCGTGCTGTCCGGCTCCACGCGCTCCGCGTCCCTGAACACCCGCGTCGCGCGGCTCGTCGCCGCGGCCCGCCCGCAGGACGAGGTGGTCGTGGACGCCGCGCTGGACCGGCTGCCCTTCTACGACGGCGACCTGGAGGACGCCGGCTGGCCGCCGCCCGTCGCCGCGCTGCGCGACCTCGTCGCCGGCAGCGACGTGGTGGTCGTGGTCACGCCCGAGTACAACGGCACCATCCCCGGCCTGCTGGGCAACGCGCTGGACTGGCTCTCGCGCCCGCACCGGGACTCGCCGCTGCAGGGCAGGCCGGTGCTCGTCGTCACCGCCACCGCCGGGCGCGGGGGCGGGCGCAGCGCGGCGGCCCACCTGGTCGCGGTGCTCGAGCGCATCGGCGCCCGCGTCAGCCCGAGCCCGCTGTCGCTGCCGCTGGCCGGCGAGCGCCTGCAGGACCCGGCGCTGCGCGAGGCGCTCGACGCCGCGGTGGCGCAGGCGGCCTCCTGCGCGCTGCCCGCGGCCTGAGCGCCCCCGGCCTGCTCTCCGACGCCCGCGGGCCGCTGACGAGCGCCCGGCTCACAGGTCCTTGCCGAGGTGGCGGCTGGTCGGCGAGGTGGCGTAGTGCCCGAACGCCGCGACCGGCGCGTAGCCCTCGGCCGCGTACATCGCCAGGGCCTCCGGCTGCTCGGAGCCCGTCTCGAGCACCAGGCGGGTCGCGCCGAGGGCGCGGGCGCGCTCCTCGACGGCGCGCAGCAGCTGGCGGGCGTGCCCGCGGCGGCGCTGCGTCGCGCGCACGTACAGCCGCTTGAGCTCCGCCACGCCCGGCCCGCGCGCCCGCACACCGGCGCACCCGACCACCTGCTCGCCCACCCGGGCGACGACGAAGGCCCCGCCCTGCGCCGCGGTGAACTCCTCCGACCGCAGCGGCGTCGCGTCCTCCCCGCCGTAGCGGACCACGTACTCGGCCTGCACCTCGCGCACGAGCTCCTGGACGAGGTCGCTGTCGTAGGAGGCGTCCTCGAGGACGAGGCCGCCGGGGCTGGGGGCGGGAGCGCTGCGCACCGGCCCAGGGTGCCAGGCCGCCCTCGTCCGCCGGGGCGGCCAGGGCGCGCGAGGACGGCCCGGGCGCACGAGGGCGACGCCGGGGTGCGCGAGCGCCCCAGCAGTGGTGAGGTGTCCAGCGCACGAGCGGTGATCACCGTGATCGCCGAGAGCACCACCGCAGGCACCACGACACCAGGAGGACCCATGGGCAAGATCACGTTCGCCGCTGGAGCCGCCGTCGGGTACGTGCTCGGCGCCCGGGCCGGCCGGGAGCGCTACGAGCAGATCGTGCAGAAGGCCAGCGCCTGGTGGGGCAACCCGAAGGTGCAGGACACGGTCTCCACCGTCCAGCAGAGCGCGACCGAGACGGCGAAGAGCGCTGCCGACAGGGCCACCTCCGCCGTCAGCGAGAAGGTCAGGGGCGGCGGCGACAGCAGCTCCAGCACGGGCAGCAGCACGGGCAGCAGCACGGGCAGCAGCACCGGCACGGGCACGGGCACGGGCACCGGGACGAGCACGGGCACGGGCACCACGACGTCGCCGCGCGTCCCCCCGTCGACCACCGGCATCCCGAGCACCACCACGCCGAGCACCACCGGGACGACGGGCACCACGGGCACCACCGGGACGACGGGCACCACCGGGACCACGGGGACCTCTGGCCGCCCGGGCAGCACCGGCACCTCGGGCCGTCCCGGCACCACCGGCCCCTCGGTCTGAGCCGCGAGCCCGACCGGGGCAGGACGCCGGCGGGGGACCAGGTGGCGGACCGGTCCCCCGCCGTGCTCACCGCCGCGGCGCTGCGCTTCGTCACCGAGCGGCGCCTGGCGACCCTGACGACGCTGCGCCCGGACGGCACGCCCCACGTCGTCCCCGTCGGCTTCACCTGGGACGTCGAGGACGGGCTGGCCCGCGTCACGGCGCGGCGCACCTCCCGCAAGGTGCTCAACGCCCGGCGCGGCGGGCGCGCGGCCCTCTGCTCGGTCGAGGGCGCCCGGTGGCTGACCCTGGAGGGCGCCGTCGCCGTCCGGGACGACGAGGACGCCGTGGCCGACGCGGTGCGCCGCTACGCCGACCGCTACCAGCGCACCCCGGCGCCGGACCCGCTGCGCGTGGTCGTGGAGGTCGCCGTCGACCGCGTGCTCTCCAGCGCGCACCTGCGCCAGCACGCCTGATGCCGCCAGCCGCCCCGCCGGCGGGCGCCAGGAGGGCCGGCGCCAGGAGGGCCGGCGCCGGTCACTCGACGGCGCCGAGGACCTCCACCGCCCGGTCGAGGAAGGCGTCGACCTGCACCTCGACGTAGCCGCGGCGGCCGCGGCGGGTGCGGAAGACCGCGCCGCGGACCTCCTCGACCGGCATCGTCGCGCCGTCCTCGAAGAACGCCAGCAGGCGGGCGCACACGTCGTCCACGTCCTCGGGGTCGTACGACAGGTCCCACCCGTCGGCGCGGTCGAAGCGGTCGCCGTCCGGGCGGGCGAGGCGCCCGCGCAGCGTCGCCGCGCGGGCGGCCAGCTGGCCGAGGGCGCGGTCGGCGCCCAGGCGGCCGCGGACCACCTCCTGCTCGCGGCGGGCGAAGGCGTCCTCCATCCGGTCCAGGGCCGCGTCGACCTGGGCGACGTCGTAGCCGCGCAGCACCAGGTCGAAGCCCACGCCGCGCACGTCGCTGCTGCTCAGGGTGGCGCGCAGGGCGTTCTGCTCGTACGCCGTCCGGGCCTGGGCGAAGAAGTCCTCCACCTGCTCGACCGAGTACCCGCGCGAGAGGCGCGAGCTGCGCCGGAAGGTCGTGGCCACGGCGCGCATCCTGCCAGCGGGCACCCCCGGGCGAGGGGCTTTCGCGGCCGTGCGGCGGGCGTGTCGCCGGGCGCCTCAGCCGGCGACGTCGAGGGCGGCGAGCTGGCCGCAGGCGCCGTCGATGTCGCGCCCGCGGGTGTCGCGCACCGTCGTCGGCACCCCGGCCTCGCGCAGGCGGCGCACGAACTCGGCCTCCACGGCCGGCTCGGACGCCGTCCACCGCGAGCCCGGGGTCGGGTTCAGCGGGATGGGGTTGACGTGCACCCACCCCGAGCCGCGGGCCAGCAGCTGCTCGGCGAGCAGGTCGGCGCGCCACGCGTGGTCGTTGACGTCGCGGATCAGCGCGTACTCGATGCTCACGCGCCGCCCGGTGGCCTCGAAGTAGCGGCGCGAGGCGTCGAGCACCTCCGCGACCCGGTAGCGGGAGTTCAGCGGCACGAGCTCGTCGCGCAGCGCGTCGTCGGGGGCGTGCAGCGACAGGGCGAGGGTGACGGGCAGGCCCTCGGCGGCCAGCTCGTCCACCCGGGGCACGAGCCCGACGGTGGAGACCGTCACCCCGCGCGCGGAGATGCCCAGGCCGTCGGGGGCGGGCTCGACCAGGCGCCGCACGGCCGCCACGGAGGCGCGGTAGTTCGCCAGCGCCTCGCCCATGCCCATGAAGACGACGTTGGAGACCCGGCCCGGCCCGGTGCCCGTGGCGCTGTGCTCGGCGGCCAGCGAGCGCGCGGCGGAGGCCACCTGCTCGACGATCTCCGCCGCGGACAGGTTGCGCTTCAGGCCGCCCTGCCCGGTGGCGCAGAACGGGCACGCCATGCCGCAGCCGGCCTGGCTGGAGACGCACAGGGTGACCCGGCCCGGGTAGCGCATGAGCACGCTCTCGATGCGGGCCCCGTCGAACAGGCGCCACAGCGTCTTGACGGTCTCGCCGCCGTCGCCCTCGAGCACCGTCACCGGGGTCAGCAGGGGCGGCAGCAGCGCGCCGGCGATGCGCTCGCGGTCCGCGGCCGGCAGGTCCGTCATCGCCGCCGGGTCGGCCTGCAGCCGCCCGAAGTAGTGCTGCGCGACCTGCTTGACGCGGAAGCCGGGCACCCCCAGCTCAGCGGCGAGGCCGGCCCGCTCGGCGGGCGCGACGTCGGCGAGGTGGCGCGGCGGCTTGGCGCGGCGGGGGGAGGCGAGCGTCAGCGCCGGACGGGGCGTCGTGGTGGGTGCGGGCACGAGACCTCCAACGCCCGGCGTCGGGGAGCCCTTCCCGGGCGGGGAGCCGGCGGTCGCACCGGCCGGCGCGTCGCTCACGCGGGGACCAGCGCGGTGAGCAGCAGCCACACCACGGGGGCGGTGGGCAGCAGGGAGTCGAGCCGGTCGAGCACCCCGCCGTGGCCGGGCAGCAGCGAGCCCATGTCCTTGATGCCCAGGTCGCGCTTGAGCACCGACTCCGACAGGTCGCCCAGCGTCGCCGTCGCCACGGCCGCGAGGCCCACGACCGCCCCGGCCCACCACGCGCCGTCCAGCAGCAGCCCCACCGCCAGCGGGCCGGCGACCAGGCACGCCACCGCGGAGCCGGCCAGGCCCTCCCAGGACTTCTTCGGGCTCACGGTCGGGGCCATCGGGTGCCGGCCCCACAGCACCCCGGCCGCGTAGCCGCCGATGTCGCTGCAGACGGCCAGCAGCACGAAGACGAGGATGCGCCGGGCGCCGTCCGGCTCGGCCAGCATGAGCATCGCGAAGCCGGCCAGCAGCGGCAGCCACGCCGCGCACAGCACGCCGGCGGTCACGTCGCGCAGGGCGCTGGCACCGGCCCCGAGGAGGGGCTCGGGGTGCTGGCGCTCCGCCGGGGGGTGGACGTCGGGCGCCTCGAGCAGGCGCCACGCCAGCACCCCGAGGCAGGTCAGCGCCACGGCGACGAGCAGCGCCTCCGGCCCCGCGGCGTAGGCGGCCACGAGGGTGGCGACGCCGCCGGCCAGCAGGGGCACCACGGGCACGTGCACGTGGCGGGTGGCCAGCGCCCCGGCCAGCTCCCACACCGCCAGGGCGACCGCCGCCGCCGCGAGGACGACGAAGGCCTCCTTGCGCACGAACAGCGCCAGGAGCAGGACGGCGCCGAGGCCGAGGCCGACGCCGACGGCGACCGGCAGGTCCCGCCCGGCGCGGGGGGTGCGGGTGGCGGGGACGGTGCCCACGGCGCAGCGCCTACCGGGATCAGACCGTGAGGAGCTCGGTCTCCTTGTGCTTGAGCAGGTCGTCGATGGCGTCCACGCGCCGCCGCGTCAGCTGCTCGAGCTCCTTCTCGGCCCGCCCGACCTCGTCCTCGCCGGCCTCGCCGTCCTTGGCGATGCGGTCCAGCTCCTCCTTGGCGCGCCGGCGCACGTTGCGCACCGACACCCGGGCGTCCTCGGCCTTGCCGCGCGCGAGCTTGACGTAGTCGCGCCGGCGCTCGTCGGTCAGCTGCGGGAGCACGATGCGGATGACGTTGCCGTCGTTGGAGGGGTTGACGTCCAGGTCGGAGGCGCGCAGCGCCTTCTCGACCGCCCCGAGGGAGGACCTGTCGTAGGGGGTGATGAGGATCGTGCGGGCCTCGGGGGTCTGGAAGGAGGCCAGCTGCTGCAGCGGCGTGGGCGCGCCGTAGTAGTCCACGACCACCTTGGCGAACAGCGCGGGGTTGGCCCGGCCGGTGCGGATGGCGGCGAAGTCGTCCTTGGCCACCTCGACCGCCTTGTCCATCTTCTCCTCGGCCTCGAGGAGTGCCTCGTCGATCACCGCTGCTCCATCCCGTCCCGCGCGCTGCCGCGCCGCCTGGCTGACCCCTCGACCGCCTCGCGAGCGGCCCGGCTCACCCGCCGTCGACCAGCGTGCCGATCCTCTCACCCCGCAGGGCGGCCGTGATGCCGCCGGGGGCGTCCATGCCGAAGACCACCATCGGCAGGTGGTTGTCCATGCAGAGGCTGAACGCCGTGGCGTCGACGACGCGCAGCCCCCGGCGCAGCGCCTCGGCGTAGCTGACGGCCTCCAGCTTGGTGGCCGTCGGGTCCGTGCGCGGGTCGGCCGTGTACACGCCGTCCACGCCGTTCTTGGCCATGAGGACGGCGTCCGCGCGCACCTCCAGCGCCCGCTGCGCCGCGACGGTGTCCGTGGAGAAGTACGGCAGGCCCGCGCCGGCGCCGAAGATGACCACGCGGCCCTTCTCCATGTGCCGGATGGCGCGGCGGGGCACGTACGGCTCCGCGACCTGGCCCATGGTGATCGCCGTCTGCACGCGGGTGTCGACGCCGGTCTGCTCGAGGAAGTCCTGCAGGGCCAGGCAGTTCATCACCGTGCCGAGCATGCCCATGTAGTCGGCGCGGGAGCGGTCCATGCCGCGCTGGGACAGCTCCGCCCCGCGGAAGAAGTTGCCGCCCCCGACGACGATGGCCACCTGCACGCCCTCGCCGACCGGGCCGGCGATCTCGCGGGCGACGCGGGCGACCACGTCGGGGTCCACCCCGACGCGGCCGCCGCCGAAGGTCTCGCCGGACAGCTTGAGCAGCACCCGGCCCCAGCCGCCCGCGCTCGCGCGCGCGCCCGGGGAGGGCTGCACCTGCGTCCCGACCACGCGGCGCTCAGGCGCCGACGCGGAAGCGGACGAAGGAGGTCACCTGCACGCCGGAGTCGGCGAGCAGCTGCTTGACCGTGCGCTTGGGGTCCTTCGCGAACGCCTGCTCGAGCAGGACGTTGTCCTTGAAGTAGCCGTTGACGCGCCCCTCGACGATGCGCGGCAGCGCCTGCTCCGGCTTGCCCTCCTCGCGGGCCGTCTCCTCCGCGATGCGCCGCTCGTTCGCCACGACGTCCTCGGAGACCTCGTCGCGGTGCAGGTGCAGCGGGGAGAGCGCCGCGATGTGCATCGCGACGTCGCGCGCGGTGTCGACGGCCTCGGAGTCCAGCGCCACGAGGACGCCGATCTGCGGCGGCAGGTCCGGGCTGGTGCGGTGCAGGTACGAGGCGACGTGCGCGCCCTCGACGCGGGCGACGCGGCGCACCTCGATCTTCTCGCCGATGGTCGCGTTCGCCTCGTCGAGCACCGCCTGCAGCGTGCGGCCGTCGACGTCGGCGGCCAGCAGGGACGCCGCGTCGGAGGCGCCGGTGCGCACCGCCGTCTCCAGCACGGTATCGGCGACCTGCTGGAACGGGGCGGCCTTGGCCACGAAGTCGGTCTCGCAGTTGACCTCGACGAGCGTGCCGACGCCGTCCTGGACGCGCGCGGCCACGAGGCCGTTGCTGGCGCTGCGGCCCTCGCGCTTGGTCACGCCCTTGAGGCCCTTGACGCGCAGGATCTCGACGGCCTTGGTGCGGTCGCCCTCGGCCTCGGCCAGGGCGTTGCGGACGTCGAGCATGCCGGCGCCGGTCTGCTCGCGCAGCGCCTTGATGTCAGCGGCGGTGAAGTTCGCCATGGGAGTGCTGTCCCTCCGGGGGTGGTGTGGGGGCCGCCGCCGGGTCGCGGCGGCGGGTGGCGCGCCGCGCCGTCCCGCCCGGTCGGGGCCGAGCGGGACGGCGCGGGGAGCGCGGGCGTCAGCCCTGCGGGGCCTCGTCGGCGAGGACGCCGTCGCCCTGCACGGCCTCGACGGTGTCGATGGCGGTCGGCTCGCTGGACGCCTGGTACTGGCCGCTGGGCAGCGGGGCGTCGTCGGCCTGCGCCGGGCGCTCGGAGCCCGGCGGCACCTCGGTGCCCTGCTCGGCGAGCTCGACCGCCGCGGCGGCGTCGGTGTTGGCGGGCACCCGCTCGGCCGCCTCGGCCTCGTGCGAGGCCTCCTGGCGCTGCAGGTTCTCGGTCTCCCCCACCTGCAGCTCGCCGCCGAGCAGCTCCGCCTCCCACGCGGCCAGCGGCTCGTCGGTGCCGGTGGCGCCCTCCTGCCCGCCGCCGTGGCGGCTGCGCAGGCCCTCCGCGACGGCGTCCGCGACCACGCGGGTCAGCAGCGTCACCGAGCGGATCGCGTCGTCGTTGCCGGGGATGCGGTAGTCGACGACGTCCGGGTCGCAGTTGGTGTCGAGGATCGCCACCACGGGGATGCCGAGCTTGCGGGCCTCGTCGACGGCCAGGTGCTCCTTGTTGGTGTCCACGACCCAGATCGCGCTCGGGGTGCGGGTCATGTCGCGGATGCCGCCGAGGGTGCGCTCGAGCTTCTCCTTCTCGCGGCGCATCATGAGCAGCTCCTTCTTCGTGCGGCCGCTGGCGGCCACGTCGTCGAAGTCGATCTGCTCGAGCTCCTTCATGCGCTGCAGGCGCTTGCTCACCGTGGAGAAGTTCGTGAGCATCCCGCCCAGCCAGCGCTGGTTGACGTAGGGCATGCCCACGCGCGCGGCCTGCTGGGCCAGGGGCTCCTGCGCCTGCTTCTTCGTGCCGACGAAGAGCACCGAGCCGCCGTGGCTGACCGTCTGCTTGATGAACTCGTAGGCGCGGTCGATGTGGGCCAGCGACTGCTGCAGGTCGATGATGTAGATGCCGTTGCGCTCGGTGAAGATGAAGCGCTTCATCTTCGGGTTCCAGCGACGGGTCTGGTGCCCGAAGTGGACGCCGCTCTCGAGCAGCTGGCGCGTGGTGACGACGGCCATGCCGACGCACTCCTCCCGGCGCCCCCGGCCGGGGGCGCTCCTCGGTTGCCCGCGGCGGCCCCGACGGCCGCCGCCCTGGCGCCCGCGACGCGCATCCGACCCGCGCGGGGAGCGGCGGGACCGAGGCGGCGCGCCCCGCCTGCGAGAGGCGGTGTGCGGGCGCGCGAAGTACCGGCCACGCGGCCGGCCCGCAACCATCCTAGCCCGGGCGCTCCTCGGGGCGGACCGCGCGGCCGCGCCGACGGGCCGCCCACAGGGCTCCGGCGGCGTCCCGCCGTCCACAGCCGAGCCCGCGCGGCGGCGGCGCGCCGGCGGCGCGCGCCACGGTGGCGGGGTGACCGCGACGACCTCCCCGCTCCCGCGCGCGGCCGGCCGCGCCGGCCGCCGGACCCGCACCACCGGGTCCTTCCGGGCGCTGGTGGTGCTGGCGTCGCTGGTGGCGGTGGCGGCGTCCTGCGCCGGCCCGACGACGGCCCGGGCCGTCCCGACGGCGACGGACGGCGCGCCCGCGCCGGCCGTCGCCGCGCCCATGGTGCGCGCTCCCGCCTCCTCCGGGGCGCCGCCCGACGCCGTCGGGCCCGCCGCCGGGGCGTGGGGGTGGCCGCTGCCCGGATCGCCGCAGGTGCTGCGCGGCTTCGAGCCGCCGCCGCGGCGGTGGTCGCCGGGCCACCGCGGCGCGGACCTGGCGGCCGAGCCGGGCTCGGCGGTGCTGGCCCCGGTCGACGGCGTCGTGGTCTTCGCCGGCACGGTCGTCGACCGCGGCGTGGTCAGCGTGCGGACGGCCGGCGGGCTGCGCGCCACGCTCGAGCCGGTGGTGGCGCAGGTGGCGCCGGGCGCGCGGGTGCGCCGCGGCGACGTGGTGGGGCACCTGGCCGCGGCGCCGCAGCACTGCCCGCAGCGCGCGTGCCTGCACTGGGGCGTGCGCGCCGGCCGCGACGCCTACCGCGACCCGCTCGCGCTGCTCGCCCCGGCCGGGCCCCCGGTGCTGCTGCCGCTGGGGCCCGGGGTCAGCCGGCGTCCTTGAGCTTGGCGCGCATCGCCACGACGGCCTTGGTGTGCATCTGGCAGATGCGCGACTCGGTGACCCCGAGCACCTTGCCGATCTCGGCGAGGGTGAGGTTCTCGTAGTAGTAGAGCGTGACGACGATCTTCTCGCGCTCGGGCAGCTGGTCGATGGCGCGCGCGAGGAGGAACTTCGTCTCCTCCCCCTCGAACGCGAGCACCGGGTCCTCGGCGCGGGGGTCCTGCAGCGTGTCGCCCAGGCTGAGGGAGTCGCCCTTCTCCCCGCCCACGGACAGCAGCTCGTCGAGCGCGACGACGTTGACGTAGGAGACCTGGCTGAAGATCGTGTGCAGGTCCGAGAGCTTGATGCCCATGCGCTCGGCCACCTCGGGCTCGGTGGGGGTGCGGTGCAGCTCGCCCTCCAGCGCCGCGTACGCCTTCTCGACCTCGCGGGCCTTGGAGCGCACCGAGCGGGGGATCCAGTCCATCGCGCGCAGCTCGTCGATGATCGCCCCGCGGATGCGGGAGATGGCGTAGGTCTCGAACTTGATCGCCCGCTCGAGGTCGAACTTCTCGATGGCGTCGATGAGGCCGAACACCCCGTAGGAGACCAGGTCGGCCTGCTCGACGTTGGAGGGCAGGCCGACGCCCACGCGGCCCGCCACGTACTTGACCAGCGGCGAGTAGTGCAGGATCAGGCGCTCGCGCACGGCGGGGTCGCCGGTGGTCTTGAACTCCTCCCACAGCCCCCGCAGCAGGGCGGCGTTCTCGGCGACCGGGTCATGACCCTCCACCGCCACCGTCCCCGTGCCCTCGGTCACCGTCTCCCCCGCTCCCGCTGGTCGTCCGTCCGCAACGCTCACGCCCGAGGATGCGCCTGCTGGAAGCTGCGGCGCAGGCGTTCGACGGAAACGTGCGTGTAGACCTGCGTGGTCGCCAGGCTGGCGTGGCCGAGCATCTCCTGCACGGACCTGAGGTCAGCGCCGCCGTCGAGCAGGTGCGTGGCGGCGCTGTGGCGCAGCGCGTGCGGGGCGGCGTCCACGCCGTCCTGCATCGCCGCGAGCAGGCGGTGGACGACGTCGCGCACCTGGCGCTGGTCCCACCGGCGCCCGCGCGCCCCGAGCAGCAGCGCGGGCCCCGAGCCCGGCGCGGCCAGGCGCGGACGCCCGGAGTCCAGCCACGCGGTCACCGCCCGCGCCGCGGGCAGCCCGAACGGCACCACGCGCTCCTTGCTGCCCTTGCCCATCACCCGGGCGGTGCGCCGCTCCAGGTCGACGTCGTCCACGTCGAGGCCGACGAGCTCGCCGACGCGGATGCCGGTGGCGTACAGCAGCTCCACGGCCGCGCGGTCGCGCAGGCGCACCGGGTCGTCGTCGGTGGCGCGCTCGGCGGCGACGTCGAGCATGCGGGCCGCCTGGTCCGCGCGCAGCACCGTCGGCAGGGTGCGGTTCGCCGCGGGCGCGCGCAGGCGCAGCGAGGGGTCGACCGGCAGGCGCCCGGTGCGCGCGGCCCACGCGGTGAAGCTGCGCACCGTGGAGGTGCGCCGCGCCAGCGTCGAGCGCGCGGTGCCCGCGCCCGCCTGCTCCCCCAGCCAGGCGCGCAGGGCCGACAGGTCGAGGTCGGGCAGGTCCAGGCCCTGGCCGGCCAGCCAGGCGCGCAGGTGCTGCAGGTCGGCGCGGTAGGCGCGGGCGGTGTTCGCCGCGCGGCCGCGCTCCAGGGACAGGTGGGCGAGGAACTCCTCGACCCACCGGGCGCCGGCGACCGCCGCGCCCGCGCGGGCGGCGTCCTCCTGCGCGCGCGCCGCGTCCTGCGGGGGGCTCACCTCGTGCACCACCGCCCCACCGTGCCACGCCGCACCGCCCGCGCGGGCCTCTCAGCGCGAGGAGGCGCGGCGGGGCGCGCGGCGCCACGCCTCCCCCGGCCGCCGCTCGGCCAGGCCGCGCAGCGACAGCCGGCCGAGCGAGGCCAGGACCGCCGTCTCCGGCAGCCCCGCCGCCTGCGCCAGGGCCGCCAGCGGCCGGGCCGAGCGCACGGGCAGGGCGTCCAGGACGCGCAGGTCCTGCGGCGGCAGGCCGTCGTGGTCGGCCGCGGGCACGCCGGCGGGCGGCTGCGGCAGCGCGGTGCCGATCGGCTCGACGAGCTCGAGCAGCTCGCCGACGTCGCTCACGCACACCGCGCCCTCCTCGCGCAGCAGCCGGTGGCAGCCGGCCGAGGCCGGCGAGGTCACGGGCCCCGGCACCGCGCCGAGCGGGCGCAGCAGCCCGCCGGCGTACCGCGCGGTGCTCAGGGCGCCCGAGCGCCAGGCGGCCTCCACGACGACCGTGGCGCCGGCGAGGGCGGCGATGAGGCGGTTGCGCTCCAGGAAGCGCCACCGCGTGGGAGCGGAGCCCGGCGGCACCTCCGAGACGAGCGCGCCCTCGGCGGCGATCCGGGCCAGCAGCTGGTCGTTGCCCTGCGGATAGGCGCGGTCCACCCCGCACGCGAGGACGGCGACGGTCGGGCCGTCGACCACGAGCGCTCCGCGGTGCGCGGCCGCGTCGATGCCGTAGGCGCCGCCGGAGACCACGGTGACGCCCCGCTCCGCGGCGCCGCACGCGAGGTCCGTGGCCACGCGCTGGCCGTAGGCGGTGCACGCCCGAGCACCGACCAGGGCCACCGAGCGGGCGGCCAGCGCGGCCAGGCCCACCCCGTCGGCGGCCGCGGCGTCTGCGGCGCCAGCAGAGCTGGTGAGCCCGGTGGGGCCCATGGGGCCGCGGACCCACAGGCACGCCGGCGCGCGCACCCCGAGGTCGTCGAGCCCGGCCGGCCACTCGACGTCGCCGGGGACGACGAGCCGCCCGCCGAGGCGCTCGAGGACCGCGACGTCGCGCTCCGGCGCGACGCCGGGCAGGCGCACGCGCCAGCGCTCGACGGCCTCGTGCAGCACCCCCGGCTGCACCCGCAGCACCTCGCAGACCTCCGGGGGCGCGCTGCCGGCCAGGACGACGTCCACGGCGGCCAGGGGGCCGAGCGCGGCGAGGGCGGCGGCGCCCACGGCGTCGCCGGACTCCACCAGCCGCGACCACGCCGCGCGGGCCAGCCGCTCGTCGTCCGCCCAGCGCGGGCGCGCGGGCGCGGGGGGCGTGGTCGAGGCGCTCACGCGGCCACCGCCCCGTCGAGGCGCCAGTGCAGGGCCTGGCCGACGTGCTCGTCGTCCGGTCGGGCCAGGCCGGCGAGGTCGGCCAGGGTCCACGCGCTGCGCAGCACCCGGTCGTAGCCGCGCACCGTCAGCAGGCCCCGGTCGAGGGAGGAGTCGACCTCCCGGGTCGCGCTCGCGGGCAGCCGCAGGGGCCCGCGCAGCAGCTGCCCGGGCAGCTCGCCGTTGCACCGCCACGGCGTGCCCGCCAGCCGCTCGCGCTGGGCGGCGCGCGCCCGGGCCACGCGCGCGGCCACCGCGGCGCTGGCCTCGGCGCCGCCGGCCGCGGCCACGTCGGCGCGCGAGACCGGGTCGACCTGCACCTGCAGGTCGACCCGGTCGAGCAGGGGCCCGGACAGCCGCGAGAGGTAGCGCCGGCGCGCCAGCGGGGTGCAGCTGCACTCCAGCGCCTTGCCCACCGCCCGCCCGCACGGGCACGGGTTGGCGGCGAGCACGAGCTGGAAGCGGGCGGGGAAGCGCGCGACGCCCTGGGAGCGGGCGAGGACGAGCTCCCCGCTCTCCAGCGGCTGGCGCAGCCCCTCCAGCACGCGCGAGGCGAACTCGGGCGCCTCGTCGAGGAAGAGCACGCCGCGGTGGGCGCGCGAGGCGGCTCCCGGCGCGGGCAGGCGGCTGCCGCCGCCGATGACGGCGGCGGCGCTCGCGGTGTGGTGGGGGTCCTCGAAGGGCGGGCGGCGCACCAGCCCCGCCCTGGCGTCGAAGCGGCCCGCCACCGAGTGCACCGCCGTCACCTCCACGGCCTCCTCGTCGTCGAGGTCGGGCAGCAGCCCGGGCAGGCGGGCGGCCAGCATGGTCTTGCCCGCGCCGGGGGGCCCGAGCAGCAGCAGGTGGTGCCCTCCGGCGGCCGCGACCTCCAGGGCGTGGCGCGCGGAGGCCTGCCCGGCGACGTCGGCCAGGTCGAGCACGGGGGCGGGCGCCCGGCCGCCGCCGGGCGGGGGCGCCGCCGCCTCGGCGGGCGCGGCGCCCCCGCCGTCGGGCGCCTGCGGCGGCTCCCCGCCGTGCAGGCGCACGACGTCGGCGAGGCAGGAGCCGGAGACGACCTCCAGGCCCGGCACGAGCGCCGCCTCGGCGGCGTCGCCCTCGGCGACCAGCACGCGGGTGCACCCGGCGCGCGCCGCCGCCAGCAGCGCCGGCAGGACGCCGCGCACCCGGCGCAGCCCGCCGTCCAGGCCGAGCTCGCCGAGGTGGACGGTGCGGGCGGCCGAGGCGGGGTCGATCCAGCCCGCGGCGGCGAGCAGGGCGACCGCGACGGCGACGTCGAAGCCCGTGCCGTGCTTGGGCAGGGACGCCGGGGAGAGGTTGACCGTCACGCGGCGCTCGGGCACGTCGAGGCGGGCGTTGCGCAGGGCGGCGCGCACGCGGTCGCGCGACTCCGCCAGCGAGGCATCGGGCAGGCCGACGAGGACGAAGGCGGGCAGCCCGGGCGCGACGTCGGCCTCGACGTCGACGACGCGGCCCTCCAGGCCGACGAGGGCCACGGAGCGGGAGCGGCCGAGCGCCATCAGCCGATGCCCCGCACGTGCTCGACGAGCGCGGGGCCCGAGGGCGGGCGCAGCACCGCCACGGCGTCCAGGCGCAGCGCCGCGGGGCGCACCGGGTGCTCGGCGAGCCAGGCGCCCAGCAGCCGCCGCAGCCGGGCGACCTTCGCGGGCGTGATCGCCTCCAGCGGGGAGCCGCACGCGGTGGAGCGGCGGGTCTTGACCTCCACCCCGACCAGGCAGTCGCCGTCGCGGGCGACGAGGTCGAGCTCGCCCCAGCGGCACCGCCAGTTGCGGTCCAGGACCACCAGCCCCGCGCCGCGCAGGTGCTCCGCGGCCACCCGCTCCCCGTACCGCCCCACCGCCGCGCGCGGCGCGCTGCTCGACACTGCGACCACCTCCGCGGCCACCGTGCCGGGCGGGCGGCGCCCGCGGGGCGGGGCAGCGGCCGCCTGTGGACGGCGGGGCGGTGCGCGCCCCTGTGGGCGGGAGGTGGGGGCGCGGGAGGCCGCGCGGGCGCGTCAGGCGGGGAAGCCGCCGGGCTTGGGCACCTCGAGGTCGCTCTTGGACAGCTCCTCGACGTTGACGTCCTTGAACGTGACCACGCGCACGGTCTTGACGAAGCGCGCCGAGCGGTAGACGTCCCACACCCACGCGTCGGTCAGGGTCAGCTCGAACCAGACCTCGCCGTCCGTGGTGCGCGGGCGCAGGTCCACCCCGTTGGCCAGGTAGAAGCGGCGCTCGGTCTCCACCACGTAGGAGAACAGGCCGACGACGTCGCGGTACTCGCGGTAGAGCGCGAGCTCCATCTCCGTCTCGTAGTCCTCGAGGTCCTCAGCGCTCATCGGGGCCCATCATGCACCCGTCCTGGTCGAGGTCGAAGAGCACGGGCTCGACGCCGGGCAGGCGCCAGCTGCGCCGGTGCTGGGCGCACGGGCCCAGGCGCCGCAGGGCGTCGGAGTGCTCGGCGCAGCTGTAGCCCTTGTTGGCCTCCCAGCCGTAGCCGGGGTGGTCGCGGGCGCGCTCGACCATGATCGCGTCGCGGGCGACCTTGGCGAGCACGCTGGCGGCCGCGACGGCGGCGCAGCGCAGGTCGGCCTTGACCCGGGTGCGCACCGCGGGCAGCCGCGGGGGCGGGGCCGCGCCCGGCGGCGGCGGCGGCCGGGTCAGCCAGTCGTAGCTGCCGTCGAGCAGCACCGCCTCGGGCGCCTCGGGCAGCTGGGCGAGCGCGCGGGTGCCGGCCAGGCGCAGCGCGCGCAGGACGCCGAGCGCGTCGACCTCTCCCGGCTCGGCGTGGCCGACCGCCCACGCCGGCGCCCACCGGCGCAGCCGCGGCACGAGCGCCTCGCGGGCGGCGGGGGTCAGCAGCTTGGAGTCGCGCAGCCCCGGCGGCGCGCTGGGCGTGGCCGCCGTGACGACGACGACGCCCACCGTGACCGGCCCCGCGAGCGCGCCGCGGCCGACCTCGTCGACGCCCGCGACGAGGGGGTGGCCGGCGCGCAGCAGCGCGCGCTCGGCCCGCAGGCTGGGGGCGCTGCCGCGCGCGGGCCGGGGGCGCGGGGGCGCGGTGCGGGTCGCGGGGCCGGTCTCGGGGCCGGTCGCGGGGTCGGTCACGAGGCGGGCGACGCCTGGAGCGCCGGGGCGGCGGGCACGCCCTCGAAGACCTCGGCGTGCTCGGAGAGCCCGCCGAGGCGGGAGAGGGGCCACACGAGCAGCGCCGCGCGCCCGACGACGTTCTCGACCGGCACGGTGCCGCTGCCGGCGAGGTCGAGGTGGTAGCGGGAGTCCTCCGAGGCGGCGCGGTGGTCGCCCATCACCCACAGGCGGTCCTGCGGCACCTGCACGGAGAAGTCCAGCTCGCTGGGGGCGTCCCCTTCGCTGATGTAGACCTCCTCCAGCGGCTCGCCGTTGACCGTGACGCGCCCCTGCTCGTCGCAGCAGGCGACCTCGTCGCCGGGCAGGCCGATCACGCGCTTGACCAGGTGCTCCCCGGAGTCCTGCGGCAGGATCCCCACGAACGTGAGCACCGCGGCCACGGCGGCGCCGACGGGCCCGCGCTGGGGCTCGGCGACCGGGTCCAGCCAGCCGCCCGGGTCCTTGAAGACGACGATGTCGCCGCGCTCGAGGTCGAAGGGCCCCGGGGTGAGCTTGCTGACGAGCACCCGGTCCCCGACGAGCAGCGTCTGCTCCATCGAGATCGACGGGATGAAGAACGCCTGGCCGATGAACGTCTTGACGAGCAGGGAGAGCACGAGCGCCGCGACGAGGACGACGACGGTCTCCCGCAGGGCGGGCAGCAGGCCGCCGGAGCGCCTCCTGCTGTGCGCAGGTGCGTGCTCGGTCATGGGGCGTTCCTCCCGGGGGCGCTGTCCTGGGCGTCCAGGAGAGTGGCGCGGTGCAGCGGCCAGGCTACGGCGACGACCCGGCCGACGAGGCGCTCCACGGGCACCGTGCCGCCGCCGGGGTCGCCGAGGTGGGCGCGGGAGTCCGCCGACGCGTCCCGCGCGTCACCGAGCACCCACAGCCTGCCGGGCGGCACGACGACGTCGAACGCGGTGCGCGAGGCCGGCCCGCCGCCCGCGAGGTAGGGCTCCTGCAGCGGCTCGCCGTCCACGACCAGGCGCCCCTGCCCGTCGCAGCAGGCGACGCGCTCCCCCGGCAGGCCGACGACGCGCTTGACGTAGCCCGGGGGGCCGCCGGGCAGCCCCAGGGAGCCGGCGAGGCCCGCCCAGGCGGAGCCGAGGGGCCCGCGGTCGACCCACGGGTCGAAGCTGCCCGTGCCGTCGAAGACGACGAGGTCGCCGCGGGCGATCGAGGCGAGGTCGTCGGCGGGGCGCCACACGAGCACGCGGTCCCCCGGCCGCAGGGTCGGCTCCATCGAGCCGCTGGGCACCGCGAAGACGCCCAGCAGGGTGGCGCGCACCACGGCGGTGAGCGCGAGCGCGACGAGCAGGGCCCACCCGGCCGTCCGCAGGGACGACCGGGTGGGCCCGGGAGGAGTGCTCAGCGCGCGGGGCGCGGGGGTGCGCAGGAGCGTGCGGCGGGCGCCGTCAGCGGCTGGCGCGGCCGGTGCGGGCGTCCTGCTTCTCCTTGATCTTCGCCTTCTTGCCGCGCAGGGAGCGCAGGTAGTACAGCTTCGCGCGGCGCACGTCACCACGGGTGACGACCTCGATGCTGTCGATGGCCGGGGAGTGCAGCGGGAAGGTGCGCTCCACGCCCACGCCGTAGCTGACCCGCCGGGCGGTGAAGGTCTCGCGGACCCCGCCGCCGGAGCGGCGGATGACCGCGCCCTGGAAGGCCTGGATGCGGGAGCGGTTGCCCTCCACGACCCGGACGTTGACCTTGACGGTGTCCCCGGGGCGGAAGTCGGGCAGGTCCGTCCGGATCGAGGCGGCGTCCAGGCCGTCGAACGTGTGCATGATCGTGTCCGTTCCCGCGGTGCCACAGGTCACGCGCGTGCGAGGGGCGGCAGCGCTGCTGCCGCGGCGGTCTGCCGGTCGGTGGTGCCTGCGCCGGGAAGGCCGAGGGCACCGCTCTCCCCCCGTGGCAGGGGCGGCGCCGGCCGGGCGCGAGCCTTCAGTGTCGCACAGGAGCCGGGGACGCCGGCACCAGCGCCCCGTCGCGCACGCTCCAGCCCTCCTGCGCGAGGACGGCGAGGTCGGCGGCGTCGAGGTCCTGCGGGCGCAGCCGCGCCAGCAGGTCCGGACGGCGCGCGGCGGTGCGGCGCAGCTGCTCGTCGCGGCGCCATCGGGCGACGCGGGCGTGGTGGCCCGACAGCAGCACCGGCGGCGCCTCCCGGCCGCGCCAGCTGGCCGGCCGGGTGTAGACGGGGGGCTCGAGCAGGCCGCCGGAGGCCGGGGCGTGCGACTCCTCGACGAGGCTGTGCGGGTTGCCCACGACGCCGGGCAGCAGCCGCGCGACGGCCTCCACGACGACCAGGACGGCGACCTCGCCGCCGCCCAGGACGTAGTCGCCCAGGCTGAGCGGGGTCACCGGCATGCGCGTGGCGGCCTCCTCCAGCACCCGCTCGTCGATGCCCTCGTAGCGCCCGCACGCGAAGGCCAGCCACGGCTCGCGGGCCAGCGCCTCGGCGCCGGCCTGGGTCAGGGGGGTGCCCGCGGGGCTGGGCACGAGCAGGTGCGGAACGGCGTCCGGGTCGCCGAGGCGCTCGCGGCCGGCGGCCAGCACCGCGTCCAGGGCGGCTCCCCACGGCTCCGGGCGCATCACCATCCCGGCGCCGCCGCCCAGCGGGGCGTCGTCGACGGTGCGGTGGCGGTCGGTGGTCCAGGTGCGCAGGTCGTGCACGGCGACGTCGAGGATCCCCGCGGCCCGCGCCCTGCCGATGAGCGAGAGGTCGAGCGGTGCGAGGTACTCGGGGAAGATCGTCACGACGTCGATGCGCACGCGCGTCAGCCCTCCTCGAGCAGGCCGCCCGGCGGGTCGAGGACGACGCGGCCGCCGGGCAGGTCCACCTCGGGCACGAGGGCGGTCACGAAGGGGACGCGGGCGAGGGCGCCGGAGGGCTGGCGCAGCACCAGCAGGTCCTGCGCGGGGCCGTGCTCGACGCCGACGACGGTGCCGGCGTCCCGGCCGTCGGTGCGCTCGGCGCGCAGGCCCACCAGGGCGCCGACGGCCCAGGCGTCGGGCTCCTCCTGCTCGGGCACGTCGGCGAGCAGCAGCACCCCGCGCAGCCCCTCGGCGGCCGTGCGGTCCGCGACGCCGTCGAAGGCGAGCAGCAGGACGCCGTTGTGGTCGCGGGCGCCGACCAGGTGCAGCGGGCCCGCGCCCGCCGGGTCGGTGGCGAAGACGGCACCGGGGAGGAACCGGCGATCCGGGGCGTCGGTGCGCACCTCGGTGCTCACCTCGCCCCGGACCCCGTGCGGGCGCCCGAGCCGGGCGACGACGACCTCCACGACCGGAGCGCCTCGAGGGCGGGCCGGGTCAGGCGCGGCCGCGCGGGCGGTCGACGTCCACGACGTCGACGCGCACGTCGCGGTCGCCCGCCAGCGCGCCGAGCACGGTGCGCAGCGCCTTGGCGGTGCGCCCGGAGCGCCCGATCACCCGGCCCAGGTCGTCCGGGTGCACCCGGACCTCCAGCAGCTCGCCGCGGCGCAGCTCGCGGCTGGACACCCGCACGTCGTCGGGGTTGTCGACGATGCCGCGGACCAGGTGGTCGAGCGCGTCGGCGAGCACGCTCAGCCCTGGGTGCCGACCGAGCCGCCCTCGGCCGGCTCGTCCGCGGTCTCCGGCGGGGTGCCCGGGTCGGCGACCTCGGCGGGCACCACGGGCTGCTCCGCCGGCGCGGACGCGGCCGGCGCGGCCGGCGCGGCCGGGGTCTGCGGGATCACGGGGGCGGCCTTCGGGGCGGCGGTGCGCAGCGTGCCCTCGCCGCCGGCCTCGCCCCGGAAGGTCTGCCAGTCGCCGGTGACCTTGAGGATGGCCTTGACCTGCTCGGTCGGCTGCGCGCCGACGCCGAGCCAGTACTGGGCGCGCTCGCGGTCGACCTCGATGAGCGACGGCTCCTCGGTCGGGTGGTACTTGCCGATCTCCTCGATCGCGCGGCCGTCGCGCTTGGTGCGCGAGTCGGCGACGACGATGCGGTAGTACGGCGCCCGGATCTTGCCGAGTCGCTTCAGACGGATCTTCACTGCCACGGGGCGGAGCTCCTGCTCGGTCTGGGGGAGGCCGGGGCGGGCGCGTGGGGCGCGACGCCCTCCCGGGCCCGGGGACCGGCGGCGCGCGGAGAGAGGGGCCGCACCCGCCGAGTACAGCCGGTCATCGTACCGGACCCGCCACCCGCCCCCCGACCACCCGGCCGCGCAGGACGACGGCCCGCGGGTGCGCGAGCGCCGCCACGTCCTCGCGGGGGTCGGCATCGAGCACCACCAGGTCGGCGGGGGCGCCCTCCTCCAGCACCGGGTGGCCCAGGTACCGGCGCGCGCCCCAGGCCGCGGCGTCCAGGGCCCGCAGCGGGCCCACCCCGGCGCCGGCGAGGGCGGCCACCTCGGCCGCGACCATCCCGTGCGGCAGGCGCGTGCCCGCGTCGGTGCCGACGAGCAGGCGCACGCCCGCCTCCGCGGCCATCGCGGCGGTCGCGCGCCGGCGCGCGTGCAGCGCCCGCATGTGCGCCGCGTAGCGGGGGAACTTCGCCTCCCCCTGCGCGGCGATGGCGGGGAAGGTCTCGACGTTGACCAGCGTGGGGGTCACGGCGGTGCCGCGCGCGGCCGCCGTCGCCACCGTCGCCTCGTCCAGGCCCGTGCCGTGCTCGAGGCAGTCCACCCCGGCGGCGAGCAGGTCCGGCAGGGCCTCCTCGGAGAAGGTGTGCACGGCCACCCGGGCGCCCTCCTCGTGGGCGGCGGCGACGGCGGCGCGCAGCTGCGCCAGCGGCCAGCACGGGGCGAGGTCGCCGCGCTCGCGGTCGATCCAGTCGCCGACGAGCTTGACCCACCCGTCCCCGGCGCGCGCCTGGGCGCGCACGGCGTCGGGCAGCTGGTCGGGCTCGACCTCGTGCGCGACGCCGCGCAGGTAGCGACGGGTGCGCGCGACGTGCCGCCCGGCCCGCACCACGCGGGGCAGGTCCTCCTCGGCGTCGACCCAGCGGGTGTCGACCGGGGAGCCGGCGTCGCGCAGCAGCAGCGCGCCGGCGTCGCGGTCGGCCTGCGCCTGGGCGCGCGCGGTGTCGCGGTCCACGGCGCCGTCCGGGCCGAGGCCGACGTGGCAGTGGGCGTCGACGAGGCCGGGCAGCACCCAGCCGCTCACCTCGACGGCGTCCGCGCGCAGGCGCGCCGGGCGCGTCCACGTGACGCGCCCGTCGACGACCCACAGCTCGTCGCGGACCTCCACGTGCCCGGCGGCGGCGTCGGGGGCGTCCGCGAGGACGCGCCCGCGCACGTGCAGCACCGGAGGGCCGGAGCGGGCCGGGGCCGGAGGGCCGTCGGCGGGGGGGCCCACCGGCTCAGCGCCCGAGGAACTTCTCGAAGCCCGGGGGCAGCTGCAGGTCCTCCGCGCCGGGGAGCGCGCCGGGCGCGCCGTCCGCGCCGGCGCCGAAGGCGCTGCCCGGCAGCGCGCGGCTGGTCGCGGCCCTCTCCAGCGAGGCGCGCTCCTGCTCCGCGCGCTTGGCGGGGTTGCCCGACTTCGCCTTGCGCGCCTTCACCGGCGGCGCGGTGCGCCCGCGCGACTTCTTGCCCCCGCCGGACAGCCCGCCGGCGCCGGGCCGCCCGCCCATGCCCGGCAGGCCCCCGCCGGCGCGCATGGAGCGCATCACCTTCTGCGCCTCGCCGAAGCGCTCCAGCAGCTGGTTGACGTCGGTGACGGTGGTGCCGGAGCCGCGGGCGATGCGCAGGCGGCGCGAGCCGTTGAGCACCTTGGGGCTGCGGCGCTCCAGGGGGGTCATCGAGCGCACGATCGCCTCGATGCGCCCCAGCTGCGCCTCGTCGAAGCCCTCCAGCTGCTCGCGCACCTCGCCCATGCCGGGCAGCATCCCCAGCACCTTCTTCAGCGAGCCCATCTTCTTCAGGGCCTGCATCTGGGTGAGGAAGTCCTCGAGCGTGAAGTCCTCGCCCTCGGCGAAGCGGGTGGCGAGGTCGTTCGCCTGCTCGGCGTCGAAGGCGCGCTCGGCCTGCTCGATGAGGCTGAGCACGTCGCCCATGTCGAGGATGCGCGAGGCCATCCGGTCGGGGTGGAAGACCTCGAAGTCCGCCAGCCCCTCCCCGGTGGAGGCGAACAGCACCGGGCGCCCCGTCACGGTGGCGACCGAGAGGGCGGCGCCGCCGCGCGCGTCGCCGTCGAGCTTGGTCAGGACGACGCCGGTGAGGTCGACGCCCTCCTGGAAGGCCTGCGCGGTGGCCAGGGCGTCCTGGCCGATCATCGCGTCGACGACGAAGAGCACCTCGTCGGGGGCGGTGGCGGCGCGGATGTCGGCGGCCTGCTGCATCATCTCGGCGTCCACGCCGAGGCGGCCGGCGGTGTCGACGACGACGACGTCGTGCTGGCGCGCCCGGGCCTGCTCCACGCCGCGGCGGGCGACGTCGACCGGGTCGCCGACGCCGTTGCCGGGCTCGGGGGCGAAGACGGCGACCCCGGCGCGCTCGCCGACCACCTGCAGCTGCGTGACGGCGTTGGGCCGCTGCAGGTCGGCCGCCACGAGCAGCGGGACGTGCCCGTGCTCGCGCAGGTAGCGGCCGAGCTTGCCGGCCAGGGTGGTCTTGCCGGCGCCCTGCAGGCCCGCGAGCATGATCACGGTCGGCGGCGTCTTGGCGAAGCGCAGCCGCCGGGTCTGCCCGCCCAGGACGGCGACGAGCTCCTCGTTGACGATCTTGACGACCTGCTGCGCGGGGTTCAGGGCCCCGGAGACCTCTGCCGACAGCGCCCGCTCGCGCACGCTGGCCGTGAACGCGCGCACCACCGGCAGGGCGACGTCGGCGTCGAGCAGCGCCCGGCGGATCTCGCGGACGGTGGCGTCGACGTCCGCCTCGGACAGGCGGCCCTTGCCGCGCAGGTTGCGGAAGGTGGCCGTGAGGCGGTCGGAGAGGGAGGTGAACACGGCGGGGGGACCTCAGATCTCGGTGTCCGGCGGTGTCGAGCAGCCCGTCCAGGCTACCGCCCGCCCCCGACCGCGGCCTGGACACCGGCCGCGACGGGCCCTCCGGGAGCGGCCGGGTCAGGAGCGCTCGTCGACCTCGGCCGCCCGGGCGAGCACCGAGACCGCCTCGCCCACCCGCGCCGGCGCCAGGGGCGCGCCGCCGGGGTCGCTGAGGTACAGGACGTCGACGGCCTGGCCGCCGTAGGTCGCCACGTGCGCGCTGTGGATCTCCACGCCGATGCCGGCCAGCTCCCGGCCGAGGGCGTGCAGCAGGCCCGGGCGGTCCAGGGCGCGCACCTCGACGACGCTCGCCTCCTCCCCCGAGGCGCCGGGCACGAGCAGCACCCGCGGCGGCGCGGTGGCGCGCTGGGCGACGGCGGCGCGGTCCGGGCGCCAGCCGGCGTCGCGCCGCCGCATGGGTTCCAGCACGGCCGCGTCGCCGTCGGCGAGGCGGCGCAGGCCCGTGAGCAGCACCGCCGGGTCCGGAGGGCCGCCGGGGGCCTCGACCCACCAGGTGTCGACGGCGGTGGCGGGCTCGTCCGGCTCGGGCGAGTGCGGCCCGCCGACGGTGCGCACGAGCGCCGAGCGCACGCTGAGCCGGTGGCTGGCCAGCAGCCCGGCCAGGTCGGCGAACAGGCCGGGCCGGTCGGGGGCCACCACCCCGACGGCGTGCAGGCCCGCGACGGCGGCCACGCCCACGCGCGGCTGGCCGTCGGCGCGCACGGCGGCCACGGCGGCCGCCTCGCTCCGGCTCAGGGGCGCGGGGCCGGGTGGCGCCTCGCCGCACAGCACGCGGCGCGCCCGCGCGGTCAGGTCGTCGACCAGGCGCTCGCGCCACGCCGTCCACGCCGCCGGGCCGGCCGCGCGGGCGTCGGCCTCGGTCAGCGCCCGCAGCAGGTCGAGCACGTCCTCGCGCCCGTCGACGGCGGCCACGAG
This sequence comes from Quadrisphaera sp. DSM 44207, assembly GCF_900101335.1. NCBI lineage: Bacteria > Bacillati > Actinomycetota > Actinomycetes > Kineosporiales > Kineosporiaceae > Quadrisphaera > Quadrisphaera sp. DSM 44207. The sequence goes on along the minus strand of NZ_FNKA01000003.1, from coordinate 628,826 downwards.
CGCCTCGACGGTGCCGGGGTCGTCGGGGTCGCGCCGGGTCGCGAGGTCGACGAGGGTCAGGTGCTCGCGCACCAGGCGCTGCACGACGGCGGCGTCCGCGGCGCCCAGGCCGACGCGCTCGGCGGCGCGCCTGGCCAGCGGCGCGCCCGTGGCGGCGTGGTCGGAGGTTCCGGCGACCTTGCCGAGGTCGTGCAGCAGCGCGGCGAGCAGCAGCAGGTCCGGGCGCGCCACCGAGGAGAGCAGGGGCGCGGCCTCGACGGCGGTCTGCACCAGGTGCCGGTCGACGGTGTGCCGGTGCACCACGGTGCGCTGGGGGCGGTTGCGCACGGCCGACCACTCGGGCAGCCACGCGGTCACCAGGCCGGCCTGGTCGAGGGTCTCCCACACCGGCACCTGCGCCTCCCCCGAGCCCAGGAGGTCGAGCAGGGCGTCGCGGGCGGCGACCGGCCACGGGGACGCCAGCGCGGCGCCGCCGGTGGCCAGGTGCTCCGCGGTGACCGGGGAGAGGGGCAGGCCGGCGCGCGCGGCGGTGGCCGCGGCCCGCACCGCGAGCGCGGGGTCGGCCGACGGGCGCGCCGAGGCGCCGAGCCACAGCTCCCCCTCGTGCTCGACGAGGTCGGGGCCCAGGGGCCGCAGCCTCGGCCGGGCGCGGCGCAGGCCGCGGGGGGAGGTCAGGGCCCCCCGGGCGCGGCGGGCGGTGCGGTCGAGCGCGTGGGCGATCGCGCGGGCCGCGCCGGCCACCTGCGCCAGCAGCGCGTCGGCGTCGTGCAGCCCGAGGGCGGCGGCCACGGCGTCCTGCTCGTCGAGCAGCAGCCGGTCCAGGTGCCGGCCGGTGACCGCCTGCAGGCCGTCGCGCACGTCGAGCAGGCGCACCGACGCGGTGGTCAGCGCCGCGTGCGGGACGTCGGCGGCCCAGCTGGCCACGAGCGCGCGCAGCACGACGACGTCGCGCAGCCCGCCGCGGGCCTCCTTCAGGTCGCCCTCGAGCAGGTAGGCCAGCTCCCCCTGCACCCGGTGGCGGTCGGCGACCTCCTCGAGCAGCTCGGGCACGCGCCGGCGCGCCGCGCGCCGCCAGTCCTCGCGCAGCACCTCGCGGGTGCGCAGCACCAGGGCGGCGTCGCCGGCGACGGGGCGCAGGTCGAGCAGGCCGACGGCGGCGGAGACGTCCTCGGCGGCCACGGCGCGGCACTGGGCCACCGAGCGCACCGCGTGGTCCAGGCGCAGCCTCGCGTCCCACACCGGGTACCAGACGCGGTCGGCGAGGGCCGCGACCTGCTCGTCGGCGAGGCTGCGCCCGTCGTGCAGGAGCACGAGGTCGAGGTCGCTGGCGGGCCCGGCGTCGCGCCGCGCGTGGCCGCCGACGGCCGCGAGGGCGACGCCGGTCAGCTCCGGCACGGGGCCGTCGGGGTCGGACAGCAGCGCGTCCGTCCACACGTCGTCCAGCCAGGCGTCGACGAGCCCGGCCAGGCGCTCGCGCCGCACCGCGCCGGCGCCGGCGTCGTCCAGGCCGGCGCGCACGGCGAGGGCGAGCCGCTCGCGCCGCAGGTCCCGCCGCGGGACCGCGTCCGCGCGAGCGGCCCGCCCTGCGCTCACGCGGCCCTCCCCCGTGGTGCGCCGCTGGTGCTCACAGGGCGTCGGTGCCGCGCTCCCCGGTGCGCACCCGGACGACGTCCTCGACGGGCGTCGTCCACACCTTCCCGTCCCCGATCCGGCCCGTGGCGGCGCTCTTGACGACGACCTCGATCACGCCGGGGGCGTCCAGGTCGTCGACGAGCACCTCCAGGCGCACCTTCGGGACCATGTCGACGGTGTACTCCGCGCCCCGGTAGACCTCGGTGTGGCCGCGCTGGCGGCCGTAGCCGCTGGCCTCCGAGACGGTCATGCCCTGCACGCCGTACGCCTCCAGGGCGGACTTCACGTCGTCGAGCTTGTGCGGCTTGATGACGGCGGTGACGAGCTTCATGCCCTCAGCTCCTCGTGGTGGCGGGCGTCGTGCGGGGTGCTGCCCGCGGTGCCGGCCGAGGGCCGGAAGGCCCCGCCGCCGCCGAGGGTGACGAAGTCGTACCCGGACTCGGCGTGGGCGACCTGGTCGATGCCGGCCACCTCCTCCTCGTCGGAGATCCGGAAGCCGATCGTCCGCTGCAGCGCGAGCCCGATGACCAGGGTCAGGACGAAGGAGTAGGCGAGGACGGACACCGCGCCGACGACCTGCGCGACCAGGGGGCCGACCCCGCCGCCGTAGAGCAGCCCGTCGACGCCGGCGGTGGCGGCGGAGGTGCCGAGGAGGCCGACGGCGACGGTGCCGACGAGGCCGCCGACCAGGTGGACGCCGACGACGTCGAGGGAGTCGTCGTAGCCCAGGCGGTACTTCAGGCCCACCGCGAGGGCGCACAGCGCACCCGCGACGAGGCCCAGGACGATCGAGCCGACCGGGGAGAGCGCGGAGCAGGCCGGCGTGATGGCGACCAGGCCGGCGACCGCGCCGGAGGCGCCGCCGAGGGAGGTGGCGTGCCCGTCGCGCAGGCGCTCCAGGAGCAGCCAGCCGAGGACGGCGGCGGAGGTGGCGGCGACGGTGTTGACGAAGACCTCCGCGGCCTGGCCGTTGGCGCTCAGGGCCGAGCCGGCGTTGAAGCCGAACCAGCCGAACCACAGCAGGCCCGCGCCGAGCATGACCAGCGGCAGGTTGTGCGGGCGCATCGGCTCGCGGCCGAACCCGCGGCGCCTGCCGAGCACGATCGCGAGGGCCAGGCCGGCGGCGCCGGCGTTGACGTGCACGGCCGTGCCGCCGGCGAAGTCGACCGCGGCCAGGCGGTTGGCGATCCAGCCGCCGACCTCGGACTCGGCGCCGTCGAAGGCGAAGACCCAGTGGGCGACCGGGAAGTAGACCAGGGTCGCCCAGATCCCGGCGAAGACCATCCAGGCGCCGAAGCGGGCCCGGTCGGCGACGGCCCCGGAGATCAGAGCGACCGTGAGGATCGCGAACGCGGCCTGGAAGGCGACGAAGGCCATCGAGGGGATCGTGAAGACGAGGCTCGTGGCCGCGAAGCCGCCCTCGAGGCCCTCGGTGCCCATCAGGCCGCGCAGCCCGAAGAACTCGAACGGGTCGCCCAGCAGCCCGGCGCCGACGTCGTTCCCGAACGCCGTCGAGTAGCCGTACAGGACCCACAGGACCCCGACCACGGCCATCGCGCCGAAGCTCATCATCATCATGTTGAGGACGCTCTTCGCGCGGACCATGCCGCCGTAGAAGAGCGCGAGGCCGGGGGTCATCAGCAGCACCAGGGCGGCGCTGGCGAGGACCCAGGCGGTGTCGCCGGTGTCCATCGGCTTCCTCCTGCGGGACGCGGCCTGCGGCCGGTGGCCGCCCGGGAGGCGACCCGTCCCGACGGTGCCGACGACGTGTTACCGGACGCCGCGCGCCGTGTTACCGCGGGATGTCCGCGACCCCGCCGCGGTGAATCCTGCGTGTCGCGCCACCCCGCCCACCCGACCGCTCACCCGACGAGGGCGTCGACGAAGGCCTCGGGGTCGAAGGGCGCCAGGTCGTCCGGCCCCTCCCCCAGGCCGACGAGCTTGACCGGCACGCCCAGCTCCCGCTGCACCGCGACGACGATGCCGCCCTTGGCGGTGCCGTCGAGCTTGGTCAGCACGATGCCGGTCACCTGCACCACCTCGGCGAAGACGGCGGCCTGGCGCAGCCCGTTCTGGCCCGTGGTGGCGTCGAGGACGAGCAGCACCTCGTCGACGGGCCCGCTGCGCTCGAGCACGCGCTTGATCTTGCCGAGCTCGTCCATGAGGCCGGCCTTGTTCTGCAGGCGCCCGGCGGTGTCGACGAGGACGACGTCGGCCTCCAGCTCGGTGCCGGCGCGCACGGCGTCGAAGGCGACCGAGGCGGGGTCGGCGCCGTCGCGGTCGGAGCGCACCGTGGGCACGCCGACGCGCTCGCCCCAGGTGGCCAGCTGGTCGGCGGCGGCGGCGCGGAAGGTGTCCGCGGCGGCGAGGACGACGTCGCGCTGCTCGGCGACGAGCACCCGGGCCAGCTTGCCGACGGTGGTGGTCTTGCCGGTGCCGTTGACGCCGACGACGAGCACGACGGCCGGGCGGGTCGCTGAGCGGGAGGTGCGCAGCGAGCGGTCCGTGCTCGGGTCGACGGCGGTGAGCAGCTCCTCGCGCAGCAGCTCGCGCACCCGCTCGGGGCTGCGCTCGCCGAGCACCGCCACGCGGGTGCGCAGGCGCTCGACGATCTCGGTGGCCGGCCCGACGCCCAGGTCGGCCATGATCAGGGTGTCCTCGACCTCCTCCCACGTGCCCTCGTCGACGGTGTCGCGCGAGAGCAGCTGGAACAGGTTGCGGCCGAGGGCGGTGTTGGAGCGCGAGAGCCGGTCGCGCAGCCGCACCAGCCGGCCGGTGGCGGGCGCCGGCACCTCCACGGTGCGGGCGGGCGCCACCTCCACGGGCGGCTCGGCCAGCGCGTCCGGCGCCGGCAGGGTCGCCACCGTGCGGGTGGGGGTGTCGCGCGGGTCCTCGGCGTCGTCCCCCACGCCCGGCAGGTGGCCGGGGGCGCGCGTCGTCGGCGGCGCCGGCGGCGGGGTGCGCGGGGCGGACCGGCCCAGGCGCCCGCGGCTGAGCAGGCCCGTGACCGTGCCGATCGCGCCGATGGCGAGCAGGGCGACGTAACCGACGACCGGGTCGAGGAGCTCCACGGCCCCGATCCTCGCAGAAGCGGCGGGACCCCTCCCGCCGCGGCGTCAGAGCAGCTGCGCCACCGGGACGCCGTCGCGCAGCTCCACGGCCACCTCGTGGCGCACGCCGTCGACGGTCAGCGCGCACGTGCCCCCTCCGGCGACGAGGGCCGTGGCGGGGCAGGAGGCGCTGAGCCCGGCGGCCCGCCCGGACGCCCCCGTGCCGGTGCAGTCGACGACGACGCTCGCGCCCTGCGGCGACGGCGTGGCGCAGTCCACGGAGGACGGGTCGACCCCGACCTGCTCCAGCACGTGCGCGGCCTCGGTCAGGCCGGCCTCGACGTGGGCGCGGTCGGCGGCGGGCAGCTGCCCGGAGCGGGCGGCGCGCACCGCCTGCGCGGTGGACCACAGGGGCGCCAGCTGGCTGACGGCGAGCACGAGCACGGCGACCGAGGCGAGGCCGAGGAGCAGGCCGGTGGCGGCGCGCCCGCCCCCCGTGCCGCGCGAGCGCGAGCGCACCAGGCCGACCAGGCCCGCGAGGACGGCGGGGACGCCGGCGAGCACCGACAGCGGCACGGCCAGCAGGCCGAGCACCAGGGCCGCGGTCGCCGCGCCGTTGCGCGGGCGCCCTCGGCGGGCGGGGTCGGCGGACGTCTCCAGCAGCGCGCGGTCGGCCATGGCGCCAGTCGACCAGACGCGGCGCCCCCGCGAGGGCGGAACCGGACAGGTCGCGTCAGGCGGTGGGCTCGCGCAGGCGCTGGCTGACCACGGCCGTGACGCCGTCCCCGCGCATGGTCACGCCGTAGAGGGCGTCGGCGATCTCCATCGTGCGCTCCTGGTGCGTGATGACGATCAGCTGGCTGCTCCCGCGCAGCTCCTCCAGGACGCCGAGCAGGCGGCGCAGGTTCGTGTCGTCGAGGGCCGCCTCGACCTCGTCGAGGACGTAGAAGGGGCTCGGGCGGGCCTTGAACAGGGCGATCAGGAGCGCGACGGCGGTCAGGGAGCGCTCGCCGCCGGAGAGCAGGCTCAGCCGCTTCACGCGCTTGCCGGCCGGTCGGGCCTCGACCTCCACGCCCGTGCCCAGCAGGTCCTGCGGGTCGGTGAGCACCAGGCGCCCCTGCCCGCCGGGGAACAGGCGGGCGAAGACCTGCTCGAAGGCCGCGGCGGTGTCCGCGAACGCCTCGGCGAAGACCTGCTCCACGCGCTCGTCGACCTGGCGCACGATGTCGAGCAGGTCGGCGCGGGTGGTGCGCAGGTCCTCCAGCTGCCGGGTGAGGAACGCCGAGCGCTCCTCGAGGGCGGCGTACTCCTCCAGCGCCAGGGGGTTGACCCGCCCGAGCCGGGCCAGGTCGCGCTCGGCGCGGCGCAGGCGCTGCTCCTGCTCGGCGCGCACGTACGGGACGGCGGCCGCCTCGCCGTCCGCACCGCCGTCCGCGCCGCCGTCCGCGCCGCCTCCCACGGGCACGTCCCGGGTGGGCCCGAAGTCCTCGACGAGGACGCGCGGGTCGAGGGCCAGCTCGTCGAGCGCGCGGGCGCGCAGCGCCTCCACACGCAGCCGCTGCTCGGCGCGGGCGACCTCGTCGCGGTGCACGGAGTCGGTCAGCTCCGCGAGCGCCGCGGCGAGCCGGTCGACCTCGGCGCGCCCGGCGGCGACCTCGTGAGCGCGCAGCGCCCGCTCGCGCTCGGCGGCGTCCCGGCGGGCCGCCGCGGCGGCCAGGGAGCGCTCGAGGACGACGAGGGCGGCCTCCGCGCCCACCCGCACGGCGGTGGCCACGGCCAGCTGCTCGCGGCGGCGGGCGGCCTGCGCGGCGGCGCGCTCGCGGGCCTCCCGCTCGGCGCGCGCGGTGCGCTCCAGGGCCTCGGCGCGCCCGGCCATCGCCCGCAGCCGCTCCTCGCCGGTGCGCAGCGCCAGGCGCGCCTCGACCTCGGCGGCGCGCGCGGCGGAGGCGGCGGCGGCCGGCTCGGGCGCGGGGACCTCCGGCTCGTCCCCGCCCGCGGCGCCGGGGTCGGGCTGCGCCTGCGCCTCGGCCAGGCGCGCGGCGGCCTCGTCCAGGCGCGACCGCTCCTCGGCGAGGGCGCGGCCGGCCCGCTCGCAGGCGGCCGCCAGGCGCAGCGCCTCCTCGCGCGCCGAGCGCAGCGCGCCGCTGCTCTCCCCGAGGCGGCGGGCGCGGGCGGCGGCCTCGGCGTCGGCGGCCTGCAGGCGGGCGAGGGCGGCGTCGCGGCGCTCGCGCGCGGCCTCGCGGGCGGCGGTGGCGCCGGCCAGGCCCGCGCGCGCGTCCCGGCTGCGCTCGAGGGCCTCGGCGAGCGCCGCGCCCGCCTCGTCGACCGCCGCCTGCACGTGCAGCAGGCTGGGAGCCCCGCCGCCCGCGCCGCCGCGGGCGGCGTCGGAGCGCAGGACGTCGCCCGCCTCGGTGACCGCGACGAGGTCGGGCCGCCGCGCGAGCAGGGCGCGGGCCTCGGCCAGGCCCGGCACGGCCACGTGCGCGCCGAGCAGGCGCCGCACCACCGGGGCCAGGTGCGGCGGCGCGGCGAGCAGCGCGGCCACGGCCCGGGCGCCGGGCGGCAGGTCCGGCGGCTCCGGCGACCCGCCGTCCGGCTCCCCGGCCGGGTCGCCGGACGGCGGGTCGCCGGCCGGCGCGCCGGGGACGCCGGCGACGAGCAGGTCGGCGCGCCCGGCGTCGGCGTCGCGCAGCAGCCGCAGGGCGTCGACCGCGGCGTTGAGGGACTCCACCACCACGGCGTCCGCGGCGTCGCCCAGCGCGGCGGCCACGACGTCCTCGGCGCCCGCCTCGACGTCGAGCAGCGCGGCGAGCGAGCCCAGCACCCCGGGCAGGCGCCCGCCGGAGGCGAGCAGCGCGCCGGCGCCGTCCCGGCGCTCGCGCAGGCCGAGCTCGAGCGCCTCCCTGCGGGCGGCGGCGCCGGCGCGGTCGCGCTCGGCGGCGCGCTCGTCGTCGCGCCAGCGCGCCAGCTGCGCCTCCGCGGTCGACAGCGCCTGCGCGGCGTCCTCGTGCTCGGCGGCGTCTCGCGCCCGCTCGGGCGCCGCCGCCTCCGCGGGGCCCAGCGCGTCGGCAGCGTCCTGGGCGGCCGCGACGCGCTCCTGCGCGGCCGCCAGGGAGTGCGCCAGGCGCTCCTGCTCGGCCTGCGTGGTCTCCACCCGGCTGCGCCGCGCGGCGACCTGGCCGGTGAGGCGGGCGAGCCGCTCGCGCCGGTCCGCGAGCGCGCGGTGGCGGTCGGCGGTGCGCCGCTCCTGGGCGGCGAGGGCGGCCTCCGCGCCCGCGCGTGCCGTCGCGGCGGCCTCCAGGGCCGAGCCGGCGCGGGCGACCTGCGCGGCCAGCGCCTTCTCCTGCTCGCGCAGCCGGGCGGCGGAGGCGAGCAGCTCGTCGGGGTCGCGGCCGTCGGGGCCGCGCACGGCGGCACCGGCGAGCGGGCCGAGGCCGCGCTCGCGCTCCCCGGCGAGCGCGGCCGTGCCCCGCAGCCGCTCGCGCAGCGCCTGCAGGACGTACGAGGCGTCGGAGGCGGCGGACAGGCGCGGCGCGGCGGCCTCGGCGGCCAGCTCGGCGGCGGCCAGCGCGGCGCGGGCGTCCCGCAGCGAGGACTCCACGGCCGCGCGCCGCGCGCGGTGCGCGGCCTCGTCGGCGAGGTCGGCCGCCAGCTCCGCCTCCGCCTGCACGAGGTCGTCGGCGAGCAGGCGCGCCCGGGCGTCGCGCACCTGCGCCTGCACCGTCTGGGCCCGCCGCGCGACGTCGGCCTGGCGGGCCAGGGGACCGAGCTGGCGGCGCACCTCGGCGGCGAGGTCGGTCAGGCGCAGGAGGTTGGCCTGCATCGCGTCGAGCTTGCGCAGCGCCTTCTCCTTGCGCCGGCGGTGCTTGAGGACGCCGGCGGCCTCCTCCACGAAGCCGCGGCGCTCCTCGGGGGTGGCGCGCAGGACGGCGTCCAGCTGGCCCTGGCCGACGATGACGTGCATCTCCCGGCCGATGCCGGAGTCCGAGAGCAGCTCCTGGACGTCGAGCAGGCGCGCCGGGGTGCCGTTGATGGCGTACTCGGAGCCGCCGGTGCGGAACATCGTGCGGCTGATCGTCACCTCGGCGTAGCCGATCGGCAGGGCACCGTCGCTGTTGTCGATGGTCAGGGCCACCTCGGCGCGGCCCAGCGGAGGGCGCCCGCCGGGGCCGGTGGTGCCGGCGAAGACGACGTCCTCCATCGTGCCGCCGCGCAGCGTCTTGGCGCCCTGCTCCCCCATCACCCACGCCAGGGCGTCCACGACGTTGGACTTGCCCGAGCCGTTGGGGCCCACCACGCACGTGATCCCCGGCTCCAGCTGCAGGGTCGTCGCCGAGGCGAACGACTTGAAGCCCCGCAGCGTCAGGGTCTTGAGGTGCACCGCGGGCAGACTAGCCGCAGGTGCGCTCAGCGGGTGGCGAAGCCGGCCTCGGCGTCCGGGTCGGGCGCGCCCCGGGCGACCTCGACGCCGTCGACGCGCCCGGGCCGACCGCCGGTGCCCTCGCGCAGCGCGGCGAGCAGCTCCTCGAGGCGCTCGCGCGGGCCCTGGGCGACGACCTCCACCCGCCCGTCGGGCAGGTTCGCCGCCCAGCCGGTCAGGCCCAGCTCCCGGGCCCGTCGCGCCGTCCAGAACCGGAACCCGACGCCCTGCACCCGCCCGGAGACCGTGGCGAGCAGCCGCTCGGGGCCTCCCCCGGTCATCCGGCGCCTCCCAGGACGGCGGGGGCCGGGCGCGGGCGCGAGGCCGGCTGGCACGCCGGGCACCAGTGCGAGGAGCGGTTCATGAAGGCCGCCCGGCGCACCGGCGTCCCGCACCGCGGGCAGGGGCGCCCCTCGCGCCCGTAGACGGCCAGGCCCCGCTCGAAGTACCCGCTGGAGCCGTTGACGTCGACGTAGAGGCTGTCGAAGCTCGTGCCGCCGGCACCCAGCGCGTCGGTCATCACCGCGCGCACGTCGTCCAGCAGTCGGCGCACCGCCGGGCGGGTCAGCCCCGACGCCGGCCGCTCGCCGTGCAGCCGCGAGCGCCACAGCGCCTCGTCGGCGTAGATGTTGCCGATCCCGGAGACGAGGGTCTGGTCGAGCAGCGCCCGCTTGACGCCGGTGCGCCGGGCGCGGAAGCGCTCCACCAGCGCCGGGACGCGCAGGTGCGGGTCGAGGGGGTCGCGGGCGATGTGGCCGACCCCGGCGGGCAGCAGCGGCGCGGACGGCCCCCCGGTGCCGGCCTCGTCGAGCGCGCCGCCGACGCCGCCCGGGCCGCCGTCGGGCGTCGGGTGCAGGGCCACCACGGCGAGGCCCCCGAACATGCGCTGGTCGACGAAGCGCAGCTCGCGCCCGCCTCGGGGCGCGTCGTCGAAGCGCACCCGCACCCGCAGGTGCCGCTCGTCGGGGGCGTCGGCGGGCTGCAGCAGCAGCTGGCCGCTCATGCCGAGGTGGGCCAGCAGCGCCTCCCCGGAGTCCAGCTCGGCCCACAGGAACTTCCCGCGCCGCACGACGTCCGTCACGGTCGTGCCCGCGAGGCGGGCGGCGAGGTCCTCGGGGCCGGCCAGGTGGCGCCGCACGGGCCGCGGGTGGTGCACCGCGACGTCGGCCACGCGCCGTCCGGTCACCCAGCGGGCCAGGCCGCGGCGCACGACCTCCACCTCGGGCAGCTCAGGCACCGCTCACGCCCCGCCGGCGCCCGCCAGCGCACGCCAGGCGTCGGCGGCGGCGGCCTGCTCGGCCTCCTTCTTCGAGCGCCCGCCGCCGGTGCCGGTGGGCGCACCGGCGCCGGAGCCTGCGAAGCGCGCCACCGCCGTGAAGGTCTTGGCGTGGTCGGGCCCCTGCGCCGAGACGACGTACTCGACGGCGCCCAGGCCGCGCTCGGCGCCGAGCTCCTGCAGGCTCGTCTTCCAGTCCAGGCCGGCGCCGAGGTCGGCGGAGGCCTCCAGCTGGGGGCCGACGAGGCGCAGCACCAGCTCCCGGGCGGCCTCCACGCCGGCCGACAGGTACGCGGCGCCGATGAGGGCCTCGGTGGTGTCGGCGAGGATGGAGTCCTTCTCCCGCCCGGCGGTGGCCTCCTCTCCGCGGCCCAGCCGCACGCAGGAGCCCAGGTCGAGGCCGCGGGCGACGCCGGCGAGGGCGCGCATGTTCACCACGGCGGCGCGCAGCTTGGCCAGGCGGCCCTCGGGCAGGTCGGGGTGGCGCCGGAAGAGGGCCTCCGTGACGACGAGGCCCAGAACGGCGTCACCGAGGAACTCCAGGCGCTCGTTGGTGGGCGCGCCGCCGTTCTCGTACGCCCACGAGCGGTGCACGAGCGCCTGCTCGAGCAGCTCGGGGTCGACGTCGATGGCCAGGCGCGCGCGCAGCGCGGCGAGCGCCTCCTCGCGGGAGGGCGCGCCGCGCTGCGGCTGCGGCCGGTGCCGCGGAGGGCTCAGAGGTCCTTGACCTTGCGGCCCTTGTACTCGAGGTACAGCGGCGTGCCGTCGGAGCCGGTCACCACGCGCGCCTGGTGCGGCCGGGCGTAGGTGGTGGCGCCGTTCTCGACCGCGGTGGTCAGGGTCTGCTCCTGCGCCTTCCACTGCGAGCGGCGGTGCCGCGTGTTGGAGCGGGACATCTTCCGCTTGGGGACCGCCACGGGTCACTCCTCGTCGTCCGCGGGCCGGTCCTCCGGCCGCTGGGTCTGCTCGGTCGTCAGGGTCGTCAGCGCCGCCCACCGGGGGTCGACGCTCTCGTGCGCGTGGCCGGGGTCCTCCTCCAGCCGCGCTCCGCACTCGGAGCACAGGCCGGGGCAGTCCGCCCGGCACACGGGTTGGAACGGCAGTGCCGGCACCACGGCGTCCCGCAGCACGGGCTCCAGGTCGATGTGGTCGCCCTGCAGCTCGTGGGTGTCCTCGTCCTCCGTGGAGGACTTGCCGGGGTAGGCGAACAGCTCCTGCAGCCGCACGTCCAGCTCGCGCTGGACGTCGTCGAGGCACCGCACGCACTCCCCGGCCGTCCGCCCTCGCACCGCGCCGGAGACGAGGACCCCCTCGACCACCGACTCCAGCAGCAGGTCGAGCTGGAGGTCGGAGCCCTCGGGGACGCGGACCACCTCGGTGCCGAGGTCGGCCGGCGCCGGCACCGTGCGCGTGAGCCGCTGCGAGGCTCCCGCACGACGGCCCAGGTCGTGGGTGTCGAGGACGAGCGGGGAGCGCAGGTCGAGGTGCTTCATGGTTCCTCACGTCGCGGTGCGGGGCCGCGCGCGGCCCCGCCGGGGCCCTGCACGACCTCGGCCCCGGCGCGAGCGCGACGAGACCGACTTCCCAGTCTAGCCGGTCGCCGGTCGGGTCGAGGACGCGCTCGAGGACGCGCTCGAGGGCGCGGGGGGTGCCGCCCGCAGGGCCTGCAGGCGGGCGAGGACGGCGTCCGGCACGAGCCCGGAGACGTCCCCGCCGTGGCCGGCGACCTCCTTGACGAGGCTGGAGGACACGTGCGCCCACCGCGGGTCGGCGGTCAGCAGCACCGTCTCCAGGCCGGACAGGTGGCGGTTCATCAGCGCCATGGGCGTCTCGTGGTCGACGTCCGCGGCGGTGCGCACGCCCTTGACCACCGCGAGCGCCCCCGCCCGGCGGCAGAAGTCGACGAGCAGCCCGCCGGTCACGGCCTCCACGCGCACGCGCTGCGGCGCGGGGCGGGTCGGGGCGGGCAGCGCCGCGAGCGCCTCGGTGACCATCGCGACGCGCTCGGCGAGCTCGAACGCGGGCCGCTTGGCCGGGTTGGGCAGCACCGCCACCACGACCTCGTCGAACAGCACCGCGGCGCGGGCGACGACGTCGAGGTGCCCGAGGGTGACCGGATCGAAGGACCCGGGGCAGACGGCGCGGCGCACGGACGACGACCCTAGCCGCGGGCGGGCGCGCCGGCGCCCTCCCCGGCGCCCTCCCCGGCGCCCTCCCCGGCGTGCTCCCCGGCGTGCTCGGCCCACCACAGCACCGTCTCCCCGTAGCGGCGGTCCCCGGTGGGGCGCAGGCCCGCGGGCCAGGCCGGCTCGGGGCTGCGGGAGCTGCGCTCGACGACGACCACGGCCCCCGGCGCGAGCCAGCCGCCCTCGACGAGGCGGGCGAGCGCGCCGGCGAGCGCCGTCCCGGACAGGTCGTAGGGCGGGTCGGCGAGGACGACGTCGTAGGGCTCGCCGGGCTCGCCGGCCAGAGCGGCCGCGACGGAGGAGGCCCGCACGGACGCCGCGGACAGGCCCAGGGCGGCGGCGTTGCGCCGACAGGCGGCCGCGGCGGGCGCCGCCTGCTCGACGAGGAGGACGGAGGCCGCGCCGCGGCTGGCCGCCTCCAGGCCCAGGGCGCCGGAGCCCGCGTACAGGTCCAGCACGCGGGCGCCCCGCAGCCCCACCGCGTGCTCCAGGCGCGAGAACAGGGCCTCGCGCACCCGGTCGGAGGTGGGCCGGGTGGCCCCGCCGCGGGGCACCTGCAGGGTGCGCCCGCCCGCCGTGCCGGAGATGATCCGCGTCACGACGGCGAGCATGCCCCACGGGCCCGGGCCGCAGGGCCGGCCCTGCGCCGTCCCGGGCACGCCCGCCGCTCGGCTATCCTGGGGATCCCGCCCGGTGCGCACCGGGCCCTCCAGCGCCGCCCCCGCGCCCCGCGCGAGCCGGGCGGCGCACCCGAGACCGACCCGAGCACGACGAGACCCTGGAGATCACTGTGGCTGCCACCTGCGACGTCTGCGGCAAGGGGCCGGGCTTCGGCCACAACATCTCCCACTCCCACCGGCGCACCAAGCGCCGCTGGAACCCCAACATCCAGCGCGTGCGCACGATGGTCGGCGGCGTGACGCCGAAGCGCGTCAACGTGTGCACCTCCTGCCTGAAGGCCGGCAAGGTCGCCCGCTGACCCCGTACTGACCCTGCGCTGACACCGCCCTGCGCAGGTCAGCGCTGAGCGTCCCGACGCCCGCCCGGCCCCGGCCCGGCGGGCGTCGCGCTGTCAGGCGAAGTGGTCCCAGCCGCCCAGGACGGCGTCCGCGGCGCCGCCGACGGTGAGCGCGGGCCGGTCGGTGCGCGCGGGCACGACGCGGCCGAGGCGCCGGAACGGCGCGGGCGGGGACGCGGAGGCGGGGAAGGCGGCGACGAGCGCGTGGTCCTCCCCGCCGGCCAGCACCCACCGCCGCGCCAGGCCCGGGCCTCCCCGCTCCCCGGCCAGGCCCCCGGCGGCCGGGAGCAGGTCGGCGGCCAGCTGCCGCACGGCCGCGTCGTCGACGTCGACGTGCACCCCGGACGCCGCGGCGAGGCGGCCCAGGTCCTGGCCGAGGCCGTCGCTGACGTCGAGCATCGCGCTCGCGCCCGCCCGCGCGGCCGCCGGCCCGGCCTCCAGCGGCGGGGTGGGACGGCGGTGGGCGGCCACCAGGTCCGGCGCCAGGTCCTCCCGGCCGGCCAGCAGCAGGTCCAGCCCCGCCGCCGAGCGGCCGACCGGCCCCGCGAGCGCGAGCACGTCCCCCGCCCGCGCGCCGTCGCGGCGCACGGGAGGGCGCCCCTGCAGGTCCCCCAGGGCCGTCACGGCGACGACGACCTCCGACGCCGCCGACAGGTCCCCGCCCACCACGCCCGTGCCCGCCCGCGCGCAGCAGGCCGCCAGCCCGCGCGCGAGGTCCTCGGCCCACGCGGCCGGCAGGTCCTGCGGCACCGCCAGCGCGACGAGCAGGCCCGTGGGCACCGCGCCCATGGCCGCGACGTCGGCGAGGTTCTGCGCGGCGGCCTTCCAGCCGACGTCGGCGCCGCCGGACCAGTCGCGGCGGAAGTCGCGGCCCTCGACGAGCACGTCGGTGGTGGCGACCACGCGGGCGTCGGGCGCGGCGACGAGCGCGGCGTCGTCACCGGGCCCCAGCAGGGCCGCGGGGCCGGCCGGCAGCAGCGGCAGGAGGCGGGCCAGCAGCCCGGCCTCCCCCAGCCCCGCGACGCGCGGACCGTGCGCGTCGGGCGCGGGAGGGGGCACCTCGGCACGGTAGCGTGGCGCCTCCGCAGGCCGGCCGACGCCGTCGGGTGCCGGGGCTCCCGGTGCGGCGCAGCGACGAGGAGCGGTCGACGTGGTCGAGGCGTACGTGCTGGTGCAGACCGAGGTGGGGCGCGCCGCGGACGTCGCGGCGCAGGTCGTGCAGCTGCCCGGCGTCGTGCTCGCGGAGAGCGTGATGGGCCCCTACGACGTCGTCGTGCGCGTGCGGGCGGCGGGCGTCGACGAGCTCGGCCCGCTCGTCATGGGCACGCTCTCGCGGGTGCCCGGCATCACGAGGACGGTCACGTGCACCGTCGTCCACGAGTGACGGCCCGGTGAGGCGGCCCGCCGCGCTCGCCGGGGCCGCCGCAGCGGCGCTGGCGAGCGCGGCGCTGGGCGGGTGCGCGGCCGCCGTCACGGCGCGGGCGGCGCCGGACGCGACGGACCCGATCTGCTCGCAGGTGCTCGTCGCCCTGCCGGAGGAGGTCGGCGACGAGGCGCGCCGGGAGACCACCGCGCAGGCGACCGCCGCCTGGGGTGACCCGCCGGTCGTGCTGCGCTGCGGCGTGACCTCCCCCGGGCCGACGACGTGGGAGTGCGTCTTCGTCGAGGGGCCCGAGGGGGCCGGCGTGGACTGGGTCGTGGTGCCGCCGGAGGAGACCGGCGGGGACCGCGTGGTGTGGGTCAGCTTCGGGCGCGCGCCCGCGGTGGAGCTGTCGGCGCCGGCGGAGGCCGCCGGCGAGCTGGCGGCGGTGGCCTCGGCCGTCAGCGGCGCCGTCTCGGTCCTGCCCAGCGAGCGCAGCTGCACCTGAGCCCGCCGCCCCGAGCGCGGCACCGGTGCGGTGCCCCGCGCGGGCGCGGTGTCAGCGCAGGCCGGTCGGGCGCGCCAGGGCGTGGCGCAGCAGGCGGTCCACCAGCTCCGGGTAGCCGACCCCGGTGGCGGCCCACATGCGGGGGAACATCGACAGCTGCGTGAACCCCGGCATGGTGTTGATCTCGTTGACCAGCAGCTGCCCGTCGCCGGTGAGGAACAGGTCGACGCGGGCGAGCCCCTCGGCGCCCACCGCCTCGAACGCGCGCACCGCGATCTGGCGCACCCGGGCGGTGGTCTCCTCGTCCAGCGGCGCCGGGCACAGCAGCTGCACGGAGGCCTCGTCGAGGTACTTGGCCTCGAAGTCGTAGAACTCGTGCTCCCCGCCGACGACGACCTCCCCGGGCAGCGAGGTGCTCACCGCGCGCCGCCCGTCGGGCCCGACGTCCTGCAGCACGCCGCACTCGACCTCCCGCACGCCCGGCACGCCGGCCTCCACGACGACCTTGGGGTCGTGCCGCAGCGCCAGCTCCACGGCGGCGTCGAGGCCGTGCGGGCCGGTGACCCGGCTGATGCCGATGCTGGAGCCGGCGCGCGCGGGCTTGACGAACACCGGCCACCCCAGCTCCCCGACGCGGCGGCGGCAGTCCTCGGGGTCGTGCTCCCACTGCCCCGGCAGCAGCGCCGTCCAGGGGCCGACCGGCAGCCCCGCGCCGGCCAGCACGGTGCGGGCGACGTGCTTGTCCATGCTCAGGGCGGAGGCGAGCACCCCGGAGCCGGCGTAGCGCACGCTGCCCATCTCCAGCAGCCCCTGCAGCGTGCCGTCCTCGCCGTACGGGCCGTGCAGCAGCGGCAGGACGACGTCCACGGCGCCCAGCGCGCGCGGCACCCGGTCGGGCTCGAGGACGACGAGGTCGCGCTCGTCCGCGGCCGTGGGCACCAGCACCTGCGGCCCGTCACCCGCGGTGACCTCGGGCAGCGCGCCCCCGGCGGCGATGCGCCACCGGCCGGGGTCGTCCGCGGCCAGCACCCAGCGGCCCTCGCGGGTGACGCCGACCGGGACGACGTCCCAGGCGTCGCGGTCCAGCGCCCCCAGCACCCCGGCCGCCGTGGCGCAGCTGATGGCGTGCTCGCTCGAGCGGCCGCCGAAGACCACGGCGACGCGCGGGCGGGCGGGGGGTCGGCCGTGCTCGTCCATGGCCCGCGACCCTAGCCGGGCGCGCGAGCCCGGGCGGGCGCCTCGACGGCTCCTGGCCTCCCCTAGCCTTCCCGGGTGAGCTCCCGCGAGCACGGCGCCGCCTGGTCCCCCGCCACCCGGGCCGTGGCCGCCGGCCGCCCTGCGCGCACACCGGACGCGCCGGTCAACCCCGAGCTGGTGCTGACCTCGACGTACCACTCCTCGCAGGAGCCGACGGCGCGCATGTACGCGCGGTTCGCCAACCCCACCTGGGAGGCGCTGGAGGAGGTGCTCGAGGCGCTCGAGGGCGCTCCGGCGCGGGTGTTCGCCTCCGGCATGGCGGCCGTCTCGGCCGTCCTGGACCGCGTGCCGCCCGGCGGGCTCGTGCTCACCCCGCGCGGCGCCTACAACACCACCCTGGCCCTGCTCGACGAGCTGGCCGCCGCCGGACGGCTGCGGGTGCGGCGCCTGGACACCACGGACACCGCGGCCGTCGAGGCAGCCCTGGACGGCGCGGCGCTGCTGTGGCTGGAGTCCCCCACCAACCCGCTGCTGGAGGTCGCCGACCTGCGCGCCCTGTGCGCCGCGGCGCGCGCCGCCGGGGCCCTGGCCGTGGTGGACAACACCTTCGCCACACCGCTGGTGCAGCGCCCGCTCGACCTCGGCGCCGACGTCGTCGTGCACTCGGTGACCAAGTTCCTCGCCGGCCACTCCGACGTCGTCCTCGGCGCGGTGGTCACGGCGGACGCCGACCTGCTGGGGGCCCTGCACCGCTCCCGCACCCTGCACGGCGCCGTGCCGGGGCCCTTCGAGGTGTGGCTGGCGCTGCGCGGGGTGCGCACCCTGTCGGTGCGCCTCGAGCGCTCGCAGGCCTCGGCGGCCGAGCTGGCGCGGCGGCTGCGCGAGCACCCGGCGGTCTCCCGCGTGCGCCACCCCTCGCTGCCCGACGACCCCGGGCACGCGCTCGCGCTCGCGCAGATGCGCGGCTTCGGCGCCGTGGTCTCCCTGGAGGTGCGCGGCGGTGCCGCGGCCGCCGACGCCGTGTGCGCCGCCGTGCGGCTGTGGCTGCCCGCCACGAGCCTCGGCGGGGTGGAGTCGACGCTGGAGCGGCGCCGGCGCCACGCCAGCGAGCCCGACGTCGTCCCCGAGGCGCTGCTGCGGCTCTCGGTCGGCGTCGAGGACGTCGAGGACCTGTGGAGCGACCTGGCGCAGGCGCTCGACGCGGTGTGGAGCCCGGGCGGCCCCTGAGCGCCGTCAGCCGGCGGGCGCGCCGTCCGCCAGGAGCAGGACGACGTCGTCGTGCTCCTGGCCGCCGACGACGAACGTCCGGCTCCCGACCTGCTCGAAGCCGAGCCGGCGGTAGAACGCCTGCGCGCGTGCGTTCTGCCGGTTCGTCCCCAGCCACACCGGGCGCGCGCCGAAGCGCTCCCGGGCGGCACCGAGAGCGGCCACCACGAGCACCCGCGCCAGCCCCGACCCCTGCTCGTCGGCCGCCACGTACGCCTTGGACAGCAGCACGGCCGGGCCCGCCACGGGCGCTGGCGGTGCGGGGTCCGCGACCAGGAGGACGTACCCGGCGGGCCCGGCGGCGCCCTCCCGGCGGGCCAGCAGCAGGACGCGGTCGCGGTCTCGCGCCCAGGCGGCGAACCGCTCGGGGGCGAGCTCCTCGGCGACGTGCCGCGCCACGGCGGCGGGGTCCGTCCCGGGCGGGCAGGCGAGGGGGAAGGTGCGCGCCGCCAGCTCCGCGAGCGCCAGGGCGTCGTCGGGGGTCGCTGCCGCCACGTCCACCCGGCGCACCTCGGCGGTCCGCAGGCCGCTCGGCTCGGCGCCCAGCCCGAGGACGACCTCGTCGCCGTCGGCGGCGTCGGCCCCCACGGCTAGGCCGCCTCGGGGCCCACGGGCCGGGAGAGCAGCAGCGCGGCCGCCTCGCGCGGGTGGCGCCCGCGGTGCAGCACGGCCGTGACCTGCTCCACCACCGGCATCGCGACGCCGACGCCCGCGGCCAGCTCGGTGACCGACCGGGACGTCGCCACCGCCTCGGCCGTTCCGCCGAGGCCGGCGAGGACGTCCTCGAGGCGCTCGCCCCGGCTGAGGCCGACGCCCAGGCGGTGGTTGCGCGACAGGTTCGAGGCGCACGTGGCGAAGGCGTCCCCCGCGCCGGCCAGGCCGGCGACCGTGGCCGCCGAGCCGCCGAGCGCCATGACCAGCCGCGTGGTCTCGGCGAGGCCGCGGGCCATCACCGAGGCCTTGGCGTTGTCCCCCAGGCCCAGGCCCTCGGACAGGCCCACGGCCACGGCGAGCAGGTTCTTCACCGCTCCGGCGACCTCCACGCCCACGACGTCCTGCGACGTGAAGGGGCGGAAGTAGCTCGTGGAGCACGCCCGGGCGACGGCGGCGGCGACGGCGGCGTCCGCGGCGGCCACCACGGTCGCGGTCGGGCGCCGCTCGGCGATCTCCCGCGCGAGGTTGGGGCCGGAGACCACCGCGACGGGCGGCGGCCCGTGCGGCTGCGCGCGCAGCACCTCCTCGACGACCTGCGTGACCCGCAGGTGCGTCTGCGCCTCCAGGCCCTTGAGGAGGCTGACGACCACCGCGCCGGGCGGCACCGCGGCCGCGTGGCGCGCCAGGGTGGCGCGCAGCTGCTGGACGGGCACGGCGAGGACGACGAGGTCGGCGCCCTCCAGCGCCTCGCCTGCGTCCCGGGTCGCGGTCACGCCGGCCGGCAGCCGCACCCCGGGCAGGTACGCGGGGTTCTCGGAGCGCTCCGCGATGCCGGAGACGACCTCCGCGCGCCGCCCCCAGACGACGACGCGGGCGTGCGCGGAGGCGTCGGCGAGGACCTGGGCGAAGGTGGTGCCCCAGCTGCCCGCCCCGAGGACGGCGACGCGGCGCGCGGCGGCCGCCCTCACGCGGCGTCCAGCGGGCCCGCGTCCGAGCCCGCGGGGCGCCGGGCCCCCGTGCGCGGGTCCCACCGCGGCGGCGCGCTCTCCCCGCGCAGCTGCTCCAGCAGCGCGGTGACGGCCCCGACGACCACCTCGGTGGCCTCGCGCAGCACCTCGCTCGTCAGCGGCCGGCCGGCGAAGGCGGACAGGTCCACCGGCTCGCCGACGAGCACCCGCAGGCGCGGGCGCGGCCACAGCTGCGGGCGGCCGACGCGGGGCAGCAGCTGGTGCGGGCCCCACTGGGCGAGCGGCACCACGGGGCAGCCGGTGGCCAGCGCGATGCGGGCCGCGCCCGTCTTGCCGGCCATGGGCCACTGCTGCGGGTCCTTGGTCAGGGTGCCGTCGGGGTAGACGACGACGCACTCACCGGCCAGCACCGCCTCCTGCGCCGCGGACAGGGCGGTGGTGACGTCGCTGGTGCCGCGCAGCACGGGCACCTGGCGGGTCGCGCGCAGCACCGCGCCGACCACGGGGACCTCGAACAGGCTCTGCTTGGCGAGGAAGCGGGGCCGCACCCCGTGGGTGAGCAGGAAGTCGGCGAGGGTGACCGGATCGGACCACGAGACGTGGTTGGAGACGACGACGAAGCCGCGGTCGCGCGGCAGGTGCTGCGCGCCCTGCCACGAGCGGGTGGTCAGCAGCCGCAGGGGTGGCCGCAGCAGCAGGGCCGCCGCGTTGAAGGCCGGACCGATCCCGCGCTGGAGCACCGCCACGGACCAGGAGGCTAGCGGCTGCCCCGCGCCGGTCCGCCGCGGCGGCTGGCAGGATCGCCCGGTGCCCCCTCGAGCCCCGCACGCGCCCGCCGGGAGCTCCCCGGGCGCGCCGCGGCCGGGCGGGTGGCAGGTGGTGCTGCCGGTCAAGGGCGGGCCCGGCGCGAAGAGCCGCCTGGGCGGCCCCGCGGCCCCCCGCGCGGCGCTGGCCACGGCGGTGGCGCTCGACTGCCTCGACGCCGTCCTCGCCGCCTCCCGCACGGCGGCGGCCCACGTCGTGACGGCGGACCCGCAGGTGGCCGCCCGCGCCCGCGACGCCGGCGGCCGGGTGGTGGCGGAGTCCTGCCCCGGCGCGGGGCTGCTGGCCGCGGTCGGCGACGGCGTGCGCGCCGCCGCGCAGGCGGGCGGGCCGGTCGCCGTCCTGCTCGCCGACCTGCCGTGCCTGCGCCCGCGGGTGCTCGACGACGCCCTCGCCGCCGTCGAGGGCGCGCTGGCGCGCGGCGCCGCGTCGGTGCTGGTCCCCGACGCCGAGGGCACCGGCACGGTGCTGCTCGCGGCCGCCGACGCGGAGCGCCTGCACCCGCGCTTCGGGGCCGGCTCGGCCGCCGCGCACGCGGCGGCCGGCGCGCTGCGGCTGGACCTGGACGCCCCGCGCCTGCGCCGCGACGTCGACACGCCGGGGGAGCTGGCGCAGGCCCAGCGCCTCGGCGTCGGCCCGCGCACCGCCGCCGCGCTGGCCGGGAGCCCGCCGCTGGCCGGGAGCCCGGGGCCGGCCGGTGGCGCGGGCCTCAGGCCACGGCCGGGACCGGCGCGGTGTCCCGGCTGACCTGCGCCCCGAGACCGGCCAGCTTGTCGGCGAAGTGCTCGTAGCCGCGGTCGATGAGGTCGATGCCGTGCACCCGGGAGGTGCCCTCGGCGGCCAGGGCGGCGATCAGGTGGCTGAACCCGCCGCGCAGGTCGGGCACCTCGATGTCCGCGCCGTGCAGCGGGGTGGGCCCGCTGATGACGGCCGAGTGCTTGAAGTCCTGCGCCCCGAAGCGGCACGGGGTCGAGCCCAGGCACTCGCGGTAGGTCTGGATCGTCGCGCCCATGCGCACCAGGGCGTCGGTGAAGCCCATGCGGTTCTCGTAGACCGTCTCGTGGACGATCGAGAGGCCCTGCGCCTGGGTGAGGGCGACGACCAGGGGCTGCTGCCAGTCGGTCATGAAGCCCGGGTGGACGTCGGTCTCCAGCGGGATCGAGCGCAGCGGCCCGCCGGGGTGGAAGAAGCGGATGCCGTCGTCGTCGATGTCGAAGGCGCCGCCGATCTTCCGGAAGGTGTTGAGGAAGGTCGTCATGTCGGGCTGGCGGGCGCCGGCGACGTAGACGTCGCCCTGCGTCGCCAGCGCGGCGGAGGCCCACGAGGCCGCCTCGATCCGGTCGGGCAGCGCGCGGTGGTCGTAGCCGGTCAGGGAGTCGACGCCCTCGACGCGGATCACGCGGTCGGTGTCGACGCTGATGATCGCGCCCATCTTCTGCAGCACGGCGATCAGGTCGCCGATCTCCGGCTCGATGGCGGCGTTGCGCAGCTCGGTGACGCCCTCGGCGCGCACGGCGGTCAGGAGCACCTGCTCGGTCGTGCCGACGCTCGGGTACGGCAGCTCCAGGCGGGTGCCGCGCAGCCGGCGGGGCGCGGAGATCGCGATGCCGCTGGGCAGCTTCTCGACGACGGCGCCGAACTGGCGCAGCACGTCGAGGTGGTAGTTGATGGGGCGGTCCCCGATGCGGCAGCCGCCGAGGTCGGGGATGAACGCGGCCCCGAGGCGGTGCACCAGCGGGCCGCAGAGCAGCACGGGGATGCGGCTGGCGCCGGCGTGCGCGTCGATGTCGGCGACGTTGGCGCGCTCGACGTTGACCGGGTCCATCAGCAGCTCGCCGTCGGCGCCGTCCGGGCCGCCGCAGACCTGCACGCCGTGCAGCTCCAGCAGCCCCCGCACCACGCCGACGTCGCGGATGTCTGGGACGTTGCGCAGGCGGCTGGTGGTCTCTCCCAGCAGCGCCGCGACCATCGCCTTGGACACGAAGTTCTTGGCTCCGCGGACGGCCACGGTGCCCCGCAGGGGCACACCGCCCGAGACCGTGAGGACGCTGCTCATAGGGGACCCAGTCTGCACCAGGCCCGCGCGCGCCGGGCGCGGACGGCGCGGCCGCGTCCCGCGGGCGCCCGATCCGCCGGCGGGACGTGCGTGATCCGCGCGAGCGCGGGTATGCGGCCCCTCGTGCGGGTCCCGCGGTCGCGGGGCCCGGTCGTGCGGTCGAGGACGGGCCGGGAACGGGCCGGGGACGGAGGGCGCTGTGGACCTGGGAGTGCTGGTCATCCGAGGCGGGGTCGGGGCGCTGTTCGCCGGGCACGGCGCCGGCAAGCTGTTCGGCGCCTTCGGCGCCGGCTACGGCGTCGAGGGCACGGCCGGGTTCATGGAGAGCCTCGGCTTCCGCCCCGGCAGGCCCTACGCGGTGCTGTCGGGCGCCACCGAGCTGGTCGCCGGCCTCGGGCTCGCGGCGGGCCTGGCGACGCCGCTGTCCGCGGCCGGGGTGATCGGGCAGATGGTCGGCGCCGCGCGCACCGCCCACCGCGGCAAGGGGGTGTGGGTGACCGGCGGCGGCTGGGAGCTGCCGCTGATCAACGGCGTCGTCGCCGCCGGGATCGCCGCCACCGGGCCGGGGCGGTACTCCCTGGACCGGGTCCTGGGCGTCGAGCGCAGCGGCCCGGGCGCCCTGCTCACCGCGGTCGGGGTCGGCCTCGGCACGGCCGCCCTCGTGCTCAGCCGGCGCCAGGAGGCGCCCTCCGGCGACGACGCCCCGGGGGCCAACACCACCGCGGACCCGACGGCCGACCCCACCTGAGGGGTGCGGCGCCCTCCCCGCCCGCGAGGACGGCCTCAGCGGACGGGGAGGGTGGCCGGCTTCCAGCTCGGGCGGGCGGCCTCGTAGGCGTCGATCTCGGCCTCGCTGCGCAGGGTCAGGCCGATGTCGTCCAAGCCCTCCATCAGCCGCCAGCGGGTGTAGTCGTCGATCGAGAACGGCGCGACGAACGCGCCGCACGTCACCGTGCGCTGCGCGAGGTCGACCGTCACCTGCGCTCCGGGGTCGTTCTCGAGCAGCTTCCACAGCTGCTCGACGTCGTCCTGGCTCATCTGGCCCGCGAGCAGGCCCTGCTTGCCGGAGTTGCCGCGGAAGATGTCGGCGAACCGCGAGGAGAGCACGACCCGGAACCCGTAGTCCTTCAGCGCCCACACCGCGTGCTCGCGGGAGGAGCCGGTGCCGAAGTCCGGGCCGGCGACGAGCACACTTCCGGCGCGGAACGGCTCCTGGTTGAGGACGAAGGACGGGTCGCCGCGCCAGGCGGCGAACAGGCCGTCCTCGAAGCCGGTCTTGGAGACCCGCTTGAGGTAGACGGCCGGGATGATCTGGTCGGTGTCGACGTTGCTGCGGCGCAGCGGCACGCCGACGCCGGTGTGCGTGGTGAACGGCTCCATCGGGCTCTCCAGTCCTCGGGCGGGCTCGGGCGGGCTCGGGCGGGCTCAGACCAGGGCGGGGGCGTCGAGGTCGGCGGGCGAGCTGAGGGTGCCGCGCACCGCCGTGGCGGCGGCGACGGGGACGCTGACGAGGTGGGTGCGCCCGCCCTTGCCCTGGCGGCCCTCGAAGTTGCGGTTGGACGTCGAGGCGGCGCGCTCGCCCGGCGCGAGCTGGTCGGGGTTCATGCCCAGGCACATCGAGCAGCCGGCGCTGCGCCACTCGGCGCCGAAGTCGGTGAACACCCTGTCGAGGCCCTCGGCCTCGGCCTGCAGGCGCACGCGCGCGGAGCCGGGGACGACGAGCACGCGCACCCCCGGGGCGACCCTGCGCCCCTGGACGACCTCGGCGGCCGCCCGCAGGTCCTCGATGCGGCCGTTGGTGCACGAGCCGATGAAGACGGTGTCCACCGCGATGTCGCGCAGCCTCGTGCCGGGCTGCAGGTCCATGTACGCCAGGGCGCGCTCGGCGGCGGAGCGGGCGCCCTCGTCGGCCATCGTCGCCGGGTCGGGCACGGCCCCGGACAGCGGCAGGCCCTGCCCGGGGTTGGTGCCCCAGGTGACGAACGGCTCGAGGTCGGCGGCCTCGAGAACGACCTCGGCGTCGAAGACCGCGTCGTCGTCGGTGTGCAGCATCGACCACTCCCGCACGGCGGCGTCCCAGTCGGCGCCCGCGGGGGCGTGGGGGCGCCCGCGCAGGTACTCGAACGTCGTCTCGTCGGGGGCGATCATGCCCGCGCGGGCGCCGGCCTCGATCGACATGTTGCAGATCGTCATCCGGGCCTCCATGGACAGCGCCCGGATCGCCTCGCCGCGGTACTCGAGCACGTAGCCCTGGCCGCCGCCCGTGCCGATCTCGGCGATGACGGCGAGGATGACGTCCTTGGAGGTGGTGCCCTCGGGCAGCGCGCCGTCCACGGTGATCGCCATCGTCTTGAACGGCGCCAGCGGCAGGGTCTGCGTGGCGAGGACGTGCTCGACCTCGGAGGTGCCGATGCCGAAGGCCAGCGCGCCGAAGGCGCCGTGGGTGGAGGTGTGCGAGTCGCCGCACACGATCGTCATGCCGGGCTGGGTGAGGCCGGTCTGCGGCCCCACGACGTGGACGATGCCCTGCTCGGCGTCGCCGAGGCTGTGCAGCCGGACGCCGAACTCGGCGCAGTTGCGGCGCAGGGTCTCCACCTGCGTGCGGCTGACCGGGTCGGCGATCGGCCGGTCGATCGCCAGGGTGGGGACGTTGTGGTCCTCCGTGGCGATCGTCAGGTCGGGACGGCGCACGGGGCGCCCGGCCTCGCGCAGGCCGTCGAAGGCCTGCGGGCTGGTGACCTCGTGGAGCAGGTGGAGGTCGATGTAGAGCAGGTCCGGCTCCCCCGGGCCGCCCTTGCGGACGACGTGCGCGTCCCACACCTTCTCGGCCAGCGTCCGGCCCATGCTCGCCCCTCCACCCGTTCACGCGTCGGTCGGCGTCGCTTGCCTTCTCAACATGCGAGACGCCAATATCGGTCCATGGACAACTCTAGCGGAGTCGGCGTGCTGGACAAGGCCGTGCTCGTCCTCTCCGCCCTCGAGGCGGGCCCGGCGACCCTGGCGCAGCTCGTCAGCGCCACGTCGCTGTCCCGCCCCACGGCGCACCGGCTGGCCGTGGCGCTGGAGCACCACCGCCTCGTCGACCGCGACCTGCAGGGCCGCTTCGTGCTCGGCGCCCGCCTCGGCGAGCTGGCCGCGGCGGCCGGCGAGGACCGCCTGCTGGCGGCCGCCGGCACCGTGCTGGCGCAGGCGCGCGACACGAGCGGGGAGAGCGTGCAGCTGTACCGCCGCCAGGGCGAGGCGCGGGTGTGCGTCGCGGCCGTCGAGCGACCCGGCGTGGGGCTGCGCGACTCGGTGCCGGTCGGCGCGTCGCTGACGATGCTGGCCGGGTCGGCGGCGCAGGTGCTGCTGGCCTGGGAGGACCCGGAGCGCCTGCACCGCGGGCTGGCCAGCGCCTCCTTCACCGCCACGACGCTGGCGGGCGTGCGCCGGCGCGGGTGGGCGCAGAGCGTGGGAGAGCGCGAGGAGGGCGTGGGGTCGGTCTCGGCACCCGTGCGCGGGCCCTCGGGGCGCGTCGTCGCGGCCGTGTCGATCTCGGGGCCGCTGCAGCGCCTGGGCCGCCAGCCCGGGCGCCTGCACGCCGAGACGGTGGTGGCTGCCGGCGAGCGGCTGACCGAGGCGCTCGCGAGCGGCGGCTCGTGACCGCGCCGGGGCCGAGCCGGGGCCGGGCAGCCGGGTGGGACGGCTGAGGGCCCGGTGCACCTTGTGGTGCACCGGGCCCTCGACGTAGCCCCGACGGGATTCGAACCCGCGCTACCGCCTTGAGAGGGCGGCGTGCTAGGCCGCTACACAACGGGGCCGCTGGGGTACCAGGACTCGAACCTAGACTAACTGAACCAGAATCAGTCGTGCTGCCAATTACACCATACCCCATGGTGATCACGGCTGCCGGGGCAGTGCCCCGCGGCCGCGCCGACAGGAGACTCTACCCGAGCCCGCAGGGCCCGACGACCGCCGGGGAGGGGTGTGCCGGCTCCCCGCCCAGCACCGGGGCGGGCGGGACGAAGAGCCGCTCGACGCGGCGCCACCGGGCGAGCAGCAGGAGCAGCAGCCCGGTCCCAGCGAGCAGAGCGACGTCCCAGACCACGGCCGCCAGCGGCGCCTCCGTGACCTGCAGCGCCGCCTCCAGCTCGCCCGCGAGGATAGTGGGGACGAAGACGGCGACGTTGTTCACGGCGTGCAGCGCGATGGCGGCCTCGAGGCCGCCGGTGCGCCACACGAGGTAGGACGCGAGGACGCCGAAGGCGAAGCGGTCGAGGAACAGCCACGGGTTCTGGCCGCCGTGGGCGGCGGCGAAGAGCAGCGCGGAGACGGCGCCGGCCACCACGGCCCCCACGGCGGCGCGCGCGAACAGCGAGCCGACGGCCTGGGAGAGCCAGCCGCGGAAGAGGTACTCCTCCCCCGCCGCCTGGAACGGGGTGGTCAGCAGGACCACGAGCAGCAGCGGGACGAGGTCGTCGACCTGCGCGGGCCGCCAGCCCTCGGCGATCATGAACCCGCCCTGCACGAGCGCGAAGACCGCGGTCGTGGCGGCCGCCGCGAGGGCCAGCCAGCGCCACCGCAGCCCGCCCCGCACGGAGGAGACCCAGCGCGGGCGCCACAGGTGCCCGGCCTGCACGGCGAGGAACGACAGCGGGATGAGGGCGGCGAGCGAGAGGTTGGTCAGCAGCAGGGACGGCCAGGAGGCGAGGAACGCCGCGCTCGCGAACTCCGGGGACCCGGGGTCGATCCCCCGGGCCAGCGCCGCCGCGACCAGGGCGATCGCCGTCGCCACGAGGACGACGGCGATCCCCGCCACCACGACGGCGAGGCCCACCAGCGGGCGCCACCAGCGGTGGCGCGGCCCCCGCAGCAGCTGCGGGTGGGGTCGCGGCTGCCACGCCTCGCGCGGGGACGGGGGCGGCGCGGGCCAGGCCTGCGCGGGCCGGACCTGGGAGCTCCAGGCCTGCGCGGGCTCGGCCTGCGCGGGCCGTCCCGGCGCCGGGGGGTGCGGGTGCGTCACCCGTCCAGCGTCGCACGCAGGGCGGAGAGCCGGCGCAGGCTGGAGTCCCGGCCCAGCAGCTCCATCGACTCGAACAGCGGCGGCGAGACGCGCCGTCCGGTGACCGCCGCGCGCAGCGGGCCGAAGGCGAACTTCGGCTTGACGCCCAGCCCGTCCACCACGGCCGCGCGCAGCGCGGCCTCGATCCCGGCGGCCGACCAGTCCTGCAGGCCGGGCAGGACCGCGAGCGCGGCGTCCAGCACCTGCGCCGCCTCCGGGCGCAGGGAGGCGCGGGCGTCCTCCTCCACCACCAGGGCGTCGTCGGGCACGAGGAGGAAGCCGAGCATCCCGGGCGCCTCCCCGAGCAGGGTCATGCGCTCCTGCACGAGGGGGACCGCGGCGTCCAGCAGCGCCAGCTGCTCGGCGCCGGGGTGCTCGGGCAGCAGCCCGGCGGACCGCAGGTGCGGGAGGAGGCGGTCGCGCAGGTCCTCGGGCGCCAGCATCCGCACGTGCGCGCCGTTGATGGCCTCGGCCTTGCGCAGGTCGAAGCGGGAGGGGCTGGGGACGACGTCCGCGACGTCGAAGGCGGCCACGAGCTCGGCGGGGGTGAACACGTCGCGGTCGGGGCCGATCGACCACCCCAGCAGCGCCAGGTAGTTCAGCAGGCCCTCGGGCAGGAACCCGCGCTGGCGGTGCAGGAACAGGTTCGACTCGGGGTCGCGCTTGGACAGCTTGCGGTTGCCCTCCCCCATCACGTACGGCAGGTGGCCGAAGCGGGGCACCGTCGAGGTGACGCCGATCGCGACGAGCGCCTGGTAGAGGGCGACCTGGCGCGGCGTGGAGGCGAGCAGGTCCTCCCCGCGCAGCACGTGCGTGATGCCCATGAGGGCGTCGTCGACGGGGTTGGTCAGGGTGTACAGCGGCGCCCCGTCGGCGCGCGCGACGACGAAGTCGGGAACGCTGCCGGCCGGGAACGTGATGGTGCCCCGCACCAGGTCCTCGACGACGACGTCGGAGTCGGGCATCCGCACGCGCCAGACCGGCGAGCGGCCCTGCGCCCGCAGCGCCTCCGCCTGCTCGGGCGACGTGTCGCGGTCGGCGTTGTCGTAGCCGAGCTTGGGGTCCAGCCCGGCCCGCGTGCGGCGCGCCTCGACCTCCTCGTGGGTGGAGAAGGACTCGTAGACGCGCCCGGCCTGCGCGAGGCGGTGCAGGACGTCGGCGTAGACCGGGCCGCGCTGGGACTGCCGGTACGGCGCGTGCGGGCCGCCGACCTCCACGCCCTCGTCCCAGTCGAGGCCGAGCCAGCGCAGCGCGTCCAGCAGCTGCGCGTAGGACTCCTCGCTGTCGCGGGCGGCGTCGGTGTCCTCGATCCGGAAGACCAGCGTGCCCCCGGTGCGCCGGGCGTAGGCCCAGTTGAACAGCGCCGTGCGCACCAGCCCCACGTGCGGGACGCCGGTGGGGGACGGGCAGAAGCGCACCCGCACGGGCCGGTCCCCGGCGCTGGCGGGCAGCCCGGCCGGGGCCGTGCCCGTCGCGCCCGTGGTGCTGGCCGCGCTCACCGGCGCACCACCGGGTTCGCCAGGACGCCGACGCCCTCGACCTCGACCTCCACGCGCTGCCCCTCGGCCAGCGGCCCCACGCCGGCGGGGGTGCCGGTGAGGATCACGTCGCCGGGCAGCAGCGTGAAGGCGGCGCTGACGGCGGCCACGAGGTCCGGGACGTCGAAGACCATGTCGGCGGTGGTGCCGTCCTGCACCGTGCGCCCGTCGAGGCGGGTGGTGACGCGCAGGTCCGCCACGTCGAGGTCCGGCACGATCCACGGCCCCAGCGGGCAGGAGGTGTCGAAGCCCTTGGCCCGCGCCCACTGCCCGTCGCTGCGCTGCCAGTCGCGGGCGGTGACGTCGTTGGCGCACGTGTAGCCGAGGACGACCTCGCGGGCGCGCTCGCGCGGCACGTCCTTGCACACGCGGCCGATGACGACGGCCAGCTCGCCCTCGTAGTGCACCTCCTGCGAGCCCTCGGGCAGGACCACGGGGTCGCCCGGGCCGACGACCGCGGTGTTGGGGGTGAGGAAGACCAGCGGTCGCTGCGGCACGTCGTTGCCCAGCTCCTCGGCGTGCTCGGCGTAGTTGCGGCCGATCCCGACGACCTTGCTGCGGGGGATCACGGGGGCGAGCAGGCGGGCGTCGGCGAGCGGGACCCGCTCGCCCGTGGGCTGCAGCGGCGCGTAGAGGGGGTCCCCGACGACGACGTGCAGGACCTCCTCCCCCGCCTCGCCCTCGACCAGCCCGAAGCGGGGGTCCTCGCCCGTCGTGAACCTCGCGATGCGCACACTGCGAGCCTAGTGAGAGGTGCGGGCCAGGGACGACTAGCCTGCGCCGAGGACGCCGGAGGCGCGCACCAGGCCCGTGAGCACGGTGAGCAGCAGAGCCAGCAGGGCGATGGCCGGTCCCGCGAGACCGGCCACGATCGCGGGCGTCAGCCAGGACCACCTCATCACCTGCGCTGGCTCGACGAGGCGCGTGCCTCCGGCGAGCAGCGCGAAGAGCCAGTAGTACAGCGCGGCGTAGAGGATAGCAAGGACGACGGCCCGCAATGTGATCGCACTGAAGAATGGCGGCCCCGACGGATACGTGCGCCACTGCGTGAAGGACAGGCTGAAGCCGACGACCAAGACGATCACGAACAGGGGAGTGGTTCCCAAAAGGCGGTCCTTCGTGAAGGCCACCGCGGGCCGGCGCGCCACCAGGTACGTCGAACACGCGTTGAGGCCGACCCTGGCCCACCCACCGTGCTCGACGGTCAGGCGGCCGCGACGCCAGGGCCCCAGCACCCAAGCCGAAACTCCACGTCGTCGCTCCACGAGCGTGCCCGAGACTCGGCCCGGGAGCGTGCGGCCTCCTGCAGGAGGCGGGGAGTCTGCGGGTACGACTGATGCGAAGCTCCAACTCACGTCGATCCTGGTGACCTGCTCCGGATCTGCGAGAAGGGCGAGCTGACCGACCTCCACCGAACGGAGTTCACCGTGCTTCCAGGTGACCAACACATCCTCTGCTTGGTCACACTCGAGGTGGGTGGCCAACAGCCGCAGCGCTCGAGTGAGTTCTGCGCCGGTGAAGCTGTTGCGCGGAAGGAGTCTCGTCAGTCGGTCCGCAGAGCCAACCAAGGGCGGGGGGCGTGAAGGCGACGCGGCAGGCACCTGTTCAGGATGTCAGCCCGTGTTCGGAGAGACGCGTGAACGCCCGATCCGGGCAGGAAGGACCGCTCAGCGGCTGGACGGGAGCGGCGCGTCAACCGGCGTGGACGAGAGATACCTCGTACGCCGCGAAGCGCCGGTCAGCACTGACGATCGTCAGGTGCTCGGCCCGGGCTTGGGCGATGAGCAGTCGGTCGAACGGGTCACGGTGGTGCACGGGTAGGTCAGCCACACCGAGGCCGTGGCCGGACGTGAGGGCGAGGGTGCGCAGACCGCTGCGCGCCACGTGGTCTTGCAGGTCGTCCGGTACCGACAGCTTACCGATCGCGACTTTGACGCCGATCTGGGCGAACGACACGACGCTGAACAGCAGCTCGGTGGCCTGCTCGATCGCCTCCCGCGCCGCTCCGGACAACGCCCGGCTCCCCTCCAGCTGCCAGAGCACCACATGCGTGTCCAGGAGCACCCTCATGCGGGCCCGTCGAACATCTCGTCGAGCTCCGCGTCGTCGAACTCGAAGTCGTCGGGGATCGTGATCCTCCCGCTGAGCGCGCCCCGCATCGCGAGGAACCGCGCTCCAGGAGCACTCGATGGTTCGACGGGCACGAGCCTCACCACGGGGACGCCGCTGCGAGCGATCTCCACGTCCTCCCCTGCTTCGGCGCGTGCGATCAGCTTCGACAGGTCCGTCTTCGCCTGGCCGACGTCGACGATCACCATGCCAGTGTAGCGACCTTGGCCAACCATGGCCAACACCCATGCCGCTCCGGTACCCTGCAGGCGGCCTCACAAGGTCCTTTCGGCCCTGTCGAGCCTCAGCGCGGCTGGACGCCCGCGCGCAGCAGGCCGTAGCCCAGGCTGTCGACGAGCGCCTGCCAGGAGGCCTCGACGAGGTTGGGCGCCACCCCGACCGTCGTCCACGTGGACTGGCCGTCGGTGGTGTCGATGAGCACGCGCGTGGTCGCGTCGGTGCCCTGGTCGGCGTCGAGGATGCGCACCCGGAAGTCGGTCAGCTCCAGCTCCGCCAGCTCGGGGTAGATCGGCAGCAGCGCCTGGCGCAGCGCGGCGTCCAGGGCGTTGACGGGGCCGTTGCCCTCCCCGGTGCAGACCACCCGCGCCCCGCCGGCCACGAGCTTGACCGTCGCCTCCGAGGTGGGCCCGCTGCCGCGGCCGTGCTCGGTGAGGGCGCGCCAGCTCTCCACCTCGAACCAGGAGGGCCGGGCACCCTCCAGCTCCTCGCGCAGCAGCAGCTCGAAGGAGGCGTCGGCGGCCTCGAAGGTCCAGCCCTGCTGCTCCAGCTCCTTGACGCGGGCGGTGGTGCGGGCCAGCACGTCGTCGCGGCCGGCCAGGTCGACGCCCAGCTCGCGGCCCTTGAGCTCGATGCTGGCGCGCCCGGCCATGTCGGAGACGAGCATGCGCATGTCGTTGCCGACGGCCGTGGGGTCGGTGTGCTGGTACAGGTCGGGGTCGACGCGGATCGCGGAGGCGTGCAGGCCCGCCTTGTGCGCGAAGGCGCTGGCCCCGACGTAGGGCGCCCGGGCGTAGGGCGCGACGTTGGTGATCTCGCTGATCTGGTGCGCGACGCGCGTGGCCTCCCGCAGGTGCCGGCGGTCGAGCACGGGCTGGTCGAGCTTGAGCACCAGGTCGGCGACGACCGTGACGAGGTCGGCGTTGCCGGTGCGCTCGCCGTAGCCGTTGACGCACCCCTGCACGTGGCTGGCGCCCGCCTGCACCGCGGCGAGGCTGTTCGCGACGGCGCAGCCGCTGTCGTTGTGGGCGTGGATGCCGAGGCGGGCCCCGGTGGCGGCCAGGACGTCGGCGACGGCCGCGGAGACCTGGTGCGGGAGCATCCCGCCGTTGGTGTCGCACAGGACGACGACCTCGGCGCCGGCGCCGGCGGCCGCCAGGACGACCTCGCGGGCGTACGCCGGGTCGGCGCGGTGGCCGTCGAAGAAGTGCTCGGCGTCGACGAAGACCCGCCGGCCCTCGGCGACGAGGAGGGCGACCGTGTCGGTGACCATGGCGAGGTTCTCGGCGCACGTGGTGCGCAGGGCCAGCTCCACGTGCCGCGAGTGGCTCTTCGCCACGAGGGTGACCACGGGCGTGGCGGCGTCGAGCAGGGCGCGCACCTGCGGGTCGTCGGCGGCGCGGACACCGGGGCGCCGGGTGGCGCCGAAGGCGGCCAGCTGGGCGGAGCGCCAGGTCAGCTCCGCGGCGGCGCGCGCGAAGAACTCGGTGTCCTTCGGGTTCGCCCCGGGCCAGCCGCCCTCGACGAAGTGCACGCCGAGCTCGTCGAGGTGGCGGGCGATGGCCAGCTTGTCCGCGACCGACAGCGACAGGCCCTCCTGCTGGGCGCCGTCGCGCAGGGTGGTGTCGTAGACGTGGACCGCCGGGTCCCCGGGGGCGGGCGCGCTCATCTCGTCCTGCTCTCGCGCGGTGCTCGCCTCAGAGGAGGCGGTGCATCCAGCCGTGGCGGTCCTGCGCGCGGCCGTGCTGGACGTCGAGCAGGGCCGCGCGGATCCGCTCGGTGACCTCGCCGGCCTCGGCGCCGCCGCGCGGGACGACCTCCTCCTCGCCGTCCACGAGGCGCCCGATCGGGGTGACGACGGCCGCGGTGCCGCACGCGAAGACCTCGGTGATCTCCCCGGAGGCGGCGCCGTCCTTCCACTCCTGCACCGAGACGCGGCGCTCGACCGGGCGCAGGCCCACCTCGCCCGCCAGCTGCAGGATCGCGTCGCGCGTGACGCCCTCGAGGATGGTGCCGGTCAGCGCGGGCGTGACGAGGGTGCCGTCGGCGTGGACGAAGTAGACGTTCATGCCGCCCAGCTCCTCCACCCACGTGCGCTCGGCGGCGTCGAGGAAGCACACCTGCTCGCAGCCGTGCTCGGCGGCCTGCTGCTGGGGGAGCAGGCTGGCCGCGTAGTTGCCGCCGGTCTTGGCCGCGCCGAGGCCGCCCGGGGCCGCGCGCGCGTGGTCGCGCGAGAGCCAGATCGAGACCGGCTTCAGCCCGCCGGTGAAGTACGAGCCCGCCGGGGAGGCGATGACGAGGTAGTCCACGCGCGCGGCGGCCCGCACGCCGAGGAAGGCCTCGGAGGCGAACATGAAGGGGCGCAGGTACAGGCTCGTCTCCCCGCCGCTGGGCACCCACGCGGCGTCCGCCTCGACGAGGGCGTGCAGGGAGGCGAGGAAGTCGGCCTCGGACAGCTCGGGCAGGGCCAGGCGCCGCGCCGAGCGCGCGAGGCGGGCGGCGTTGGCCCGGGGGCGGAAGGACCAGACCGACCCGTCCTCCCAGCGGTAGGCCTTCAGGCCCTCGAAGACCTCCTGCGCGTAGTGCAGGACGGCGGCGCTCGGGTCCAGCTGCAGGGGGCCGTAGGCCTCCACCCGGGCGTCGTGCCAGCCGTCCTCCGCCGTCCAGGTGGCGCGCACCATGTGGTCGGTGAAGTGCCGGCCGAAGCCGGGCGCCGCGAGCACCCGCGCCCGCTCCTCGGCGGGCAGCGGGGCCGGGTTGGCCCGGTGCTCGAAGACCAGCGGGGCGCTCATGCGCGGAACCGTAGCCGACCGGGGCGTCAGGCCAGGCGCGAGGCGATGGCGTCCCCGACCTCGCCGGTGCGGCGGCGCGCGCCGCCGCGCTCGGCCAGGTCGGCGGCGACGGCGGCCTCCACGCGCCGGGCCGCGGCGCTCAGGCCCACGTGCTCCAGCAGCAGCGCCACGGAGAGCACGGTGGCGGTGGGGTCGGCGACGCCCTGCCCGGCGATGTCGGGGGCCGAGCCGTGCACCGGCTCGAACATGCTCGGCGCGGTGCGGTCGGGGTTGATGCTGCCGGAGGCCGCGAGCCCGATGCCCCCGCACACGGCGGCGGCCAGGTCGGTGACGATGTCGCCGAAGAGGTTGTCGGTGACGACCACGTCGAAGCGCGCCGGGTCCGTGACCAGGAAGATCGTCGCGGCGTCCACGTGCAGGTAGTCGACGGTCACGTCCGGGTGCTCGGCGCCCACCGCCTCCACGGTGCGCCGCCACAGGTGCCCGGCGTGGGTGAGGACGTTGTGCTTGTGCACCAGGGTGAGCTTCCTGCGCGGGCGCGCGGCGGCGCGGGCGAAGGCGTCGCGGACGACGCGCTCGACGCCGAAGGCGGTGTTGAGGCTGACCTCGGTGGCGATCTCGTGGGGCGTGCCGGTGCGGATCGACCCGCCGTTGCCGGTGTAGGGGCCCTCGGTGCCCTCGCGCACGACGACGAAGTCGACGTCGCCGGGGTCGGCCAGCGGCGAGCGCACGCCCGGGTAGAGGCGGCCGGGGCGCAGGTTGACGTAGTGGTCGAGCTCGAAGCGCAGCCGCAGCAGCAGGCCGCGCTCGAGGACGCCGCTCGGCACGCCCGGGTCCCCGATCGCGCCGAGCAGGATCGCGTCGCAGGCGCGCACCTCCTCCAGCACGCCGTCCGGCAGGGTCTCGCCGGTGGCGCGCCAGCGGCGCGCGCCGAGGTCGTAGTCGGTGGTCTCCACGCGGGTGCCCTCCGGCGCCGTCGCGGCCGCGAGCACCTTCAGGCCCTCCGCCACCACCTCCGGTCCGATCCCGTCCCCCGCCACGACGGCGAGGCGCAGGGCGTCGGGGGCACTGGCGGGGGTCGTCATGGGCGGCGAGCCTAGCCAGGGCGGGGCGGGCGGGGGCCGGCGGTGCGTGCCAGGCTGGCGCGATGGCCGTCGTGAAGATCAACGCCATCGACGTCCCGCCCGGCGGCGGCGAGGAGCTGGAGCGGCGCTTCGCCGCCCGGCTCGGCGCCGTCGAGGGGACGCCGGGGTTCCTGGGCTTCGAGCTGCTGCGCCCGGTGGCGGGCGAGTCCCGCTACTTCGTCTACACCCGGTGGGAGTCGGACGAGGCGTTCCGGGCGTGGTCGGGCGGCGGGGCCCGCGAGGCCCACGCCGGGGAGCGGGCGCGCCCGGTCGCCACCGGCGCGAGCCTGCTGGAGTTCGAGGTCGTCCACCAGGCCGGCCCGACCGCGTCGTAGCCCGGCGCGCGCGGCGCTCCGCCCGTGGGAGCGTGTGCGCCGTGACCAGCACCTCCGGCCCGGCCCGGGGCCACGTCGTCCTGCCGCAGGCCGACCCCAGCGCCTACGGCTCGCTGCGCGAGCGCCCCGTGCCCCGCGCGCAGCGGTACGCGCTCGGCAAGGCGCTGCGGGAGCGGGTGCCGCGCGCCTCCCTGGCGCGCTGGGAGCCGCCGGCCGACCGGCGCGACGTCGTGGCCCAGGTGCGCGCAGCGCACGAGGGCCGCCTGGAGCGGCTGGTGCCGGTGCGGGTGGGGCGCATGGCGGCCTCCCCGTACGGGTTCCTGCGCGGCGCCGCCGGCGTCATGGCCGAGGACTCCTCCTCCCTGTCCGCCACCGGCATCACGCCCGTCATCTGCGGCGACGCGCACGTGGGCAACATCGGCTTCTACGGCTCCCCCTCGCGCGACCTCGTGCTCGACCTCAACGACTTCGACGAGGCCCACCCGGGGCCCTGGGAGTGGGACCTGCGCCGGCTCGCGGCCAGCATCTGGGTCGCCGGCCGGGGCGCCTCGATGGGCGAGGACGCGTGCGAGGCGGCGACGGCGTCCGCGGTGGGGGCCTACCGCCGCCACCTGCGGGACCTGTCCGCCCGGCCGCTGCTGGAGCGCTCCTTCGAGGGCCTGGACCTGGACCGCCTGACCGCCACCGCCTCCGACCCGGGCCTGCGCCGGGAGATCGAGCGCTCGGCCGCCCGCGCCCAGCGGCGCACGAGCGACCGGGCGCTCCCCCGCTTCACCGAGCGGCGCGACGGCGCGCGCCGCATCGTCGAGGAACCCCCGCTGATCACCCGCCCCGAGCCGGACGACGCCGACCTGCTCGCCGACGCCCTCGACGACTACCTGCGCACCCTGTCGCCGCACTGGGCCCGCGTGCTCGGCGGGTACACGCTCGTGGACGTCGCCCACAAGGTCGTCGGCGTGGGCAGCGTGGGCCTGCGCGCCTACGTGGCGCTGCTGGAGGGCAGCAGCGAGGACGACGTCGTCTTCCTCCAGCTCAAGCAGGCGCGGCGCTCGGTGGTCGCGCCGTTCGTGCACGGCGACTCCGCCTGGCACGCCCACCAGGGCCAGCGGGTGGTGGAGTACCAGCAGGACCTGCAGACCGCCTCCGACCCGCTGCTGGGCTGGACGAGCGTCGGGGAGCGCCAGTACTACGTGCGCCAGTTCCGGAACATGAAGGGCAGCGTCGTCCTCGACGGCATCGACGCCGCG
Organism: Quadrisphaera sp. DSM 44207; assembly: GCF_900101335.1. Classification (NCBI taxonomy): domain Bacteria; kingdom Bacillati; phylum Actinomycetota; class Actinomycetes; order Kineosporiales; family Kineosporiaceae; genus Quadrisphaera; species Quadrisphaera sp. DSM 44207. The sequence goes on along the minus strand of NZ_FNKA01000003.1, from coordinate 591,990 downwards.
GCCCTGGCCGACTACGCCGGCATCTGCGGGCGCCTGCTCGCCAAGGGCCACGCGCGCACCTCCGGAGCGTCCATGATCGCCGGGTACCTCGGCCGCTCCGAGGCCGCCGACGCGGCCCTGTGCGCCTTCGCGCGCGCCTACGCCGACCAGACCGAGCGCGACCACGCCGCCCTCGTCGCGGCCGTCGCCCGCGGCGAGCTGCCCGTCGAGCACGGGGTCTGAGCCGGGTCCGAGGCGGGGTCCGAGGCCGGGTCCGGAGCCGGGCTCGTCCACACCTGTCACACCTCTGCAGCGGCGCGGGCGCCCCGAGAGGAGTAGGAAGGGGCCGTGGCCACTGCCGAGGACACCGGACGCGCCGACCCGCCCGAGCTCAAGCGGTCGATCACCGGCCGCCTGCTGTTCTTCTACGTGCTGGGCGACGTGCTCGGCTCGGGCATCTACGTGCTCATCGGCCTCGTCGCCGGGGCCGTGGGCGGGGCCTTCTGGATCGCGTTCGCCGTGGGGGTGGCGGTCGCGGCGATCACCGGGCTCGCGTACGCGGAGCTGGTGACGAAGTACCCGCAGGCCGCCGGGGCCTCCCTCTACGTCAACAAGGCGTTCCGCAACCCCGTGCTGACGTTCTTCATCACCATCTGCACGCTGTCGGCCCTCTTCGCCGCCTCCGGCTCCCTGGCCAGCGGCTTCGCCCGCTACTTCGGGTCCGTCTTCGAGCTGCCGCCCCCGCTGCTGGTCACGCTGGTCTTCGTCACGCTCCTGACGATCGTCAACTACATCGGCATCACCGAGTCGGTCATCGCCAACATGGTCATGACGTTCGTCGAGGTCACCGGCCTGGCGATCGTCCTGCTCATCGGCATCGTCCACGTGGCCCGCGGCGACGCGGACTTCGGCGTCCTGACGCAGTTCAACACCGGCGACCAGAACACGATCTTCGCGATCATCGCCGGCGTCGCCCTCTCCTTCTTCGCCATGACGGGCTTCGAGAACGCCGCCAACGTCGCCGAGGAGACCGTCGACCCGGCGCGGACGTTCCCGCGGGCGCTGGTCGGGGGCATGCTCGCGGCGGGCGCCATCTACGTCCTCGTCGCCATGACCGCCGCCCTGGTCGTGCCGGTGGACGTCCTCGCGGGCGCGGACGCGGCCCTGCTGGAGGTCGTGCGCGCCGGCGTCCTCCCGGTGCCGGTCGGCATCATGATCATCGTCTTCTCGCTCATCGCCATGGTCGCGATCACCAACACCACCCTGGTCTCGCTCGTGGCGCAGTCGCGCATCCTCTACGGCATGGGGCGCGTGGACGTCGTCCCGCGCGTCTTCGCCCGCGTGCACCCCACGCGCCGCAGCCCGACCGCCGCGCTGGCGTTCGGCCTCCTCGTCGTGGCCGGGCTGCTGGTCATCGGCTCGGTCATCAACGCCGCCAGCGGTGAGGACGTCGTCGGCCGCCTGGCCACCGTGACCGTGGTCTTCCTCGTGTTCATCTATGCGCTGGTGATCGTCTCCGCGCTGAAGCTGCGCGGGCAGGACGAGGGCCCGGACACGTTCCGCGCCAGCACGCCCCTGCTCTACCTCGGGATCCTCGGCAACGCGGTGCTGCTCGTCTACATCGTCGTCGACGACCCCGCGGCGCTGCTGTGGGTGGCCGGGCTGCTCGCCGTGGGCCTGGTGCTCTTCCTGGTCCAGTACTTCAGCCGCGGGCGGCGCCCCGGGCGCATCGACCGCGACCCGACCACCGCGGCCGAGGAGCTGTGAGCGTGCACGTCGTCATCGCCACCGACGGCTCGCACGCCTCGCTGGAGGCCGCCCGCCAGCTGAAGTCCTTCGCCGGACCCGAGAAGATCGACGACGTCACCGTCGTCGCGGTGGTCAGCCCGCTGGCCGCCGTGCCCTTCATCAACGAGCTGAGGCCGCCGGACCAGGCGGTGCAGGACCCCACGAGCCTGAGCTTCCGCGAGGAGGCCGAGGTCGCCACCCGGGTCGTCGGTGGCGAGTTCGAGGAGTGGGGCGCGAGCGTGCACCGGCAGGTGCGCAGCGGCTCCGCGGCCGCCGAGATCGTGCGGGCGGCCGAGGAGCTGTCGGCCGACCTCATCGTCGTGGCCAGCGGCAGCGCCGGGCTGACCCAGACCGTGCTGCTCGGGTCCACCGCCCAGCGCGTGCAGCACTCCGCCCCCTGCCCCGTGCTCGTCTGGCGCCCGAAGGCGCAGTAGCGCCCCCTCCGTCCCCACCGCCACGGGGACCGGTGCGCGGTCCTGGGCCCGGGCGCGGGAACCCGCTGGCGTGGCGCCCCCTCGGAGGGGAGCGCCATGGACACCGTCCTGTGGGTGCCGATCGGTCTGGTCCTGCTGCTCGCGGTCGTCGGGGTGTGGGCCGCGCTCCACTACGGCGAGGTCAGGCGGAAGCGGTAGGCGCTCGGCCGCCGGTGGTGCGGCGGCGGGTCAGGCGCGGGCGCTCCACCCCGCAGGCCGGCGCACCCGCACCGGCCCGCGGGCGGTGCTCGGGTCCACCACCGCGCCGCGCTGGGTGATCTCGGCGCGCCCGGCGGCGACCATCCGCCGTGCCGCGGCCCGCGCCGGCTCCATCAGCTCGCGCCAGCCCTCGCCGCCCACGGCGCGCGCGGCCTCGCTCGGGCACGCCGACGACGTGACCGCGCGCGCGTCGAGCAGCGCCTCCAGCGCGGACTCCAGCTCGGCGTCCACCGACCGCGCCCGCGCGCTGCCGGCCCGGCGGCGGCAGGCGGCGGAGCAGTACCGGACGGCGTCCCAGTCGCGCTCCCACCTCTTGCGCCACGTGATCGTGCGGCCGCAGACGGCGCAGTCCTTGGTCGGCAGGCTCACGGCACCGATCATCCAGCACCGATGATTCCGCGTCGCCGCGGCGGTCTGCACCCTCACACCCACTGGAGGAGGAACCGCCGTGTCCGTCGCTCTCAACCCCTACCTCAGCTTCCGCGACGACGCCCGGCAGGCGATGGAGTTCTACCGGTCCGTCTTCGGCGGGGAGCTGGTGGTGTCGACGTTCGGCGACTTCCACGCCAGCGAGGACCCGACCGAGCAGGACAAGATCATGCACAGCCAGCTCGACGCCGGCGACGGCCTGGTCTTCATGGGCGCCGACACCCCGAACAGCACGGAGCACACCGGCCAGAAGGGGGTCTCGATCTCGCTGTCGGGCGACAGCGCGGACGACGCGCCCCGGCTGCGCGGCTACTGGGACGGGCTGTCCGAGGGCGGCGCGGTGCACGTGCCGCTGGAGGCGGCGCCCTGGGGGGACGTCTTCGGTCTGCTCACCGACCGCTTCGGCACCACCTGGATGGTCAACATCCCCGCCGAGGTCCCCGCCGATGTCCCGCCGAGCGGTCCTAGGCGCTCACCGGCCTGCTGCACCCGCGCCCGCACGCGCGTGCGGGCGCGGGTGCAGCAGCTCGAAGCGCTCGAGGACCACGTCGAGGTCGTCCACGGAGGCCAGCCCCGCGGCGCTCACCGCGTCGGCCCAGAACGCCGCGTGGTCGGCGCGCCAGGAGGCCGGCGTCGCCGGCCCCTCCCCCTCGGCCGCCGCGTGCGCGGCGTCCACGTCGGCGAAGCGGACGACGCGCACGTCGGTGGTGCGGACGAGGGCCCGGGGCTCGCCCGCGCCGTCCAGCACGATCGACAGGTCACCCGTCCGCGGGAGCGGCTCGTCCTCGGCGGCGTGCTCGACCAGCGCCGACGCCGTGGCGGTCTTGCGCCCGGCGAGGACGAGCGCGAGCAGCTCGTCCGCCTGCTCGGCGTCCCGCCCGAACGCCCACGCCGGCGGCGGCACCGCCGAGGACGGCGTCTCGCCCGCCACCGCGGCGAGCCGGCCGAGGCCGGCGCGCGCACGGGCGAGCTGCCAGAACTCGGGAACGTCCACGGGGTGCCTCCTGCTCCTGTCCGGCGACCACGGCTGGGGGCGGTGCGGCGCAGGACGACCACGGCCCCGCCGTCCGCGCGCGGCGGACGACGGGGCCGCGGCGACGTCGGGGGTCAGCGGGCGGCGGAGCCCTCGACGTAGTCGGTGTCGGAGCGCTCCACCCAGCTCATGAGCTTGCGCAGCTCGCGGCCGGTGGCCTCGATCGGGTGGCCCTCCTGCTCCTGGCGCAGGCGCGAGAACTCCGGGGCGCCGGCGTCCTGGTCCTCGATGAACCGGCGGGCGAAGGTGCCGTCCTGGATGTCGGAGAGCACGTCCTTCATCCGCGCCTTGACGGAGGCGTCGATGACGCGCGGGCCGGAGACGTAGTCGCCGTACTCCGCGGTGTCCGAGACGCTCCACCGCATCTTCGACAGGCCGCCCTCGTACATGAGGTCGACGATGAGCTTCAGCTCGTGCAGGCACTCGAAGTAGGCGACCTCCGGCTGGTAGCCGGCCTCGGTCAGGGTCTCGAACCCGGCCTGCACCAGCGCCGAGGCGCCGCCGCACAGCACCGCCTGCTCCCCGAAGAGGTCGGTCTCGGTCTCCTCGGTGAACGTGGTGCGGATCCCGCCGGCGCGCAGGCCGCCGATCGCCTTCGCGTAGGAGAGGGTCAGCGGCCACGCGTCCCCGCTCGCGTCCTGCTCGACCGCGACGATGACCGGCACGCCGCGGCCCTCGGAGTACTCGCGGCGCACGAGGTGGCCGGGGCCCTTGGGGGCGACCATGGCGACGTCCACGCCCGCCGGGGGCTTCACGTAGCCGAAGCGGATGTTGAAGCCGTGCCCGAAGAGCAGGGCCTTGCCGTCGCTGAGGTTCGGCTCGACCGCCTCCGCGTACACGTGCCGGGCCACGTGGTCCGGCACGAGCACCATGATCACGTCCGCCTCGGCCGAGGCCTCCGCGGGGGTCACCACGCGCAGGCCCTCGGACTCGGCCTTCTGCCGGCTGCGGCTGCCCTCGGCCAGGCCGACGCGGACGTCGACGCCGGAGTCGCGCAGGCTCAGCGCGTGCGCGTGCCCCTGGCTGCCGTAGCCGAGGACGGCGACCTTGCGCCCCTGGATGATCGACAGGTCGGCGTCGTCGTCGTAGTACATCTGGGCCACGGTCGGGCTCTCCTTCACCTGGTCGGGACGTGCATGATCACGAGGTCGCGCGGGTGGGGCGGGTCAGGCGCTGCGCAGCGCCCGGTCGGCGATCGAGCGGCTCCCCCGGCCCAGCGCGACCACGCCGGACTGGACGATCTCACGGATGCCGAAGGGCTCCAGCACCCGCAGCAGCGCCTCGTTCTTCTCGGGCACCCCGATCGCCTCGATCGTGAGGGCCTCCGGCGCGACGTCGACGACGTGCGCCCGGAAGAGGGAGACCACGTCGACCACCTGCCCGCGCGCGGCCGCGTCGGCGCGCACCTTGACCAGCAGCAGCTCGCGCTGGACCGAGGAGGCCTCCTCCAGCTCGACGACCTTGAGCACGTTGACGAGCTTGTTCAGCTGCTTCGTCACCTGCTCCAGCGGCAGCGCCTCGACGTCGACGACGACCGTGATGCGCGAGAGGTCCGCGTGCTCGGTCGGGCCCACCGCCAGGGAGTGGATGTTGAAGCCGCGGCGGGCGAACAGGGCCGCCACGCGCGTGAGGACCGCGGGCTTGTTCTCGACGAGGACCGACAGCGTGTGCCGGCTCACCAGCTCTGCCCCGTCGGGACGCTCGGGTCGGCGTCGCGCTCGCGCTCGACGTCGTTCTCCAGGCTGGTGGACTCGTCGCGGTCCCACACCGGGGTCAGCCCGCGCGCGTACTGGATCGCGTCGTTGCTCACCCCGGCGGCGACCATCGGCCACACCATCGCGTCGCGGTGGACGACGAAGTCGACGACCACGGGGCGGTCGTCCACCGACATCGCCTTGTCGATGACGGCGTCGAGGTCCGCCGGGTCCTCGCAGCGCAGCCCGACGCAGCCGTAGGCGTCGGCGAGCTTGACGAAGTCCGGGATCCGCCGGCCCAGCTCGACCGCGGCGCCGGTGTGCAGGTCGGTGTTGGAGTAGCGGCCCTCGTAGAAGAGGGTCTGCCACTGGCGGACCATCCCGAGGCTGGAGTTGTTGATCACCGCGACCTTGATCGGGATGTCGTTCAGGGCGCAGGTGGCCAGCTCCTGGTTCGTCATCTGGAAGCAGCCGTCGCCGTCGATCGCCCACACGGTCGCGTCGGGCACGCCCACCTTGGCGCCCATGGCCGCCGGGACGGCGTAGCCCATGGTGCCCAGGCCGCCGGAGTTCAGCCACGTGCCGGGCTTCTCGTACCTGACGAACTGCGCCGCCCACATCTGGTGCTGGCCGACGCCGGAGGCGTAGATGGCGTCCGGCCCGGCGATCTCGCCCAGGCGCTGGATCACCCGCTGCGGGGCCAGCGTGCCGTCGTCCGGCTCGTCGAAGCCGAGCGGGTAGGTGCGCCGCAGGGCGTCGAGCTGGCGCCACCACTCCGTCAGGTCGGCCTGGACGCCGGCGGCGTGCTCGGCCCGCAGCGCGACGACGAGGTCGGCGATCACCTCGCGGGCGTCCCCGACGATCGGAACGTCCGCCCGCCGGTTCTTGCCGATCTCCGCGGGGTCGATGTCCGCGTGCACGATCGCCGCGTTCGGGGCGAAGGTGGACAGCTGACCGGTGACGCGGTCGTCGAAGCGGGCGCCGAGGCTGACGATGAGGTCGGCCTTCTGCAGCGCCGTCACCGCCGCGACCGTGCCGTGCATGCCGGGCATGCCGAGGTTGGCCGGGTGGGAGTCGGGCAGGGCCCCGCGGGCCATGAGCGTCGTCACGGCCGGGGCGCCGGAGAGGTCGACGAGCTGGCGCAGCTGCGGGCTGGCGCCGGCCCGGACCACGCCGCCGCCGACGTAGAGCACGGGGCGGCGCGCGCCGGCGAGCAGCTTGGCGGCCTCGCGCACCTGCTTGCCGTGCGGGCGGGTCACGGGCCGGTAGCCCGGCAGGTCGAGCGCGGGCGGCCACGAGAACGTCGTCATCGCCTGCTGGGCGTCCTTGGTGACGTCGACCAGCACCGGGCCCGGCCGGCCCGTGGAGGCGATGTGGAACGCCTCGGCGACCACGCGCGGGATGTCCGCCGGGTCCGTCACGAGGTAGTTGTGCTTCGTGATCGGCATGGTGACGCCGAGGATGTCCGCCTCCTGGAAGGCGTCCGTGCCGATCGCGCTGCTGGAGACCTGGCCCGTGACGGCCACCATCGGCACCGAGTCCATGTGCGCGTCGGCGATGGCCGTGACCAGGTTCGTCGCGCCCGGCCCCGAGGTGGCCATGCACACCCCCACGCGCCCGGTGGCGGCGGCGTAGCCCTGCGCGGCGTGCCCGGCGCCCTGCTCGTGGCGCACCAGCACGTGGCGCAGGGACGGGCTGTCGAGCAGCGGGTCGTAGGTGGGCAGGATCGCCCCGCCCGGGAGGCCGAACACGACCTCGGCGCCGGCGTGCTCGAGGGAGCGGACGAGGCTGCTCGCCCCGGTCATCCGCTCGCCCTCGGCTCCGGACGGCTTCTCAGCTCCTGCGCTGCTCATCGGCTCCTCCTGAGGGGCCACGGGGTGCGGTGGGGTGTGGTGCGTGCTGCGGTGGGGGCGTCCGGCTCCGGACATGCGAAGACCCTCCGGCCGGGAGGCGCTGGAGGGTCGGGCGCGGGGCGGGCTCGTCGGACGACGGCGTCAGCCTGCGCGCCGCGCCGCTACTACCTGGAGGGTGCCCACGCCTGCAGGGTAGACCCGGCCCGCGCCGGTGTCAGCCCCGCGGACGCCGCGTCTCACGGCGTGAGACGGCGTCCGCGGGGCCGGGCACCGGCGCGGCGCCGTCAGTCGCAGACCGCGCCGCCGGAGGCGGGGCCGACGAGCTTGGCGTACTTGGCGAGCACCCCGCGGGTGTAGCGCGGCGGCAGCGGCGCGAAGTCCGCCGCGCGCAGGGCCAGCTCGGCCTCGTCGACGAGCACGTCGAGGCGCTTGGTCGCCACGTCGAGGCGGATCCGGTCCCCGTCGCGCACGAGCGCGATCGGGCCGCCGTCCACCGCCTCGGGGGCCACGTGCCCCACGCACAGGCCCGTGGTCCCGCCCGAGAAGCGTCCGTCGGTGAGCAGCAGGACGTCCCTGCCCAGGCCCGCGCCCTTGATGGCGCCGGTGATGGCGAGCATCTCGCGCATGCCGGGGCCGCCCTTGGGGCCCTCGTAGCGGATGACGACGACGTCCCCGGGGGCGATCGTGCCGTCCTCGAGGGCGTCCATCGCGGCGCGCTCGCGCTCGAAGACGCGCGCGGTGCCCTCGAAGACGTCCGTCTCGAAGCCGGCGCTCTTGACCACCGCGCCGCCGGGGGCGAGCGAGCCGTGCAGGATCGTGATGCCGCCGGTGCGGTGGATGGGGTCGGCCAGGGCCCGCAGCACGGCGCCGTCCGGGTCCGGCGGCGCGATCCGCTCCAGGTTCTCGGCCACCGTGCGGCCGGTGACGGTCAGGCAGTCCCCGTGCAGGAGCCCGGCGTCGAGGAGGGCCTTCATCACCACGGGGATGCCGCCGACGCGGTGCACGTCGGCCATCACGTGGCGCCCGAACGGCTTGACGTCGGCCAGGTGCGGCACCCGGCTGCCGATGCGGTCGAAGTCGGCGAGGGCGAGGTCGACCTCCGCCTCGTGGGCGATGGCGAGCAGGTGCAGGACGGCGTTGGTGGAGCCGCCGAGGGCCATGACCACGGACACGGCGTTCTCGAACGCCTCCTTGGTCATGATGTCGCGCGCGGTGGTGCCCTTGGCGAGCAGGTCGACCACGGCCTGCCCGGACCGACGCGCGTAGCCGTCGCGCACGCGGTCGGTGGCCGGCGGCGCGGCCGAGCCGGGCAGCGACATGCCCAGCGCCTCCGCGGCGCTGGCCATGGTGTTGGCCGTGTACATGCCGCCGCAGGCGCCCTCGCTCGGGCACACGGCGCGCTCGATGGCGTCGACGTCCTCGCGGCTCATCAGCCCGCGCGCGCAGGCGCCGACGGCCTCGAAGGCGTCGATGAGGGTGACCTCGCGCTCGGTGCCGTCGGACATCGTCGCGACCCCCGGCAGGATCGACCCGGCGTAGAGGAAGACGCTCGCGAGGTCCAGGCGGGCGGCCGCCATGAGCATGCCGGGCAGGGACTTGTCGCACCCGGCCAGCAGCACCGACCCGTCCAGGCGCTCGGCCTGCATCACGGTCTCGACGCTGTCGGCGATGACCTCGCGCGAGACGAGGGAGAAGTGCATGCCCTCGTGGCCCATGGAGATGCCGTCGGAGACGGAGATGGTCCCGAACTCCATCGGGAAGCCCCTCGCCGCGTGCACGCCCTCCTTGACCGCCTTGGCGAGGCGGTCCAGCGGCAGGTTGCAGGGGGTGATCTCGTTCCAGGACGACGCCACGCCGATCTGGGGCTTCTCCCAGTCCTCGTCGCCCATGCCGACGGCGCGCAGCATGCCGCGGGCCGCGGTGCTCTCCAGGCCGTCGGTGACGGCGCGGCTGCGGGGCTTCAGGTCGGGGGTGGTTCCTCCGGCGCCGGCGCCGGCAGCGGTGCCGGCCCCGGGACCGGGCAGGACGGTCGTCATGGCCCCGATCCTACGGTCGGGCGGCCAGCGCCCCCGCGGCGCGCCCCTTCCCCGGAGGGCCCCGGCTCACCCGACGAGGTTGACCGGCTCCTCCCCCGCGCCGAGGCGCTGCAGCTGGCGGCGCAGCAGCGCCACGGCCCGCGGGCGCATGGCGCTGGTCGTGCCACCCAGGTGCGGGGTGAGGACCAGGCCGGGCGCGCCCCACAGCGGGTGGTCGCCCGGCAGGGGCTCGGGGTCGACGACGTCCAGGGCCGCCCGCAGCCGGTGCCGGCGCAGCTCCGCGAGCAGGGCCGCGGTGTCCACGAGGGGGCCGCGGCCGACGTTGACCAGCAGCGCGCCGTCCGGCATCGCGGCGAGGAAGGCGGCGTCGACGAGACCGCGCGTGCTCGGCGTCAGCGGCAGGACGACCACGACGACCTCCGCGCCGGGCAGCAGCTGCGGCAGCTCCTCGACGCCGTGGACGACGCCGCGCTCGTCGGTGCGCGCGCGGCTGGCCACGCGCACGAGGTCGACCTCGAACGGGGCCAGGCGGTCCGCGACGGCCGTGCCGATGCGCCCGGCGCCGAGCACCAGCACCCGCCGGTCCGCCAGCGACCGGTGCCACCCGGGCCGCCAGCTCGCCTGCTCCGCGTCGCGCACGGCGTCGTCGATGCCGCGCAGGGAGGCGAGGGCCAGGCCGACGGCGAGCTCCGCCGTCGAGGCGTCGTGCACGCCCGCCGCGTTGGCGAGCGCGACGCCGCCGGGCAGCCGCTCGGCGAGGTCGTCGACCCCCGCGCTCAGCGACTGCACGAGCGAGAGCGCGGGCAGGTCCGCCAGGCTCCCCAGGGCGCCGGCGGGCCGCGAGTAGGGCAGGACGACGGCGCGCACCCGCCCCGCGTCCTCCCCCAGCGCCTCGCGCGGCGGGGAGTCGACGTCCCACACGCGGGCGCTCACGCCCGGCGGCAGGGGGTGGACGGCCTCCAGCCAGTCCTGGTCGGGCAGCGTCACGAGGACGGTCACCCGCTCATCGTGCCCGCCGCGGCGCTCGCGTGCGCCCTCGCGGTGCTCGCCGGCTGCGGCTGGCCGCTCGTGGAGGGCCTCCTCGGCTCGGCGGAGGACCGCGCGCGCTCGACCGACCCGGTGCTGGTGCGGTCGTCGCGCGAGGCGTCCCCGAGCGGGCTGGCCGAAACCGGGGACGCCGTCTGCGTCGCCGCGCTGCGCGGGCCGGTCGGCTGAGCGGCCTGGTCAGCGCAGGGCGGGTCCGCCGACGCGGCCGCCGGCGCGGCCGTCGAGCAGCCGCCCGGCCTCCCCGGCCGGCACGCCGGGCGACCACAGCCACCCCTGCCCCAGGCCGACGCCGAGGTCGAGCAGCGCCTCGGCCTGCCAGCGCTCCTCCACGCCCTCGGCGACGACGACGAGGTCGAGGGCCCGGCTGAGGCGCACGAGCGCCTCGACCACGGCGCGGGTGCGGGTCTGCGCGAGCTGCTCCGTCAGGGAGCGGTCGACCTTGACCAGGTGCACCGGCAGGCGCCCGAGGTAGGACAGCGAGGAGTACCCGGTGCCGAAGTCGTCCACCGCGATCCGCACGCCCTCGGCGGCCAGCGCCTCCAGCGTCGCGACGGCCGGGTCCTCGCGCGTGACGTAGACGGCCTCGGTGACCTCGACGACGAGCAGGTGGCAGGGCACGCCGGCCTCGTGCAGGGCGCCGAGGACGGCCGCGACGTAGCCGGGGTTGCGCAGCTCCAGGGGCGAGGCGTTGACGGACAGCCGCAGCCCCCGCTCGACCCCGCCGGCGCCGCACAGGCCGGCCAGGCCGCGGCGCAGCACGGCGCCGCCCAGCTGCACGACGAGGCCGTTCTGCTCGGCGACCGGGACGAACTCGTCCGGGGGGACGACGCCCAGCTCGGCGTCGGTCCACCGCGAGAGCACCTCGAAGCCGACGACGCCGCCGGTGCGGATGTCCACCACCGGCTGCAGGAGGGCGTCCAGGGAGTCCTCGGCCAGCGCCTCGCGCAGCCGGCGGCCCACCAGGGCGCGCCGGCGGGCGGTGGCGGCGACCTCGTCGGAGTGCACCACCACGCGGTCGCGCCCGCCGCGCTTGGCCTCCTGCAGGGCGGTGCTCGCCTCCGACAGCGCGGCCAGGGGCTCCCCGGCGCCCTCGGCGGGCAGCGCGGCGACGCCCGCGCTGGCGGAGACGACGACCTGCGCGACGCCGTCCACGGCGACGGCGGCGCTGCGCAGGGCGGTGAGCAGGCCCGCGGCGACGTCGGCCGCGGCGACGACGCAGCCGGGCCCGGTGGCGGCGAACTCGTCACCGCCGAGCCGGTAGCAGCGCCAGCCGGCCGGCAGGTGGTCGCGCATCGCCGCGGCGGCCTCGACGAGGAGCTGGTCCCCCGCCGCGTGGCCGACGCGGTCGTTGACGTCCTTGAAGCCGTCGAGGTCGATCACCACGACGCTGGAGCGCTCGGGACGGCGCGCCAGGGCCTCCATCCGCGCGCTCAGCGCCCGCCGGTTGCCCAGCCCGGTGAGGAAGTCGCGCTCGGCCTGGTCGGTCAGCGAGCGCACCAGCGCCAGGCGCTGGCGCTGCAGCAGCGCCTCGCGGACGCCGAAGAGGACGATGAGCACGACGACGAGGGCGGCTCCCGTCCTGTCGAGGCCGTCCTCGTCGGCGCTCGCGGACACCCACAGGGCCGCGCCCAGGCCCAGCACCACGACGGTGGCGGGGATGCCGGTGCGCGCCTCGGGCGAGATCCGGCGCAGCGCCGCGGGGCCCGCGGGCCCCGCCCCCGCCAGGAGCAGTCCCGCCGCGACGAGGGGCCAGGCGAGGCAGGCGGCGGCAGCGGCCTGCCACGGCCACGTGCCGCCGGGCTGGACGACGGCCCGCGTGGCGTCCAGGTCGCCGACGGCGAAGAGGCTGAGGCCCACCGCGGCCAGCAGGACCCCCCTGTCCAGCCCCGCGAGGGAGACCTGCAGGCCGAGGGCCAGGATGGACAGGTCCGCCAGCAGCACGGCGACCACCAGCCACGGCGAGGCGGTCATCTCGATCTGCCGGTACACGGTCTGCCAGAGCAGGGCCGCACCGGCGGCGGCGATCACGAGGGCGTCCAGCGCCAGCCGCCAGCGCCGGCCGGCGGGTCCGGCGGGCCGGGGGAAGGACAGGAGGCTGGCCAGGGCCAGCGGGCCCGCGGCGGTGCACACGACCTCCCCGAGCCCGGCCACGACCGGTGCGCCGGGCGCCGCCAGGGCCCTCAGGCCCACGAGCGCCTGGCCCGCGCCCCACACGAGCCCCGCGGCCCCCATGGCGGCGCGCACCGCGGAGCGCTGCCCCCCGTAGCCGGAGCGCCGGACCAGGACGAGCCCGCCGCCGACCGCCAGCACCGCCGAGAGCAGGGCCCCGACCCAGAACGCGTGGACGGACCCGTTCACGCCGAGCACCACGGTCACGGACGCGCCGGAGATCCCGGACAGCGTCGTGGCGACGGACATGGCGCGCAGCGAGCGCACGGCGACGACGGGAGGCACCTCGGGACCATCGGTCCCCGAGCTGCCCGCCTTGACGTCCGGCGCGGCACGCGGCTCCCCCATCAGCGCAGGGCGGGGGCCCGCTCGTCGGGGAGCACCGCGACGCGACGCTCCCTCGCCGCCCGCACGCCGTCCGCGACCGCTGCCACGGCCCGCTCGACGAGCCGCTCGTCGTGGGTGGCCATCACGGACAGCCGCAGCAGCCCCTCGCCCCGGGGCACGGCGGGGTGGATGACCGCGTTGACGTACACGCCGCGCGCGAAGACGGCGCGCCAGGCCGCCAGCGTGTCCTGCGTCGAGCCTCCGGGGACGGCCACGACGGCGGCCTCCCCGGGCAGGGTCGGCACGCCCGCGAGCTCCAGCTCGCGCCGCAGCAGGCCCGCCAGCGCCCGGACGCGCCGCGGGCGCTCCGGGTCGGCGCGCAGCACGCGCAGCGCGGCGAGCGAGGCGCCCAGGGAGGCCGGCACGTTCGAGGTGGCGAACACGTACGGCCTGGCCGCCCCCCGCAGGCCCTCGGCCACGGCGGCACCGGTCAGCACCGCGCCCCCGCACGAGCCGAGCGCCTTGCTCAGCGTCACCGTCACGGCGTCCACGGAGTCCAGCACGCCCGCGGCCTCCGCGGCGCCCCGGCCGCGCTCCCCCAGCACGCCGATGCCGTGCGCCTCGTCGACGACCAGCCGCGCGCCGGCGTCCCGGCACAGCGCGGCGATCCGCGGCAGCGGCGCGGTCCCGCCGTGCATGGAGTAGACGCCGTCCACGACGACGACCACCCCCGCCGCGGGGTCGACGGCCTCGAGCTCGGCGCGCAGGGCGTCCAGGTCGTTGTGGCGCCAGCGCACGAGCGCCGCCCGGGACGCCCCGGCACCCATCTGCAGGGACGCGTGGGCCTGGGAGTCCACCAGGAGGGCGTCCCCCGGACGGCCCACCGAGGAGAGCAGCGCGAGGTTGGCCGTGAAGCCGCTGGTGGTCACCACCGCCGCCTCGACGCCGTAGAAGTCCGCGAGCTCGGCCTCGAGGGCCAGGTGCAGGTCCGTCGTGCCGTTGAGCATCCGCGAGCCGCAGGCGCCCGTGCCGTAGCGGTCCAGGGCGGCCTGCGCGCCCGCCACCACCTGCGGGTCGGTGGTCAGGCCGAGGTAGTTGTTCGACCCCAGGTTGACGCGCTCGACCCCGTCGGAGAACCGGGTCACCGGCGCCGAGGCGGAGGAGACCGGCACGGCCGCGGGGGACGGCCCCGGGTCGGCCATGGCGCGCAGCTGCCGCGCGAAGCGGTCGTTCACGACGGGGGCGAAGGGGTCGCGACGGGCCACGACGGGGTCGTCCTTCCAAGCCGGCGCAGCGGCGCGCTGCGAGATCACGCGGTGGACGAAGGGTGCCACGGCCGCGCAGCGGCGCAGCCCGGTGCGGCACCGCGGACGCGACCCCTCACGGAGCGGGACCGGCCGGGAGGCCGGTGCGCGTCACGAGCGGCTCACGCGCCGGCGCCCACGCGCTCCAGCACGATCTCGCGCACCCGGGCGGCGTCCGCCTGCCCGCGCGTGGCCCTCATCACGGCCCCGACGACGGCGCCGGCCGCGGCGACCTTGCCGCCGCGGATCTTCTCCGCGACGTCCGGGGACGCCGCGAGCGCCTCGTCGACGGCCGCCACGAGCGCTCCCTCGTCGCTGACGACGCCGAGGCCGCGCGCCTCGACGACGGCGGCCGGGTCGCCCTGCCCGGCGAGCACGTGCTCGAGGACCTGGCGCGCGAGCTTGTCGGACAGGCGCCCGCCGTCGACGAGGGCCTGCAGCTCGGCGACCTGGTGCGGGGTGACGGGCAGGTCGGCGAGGCCGGTGCCGCGGGCCTTGGCGTGCCGGGCCAGCTCCCCGGTCCACCACTTGCGGGCGCTCGCCGCGGAGGCGCCGGCGGCCGTGGTGGCCTCCACGAGGTCCAGCGCGCCGGCGTTGAGCACGTCGCGCAGGTCCAGGTCGCTCAGGCCCCACGCCTCCTGCAGCCGGCGCCGGCGCGCCGCGGGCGGCTCGGGCAGCGCGGCGCGCAGCCGCTCCACCCACGCCGGGTCGGGCGCGACCAGCACGAGGTCCGGCTCGGGGAAGTAGCGGTAGTCCTCCGCGTCGGACTTCTCCCGCCCGGAGGTGGTCAGGCCGGTGTCCTCGTGCCAGTGGCGCGTCTCCTGCACCACCCGCGCGCCGGCGTCCAGCAGCGCCGCCTGGCGGGAGACCTCGTGGCGCACCGCGCGCTCCACCGAGCGCAGGGAGTTGACGTTCTTCGTCTCGGTGCGGGTGCCCAGCGGGGCGTGCGGGGAGGGGCGCAGGGAGAGGTTGACGTCGCAGCGCAGCGACCCCTGCTCCATCTTCACGTCGGAGACGTCCAGGGCCCGCAGCAGGTCGCGCAGCGTCGCCACGTACGCGCGCGCCACCTCCGGGGCGCGGTCCCCGGCGCCGGTGATCGGGCGGGTGACGATCTCGACGAGCGGGATGCCGGCGCGGTTGTAGTCCACGAGGGAGTGCTCGGCGCCGTGGATGCGCCCGGTGGAGCCGCCGACGTGCAGCGACTTGCCGGTGTCCTCCTCCATGTGCGCCCGCTCGACCTCCACGCGGTGGACGAACGCGGGCCGGCTGCCGTCCTCGCAGGCCGGCACCTCGACGTCCAGCCAGCCGTCGAAGGCGATCGGCTCGTCGTACTGGCTGGTCTGGAAGTTCTTCGGCATGTCCGGGTAGAAGTAGTTCTTGCGCGCGAACCGGCACCGCGCGGCGATCGTGCAGTTCAGCGCCAGCCCGATCCGGACGGCGGACTCCAGCGCCTTCTCGTTGAGCACCGGCAGCGCGCCGGGCAGGCCGAGGCTGACCGGGTCCACCTGGGTGTTCGGCGCGGCGCCGAAGGCGGTGGGGGCGCCGCTGAACATCTTGGTCACCGTGGACAGCTCCACGTGCACCTCGAGGCCGACGACGGGGTCGTAGCGGGCCACGGCATCCTTGTAAGGGACTAAGCCATGCCGGCGAGCATCAGTCGTGGCGCCCTCATGCATAGCTAGTCCACCCCAGCTCAGTCAGTGCGTGCACGAGCGACTCCTCGAAGGCTTGGAAAGAGGGTAGGCGCCGCAAGGAACTCAGCGGCAAGTTCTCTGCGATGTACGGCAAATAGTCCGCTGCTCGAGGAGCGCGTCTGCGGGGTCGGACGGCTTGGGCCACCAACTCTGCAAGAGTGCGCTTCGGCTCGCTCAGTTGTTCAGCCGAGCCGAGAAGGTGACCCTCGAAGACCGTCGAGGTATCGAGTCGCACACCGACTACCCCCCGCAAAGTATCGAGGTCGGCAAGCGCCCACGCCTCCATCTCCCGGCGGGGAGCGAGCGGCACGAGGACCGGTGTACCAGGGCCTGCCGGCCACTCTGCCTCGACCGGGTCGAAGACCTGGCGACGCTGCCGATTCGGGTTAGCAGTGGCGTCAAAATGCAAGGCGACGATGACAGCATCGGGGTGGTCCTTCTGCACAGCGGCGGCAATGCGCGCTCCCCGCGGCTCTTGCCCGTTAGGCACCAGATTGACTCGTAGGTCCATCGATGACGACGCTTGAACATGATCGAACAGGAGCGCCTCGAGGCTTCGGCTCAGGACTGGAGGGAAGAAGTCCGGGTCGGACGGGCCCTCGCCGTAGACGACCATCACACCTGTCCTCATCCGGCGTCGACGATCCGCTCGCCATCCTCCGGTGTAATACCCGAGAGCCTCTCTCGCTGGTGCGGAGGCAGCGGGGACCAGTCTGCGCCGTCGCCCAACTCCATCTGCTCCCTGTTACGGACGATGCGGCGAGCACGGGTGATCCTGCTCGCACCAACCCCGTCCTCCACGAGGCTCACTGTGTCAACCACGAGCAGCTCGTCCGGTTCCATCCTCAACGGCAGCAGCGGTGAGTGGCTCGAGACGATGAGCTGGACTAGTCCTCCCGAGCCACCTTCTGCCTCGTGGGGGTCGGTGACCAACTGCCGCAGTACCGCCAGCATCGCGGTGAGGCGGCGCGGGTTGATGCCGTTCTCCGGCTCTTCTAAACAGAGGACACCTGGACGGTCCGGCTCATACAGCGCCGTGAGTAGCGCAAGTAGCCGCAGTGTCCCGTCTGAGGCGACCCGTGCGCTGAATGCACCTTCCTCGCGGCTGTGGAGCTCCAGCTCCCACTGACCGCGCGCTTCATTGGGCCTGACCGCGATGGAGCGAAAGCCGGTGATCACTCGGGCGAGGTCGGCGGCCAACGTGTCGAGACCGGCTCCACCGGCCGCCTCCTGCGCTTGACGGACCGTCTCCAGCACCCAGGCAAGGTTGCGCCCGCTGGTGTCGAGATGGTCGACGGGGGCACCCGCCACGGACGGCTGACGCAAGGCGGACGGCTCAAGCTGCAGGAAGCGCCAACTGAGAATCTCGCGTCTTACGGCATACAGAAAGGGAAACTCAATAGCGGTCGTCACACTGGTCAGTACAGAGGAGACGGCTTGCTGCGCGGGGATCTCGCGGTTTCGCCCCGGACCGCCGCCAGGCCGGGCTCCCTTGAGGCTGAAGACGCGCCTGCCGTCCTCCCTCGTCTCCGTCTCAAGAATCTTCCACTGACTGGCACGGTAGAGGAGGTGTTCGTCTGCGAATGAACGGGTAACGCCCTGCATAGCGACGTCCTCACCCTTGGGGATGGGCCGGATGCTCTCCTCAGCGATGAACGGGCGTTCCACGCCACGCTCATCTAATCTTTGCTCGATGTCGATTCGATACCGGAGCCGAGTGTGGGTGACTTCCGCCGAGGTGCCGAAGTCATCGTCCACGCGCTTTTCGACTAATAGGTCCACCGAGAAGCGCATCGCCCGGACACGCGAGCCATCGCCCCGAAGCCGGAACTGCTCCACCGGCTCCCCCCTGCCCCGTGCGAGCGCCTCGGCCACCGGAGAACTAACGACGCGCTCCAAAAAGGCCATGGCATCGAAGATGTTCGACTTGCCGCTGGCGTTCGGCCCGACAATAGCCACGAAGGGAGGGAGATCTACCGAGAAGTCCGCAAACGACTTGAAGCCGTCAATCTCGAGACGTGTAATCACCAGAGTCCCTCAGGCCATTGTCACGGCGAGGCGCCACTGGGGGACGCGGTCGAGCAGCGGACCGCCCCACTGCGCGACGAGGCGGGCCTCCAGCGCCGCGCCGACGCGGTAGAGCCGCTCGTCGGCCCCGGCGGGCGCGAGCACCTGCAGGCCGACGGGCAGGCCGTCCTCCGGGGCCAGGCCGACCGGCACGGACATGCCGGGGATGCCGGCGAGGTTCGCCGGGATGGTGGCGACGTCGTTGAGGTACATCGCCAGCGGGTCGTCCAGCTTCTCCCCCAGCGGGAACGCCGTGGTCGGCGCCGTCGGGGAGACCAGGACGTCGACCTGCTCGAAGGCGGCGGCGAAGTCGCGCTGGACGAGGGTGCGCACCTTCTGCGCGCTGCCGTAGTAGGCGTCGTAGTACCCGGCGGACAGCGCGTAGGTGCCGAGGATCACGCGCCGCTTGACCTCGTCGCCGAAGCCCGCGGCGCGGGTCGCGGACATCACCTGCTCGGCCGTGACGCCCTCGCCGTCGGGCACGACGCGCAGGCCGTAGCGCATGCCGTCGAAGCGGGCCAGGTTGCTGCTGGCCTCGCTGGGCAGGATCAGGTAGTACGCGGCCAGGGCGTGCTCGACGTCGGGGCAGGAGACCTCGACGACGTCGGCGCCGGCGGCCTGCAGGTGCGCGAGGGCCTCGGCGAAGCGCGTGCGCACCCCGGCCTGGTAGCCCTCGCCGTCCAGCTCGCGCACCACGCCGACGCGCACCCCGCGCAGGTCCCCGCGGGCGCCCTCGCGGGCGGCGGCGACCACGGGCGGCACGGGGGCGTCGATCGAGGTGGAGTCCAGCGGGTCGTGCCCGCCCATCACCTCGTGCAGCAGGGCGGTGTCGAGCACGGTGCGCGCGCACGGGCCGGCCTGGTCGAGGCTGCTCGCCAGCGCGATCAGGCCGTAGCGGGAGACCCCGCCGTAGGTGGGCTTGACGCCGACCGTGCCGGTGACGGCGGCCGGCTGGCGGATCGAGCCGCCGGTGTCGGTGCCGGTGGTCAGGGGCGCCTCGAAGGCGGCCAGCGCCGCGGAGGAGCCGCCGCCGGAGCCGCCGGGGATGCGCGTGGCGTCCCAGGGGTTGCGCGTGGGCCCGAACGCGGAGTGCTCGGTGGAGGAGCCCATGGCGAACTCGTCCATGTTCGTCTTGCCCAGGGTCACCAGCCCCGCCTCGCGCAGCCGGCGCACGACCGTGGCGTCGTAGGGGGGCACCCAGCCGGCCAGGATCCGCGAGCCCGCCGTGGTCGGCAGGCCCTTCGTGACCATGACATCCTTGACGCCGATCGGCACCCCGGCCAGCGGGCCGAGCGGCTCGCCGGCGGCGCGGGCGGCGTCGACGGCGCGCGCCTGCTCGACCGCCTGCTCGGCCGCCACGTGCAGGAAGGCGTGCACGCCGGTGTCGGCGGGCCCGTCGACCTCGGCGATGCGCTCCAGGTGGGCCCTGGTGACCTCCTCGGAGCTGACCTCGCCGCCGGCGACCGCCGCGGCCATCGCCGCGGCGTCCCAGCGCAGGAGCTCGTCCACTGCTGCTCCTCTCAGCTCTCGTCGTCGAGGATGCGCGGCACGCGGAAGCGGCCGTCCTCGGCCTCGGGCGCGCCGGCCAGCGCCTCCTCGGCGCTCAGCACGCCGGAGACGACGTCGGGCCGGGTCACGTTGCGCAGCGGGATCGGGTGGGAGGTGGCCGGGACGTCGTCGCCCACGGCGCCGGAGACCCTCGCGACCGCGTGCACGATCTGGTCCAGCTGGCCGGCGAGGCGGTCCAGCTCGTCCCCGGACAGGTCGATCCGCGCCAGCCGGGCGAGGCGGGCGACCTCGTCGCGGGTGATGTCGGGCATGGCCCGGCAGTCTAGGCGGCGCGCGCGGGGGGTAGGGGCGGGCATGGCGCGAACCGACGGGGCCGCCGGGCCCGCCTCCCTGCTGTGGATCGGCACCGCGACGACGCTCGTGCGCGCGTGCGGCTTCACGCTCCTGACCGACCCGAACTTCCTGCACGCCGGGCAGCGGGTGCACCTGGGCTGGGGCCTGCTGTCGAAGCGGCTGCACGACCCCGCGCTGCAGGTCGGCGACCTGCCGCCGCTGGACGCCGTGGTCCTGTCCCACTTCCACGGCGACCACTGGGACCGCGTGGCCACCCGCTCCCTGGACCGCGACGTGCCGGTGATCACCACCCGGCACGCGGCGCGGCGGCTGCGCCCGCGCGGCTTCCGCCGCGCCGTGGGGCTGCGCATCTGGGAGGCGGCCCACCTGAGCCGCGACGGGGTCGACCTGAGCGTCACGGCGCTGCCGGGCCGGCACGCCCCCGGCCCCGCGCAGGCCCTGCTGCCCCCCGTGATGGGCACCATGCTCGAGTTCTCCGAGGGCGGGCGGCTGCTGCTGCGCCTGTACCAGACCGGGGACACGCTGCTGTTCGAGGGGCTCGACGAGATCCCCCGCCGCTACCCCGACATCGACGTCGGCGTGCTGCACCTGGGCGGCACCACCCTGCCCGGCGGCCTGGTCGTCACGATGGACGGCGCGATGGGCGCCGAGCTGGTGCAGCGGGTGCGGCCCGGGATCGCCGTGCCGGTGCACCACGGCGACTACACCGTCTTCCGCTCCCCGCTGCAGGACTTCCTCACCGCGGCGCAGGAGCGCGGCCTCGCGGACCGCGTGCGCGCCGTCGAGCGCGGCGGAGCGGTGGAGCTGCCCCTGCGCGGGCCCGCCTGAGGAGGGCCCGTGGGGTTCTCGGTGAGGATCGCGCCGGGCGTGCGCGTGCGGGTGACCCCGAGCGGCGTGCGCGTGCGGGTGACGCCGAGCGGCGTGCGCGTCGGCGCCGCAGCGGCGAGCACCCGCGTGCGGGTCGGCGCGGGTGGGGCCGGCGCGGGTGGGGTCACCGCGTCCACCACGGTGCCCACCCTCTTCGGCCCGCTCACGGTCTCGTCCGGCCCCCTGGCTCCCGCGCCGACCACCCGTGCCGGGCGCCGGCGCGGCGGCGGGCGGCGCGCCCCGGCTCCCGCGGCGGGGCGGGCGGCCGCCGCGGAGGCGGAGAAGGCCCGAGAGGCCGAGCTCCTCGCGGCGGAGCTGGAGGCCCTCACCAGCGCCCACCGCAGCGAGGTCGTGCCGGTGCCGCCCTCGGCGGCGCCGCCCCTGTCCGACCCCGACGCCGTCGTGGCCGCCCTGGTCGAGGCCTACGCGCGGGCCGGCGAGGCCGCCGCGCCGGTCGGCGTGGACGGCGAGGAGGTCACCACCGTGCTGCTGGCGCCGCCGGAGTCGGTCGTGCCGGACCGGGTGCCCGGCCGCACCGCGGCGGGGAGGGCGTCCCTGCGCGCGGCCCCGGCGCGCTGGCGCGCCGGCGTGCACGCCACCGCCGTCACGGGGCAGGCCCTGCGCACGGCGCGGCGGGCGCTCGCCACCGTCCCCGCCCTGGCCGCCGTCCGGGTCGTCGTCGTGCGCGAGGCGGGCCCCGACGCGTACGGGCGGCCCCGCCTGGAGTGCCTGCTGGCCGGGCGCTGGACCCGCGCCGCCCTCGACGGCGTCCGCTGGGACCTGGCCGACGCCGGCGTCATCGCGGCGCAGACGGCCAGCGAGCTGCTGGTCCAGGTGCGCCGCGGAGGGCTGGCTCCGCTGGACCTGCGCGGCGAGCCGGCGCTGGCCGCGCTCCTCGACCACGTCGCCGGCCGGGACGCGGACGGCTGAGACCACCTCCGCTCCGCCGTCCTCGGCGGCGTTCGGCTGCGCTCCTGCCCGGGACGCGGGACGATCCACCGCGCTCGTGGGCGGTCCCGCCCACGAGCCGCGACCCGGAGGAGGAGCTGCCGTGCCCGGAGCGGACGGCGGCCGAGGCCGTCGCGCGGCCGGGCGCGGCGCGGTGCGGCGGTGGGCGCGGCGCGCGGCGGTGCGCGAGCCGCAGGCCGCCGCGCACCCGCCGCGGGTGCGCGGCGGCCTGCCGGAGGCCGAGGCCCTGCAGCTGCTGCAGGCGCTCGTGCGCCTGGCGGAGGCGCTGCTGTCCAGCGGCGCGTCGGCGGCCGACGTCACGTCCACCACCACCCGCGTCGCCCGCGGCGGCGGGCTCGTCAGCAGCCAGGTCGACGTCACCTACACGGCCGTGACGATCTCGACGCTGCGCGAGGACGGCACGCCGCTGACCGTGCTGCGCATGGTGACCAGCCGCGGCACCGACTACGGCAAGCTCGCGCACCTGTACGCGCTCTCGCGCGACGCGGGTCGCGGCCTGCCCGTCGACGAGCTCGAGGCGCGGCTGCGCCGGATCCTGTCGGCGGCGCCGCTGTACCGGCGCGGCACCGCGCACGCCGCGACGGTCGTGCTGGCCGCCGCGCTCGCCGTCCAGCTCGGCGGCAGCGCCGCCGTCGCGGCGGCGGCCGCCGTGAGCGCGGCGCTGATCCAGGTGGTGCTGCGCGCCAGCGAGGCCCGCGACCTGCCGCCGTTCTTCCAGCAGGTGGCCGGGGCGGCGGCCGCGGCGACGGTGGCGACCGCCCTGCACGTGGCGCAGCCGTGGCTGCCCGGTGCGCTGGGGGTCCTGCAGCCCTCCCTCGTCGTCGGCGCCGGCATCGTGGTGCTGCTGGCGGGCCTGTCGCTGGTCGGTTCGGTCTCCGACGCCATCGCCGGCTACTACGTGACCGCGGCAGCGCGGGCCCTGGAGACGCTGCTGATGTCGACCGGCCTCGTCGTCGGCATCGCCGGGGTCCTGGACGTCGCGCAGGGCTGGGGCGTCGTCCTGCCGCTGCTGCAGGACCCGCCCGAGGGCCACCCCCTGCCGGTGGCGCTCGCGGCCGCCGGCGCGGCCAGCGCCGCCTGGGCCGTCTCCGGCCACGCCGGACGCCGCGCCGTCGCGCTCAGCGGCCTCTGCGGGGCCCTGGGCCTCGGCGCGCTGGAGGTCCTGACCGCCGTGGGCGTCTCGGCGCCGGTGGCGAGCGCCGCGGCGGCCCTCGCGATCGGCATGCTCGCCGAGAACGCCGGCCCCCGGCTGACCGCCCCGCCCGTGGTGGTCGCGATCTGCGGGATCGTGCCGCTGCTGCCCGGGCTGCAGGTCTACCGGGCGATCCTCGCGCTGGTCACCGCCAGCCCCGCCGCCGGCGTGGGCGCGCTGCTGGGAGCCGCGGGCACGGCCCTGGCGCTGGCCGCCGGCGTCTCGCTCGGCGCCTGGGCGGCCGCCACGCCGCAGGCCCGCCAGCGCCGCTCGCGCGGCGGGCGGCCCCGCTCAGCCCGCCGCGCCTGAGCCGGCCCCGAGACCCGCCTCCGGGTCCGCTCCCGGACCCGCCTCCGGGTCCGCTCCCGGGTCGGCCTCGGGGTCGACTGCCGGGTCCGGCTCCGGGTCCGCCTGCGGGGGCGCGACGGCCTGCGGGCCCTCCTCGAGCAGGAGCCGGAAGGCGTCCTCGTCGAGCACCGGGACGCCGAGCTCCTCGGCCTTCGCCGCCTTGGAGCCGGGGCTGTCGCCGACGACGACGAAGGAGGTCTTCTTCGACACGCTGCCCGAGGCCCTGCCCCCGCGGAGCAGGATCGCCTCCTTGGCCTCGTCGCGGCTGAAGCCGCCCAGGCTGCCGGTGACGACGACGGTCAGCCCCTCCAGGGTGCGCGGCACCGACGCGTCGACCTCGTCGGCCGTGCGCACGCCCGCCGCGCGCCACCGGCGCACCACCTCGGCGTGCCAGTCGACGGCGAACCACTCGCGCACGGCCTCGGCGATGGTCGGGCCGACGCCCTCGGCGGCGGCGAGCTCCGCGGCGTCCGCGGCCTCGATCCGCTCCAGGGAGCGGAACTCGCGCGCCAGCACCCGGGCGGCGGTGGGGCCGACGTGCCGGATCGAGAGCGCGACGAGCACCCGCCACAGCGGCCGGTCCTTCGCGCCCTCCAGGTTCTCCAGCAGCCGCTGGCCGTTGGCGTTCAGCTCCACGCCGCCGTCCTTGCGCGCCCGCTGGAACAGCGGCAGGCGCAGCAGGTGCTCGGCCGCGAGGTCGAACAGGCCGCCCTCGTCGACGAGGACGGCGGTGCCCGTCGCCGGGTCCTTCGCGGTCAGCGCGGTGGCCGCCTCGTACCCGAGCGCCTCGACGTCGAAGGCCCCGCGCCCGGCGGCGTGGAAGACGCGCTCGCGCAGCTGCGCGGGGCAGGTGCGGGCGTTGGGGCAGCGCAGGTCGACGTCGCCCTCGCGCAGGTGGCGCAGCGCCGTGCCGCACTCGGGGCAGTGCGTGGGCATGACGAACTCGCGCTCGGTGCCGTCGCGCAGGTCGACGACGGGGCCGACGACCTCGGGGATGACGTCCCCGGCCTTGCGCACGACGACGGTGTCGCCGATGAGGACGCCCTTGCGCCGCAGCTCGTCCCCGTTGTGCAGCGTCGCCAGCTGCACCGTGGAGCCGGCGACCCGCACCGGCTCCATGTACGCGAACGGGGTGACCCGCCCGGTGCGCCCGACGTTGACGCGGATGTCGACCAGCTTCGTGGTGACCTCCTCCGGCGGGTACTTCCACGCCACCGCCCACCGGGGGGCCCGCGACGTCGCGCCGAGGCGGCGCTGCAGGGCGACCTGGTCGACCTTGACGACGACGCCGTCGATCTCGTGCTCGACGGTGGAGCGGTCGTGCCGGTGCGAGGCGTGGTGGTCGACGTAGGCCTGGACCTCCTCGAGGGTGGTCGCGACCCTCGAGTGCGCCGAGACGGGCAGGCCCCAGGAGGCGAGGAGCTCGTACGTCTGCGACTGGCTGACCGGCGCCAGGCCCCCGCGGGAGCCCAGGCCGTGCACGATCATCCGCAGCGGGCGGGTGGCGGTCACGCGCGGGTCCTTCTGGCGCAGCGAGCCGGCGGCGGCGTTGCGCGGGTTCGCGAAGGGCGCCCTGCCGGCCTCCACCAGGCTCGCGTTGAGGGCCTCGAAGCCCTCCACGGGCAGGTACACCTCCCCGCGCACCTCGAACAGCTCCGGGTGGCCCTCGCCGGCCAGCACGTGCGGGACGTCGGCGATGGTGCGCACGTTGAGCGTCACGTCCTCGCCCGTGCGCCCGTCCCCGCGGGTGGCGGCGAGCACGAGGCGGCCGCGCTCGTAGCGCAGGTTGATCGCCAGGCCGTCGATCTTCAGCTCGCACAGCCACCGCACGCCGCCCTGCTCGTCGGCCGCCTCGCCGACG
Organism: Quadrisphaera sp. DSM 44207; assembly: GCF_900101335.1. Taxonomy (NCBI): domain Bacteria; kingdom Bacillati; phylum Actinomycetota; class Actinomycetes; order Kineosporiales; family Kineosporiaceae; genus Quadrisphaera; species Quadrisphaera sp. DSM 44207. The sequence continues at coordinate 566,778 of NZ_FNKA01000003.1, read as the reverse complement.
TCGCGCAGCACGCGCCCCGCCCACGCCGCCAGCTCCTCGGCGTCGAAGACGTTGTCGAGGCTGAGCATGCGCTCGAGGTGGTCCACGGGCCGGAACTCCGTGGAGTACGTGCCGCCGACCTGCTGCGTCGGGGAGTCCGGCGTGCGCAGGCCCGGGTGCTCCTCCTCCAGGGCCTGCAGGCGCCGCAGCAGCGCGTCGTACTGGCCGTCGCTGACGGTCGGGGCGTCCTTGACGTAGTAGGCGAACTGGTGGGCGCGCACCTCCTCGGCCAGGCGCTCCCACTCGTGCCGCACGGGCGCTGGCACCTGCGGCTGCTCCGCGACGGCGGGCACCTGCGGCTGCTCCTCGGCCAGCGGCACCGCGGTCGCGTCGTCCACCACCTCGCTCACCGGTGCATCATCCCGGCCCGCGCCGACAGCGCGGGCGCGAACGGGGAGTCCTCACCCGGTCAGCCGCCCGCCGCGACCTCGGCCAGGGCGTCCGCGCCCTCGCGCAGCCGCGCCAGCACGGCGCGCGCCCGCGACGGCGCGGTGCCGGCCAGGCCCGCGGTGGGCGCCAGCACGACGCCGGCCAGCAGCTCGGGGTCGAGCCCGACCTCGCGCCAGGGCCGGCGCACCGCCTCGACCAGCGCGCCCACGGCGGGCAGCTCACCGGCCGGGTCGAGCGCCCCCAGCCAGGGGGCCAGGCCGGCCTCGGTGCTCGCGGCCAGGGACTCCCAGCCCGCGGCGCCCAGCGCCGCGACCTCGACGCCGATCGCGCTCGCCCCGGCCTCGCGGACCAGGCCCAGCGGCGCCCCGGCCGGGCAGCGCACCCCCCGGGCGGACGCCCCCGCGGCCCCGGCGGCGTCGAGCACCGCGCGCAGCCCCTCGCGCACCTCGAGGCTGTCGACCGCCGGGAGGCGACCCCACCCGCTCGCGGTGGGCAGGCGGCCGTCGAGGACGGCGGGCAGCGCCGGCTCGTCGACCTGCAGGACGAGGTCGGCGCCGGGCACCAGGCGGGCGACGTCGCGCAGGTGCGCGGCGACGCCCTCGCCGAGGGAGTGGACCAGGTCGCGGCGGGCGCCGGCGTCGACGACGGCGCGCTCCCCGCGCGGCAGCCACACCGAGGAGGCGAGCGACCACGGGCCGAGCACCTGCAGCTTCAGCGGCCCGGTCCAGCCGTCGGCGGCCTCGGCGAGGGCGTCGAGGTCCGCGCGCCGGTGCGAGCCGGCGCGCTCGGCGTCGCGGCCCGGGTGGTCGACCAGGCGCCAGCCCACCGGCTGCAGGTCCACCGGCAGGTCCACGAGCAGCGCCGCGGTGCGGCCGGCGGCGTCGGAGCCGGGCCCGCGGGCTGGCAGCTCGGGCAGGAAGGGCAGGCCGGCGTCGCCGCCGAGCTCCCCGAGCACCGTGCGCGCCGCCTCCAGCGGGTCCTCCCCCGGCCACGGGCCCGTGCCGGTCGCGCGCGGCCGCGCCGCGGGGGCCGCCGCGGCACCCCCGGACCGGCCCTGTGCGGTGCCCTCGCCAGCGGCGCCGGGCGGGCCCGCCGGCGGCTGCTCGCTCACGCCGGCACCCCGGCGCGGGCCGCGGCGGTCACCGTCGCGGAGCCCACGACGCGGTCGCCGTCGTAGAGGGCCAGCAGCTGTCCCGGGGCCACCGCGCGCGCCGGGGTGAGCAGGCGCACGACCAGCGCGCCGTCGGCGGCCTCGTCCGCGCGCTGCACCACGCACGGCAGCTCGGCGCCGTGGGCGCGCAGCTGCGCGCCCACGCGGGCGCCGGGCGCGGGCGCCGGCCCGCACCAGACCGGGTGCTCGGCCTCGACGACGTCCGCGAGCAGCTCCTGCTCCCCGCCGACCGTCACGGTGCCGCGCGCCACCGACACCGAGAGCACGTAGCGCGGCCTGCCGTCGGGGGCGGGCACGCCCAGGCGCAGCCCGCGCCGCTGGCCGACCGTGTGCCCGGCGGCCCCGGCGTGCGCGCCGACGACGCGCCCGGCGGTGTCGACCACCGCGCCCGGGCGGGCGGGGATGCGCTCGTCCAGCCACGCCTTCGTGCCGCCGTCCGGCACGAAGCAGATGTCGGTGCTGTCGGGCTTGTCGGCGACGGCGAGCCCGCGCCGGGCGGCCTCGGCCCGCACGTCGTCCTTGCTGGCCGCTTCCCCCAGCGGGAACAGGGCCGTGGCCAGGCGGTGCGGGGGCAGCACGGCGAGCACGTACGACTGGTCCTTGGCGGCGTCCGCGGCCCGGTGCAGGCGCGGCCCGTCGGGGGTGTCGACCCGGCGGGCGTAGTGGCCGGTGGTGACCGCGTCGAAGCCGAGGGCCAGCGCCCGGTCGGCCAGGGCCGCGAACTTCACGCGCTGGTTGCACCGCACGCACGGGTTGGGGGTGCGCCCGGCGGCGTACTCGGCGACGAAGTCGTCGACGACGTCCGCGCCGAAGCGCTCGGAGAGGTCCCAGACGTAGAACGGGACGCCGAGGACGTCGGCGGCCCGGCGGGCGTCGCGGGCGTCCTCGACCGTGCAGCAGCCGCGAACCCGGCCGCCGCCGGCCGGGGCGCTGCCACGCGCGAGCGCCAGGTGCACGCCCACGACGTCGTGCCCGGCGTCGAGCGCCCGCGCGGCGGCGACCGCGGAGTCCACGCCGCCGCTCAGGGCGGCCAGCACCCTCACCGCTGCACCCTCACCGCTGCACCCTCACCGCTGCACCGCCAGGCCGGCGCTGCGGGCGCGCTCGACGACGGGCCCGAGGGCGGCGGCGACCGCGTCGACGTCCGCGGCGGTGGAGGTGCGCCCGAGGCTGAAGCGCAGCGCGCCGCGGGCGGTGGCGTCCTCCAGGCCCATGGCGCGCAGCACGTGGCTGGGCTGGGGCACGCCGGCGGTGCACGCCGAGCCGGTGGAGCACTCCACGCCGCGGGCGTCGAGCAGGTACAGCAGGGAGTCGCCCTGGCAGCCGGGCACGGTCACGTGCAGCAGCCCGGGCAGGCGCAGCGCCGGGTCGGGGCTGCCGTGCACGACGGCGTCGGGGACGGCGGCCAGCACCGCCGCGGCGAGCCGCTCGCGCAGGTCGGCCAGCCGCGCGGCGTGCGCCGGCTGGTCGGCGGCGGCGAGCTCGGCGGCCAGGCCGAGCGCGCGGGCGGAGGCCGCGGCCACGCTGCCCGAGCGCACCCCGCCCTCCTGGCCGCCCCCGTGCAGCACCGGCACCAGCGCGGTGCCCCGCCGCACCACGAGCGCGCCGACGCCCACGGGCCCGCCGATCTTGTGCGCGGTCGTGCTCAGGGCCGCCACGCCGGAGGCGTCGAAGTCCACGGGCACCGCCCCGACCGCCTGCACGGCGTCGGAGTGCACGGGAACGCCGTGCTCGGCCGCCGCGGCGACCACCTCGGCCACCGGCTGCAGCGTGCCGACCTCGTTGTTCGCCCACATCACCGACACGAGCGCGACGGAGGCCGGGTCGGCCTCGAGCTCGGCCCGCAGCGCCGCGACGTCGAGGCGGCCGGTGGCGTCGACCGGCAGGTGCACCACCTCCGCGCCCTGCTCGTGCGCGAGCCACTCCGCCGGGTCGAGCACGCCGTGGTGCTCGACGGCGGAGACGAGCACGCGCCGCCGGCGCGGGTCGGCCGCCCGCCGGGCCCAGTACAGGCCCTTGACGGCGAGGTTGTCCGCCTCCGTGCCGCCGCCGGTGATCACCACCTCGCCCGGCCGGGCGCCGAGCGCCGCGGCGACCTGCTCGCGGGCCTCCTCGACCACGCGGCGCGCGGCGCGCCCCGCCGTGTGCAGCGACGAGGGGTTGCCGATGCGGCCCAGCTCCTCCGCCATGGCGGCGACCACCTCGGGCCGCGCGGGCGTGGTCGCCGCGTGGTCGAGGTAGGCGCTCACGGCGTCGAGTCTAGGTCGGGCGTGCGACGGTCCGGCCGCGGCTAGGGCGCTCCCGGCGTCCCTGCCCCGGCGCCGCCCGGCCCGTGGCCGCCGGCGGCGGCGTACCAGGCCCGCACCGCCGAGAGCACCCCGGCCGCCGCCCCGGTCAGCAGCGGGCGCAGCGGCGCGTCGTCCGCGGCGTCCACGACGACGAGGTCGACGAGCACGAGCAGGACGTCGTCGTGCAGGCTCGCCTTGACCAGGTCGTAGCGGGCGGTGATGTCGTTGGCCGCCCGCAGCCGCAGCAGCGGGTCCGCGGGCACCGAGTCACCGAGGTGCCACTGGCCGAACACGCGCGCCAGCGGCACCCGCCCGCGCAGCCGGTCCGGGCGCGCGGCGCCGCCGCCGGGGTCGAGGTCGGGGTCCGGGTCCACGCAGCGCACGAACAGCCGCTGGCCGCGCAGGGTGAACGCCACGTCGCCGTCCGCGTCGACGTCCGGGCGCAGGCCCTCGTCGAGCAGGGCGTCGAGCACCCGGCCGCGCAGGGGCCGGGAGGAGGCCGGGGGCGGGTAGGACGGCGGCCACTCCTCGCTCGACATGCCCCACCGTACCCGGGGGCCGGTCCCGGGGGCCGGTCCCGGGAGCCGCCTCGCGGCGTCCGCGGAGGAGGCAGACTGGGACGCCGTGCCCGCTGCTGCCGACGACCCGTGGACCTGGCCGCTGGGCGTCCACCTGACCCCCGGCGGCGCCCGCGCCGCGGTCCTCGCCCGGCACGCGGAGGCGGTGGAGGTGTGCCTGCTCGACGACGACGGCGCCGGCGGGCTGCTCGAGCGGCGCGTGCGCCTGCCCCAGCGCCGGCACGGGGTGTGGTCGGGCTCCCTGGACGGCGTGCGCGCGGGCCAGCGCTACGGCCTGCGGGTGCACGGGCCGTGGGACCCCGCCCGCGGGCACCGGCACAACCCGGCCAAGCTGCTGCTCGACCCCTACGCCCGCGCGATCACGGGCGAGGTGCGGTGGGGCCCGGAGGTCTTCGGGCACGCGGTGGACGACGCCTGGCGTCCCGTGCCCGGCCCGCACCGGCGCGACGAGCGCGACAGCGCCGCGTGCGTGCCGCACGGCGTCGTCGTCGAGGACGCCGTGGCCGACCCGGCGCTGCGCCCGCGCACCCCGTGGTCGCGCACCGTGGTCTACGAGGCGCACGTGCGCGGGCTGACGGCGCGCCACCCGGCCGTGCCGCCGCAGCTGCGCGGCACCTACGCCGGCCTCGCGCACCCCGCCGTGGTCGAGCACCTGCTCTCCCTCGGCGTCACGAGCCTGGAGCTGCTGCCCGTGCACGCCAGCGCCCCCGAGGTGCACCTGGTGCGGCGCGGCGCCGTCAACTACTGGGGCTACAGCACCCTGTCGTGGTTCGCGCCCGAGCCGCGCTACGCCACCGCCGCGGCGCGGGCCGCCGGGCCCGCCGCCGTGGGCGCGGAGCTGCGCGCGGCGATCGCGGCCCTGCACGGGGCCGGGCTGGAGGTGCTGCTCGACGTCGTGCACAACCACAGCTGCGAGGGCGGCGCCGACGGCCCGACGCTGAGCCTGCGCGGCCTGGACGCGGCGTCCTACTACCGCCTCGACGAGCACGGGCGGGACGTCGACACCACCGGCTGCGGCAACAGCCTCGACTCCGGCGACCCGCGCGTCGTCCAGCTGGCCCTGGACTCCCTGCGCTCCTGGGCGACGTCCTACGGCGTCGACGGCTTCCGCTTCGACCTCGCCCCGACGCTGGCGCGCGACCGCTCCGGCGGGTTCACCCCCGACCACCCCTTCCTCGTCGCGGCGCTGGCCGACCCGGTGCTCGCGGACGTCAAGCTCATCGCCGAGCCGTGGGACGTCGGGCACGACGGCTGGCGCACCGGGCAGTTCCCCGCGCCCTTCGCCGAGTGGAACGACCGCTTCCGCGACGGCGCGCGCGACTTCTGGCTCGCCGACGCCGGGCGGCTGTCCTCCGGGGAGCAGCCGGGCCACGGCCTGCGCGAGCTGGCCACGCGCCTGTCCGGGTCCGCGGACCTGTTCGCCGGGGACGACCGCACCCCGCTGGCGTCGGTCAACTTCGTCACCGCCCACGACGGCTTCACCCTCGCCGACACCACGGCCTTCCAGCGCAAGCGCAACGAGGCGAACGGCGAGGGCGGCCGGGACGGCTCGGACGACAACCGCACCTGGAACCACGGCGCCGAGGGGTGGACCGCCGGGCGCAGCGCCGACGAGCTGCTGCTGGAGGCGCTGCGCCGGCGCTCCATGCGCTCGCTGACGGCCACGCTGCTGCTCTCGGCCGGGGTGCCGATGCTCGTGGCCGGCGACGAGGTCGGGCGCACCCAGCACGGCAACAACAACCCCTACTGCCTGGACGACGAGACCTCCTGGGTCGACTGGGACCTCGCGCCGTGGCAGGAGGACCTGCTGGCCACCGCGCGGGTGCTCACGGCGCTGCGGCGCGAGCACCCCGCGCTGCGCCCGGTGCGCCACTGCACCGGGGAGGCCGTGCACGAGGACGGCACCACCGACCTCGCCTGGTTCGACGCCTCCGGGGCGCCCATGACGCAGGCGCGGTGGGAGGACCCCGCGGTGCGCATGGTGCAGGTCTTCCGCCACGGGGACCCGGTCGGCGGGCGATCCCTGCTGCTCGTGCTGCACGGGGGCCTGGACGACGGGCAGGTGCACCTGCCCCCGCGGCCGTGGGCCAGCGGGTACCGGCTGCTGTGGGACGGCGCCGTCGAGCGCTACCCGGCCGGCGCGGTCGGCGGGCGGGACCGCCCGGGCGCCGCCGTCCCGGTCAGCGCCCTGTCGGTGCGCCTGTACCTGGCCGAGCGCCCCTGACCCGGGCGGTGCCCCTCCTCACCTGCACCGGCGTCCGCGCCGTCCCGCGCGTCGTCCGAGCTCTGCCGGCCCTCACCACCAGCGGGGCAGGGGCGTCGGCGTGATGCGGCCGTGCACGCGTGCGGGGTCACCCCGCGCCAGGGCCCGGCCGACGCGGTCGAGGAGCTCCTCGATCCCTCCGTCGGCGTCGCGCGTGCCGTAGCGCACGACCTCCAGCCCCGCGTCCCGCAGGCGGTCCTCGCGCCCCTTCTCCTCCCGCAGGAGCCGGTCGGCGTCCTCGGGGGTGCGGATCCCGGCCCGCCGGTACTTCACCCGCCCGTCCGCCTCCCCGACGACTCCGTGCTGCGGCCACCACCAGTCCACCCGGGCGAGGAAGCGGCCGCGCCGGTCGTGCACCACGGCCTGGGGCTCCGGCAGCGGCACTCCGCGCTCGTGGAGCCTCACCACGGACCAGGACTCGAGCCAGGACTCCCGGCGGGGATCGACGAGCCGCACGCGTCCCCGCGCCCGCTCGGCGTAGGGCCATCCGGTCTGCCGCCTCGGCGCCTCGTCCAGGTCCGCCCGCGACAGGCCCGCCGCCACGGCGGCGTCAGCGACGGCCACGGCGTCCGGTGCGGGCAGGTGGCGCAGGCAGTCCGCGACCGTGCGGGCGCGCGAGGTCACCGACACGCGCGCTGCGACGGCCGGCACCACCTCCGGGGCCCCGAGGTCGGCGACCTCGACCCGCAGCCGCTCGAGCCGCACCGTCCTGGTCGCGGGCCCCGGCGCAGTGGTGAGCCAGGACGGCTGGTCACCACCCGGCGGGAGGGGCCAGCCCCACCGGGCGGCCGCGGACAGGTGGCTGAGGACCGCGCCGTCGCGGCACCTCGCCACCGCGACAGCTCCCAGGACATGACGGCCTGATGCGTCCGAGGCCCGCCACCGCTCTGCCAGGCAGAAGGCTCCGGAGCGCAGGCGCACCCAGTCCCCGCGGCGGACGCGGCCGGTGACCTCGTGGCGCGTCCACCCGGCCTCGAGCGCTTCGGCCGTGGTGAAGACCAGGGGCAGCTCCACGTCGTCCGGCCGGCCCGCTCGCAGACCGGCAGTCTCGATCGGGTGAGCGGCGCGTCGCTGCAGCCGTCCACAGGCGTGAGGCATCCGCTCCTAGACGTCGTTGCCTTCCACGTGCCGCGTTGCCGCTCAGATGCCGCGGCGGACGGCTCCGAGGGACCCTTCTGCTCGGCATCTGAGCGGCAACGCGGCCTCGCAGCAGCAACGCACGCGGCCCCAGTCCCCTCGAGGGGACCGGGGCCGCGCCGGACCGGGGGGGTCCTCAGGCGTTCGTGACCAGCGCCGTGTGCGCCGGGCCGGCGGCCCCGTCGTGGCGCGGCAGCACCCGCACCGTGTACCCGAACGGCCCGGTGCGCCGCAGCACGACCTCGCCGGCGAACTGGTAGCGCCCGTCCTCGTACGCCTCGGCGACGTCGAGCGACTGCTGCGCCGTGTCGACCAGCTCGTCGGCCTCCGTGACGCGCCCGTGCACGACCTGCACGTCGACGTCCTGCGGCGACAGGTCGCCGAGGGAGACGTACGCCGAGACGCACAGCACCTCGCCGACCTCGGCGACGTCCCCCAGGCCGCTGGAGTCCACGTGGTCGACCCGCACGCCCGGCCACGCGGCGCGCACGCGCTGCTTCCACTGCGCCAGGTCCCTCGCCCCGCTCCAGGACGACGCCGCCAGCTGCTCGCCGCTGCGCGCCGCCGGCTGGTACAGCTCCTGCACGTACTGGGAGACCATGCGCGTGGCCTGCACCTTCGGCGCCAGCGTGTGCAGCGTGTGCCCGACCATCTCCAGCCACCGCCCGGGCAGCCCGTCCTCGTCGCGGTCGTAGAAGCGCGGCGCGACCTGCGTCTCGACGAGGTCGTACAGCGCGGCGGCCTCGAGCTCGTCGCGGCGGTCGGGGTCGTCGACGCCGTCCGCGGTGGGGATCGCCCAGCCGTTCTCGCCGTCGAACCACTCGTCCCACCACCCGTCGAGGATCGACAGGTTCAGGCAGCCGTTCAGCGCCGCCTTCATCCCCGAGGTGCCGGACGCCTCCAGCGGGCGCAGCGGGTTGTTCAGCCACACGTCGCAGCCGGGGTAGAGGATCTGCGCCATGCCGATGTCGTAGTTCGGCAGCACCACGATCCGGTGGCGCACGTCGTGCTCGTCGGCGAACTGCACCATCTTCTGCAGCAGCCGCTTGCCCGAGTCGTCCGCCGGGTGCGACTTCCCGGCGATGACCAGCTGCACCGGGCGGGTCGGGTGCGTCAGCAGCGCCTTGAGCCGCTGCGGGTCGCGCAGCATCAGGGTCAGGCGCTTGTACGTCGGCACGCGCCGGGCGAAGCCGATGGTCAGCACGTCCGGGTCGAGCACGTCGTCGACCCAGCCCAGCTCCGCGGACGTCGCGCCGCGGCGCAGCCAGGACGCGCGCACGCGGCGGCGGGCGTCGAGCACGAGCTGCTCGCGCATCTGGCGCCGCGCGGCCCACAGGGCGGACGGCGCCACGCGCGGCGCCGCCGCGGCCTGGTCGGAGACGTCGTCCCCGCCGCCGGCCTCGCGCAGCAGGTCGCCGACGCGCCGGTCCACCCACGTCGGCGCGTGCACGCCGTTCGTGATGGAGGTGATGGGCGTCTCCTCCTCGTCGAAGCCCGGCCACAGGCCGGAGAACATGCCCCGGCTCACGTGCCCGTGCAGCTGCGAGACGCCGTTGGCGCGCTGGGCCAGGCGCAGGCCCATGACGGCCATGTTGAACACCGTGGCCTCGCCGCCGGGGTAGTCCTCGGCGCCCAGGGCGAGCACGCGCTCCATCGGCACCGCCCCGAGCACACCGGACTCGCCGAGGAAGCGCTGCACCTGGTCGCGCCCGAAGCGGTCGATGCCGGCCGGCACCGGGGTGTGCGTGGTGAACACGGTGCTGGCGCGCACGCCCTCGGCGGCTTCGTCGAAGGACAGGCCGGCGTCGATCAGCTCGCGGATGCGCTCGAGGCCCAGGAAGCCGGCGTGGCCCTCGTTCATGTGGTGCACGGCCGGGTCCGGGGCCCCGGACAGCCGCGACCACAGGCGCAGGGCCCGCACGCCGCCGATGCCGAGGAGCATCTCCTGCTGCAGGCGGTGCTCGCCGCCGCCGCCGTAGAGGCGGTCGGTCACGCCGGCGGCGGCCTCGTCGTTGCTCGGCACGTCGGAGTCGAGCAGCAGCAGCGGCACGCGCCCGACGTCGGCCCGCCACACGTGCGCGTCCAGGGTGCGCCCGCCGGGCAGCTGCACCGAGATCAGGGCGGGAGCGCCGTCGGCCTCGCGCAGCAGCGCCAGCGGCAGGTCGTCGGGGTCCTGGACGGGGTAGGTCTCGGTCTGCCAGCCGTCGCGGCTGAAGGACTGCTCGAAGTAGCCGGCCTTGTACAGCAGGCCGACGCCGACGATCGGGACGCCGAGGTCGGAGGCGGCCTTGAGGTGGTCCCCGGCGAGGATGCCGAGGCCGCCGGAGTACTGCGGCAGCACCGTGGTGATGCCGAACTCCGGGGAGAAGTACGCGATGGACGCCGGCGCGTCGTCCAGGCCCTGGTACCAGCGCGGCTCGGACAGGTAGCGGTGCAGGTCCGCGGCGGCGGCCTCGACGGCGGAGACGGTGCCCGCGTCGGCCGCGAGCTCCTCCAGCCGCTCCGGCGGCAGGGCGCCGAGCAGGGCGATCGGGTCGTGGCGGACGGCGTCCCAGCGGGCGGGGTCGAGGCCGGCGAACAGGTCGCGGGTCGGCGGGTGCCAGGACCAGCGGAGGTTGCTCGCGAGCTCGCCGAGGGCAGCGAGGGGGGTGGGCAGCACCGTGCGGACGGTGAAGCGGCGGATGGCTCTCACGAGGGACGAACCTAGAACAGTCGGGCGGGGCGCGGGGTAGGTTCTCCCCCCGTGAGCGAGGGACCCACGGGCACGACCACGCACGACGGAGCCGAGGGCGCAGCGGGCAGGGACGACGCGGCGGCGGCGGAGGTCCCCGCGCGACGCACCCGCAGGGCGAGGGCCGCGGACGGCGGGCAGGCGCCCGCCGCCGGGACCCGCACCCGCGCCTCGCGCGCCCGGGCGGTCGAGGGCGCGAGCGCCGGCACCGGCACCGCGGACGGGGCGGCGGACGGCGCGGCGGACGGGCGCTCCTTCCCCCCGGGCACGGCCATCGGGCGCATCCCCGTGCTGAGCACCACGCCGTCCGTGGACTGCGGCCGCTGGCCCGCCAAGGCCGTCGTCGGCGAGGCGGTGCCCGTGCGCGCGACGGTCTTCCGCGAGGGCCACGACGCCGTCGCCGCCACGGCCGTGCTCGTGCGCCCCGACGGCACCGAGCACGCGAGCGCGCGCATGCGCCTGCTCGCCCCGGGCACCGACCGCTACGAGGCGTGGGTGGTCCCCGACGCCCCCGGCGACTGGACCTTCCGCGTCGAGGGCTGGTCCGACCCGTACGGCACGTGGGAGCACGACGCGACGATCAAGGTCGCGGCCGACGTCGACACCGAGCTCATGCTCGTCGAGGGCGCGAACCTGCTCGAGCGCGCCGCCGCCGATCCCGGCCGCGACCCCGAGGACGCCGCCCGCCTGCGCGACGCCGTCACGGCCCTGCGCGACGCCGACCGGCCGCCCGCGGCGCGCCTGGCCGCCGGCACCTCCCCGCAGGTGCAGGGGGCGCTGCAGCGCCGTCCGGTGCGCGAGCTGGTCACCGCCGGCCCGGCGCAGCGCCTGCGCGTCGAGCGCGAGCGGGCCCTGGTGGGCGCCTGGTACGAGTTCTTCCCCCGCTCCGAGGGCGCCCGCCTCGACGAGGAGAGCGGCCGCTGGGTCTCCGGCACGCTGCGCACCGCCGCGCAGCGGCTGCCCGCGATCGCCGCGATGGGCTTCGACGTGGCGTACCTGACCCCGATCCACCCGATCGGCACCACGCACCGCAAGGGCCGCAACAACACCCTCGTCGCGCTCGAGGGCGACCCCGGCTCCCCGTACGCGATCGGCTCGGCCGACGGCGGCCACGACGCGATCCACCCCGAGCTGGGCACCTTCGAGGACTTCGACGCCTTCGTCGCCCGGGCCCGCGAGCTGGGCCTGGAGGTGGCCCTGGACCTGGCGCTGCAGTGCTCGCCGGACCACCCGTGGGTGCGGGAGCACCCGGAGTGGTTCGTCGTGCGCGCCGACGGCACGATCGCGTACGCGGAGAACCCGCCGAAGAAGTACCAGGACATCTACCCGCTGTCCTTCGACCGCGACCCGCAGGGCCTGTACGCGGAGGTGCTGCGCGTCGTCCTGCTGTGGGTCGAGCACGGGGTGACGCTCTTCCGCGTCGACAACCCGCACACCAAGCCGGTGGAGTTCTGGGAGTGGCTGATCGCGCGGGTGCGCGATCAGCACCCCGACGTGCTGTTCCTCTCCGAGGCGTTCACGAAGCCGGCGATGATGAGCGCGCTGGCGAAGGTCGGCTTCGCGCAGTCCTACACGTACTACACGTGGCGCGAGACCCGGCAGGAGCTGACCGAGTACCTCACGGAGCTCACGCACGGCGCCGACGAGATCGGCCCCGACGGACGCCCTGGGACGGCGGACCACCTGCGGCCGAGCTTCTGGCCGACCACGCACGACATCCTCACGCCCTCCATGCAGTACGGCGGGCCGGCGGCGTTCGCGCTGCGGGCGGTGATCGCCGCGACCGCCGTGCCGACGTACGGCATCTACAGCGGCTACGAGCTCGTCGAGAACGTCGCCCGCCCCGGCGCCCAGGAGCAGGTCGACAACGAGAAGTACGAGTTCAAGCCGCGCCCCTTCGAGGCCGCCGTCGCGCAGGGGCGCAGCCTCGCGCCGCTGCTGACGCTGCTCAACGAGGCCCGCCGGGCCCACCCGGCGCTGCAGCGGCTGCGCGGGCTGGTCTTCCACCGCGCCGACGACGACTCCTTCCTCGTCTACTCCCGGCGCGTGCCCGCCGAGCACTGCCCCACGGGCGTGCAGGACGTCGTCCTCGTCGCGGTCAACCTCGACCCGCACTCCTACCGGGGCACGACGGTGCACCTGGACATGCCGGCCCTCGGGCTGCAGTGGTCGGACGCGTTCTCCGCCCGCGACCTGCTCTCCGGCGAGACCTACACCTGGTCCGAGCACAGCTACGTCGAGCTGGGGCCGGGCCGCTCCGCCCACGTGATCCACGTCGTCCCGCCTGCCCGGCAGGCCGCCGCCCCGACCGCCCAGAGGAGCTGAACCGGTGCAGGGTCTGAACCTGAACACCCCCGGCCTGCGCCACGACCCGAACTGGTACCGCAAGGCGGTCTTCTACGAGGTCCTCGTGCGCGGGTTCGCCGACTCCAACGGCTCCGGCTCGGGCGACTTCACGGGGCTGCTCGGCAAGCTGGACTACCTGCAGTGGCTCGGCGTGGACTGCCTGTGGATCCCGCCGTTCTACGCCTCGCCGCTGCGCGACGGCGGGTACGACATCAGCGACTACAACCAGGTGCTGCCGGAGTTCGGGACGCTGCCGGACTTCACCGAGCTCGTCACGCAGGCCCACGCGCGCGGGATCCGCGTCATCACCGACCTGGTGATGAACCACACCAGCGACCAGCACCCGTGGTTCCAGTCCAGCCGCGCCGACCCCGAGGGCCCCTACGGGGACTTCTACGTCTGGAGCGACACCGACGACCGGTACCAGGACGCGCGGATCATCTTCGTCGACACCGAGACCTCGAACTGGACGTTCGACCCGGTGCGCCGCCAGTACTACTGGCACCGCTTCTTCAGCCACCAGCCCGACCTGAACTTCGAGAACCCGGACGTCGTCGGCGCCATGCTCGACGTCGTCCGCTTCTGGCTCGACCTCGGCATCGACGGGTTCCGCCTGGACGCCGTGCCCTACCTGTTCGAGGAGGAGGGCACCAACTGCGAGAACCTGCCCCGCACGCACGAGTTCCTCAAGCGGGTGCGCTCGGTGGTGGACTACGAGTACCCGGGGCGGATCCTGCTCGCCGAGGCGAACCAGTGGCCCAGCGACGTCGTGGAGTACTACGGCTCCGAGGAGGAGCCGGAGTGCCACATGTGCTTCCACTTCCCCGTGATGCCGCGCATCTACTACGCGATGCGCGAGGGCAGGGCGACGCCGATCCTCGACATCCTGGCCGACACCCCGAGGATCCCGCCGTCGGGCCAGTGGGGCACGTTCCTGCGCAACCACGACGAGCTGACGCTCGAGATGGTCACGACCGAGGAGCGCGCGGCCATGTACGGCTGGTACGCGCCGGACCCGCGCATGCGCGCCAACATCGGCATCCGCCGGCGGCTGTCGCCGCTGCTCGACGGCTCCCGCGCGGAGGTCGAGCTGATCCACGCGCTGCTGCTGTCGCTGCCCGGCAGCCCGTGCCTGTACTACGGCGACGAGATCGGCATGGGCGACAACATCTGGCTGCCCGACCGCGACGCGGTGCGCACGCCCATGCAGTGGACGCCGGACCGCAACGCCGGGTTCTCCTCCGCCGACCCGGGCAAGCTGTACCTGCCGGTGATCCAGTCCCTCGCGCACCACTACGCGACCGTCAACGTCGAGGCCCAGCTGTCGGTCTCCTCCTCGCTGCTGCACTGGATGCGCGGCATGCTCGCCCTGCGCAAGCAGCACCCCGTCTTCGGGCTCGGCGAGTTCGTGCCGCTGGACACCGACAACGAGGCCGTGCTGGCGTTCCTGCGGGTGATGGACGCCGGCACCCCGGGCGCGGGCTCCGAGGCGCCGGAGACGGTGCTGTGCGTGGCGAACCTCTCGGCCACGCCGCAGGCGACGACGATCGGCGTGGCGGAGCTGGCCGGTGCCGGGCTGAGGGACCTCTTCGGCGGCGCGCGGTTCCCGGCCGTGCCGGAGACCGGCCAGCTGACCATGACGATGGGCTCGCGCGACTTCTTCTGGCTCTCGGTGACCCCTGCCCGCTGACCCCGCGCGCCCTCGCACCGCTGATACCGCGCGCCCCGCTGATACCGCGCGCGCCCTCACCGCCCCTGGTGAGCACGGGGGCGCCCAGTGCTACTCCTACGGGCACTGGGCGCCCCCGTGCTCAGGCGGGACGGGCACGACGCCGCCCAGTCGGGACGCCGCGCGCGCCGGCGCGGCGCGGTCGCCCCGGCCGTCCACCGCGGGTCACCCCGGCTGATCAACGCGGTGCGACGCCGGACCCTGCGTGGAAGGGTGGCGGCATGGCGATGAGCACCGGCGCCGCGCGCACCGGTTCCCACCTCGACGACCTCCTCGGCCCCTGGATCCCGCACCAGCGCTGGTACCCGGCCAAGGGTCGCGAGGCGCGGATGCGCCAGGTCGGCCGCCTGGTGCTGCCCAGCACGGACGGCGCCGGCGCCGCGGACGCGCACGAGGACGGCGGCGTCGTCGTCCTCGTGCACGTGGTCGAGCTGACCGGGGCGCACACCGAGGTGGTGCAGGTGCCGCTGGTGCACCGGGCGGTCGCCCGCACGGACGAGGGCGCGGACGCCGCGCTGGTCGGGGTCCTCGCCGAGGCCGACGGGCGCACGTGGCACGTCTACGACGGCCCGCGCGACCCCGCCTTCGTCGACGCGCTCCTGGCGCTGCTGGCCGGGCGGGTGCGCGCGCTCGGCGTGCCCGCGGACTCCCCCGTCGCCACCGCGCTCGACGCCCGCGAGCGCGACGACAGCGACCGCGACGACGGCGGCGACCGCGACGACGGCGACGACCTCGGCGGCGCCCGGGGGGTGCGCAGCGGCGAGGGCGCCGTCCCACAGCCGGGGTCGCCGTCGCGCGTGCTGCGCGGGGAGCAGTCGAACACCAGCATCATCGTCGAGCCGGCGGGCGCGCCCCCGGTGATCGTCAAGGTCTTCCGCACCCTGCACGCCGGCGACAACCCGGACGTCGAGGTGCAGGCCGCCCTGGCCGCCGCCGGGTCCGACCGCGTGCCGCGCCCCGCCGGCTGGGTGGAGGGCCGCTGGCCGGACGGCAGCGGCGCCCTCGTGCGCGGGCACCTGGCCGTCGCCGCGGAGTTCCTCGCCGGCGCGCAGGACGCCTGGCGCGAGGCGACCGCCGCCGTGGCCGCCGGCCGGGACTTCACCGGGCAGGCCCGGGACCTGGGCGCGGCCACGGCGCAGGTGCACGAGGCGCTCGCGCGCGCGCTGCCCGCCCGTCCGGCCACCGCCCAGGACGCCGCCGACCTCGCCGCCGGGCTGCGGCGGCGCGCGGAGTGGGCCCTGGAGTCGGCGCCGGTGCTCGCCGACCGCGCCGACGCGCTGCGCGCCGCGGTCGCGGCGCTGGGTGAGCTGCCGTCCCTGCCCGACCTGCAGCGCGTGCACGGTGACTACCACCTGGGCCAGGTGCTGTCGGTGCCCGACCGCGGGTGGGTGCTGCTGGACTTCGAGGGCGAGCCCCTGCGCCCGCTCGCCGAGCGCACGCTGCCCGACCTCGCGCTGCGCGACGTCGCCGGCATGCTGCGCTCCTTCGACTACGCCGCCCGCCAGGCCACCGCCGGCACGGACGACCCCGAGCGCCTCGCCGCCGCGCAGGCGTGGGCGGCGGCGGCGCGGGACGCGTTCTGCGCCGGGTACGCCGGAGTCGCCGGGCGCGACCCGCGCGAGGACGGCGCCCTCCTCGACGCCCTGGAGCTGGACAAGGCCCTGTACGAGGTGGTCTACGAGACGCGCAACCGCCCCGACTGGGTGCCCGTGCCCCTGGCGGCCGTCGAGCGCCTGCTCACCGCGCGCGCCGGGGCGACCGGCGCGCGGGACGACGCCGCCGCGGATGGCGGGGCAGCGGGTGCCGCGCCGTGCCAGGGTGGCGCCATGCACAGCGCTGCGGACCGCCGATCCCCCGACCCCGACGCCCTGCGGGCCCTGGGTCGCGGCGAGCACGCGCTGCCGCACGACGTCCTGGGCCCGCACGTGGAGGGCGGGACCGTGGTGGTGCGCACCCTGCGCCCGCTCGCGCAGTCGGTGGTGCTGCTGACGCAGGACGGCGCGCGCCGTCCTGCCGAGCACGAGGCCGAGGGCGTGTGGGTGGCGGAGCTGCCGGGCACCGAGGTCCCGGACTACCGGCTCGAGGTCACCCCGCCCGGCGGCGGGCCGGTCGTCGTCGACGACCCGTACCGGTTCCTGCCGACCATCGGCGAGCTCGACCTGCACCTGATCGGCGAGGGCCGCCACGAGCAGCTGTGGACGGTGCTCGGCGCCCGGGTGCACCGCTACCCCAGCGCCATGGGCGAGGTCACGGGCACGGCGTTCGCGGTGTGGGCGCCGCGGGCGCGGGCCGTGCGCGTGATCGGGGACTTCAACGGCTGGGACGGCCGCTCGACGATGATGCGGGCCCTCGGCAGCTCGGGCGTGTGGGAGCTGTTCGTGCCCGGCGTGGGCGTCGGCACGCGGTACAAGTACGCGCTGCTGACCCAGGACGGCCAGTGGCTGGAGAAGGCCGACCCCCTCGCCCGCGCCTCGGAGGTGCCGCCGGCCACGGCGTCCGTCGTCACCGAGTCCTCCTACGCCTGGCAGGACGAGGCGTGGCTGGCCTCGCGCACGCGTTCGGACCCGCACGAGGCGCCCATGAGCATCTACGAGGTGCACCTGGGCTCGTGGCGGGCGGGGCTGGGCTACCGGGAGGCCGCCGACGCCCTCGCCGAGCACGTGACCGCCACGGGCTTCACGCACGTGGAGCTGCTGCCCGTCGCCGAGCACCCCTTCGGCGGCTCCTGGGGCTACCAGGTGACCGGCTTCTACGCGCCGACCGCGCGCTTCGGGACGCCGGACGACTTCCGCTACCTCGTCGACCGCCTCCACCGCGCCGGCGTCGGCGTGATCGTGGACTGGGTGCCGGCGCACTTCCCCAAGGACGCCTTCGCGCTCGCCCGCTTCGACGGCGAGCCGCTGTACGAGTACCCGGACCCGCGCAAGGGCGAGCACCCCGACTGGGGGACGCTGGTGTTCGACTACGGCCGCCCGCAGGTGCGCAACTTCCTCGTCGCCAACGCCCTGTACTGGCTCGAGGAGTTCCACGTCGACGGCCTGCGTGTGGACGCCGTGGCCTCGATGCTCTACCTGGACTACTCGCGCGCGGACGGGCAGTGGGTGCCCAACCGCTACGGCGGGCGCGAGCACCTGGAGGCGATCGAGTTCCTCCAGGAGGTCAACGCGACGGCGTACCGGCGGGTGCCGGGCATCGTGACGATCGCCGAGGAGTCCACGGCCTGGCCGGGCGTGACGCGCCCCACGGACGCCGGCGGCCTGGGCTTCGGCATGAAGTGGAACATGGGGTGGATGCACGACTCCCTGCGCTACCTGGCGGAGGAGCCGATCCACCGCCAGCACCACCACCACGAGATGACGTTCGCGATGGTGTACGCGTACAGCGAGAACTACGTGCTGCCCATCAGCCACGACGAGGTCGTGCACGGCAAGGGCTCGCTGCTGCGCAAGGTGCCGGGCGACCGCTGGCAGCAGCTGGCGACCCTGCGCGCCTTCCTCGCGTTCATGTGGGCGCACCCGGGCAAGCAGCTGCTGTTCATGGGCACGGAGTTCGGCCAGGAGGCCGAGTGGGCCGAGGCCCGCAGCCTCGACTGGTGGCTGCTCGACCAGCCGCTGCACGCCGGCATGCTGCGGGCCGTCTCCGACCTCAACCGGGTCTACCGCGGGACGCCCGCGCTGTGGGAGCTCGACACCGACCCGGCCGGCTTCTCGTGGATCACCGCGGACGACGCCGCCCACAACACCTTCGCCTTCGTCCGCCGCGACGCCTCCGGCCGGCCGCTGGTGTGCGTGGTCAACTTCGCGGGCGTCCCGCACGAGGGCTACCGCCTGGGCCTGCCCGGTGCCGGGCGGTGGCGGGAGGTCGTCAACACCGACTCCGACGGGTACGGCGGCTCGGGCGTCGGCAACGCGGGCGTCGTCGAGGCCCGCCCCGAGCCGTGGTCGGGCCAGCCGGCGTCCGCCGAGCTGCGCGTGCCGCCGCTGGGCGCGCTGTGGCTGGTGCCGGAGGAGTGGGCACCGCCCGGCTCCGAGGAGGCCGCCGCGCCGGTGGCAGCGGCACCCGAGGACGAGGCGGCCGCCGCGCAGGCGGAGGCGGAGGGCCGCGCGCTGGCCGCCGAGGGCCTGACGCCGTCCGGCGTCGGCCCGGCGCAGGCCACCGAGGCCCCCGGCACCGAGCCGGACACCGAGCCGGGCGCCACGTCGGGCGGCGTCGAGCACGACGTGCGGGACTGACGCGCCTCGTCGCGCCCGCCGGCGGCCCGCGGGCTCAGAACAGGGCGCCCGCCAGCGCGCGGCGGCCGGCGGCCACGCGCGGGTCGCCCGCGCCGACCACCTCGAACAGGCCGAGCAGGTGCTGGCGCACGCGCTCGCGCTCGTCGCCGGCCGTGACCCGCACGAGGTCCACGAGGCGGGAGATCGCGTCCTCGACGTGCCCGCCGAGGACGTCGAGGTCGGCGACGAGCAGCTGGGCGTCGACGTCGCCCGGTGCGGCGGCCGCCGCGGCGCGGGCGGCGTCCAGGTCGGCCCCGCGGGTGCGGCGCATCAGCTCCACCTGCGCCAGGCCGGCCCGCGCCAGGTCGTCGGCGGGGGACTCGGCCAGGGCGCGCCGGTAGGCGTCGGCGGCGCCGTCGAGGTCGTCGCGCTCGATGGCGTCGTACGCCTCCTGGTGCAGCGGCGGCAGCGGGGGCTCCTCGTCCTCGACGGCCGGCGCCTGCGCGCCGTCTGCCGGCACGCGGCCGGTGACGCCGTTGGCCTCGGCGACCCGCAGCAGCTCCTCGAGCACCTGGCGCACCTGCGGCTCGGGGTAGGCGCCCTGGAACAGCGGCACCGGCTGGCCGCGCAGGATCGCCACCACGCTCGGGATCGACTGCACCTGGAACGCCGCCGCGGTCTGCGGATTGGCGTCGACGTCGACCTTGGCGAGGAGGAACCGGCCCTCGAACTCCTCCGCGAGCCTCTCCAGCACGGGCGAGAGCTGCTTGCACGGGCCGCACCACGTCGCCCACAGGTCGACGACGACGGGCACCTGGGCCGACAGCTGCACGAGCGCCGGGAAGGAGGCGTCGGTGACGTCCATGACGACGCGGAGGCCGGCACCCGCGTCGGCGTCCGGCCCTGCGGGCGCCGCGGGCCCGGCGGGCGCGCCGCCCGGCGCCGCGGGGGGCGCGGCGGCGGGGGCGGGACGGCGGGCGAGCCCGGACAGGTCCACGGCGCCCCGCAGGTCGATCCGCGGACCGGGCGGGGAGGCAGGCGTGCTCATGCCTCCATCCTCGCGCACCCGCCCCGCGGCGCTCGGCGCAGGGCGGCGCCCTCAGGCGACCTGGATGCCGACGAGGCCGCGGCTGGCGGCGACGAGCCGCAGCTGCTGGTCCGAGCCGGCGGGCGGCACGTGCAGCGCGACCGCGGTGGCCGTCGTCACGGTCGAGCCCGACGGGGCGTCCGGGCGGCCGGCGAGCACCGCGAGGTCCTCGGGCAGCACCTGGCGGATGCCCGGAGCGTTGGGCGTGAAGGTGCGGGTGGCGTCGAGGACGCCGACGACCAGGGCGCCGCCGTCCTGCGTGCGCAGCGCCCACGCCGCCCCCTCGCGCGGGGTGTGCGCGACCGCGTACGCGAAGTACTGGGAGACGGCGGCGCGCTCGGCGTCCTGCTCGGAGGTCACCTGCTGGCGCAGCGCGTCGTCGGCGGTGCCGGCGGCCCACTGGCTGGCGCCGCCGCCGGTGAGCACGTCCGCGTAGTGCGCGAGCGCGTCCGCCGGGCTGGCGGACAGCCCGGCGGCGTCGCTCGCGGCCGCGGTCAGGGCGACGCCGTCCTGCAGCGCCAGCTCGGGCAGCGTGGTGCCCGGCAGCAGGGTCGCCGAGGAGGTCAGGCGGTAGGGGTCGCGCGGGCCCGCCTGCGTCAGCACGAGCAGCTGCGGCACGGCGCCGTCGGTGGGCTCGGTGACGGTGGTGAACCAGCGCGGCCACGGGCCGCTCGCGGGCACCGCCTCGAGCAGCTGCTCGCCCACCAGCGGCGCGGGCTGCGCCGCGGTGGCCTGCCCCGCGCGCACGGCGTACCCGGCCAGGCGCGTCTGCAGCGCGGCGCCGTCGACGCGCGCCTGCAGGGCTGCGGGGTCGAGCGCGGCGTCCCCGGCCGCCAGTGCGGCGCCCAGGTCCTCCAGCACGCGGTCGACCTGGCCCGCGGTCACCGCCGGCACCGGTCCGGCGTCCTCCTGCGGGCGGGGCGCCGGCACGTCCGCCGCGCACCCGGACGCACCCAGCGCGGCGGCGAGCGCGAGACCCGCCAGCACCCGGCGTCCGCGGCTCACGGCGCGTCCTCCCGCCCGCCGGCGGGGCGGCTGCCGACCGGCACCGGCTCCTGAGCCGCGGGCGCGGGCGCGGGCCGCCGCCGGGCGAGCAGGGACGCCGCGCCGAGGAGGGCGAGCAGCAGGCCCGCGACCAGCACGGGCAGCGCCCAGGTCGGCGCGGCCTCCTCCTGCCACGCCAGGCTCACCTCCTGCGGCGCCGGGCCCGTGCCGTCCCCGGCCACGAGCAGCAGCCACGCGCCGTCGGGCGCGTCGTGGGTCAGGGACGCGCTGCCCTGACCGCTGGCCTCCTGCACCCACAGGTCCGAGCCCTCGGGGTCGGGCGCCGTCGAGGCCCCCGGCGCCGTCTCGACGGCCAGCACCTCGGGCCCGGACAGCCGCGTGAGCGTGGTGCGCGCGGCGTCCCCCGCCCAGGCCAGCACGTCGTCCTCGCGCCCGACGGCGAGCAGGACGTCCCCCTCGCCGCGGGCGGTGACGGTGACGGGACCGGGGCGGCTCTCCAGCACCCCGGGGGCCGTCAGCACCAGCGGCGCCCGCCCGCCCGGAGCCGCCGTCGCCGTCAGGGTCTGCGTCGGGCGGGCGACCGTCGTCAGGGCGAGGGCGGCCAGCGCGGCCAGCAGGCCGAGGACGAGGACGGCGAGCGCGACGGGCCGGGGCAGCGCCAGGCGCCTCACTGGCCGCGCCCGGGCTCGCCCTCGGCGCGCTCCAGGGCGGCGTCGAGGCGGTCGAGCTTGGCCTGCATCTCCCCCGTGCGCCCGGGCCGGACGTCCGCCTTGAGCACCAGGGAGACCCGCTCGCCGTGCCGGCCGGCGGCCTCGCAGGCGCGGCGCACGACGTCCATGCACTCGTCCCACTCGCCCTCGAGCGTGGTGAACATCGCGTCGGTGCGGTGCGGCAGGCCCGAGTCGCGCACCACCCGGACGGCGTCGGCGACCGCCGCGCTGACCGAGTCGCCCGAGCCCATCGGTGCCACGGAGAAGGCGAGGAGCATGGGCCCCACTGTAGGTGCCGCTCCCGGCCGACCGGCCCTGCGCGCGCCGCGCTCGCGCTACCGTCCGGCCGTGGACTCTGCGGGGCGCCGGCGCTCGCGGGTGCCGGTGCGGCGCGCCGCGGCGGCGCTGCGGGCGGGCGCGGCCGCGTGGCGCGGCCGGCCGGAGGCCGGGGCGCGCGCGCACCGCTGGCCGCCCACCGTGCACCTGCCCGCCCCGCCGCGCGCGGACCACCCCACCCTCGACCAGCTGCTGCGCGGGGAGCTGGCGAGCGCGCCGCCGGACGGCGGGAGCGGCACCGCCGGGACCGAGGGCGGCGGGCCGGGCGCCGGCACGGGCGTCGGCACGGGCGTCGGCACGGGCGGGGAGTCGCCGTTCGTCGAGCGGCGCCGCGCGGGGCGCTACGGGGAGCCCGGCAGGCCCCTGAACCGCTCCCACCCGTTCTACCTCGGCTTCACCGGCGCCCTCGGCGTGCTGCTCGCCTACGCCATCGTGCAGCTGCTCGGGCAGCTGTCCGCGGTCCTGACCCTCGTGGCCGTCTCCATGTTCCTGGCGCTGGGGCTGGACCCGGTGGTGCGGTGGCTGCAGCGCCACGACCTGCCCCGCCCGCTGGCGATCGGCGTCGTCTTCGTCGCGCTGGTCGGCCTGTGCGCCGCGTTCTTCTCGGCGGTCGTGCCGCCCGTGGTCGCCCAGCTGACCGAGCTGACCGCGCAGGCGCCCACCTACGTGCAGGACCTCACCGAGAGCATCCAGCGCAACGAGCGCCTGGCCGCGCTGGACCGCGAGTACCGGTTCACCGAGCGCCTGCAGTCGGAGCTGCAGGCGCGCCTGGCCAGCGGGCAGACCCTGTCCACCGTCTTCGGCGGCATCTACGGCGCCGGGCGGGCCGTGGCGTCCGGGGTCGCCAGCGTCCTGACGGTGCTCGTGCTGACCCTGTACTTCCTCGCCTCGCTGCGCGGCATCACCGGCACCGTCTACCGGCTCGTGCCGGCCTCGCGCCGCCGCCGCGTGCAGCTGCTGGGCGACGAGGTGATCCGCCGCATCGGCGGCTACGTCATCGGCCAGGTGAGCATCGCCGCCATCAACGGCGTCCTGACCTTCGTGCTCCTGACCGTGCTGGGCGTGCCGTACTCCGCGGCGCTGGCCCTCGTCGTCACGGTGGTGGGCCTGATCCCGCTGGTGGGGGCGACGCTGGGCGCCGTGGTCGCCGTCGCGGTCGCGCTCTTCACGTCGGTCACGGCCGCGGTGGTGCTGGCCGTGTGGTTCATCGCCTACCAGCAGTTCGAGAACTACGTCATCGCGCCGCGGGTGATGCAGCGCACGGTCTCGGTGCCCGGCACGCTCGCGCTCGTGGCCGCCCTCGCCGGCGGCAGCCTGCTCGGGCTGCTCGGCGCGCTGATCGCGATCCCGGTGGCGGCGGGCGTGCTGCTCGTCGTCCAGGAGGTGGTCATGCCGCGCCAGGACCGGCACTGAGCCCGCACGGCAGGACGGCCCTCGACCTCCCGCGACGGGCACGGGAGGAACGGCCGGCGGGCGAGCGCGGGCGGCTGCGGAGTTCCGCGGCGCCGGGCCGCGGAGGAGGTCTACCGTGCCGCTCGTGACGCGCTCGCCCGCCCGTCGGCAGTGGCCGCCCCGGTAGGGCGGGCCCGTCCGCTGCGATCCGCAGACCGAGACCCAGCCCGGTGGCTGCGGCCTCGGGGGTGCGTCCTCCTCCCGCCGCGCCGGGTCGACGAGGAGGACCGGTGTCCCCGTTCGAGATCCACGGCACCACCCCGGCCCGGGCCGGGAGCATCGGGCCGGTGCTGGTCAGCGCCCGCTCCTTC
Source organism: Quadrisphaera sp. DSM 44207 (assembly GCF_900101335.1). Lineage (NCBI taxonomy): Bacteria > Bacillati > Actinomycetota > Actinomycetes > Kineosporiales > Kineosporiaceae > Quadrisphaera > Quadrisphaera sp. DSM 44207. The sequence continues at coordinate 542,994 of NZ_FNKA01000003.1, read as the reverse complement.
GCCGAGTACTCGGCGATGTTCGCCCTGACCGAGCAGGACCTGACCGACCTGGCCGCTTCCCGCAGGCGGGTCCTGGACTGCCCCGGCGGGGCGGCGGGCTTCACCGCCGGCGCCGCGGCCCGCGGCGTCGACGCCACCGCGGTCGACCCCGCCTACCCCGGTGCCGAGCCGGACGCCGCGAGCCGGGCCGCCGCGCTGGCGGCGCTGGGGGCCCACGCCGTGCAGGAGGCGATGCGCGGCAACGCCTTCGTGCGCGCCCACGCCCACCGCTACGTGTGGACGTGGTTCCCCGACCCCGCCGACCACCTGCGCCAGCGGGTCGCCGCGGCGCGCGCCTTCACCGCCGACGCCCGGGCCCACCCGGAGCGGTACCTGCCCGGTGCGCTGCCCTCCCTGCCCTTCCCCGACTCCTCCTTCGACCTCGTCCTCTCCTCCCACCTGCTCTTCACCTACGCCGACCGCCTCGACGAGGCCTTCCACCTGGCCGCTCTGCGCGAGCTGGTGCGGGTCGCCGCCGGGCAGGTGCGCGTCTTCCCCCTCCTGCAGCACGCCGACGGCATGCGCTACCCGCACCTGGACCGCCTGCTGAGCGCGCTGGCCGGCAGCGGGATCGACGCGCAGGTGCGGTCGACCGGCGGGTACGAGCTCCAGCGCGGCGGCGGGGAGCTGCTCGTCCTCGCTCGGGGCGGCGCCTGACGGCGCCGGCCCGGGCGGGAGCGCGCGCCCGACCACCAGCGGGTCGCCGACCTCACAGCGGGTCGAGGACGCGGCGCAGGAACCGGCGGGTGCGCTCCTCGCGCGGGGCGCCGATGACCTGGGCGGGCGGCCCGGACTCCACGACCACCCCGCCGTCCACGAACAGCACCCGGTCGGCGACGGAGGAGGCGAAGCGCATCTCGTGGGTGACGACGACCATCGTCCAGCCCTCGGTGGCGAGGTCCTTCATGACGGTGAGGACCTCGCCGACGAGCTCGGGGTCGAGCGCGGACGTCGGCTCGTCGAAGAGCACCACCCGGGGCCGGATCGCCAGCGCCCGGGCGATGCCGACGCGCTGCTGCTGCCCGCCGGACAGCTGCGAGGGGTGCTGGTCGGCCTTGCCGGCCAGCCCCACCTGCTCCAGGAGGGCCAGCGCGTCGGCGCGCGCCTGCTCCACCGGGCGCCTCTGCACGACGACCGGGCCCTCGAGGACGTTCTGCAGCACGGTCATGTGCGGGAAGAGGTTGTGGGACTGGAAGACCATCCCGCTCTGGGCGCGCAGGCGCGCGGCCCGCCGCCGCGCCGTGCGCCGGTCGGCGGGGACGGAGAAGTCGACCTCGACGTCGCCGACGCGCACCACGCCGGCGTCGGGGGTCTCCAGCGCGTTCAGGCAGCGCAGCACCGTCGTCTTGCCCGACCCCGACGGGCCGATGACGCACGTGACCGACCCGGCCGGCACGTCCAGGTCGATGCCGCACAGCACGTGGTTGTCCCCGAAGGACTTCTCCAGCCCCCGGGCGGAGACCAGCGGCTCGGAGGCGCGCGCGGCGGGGCGCGGGTCGGCACCGGACGGAGTGCTCATGCGGCCACGGACCGGTCGAGGCGGGTCTCCAGCCGCGACTGCAGCACCGACAGCGCCAGGCACACGACCCAGTAGTAGACGGCCGCGATCGAGTACAGGGTGAAGAACTCGAAGGTCGGCGCGGCGATCTCCTGGGCCCGCCGCAGCAGCTCGGTGACGAGGATCGTCGAGGCCAGCGAGGTGTCCTTCACGAGGGAGATCAGGGTGTTGGACAGCGGCGGCACCGCGACCCGCGCGGCCTGCGGCAGGACGACGCGGCGCAGGGCCGTGGAGTAGCCCATCCCGACGGTCGCGGCGGCCTCCCACTGGCCGCGGGGGACGGCGAGGATCGAGGCGCGCACCACCTCCGAGGCGTACCCGCCGACGTTGAGGGTGAGCGCGATGACCGCGCTGGGGAACGGGTCGAGCGTCACCCCGAACGACGGCAGGCCGTAGAAGATGAGGAACAGCTGCACGAGCAGCGGCGTGCCGCGGATCACCGACACGTACGCCCGCGCCAGGCCCGCGACCGGCCCCGCGGGCGAGAGCCGCATCAGGGCCACGACCAGCGCGAGCGCCAGGCCGAGGACGAAGCTGACCACCGTCAGCGGGATGGTGCCCCGCACCAGCCCCTCCAGCAGCGGCAGCCACGACTCCTGCACCAGCAGCCACGTCGCCTCCGCCTCCGAGGCGGCGGGGGCGGAGGCGACCCCGTCCAGCGCGGTCACCGGGCTCAGCTCGAGACGTCCTCGCCGAACCACTCGGTGGAGATCTGCGCCAGGGTGCCGTCGGCGCGCATCTCCTCCAGGACGGCGTCGACGTCGTCGGCCAGCCCGGAGCCCTTGCGGAAGGCGAACGCCTGCTCGGTCTGGTCGTCGGTGCGGGCGGCGATCTTCACGCTGGTGTCCCCGCTGGTCTCCAGGTAGTTGAGCACCGCGAGGTCGTCGTTGATGGTCAGGTCGACGCGGTCCTGCTGCAGCAGGGCGACGGTCTGGGTGAAGCCCTCGACGGTCTCCACGCTCGCCCCGGCCTCCCGGGCGATCTCGGCCCAGTTGCTCGTGGCGGTCTGGGCAGCGGTCCTGCCCGCGACGTCCGCGAGGCTCGTGACCGAGGTGTCGTCGGCGCGGGTGACGATCGCGCCGGTGGAGACGGTGTAGGGGGCGGAGAAGTCGTAGAGGCCCTGGCGCTCCTCGGTGATCGAGACCTGGTTGGCGACGACGTCGTAGCGCTCGGCCTCCAGGCCCGCGAAGATCGCGTCCCAGGGCACCTCGGAGAACTCCACCTCGACCCCGAGCCGCTCGGCGACCTCGGTGACGACCTCGACGTCGTACCCGGTCAGCTCGTTGGTCGCCGGGTCGTGGAAGCTGAACGGGGAGTAGGTGCCCTCGGTGCCGACCCGCAGCACGCCCTCCTCCTGCACCTGCGCCGCCAGGTCCTCCTCCGCGCCGGAGGACGCCGAGCCCGACCCGGAGCCCTCGCCGCCACCGCAGGCGGCCAGGGCCAGGACGAGCGCGGGGACGGCGACGGCGGTGGCTCTGCGGAACATCGGGCGGTCTCCTCGGGCGGTGGCCTGCACGTGGCCGACGGGTGCGACGCGGACAGGGGCCTGCAACACCGGAGGCGCCGGTTCCCATCCTCGACCGTCGCGTCGCGCTCGGCCACGCGGGCAGCGCGCCGCCGTGCCCGTCACCGTCCCCGCCGGCGTGCTCGTCACCGCGGCCGGCGACGGCCCCGGGCCGACCAGCAGGAGCGGTGCCAGTGGCGCCGGGAGCCGATCGCGGCGTCCGGGCCGAGCAGGTCGTCGCCGGGCCAGGTGACCACGTGCGGGGTGCCCGGCGGGATCACCTGGTCGCAGCCCGGGCAGCGGTAGGCCTTGGCCGCCGCCGCGCCCGGCACGGTGCGCACGTGCCACTCGCCGTCACCGGCCCGCTCGTAGCCCCAGCCGCTGACGCCGGCCAGGCCCTCGTCCTCCTGCGCCCGCGCCGGCCGCGTCGGCCCGGCACCGCGGCGCGGGCGGGGGCGGTTCGAGCGCGGCACGCGCCCATGCTCGCAGGTGGCAGCGGCGTAGGCTCGGCCCTCGTGCGCCTCGTCATCGCCCGGTGCTCGGTCGACTACGAGGGCCGGCTCACGGCCCACCTGCCGCTCGCGACCCGCCTGCTGCTCGTCAAGGCCGACGGCAGCGTGCTCGTGCACTCCGACGGCGGCTCGTACAAGCCGCTGAACTGGATGAGCCCGCCCGCCACCCTGGCCGTCGAGCCCGCCGAGGGCGAGCGCGCCGCGGCCGGCGCCGAGCAGGTGTGGACGGTGCGCTCGGGCAGGACCGACGACTGCCTCGTCGTCGCGGTCCACGAGGTGCTGCACGACTCCAGCCACGACCTCGGCGTCGACCCCGGCCTCGTCAAGGACGGCGTCGAGGCCCACCTGCAGCGCCTGCTGGCCGAGCAGGTCGGGCTCCTCGGCGAGGGGCACGTGCTCGTGCGCCGCGAGTACCCCACCGCCATCGGCCCGGTCGACCTGCTCGTCCGGGCACCGGGCGGGGGCACGGTCGCGGTGGAGGTCAAGCGTCGCGGTGAGATCGACGGCGTGGAGCAGCTGACGCGCTACCTGGAGCTGCTCAACCGCGACCCCCTCATCGCGCCCGTCACGGGCGTCTTCGCCGCGCAGGAGATCAAGCCGCAGGCGCGCGTGCTGGCGGGCGACCGCGGCATCCGGTGCGTGCTGCTCGACTACGACGCGCTGCGCGGGGTCGACGACCCCTCCGCCCGCCTGTTCTGAGGCCCGCGGCTGCCGCGCGGCACGCGCGTCAGCCGAGCTCGGAGTGCACGTAGCACCAGCGCCAGGCCTCGCCCGGCTCGGCGCTGCGCATCACCGGGTGGCCGGTGGCCTCGAAGTGGCGCGTGGCGTGACGGCGCGGCGAGGAGTCGCAGCAGCCCACGTACCCGCAGGTCAGGCACCGGCGCAGCGCGGTCCAGCCGGCGCTGGTGCCCTCCTCGCGGCACCCGGCGCAGTCCAGGGGCCGCGAGCGCTCGGCCGCCTCCAGCGGGAGCCCGTCCGCGCCCCCGGGAGCCGCCCGCAGCTCCGGGCACGCGCTGCCGGGAGCGCCGGGAGGACGCGTCCCCACCACCGCGCGCGCCGGCGCGCCGGTGCGCGCGTCCGCGTCGAGGTCCAGCAGGGCGCGCAGGACCCCGCTGGAGGCCTGCTCGGTGACGGAGCGGTCCAGCAGCGACTCCTCGACGTCGAGGACCTCCTGCACCCGGCGCAGCACCTCGTGCGGCACCACGCGCTCGTCGCGCAGGCGCACCAGCGACGCGCGCTCGGCCTCGAGCATCGCCCGGCGCAGCCGCGCGTACTGCACGGTCGGCGGCTCGCGCCCGTCCAGGGAGCCCAGCCGCTCCCACAGGGCGTCCGCCCGGCCGCCGGAGCGCTCCCTCAGCTGCTCCAGCACCTGGGGCGGCACGTCGGGGGTCAGCAGCTCCTCCAGCCGGGCCAGGCCGGCGCGGTGGGCCTGCTGGAGGGCGGCGGCCTCCAGCAGGGCGTCCTGCGCCGGGTCCGGGCCGGGCAGCCCGAGGCGGCGCACCAGCCACGGCAGCGTGGCGCCCTGGCCCAGCAGGGTGGCCGCGGCCACCACGAACGCCGCGAGGACGAGCACCTCCCGGTAGGGCGTGCCCTGCGGGAGGGCGAAGACCGCCGCCAGGGTGACCACGCCGCGCATCCCGGCCCACGAGATGACGGCGAGCGAGCGCGCGTCCGGCACCGGCTCGCGGTGGCCCGGCGGCGTCAGCCGGCGGATCACCGCGGCCGCGGCGTACACCCACGCCGGGCGCACGAGCACCGTGGTCGCCAGCACCGCCGCGCACACCAGCGCCGTGCGCGCCAGGGGGACGTCGCTGGCGGCGACGGCGACGACGACGTCGTCCGCCTGCAGGCCGATGAGGAGGAAGACGGCGTTCTCCAGCAGGAACTGGATCGTGCGCCAGTTGGTCTGCTCCGACAGCCGGGCCGCGCCGCTGAGCTGGGTCAGCGAGGAGTGGCTGAGCAGCAGGCCCGTGACGACCACGGCCAGCACGCCCGAGGCGCCGAGGTGCTCGGCCGGCAGGTACGCGACGAACGGCGCGAGCAGGGAGACGGCGGTGGAGAGCACCGCGTCGGAGGTGCGCGCGCGCACGCGGCCGAGCACCCACGCGGTCGCGGCGCCGACGAGGAAGCCGCCGCCGGCGCTGACGGCGAAGTCGCCCAGCGTGCCGGCCCAGCTGACGCTGCCGGCGGCGCCCGCGGCCAGCGCCGTGCGCAGGCACACCAGGGCGGTGGCGTCGTTGACGAGGCTCTCGCCCTCCAGGACCGTGACCACGCGGCGGGGCATGCCGATGCCGCGCGCCACGGCGGTGGCGGCCACGGCGTCCGGCGGGGCGACCACGGCGCCCAGCGCGAAGGCGGCCCACAGGGGCACCGGCAGCAGCGCCGCCACCACCGCCCCCACCACGAGGGTGGTGACGACCACCAGGCCCACCGAGAGCAGGGTGATGCCCCGCCGGTTGCTCGTGAAGTCCGTCAGGGAGGAGCGGATCGCCGCGGCGTACAGCAGCGGCGGGAGCACGCCCTCGAGCACGACGTGCGGCTCCAGGGGGACCGTGGGCACCCACGGGACCACCGCGGCGACGGCGCCGACGACCAGGAGGACGAGGGGGGCGGGGTAGCGGAACCGCTCGGCGAGCCCCGCGACGAGCGTGGTCGCGGCGGCGACGCCGACCAGCAGGCCGATGCCGCCGCTCTCCTCCACCGGGAGGATCCTCTCCCACCGGCGGGGAGCTCGCGCGACGACGATCGCGCTGCGGCGTCACCGCGGCGGCGTCACCGGGGCAGCGTCACCGGGGCAGCGGCGCGCCTCGCGGGACGGACTGCAGGTGCAGGACGCGGTGCAGCCGGCTGCGCAGCAGCGCGCGGGCCACGGCCGAGCCCACGCCGGCCAGCTCGAGGCGGCGCCCGCGGCGCTCGGCGATCCGGTGCGCCGTCAGCAGCATCGCCAGGCCGGCCGTGTCGCACGCCGGCACGCAGGAGAGGTCGAGGACGAGCACCCCGGTGCCGGCGCCGATGGCCTCGTGCACCGCCTCGCGGGCGGAGGCCACGGCGCGCAGGGACAGCCGCCCGCGCAGGCGCAGGAGCTGCCCGGGCACGAGCGGCAGGACGTCCACGGCGGCTCCTCGCGACGGCGCCACGACGACCCGTGGTGCGGCTGTGACTGATGGTACTGGTGGGACAGCTGTGTCGAGGGACGGCGCGCCCGCACGGCTCGACGGTGCGCGGCGGCGGAGGGAGGATGGGTCGTGCTCGCGTCCGGTGCTCCCAGCTCGTTGCTGGAGTACTGGTTCGCCCCCCTGCTCGCCTTCGCGATGGTCGGGGTGCTCGCCCTGCTGCTGCGCTGGACGTTCAGCCGCGGCGCCTCCCTGGTCACCCGCCGTCCCGTGCGCGGGCGCGCCGACGAGTACGGGCTCCTGGTCGTGGTCAGCGAGCCGGCGACCTTCGTGGAGGCGGAGCTGCAGCGCCGGCAGCTGGTGGACGCGGGCGTGCGGGCCACCCTCGCGCCGACCACGGACGGCCCGCGCGTGCTCGTCTTCCCCGAGGACGAGGGCGTCGCCCGCGCCCTGCTGCGCTGAGCCGGCCGTCCCGGGCCCTCAGTCGGGCCCTCTCGACGGGGCCCTCGACCGGGCCCTCAGCCGGGCCCTCAGCCGGGCCCGGGCAGCGGCAGGCTGCCGGGGCTGCGCTGCACCCGCTCCACGCGCGCCCCGAGGGCGGCGAGCTGCGGCACGAACGCGTCGTAGCCGCGGTCGAGGTGCTGGACGCCGCTGACCTCGGTCACGCCGTCCGCCACCAACCCCGCCACCACCAGCGCCGCGCCGGCGCGGATGTCGCTGGCCTCCACCGGTGCCCCCGACAGCGCCGGGCGCCCCCGCACGAGCACGTGGTGGCCCTCCACCCGCACGTCGGCGCCGAGGCGGGCGATCTCGGGCACGAAGCGGAACCGGGCCTCGAACAGGTTCTCCGTCACCACCGCCGAGCCCTCCGAGACCGCGCCGAGCACCAGCGCGAACGGCTGCAGGTCGGTGGGGAAGCCCGGGTAGGGCAGCGTGGCGACGTCGACCGCGCGCGGGCGCCGCGGCGGGCGCGGGCCGAGCACCCGCAGCCCGTCCCCGGTCGGCACCACCTCGACACCGGCCAGGGTGAGCTTGTCGAGGACGAGGCCGAGGTGCTCGGCCCGGGCGCCGCGCACGTGCACGTCGCCGCCCGCGGCCGCCGCCGCGTAGGCCCACGTGCCGGCCACGATCCGGTCCGGCACCACCCGGTGCTGCACCGGGCGCAGCCTCGCGACGCCCTCGACGCGCAGCTGGGAGGTGCCGACGCCCTCGATGCGCGCCCCCATCGCCGACAGCATCCGCGCGAGGTCGACGACCTCCGGCTCGCGGGCGGCGTTGTCGAGCACGGTGGTGCCCTCGGCGAGGACCGCGGCCGTGAGGAGGTTCTCGGTGGCGCCCACGGAGGGGAAGGCCAGCGGCACGAGCGCCCCGCGCAGCCCCCGCGGCGCGCGCGCGACGAGGTAGCCGTGCGCGACGTCCACCTCCGCGCCGAGCTGGCGCAGCCCGTCCACGTGCAGGTCGAGGCCCCGGGAGCCGATGGCGTCGCCGCCGGGCAGCGCGACGTCGACCTCCCCCACCCGCGCCAGCAGCGGCCCGAGCACGCTGATGGAGGCCCGCATGGCGCGCACCAGCTCGTAGTCCGCGCGGTGCCCGACCTGCTCGGGCACGTCGACCGCGACCCGCCGGGCGGGCGCGTCCTGCTCGACGCGGCAGCCCAGGCGGCGCAGCAGCTCCGCCATGATCGTGACGTCGAGGATGTCGGGGACGTCGTGCAGCACCGTCCCCCCCGGCGCCAGCAGCGCCGCCGCCATGAGCTTCAGGGCGCTGTTCTTCGCGCCCGGGACGGTGACCTCGCCCTCCAGGCGCGCGCCGCCCTCGACGCGGACGACCTCCACTCAGGTCACCCGCGACCGCGGTCCGGGCGGCGCGGCCTCCAGCCACGACGCGAAGCCCGTGTAGGCCTCCTGGGTCATCGCCAGCTCCAGCGGCCGCCCCCGCAGGCAGCAGCGCACGACCACGGCGTCGGGCAGGACGGCGTCGACCTCGCCGTGACCGGGCGGGCGGCGCTCCACGACCGACAGGTCGTCGCGCGCCCAGGTGCCGCCCGGGCGCGGCGAGAGGGAGAACACCTTCCACCAGTCGACCCGGTCGCTGCCGAAGCGGGCCACGCCCTGGGACCACCCGCGCCCCTGCCGGCCCCGGCCCGCCCGGGCGCCGGGACGGCCCTGCAGCCGCACCGAGCAGTCGAACGCGCCCCTGGTGCGGGTCAGCAACCAGCGGCGCAGCGCGAAGAGGACGAGGACCAGGACGACGAGCGCTGCTGCGACGGCGACCGCCAGCACCAGCTGCTCCACGCCCGGTCCTGCGCCCTCAGCGCGACGCCGCGCTTCGGGACGACCCGCCGTCCACGGTGACGCGCTCGGCGACCACGAGCACCGTGTCGTGCTCGATGGAGAGGAAGCCGCCGTCCACGGTGGCGACCACCGCCGAGCCGCTCTCCGGCTCGATCCGCACCTCACCGGGCACCAGGACGGCGAGCGTCGGCTGGTGCCCGGTGAGGACGCCGAGCTCGCCGTCCGTGGTGCGGGCGACGACCAGGCTGGCCCGCCCCTCCCACACCTGGCGCTCGGCGGAGACGACCTGGACGGCCAGGCTCACTGGCCGGTCTCCTTCTGGATCTGCGCCCACTTGCGCTCGACGTCCTCGATGCCGCCGACGTTGAAGAACGCCTGCTCGGCCACGTGGTCGTAGTCGCCGTCCGCGATGGCCTTGAAGGAGGTGATGGTCTCCTGCAGCGGCACCGTGGAGCCCTCGACGCCGGTGAACTTCTCGGCCATGTACGTGTTCTGCGAGAGGAACTGCTGCAGGCGCCGCGCGCGGTTGACGACGATCTTGTCCTCCTCGGACAGCTCGTCGACGCCGAGGATCGCGATGATGTCCTGCAGCTCCTTGTTGCGCTGCAGGATCTGCTTCACGCGCGTGGCCGTCTCGTAGTGCGCCTGGCCCAGGTAGCGCGGGTCGAGGATGCGGGACGTGGAGGCCAGCGGGTCCACCGCGGGGTACAGGCCGCGCGAGGCGATCTCGCGCGAGAGCTCCGTGGTGGCGTCCAGGTGCGCGAACGTCGTCGCCGGCGCCGGGTCGGTGTAGTCGTCCGCCGGCACGTAGATCGCCTGCAGCGAGGTGATGGAGTGGCCGCGGGTGGAGGTGATCCGCTCCTGCAGCACGCCCATCTCGTCGGCGAGGTTCGGCTGGTAGCCCACGGCCGAGGGCATGCGCCCGAGCAGCGTGGAGACCTCCGAGCCGGCCTGCGTGAACCGGAAGATGTTGTCGATGAACAGCAGCACGTCGCGCTGCTGGACGTCGCGGAAGTACTCGGCCATCGTCAGCGCCGACAGCGCCACGCGCAGGCGGGTGCCCGGCGGCTCGTCCATCTGCCCGAAGACCAGCGCCGTCTTGTCGAAGACGCCGGCCTCCGTCATCTCCGCGATCAGGTCGTTGCCCTCGCGGGTGCGCTCCCCGACGCCGGCGAACACCGACACGCCGCCGTGGTTCTGCGCGACGCGCTGGATCATCTCCTGGATCAGCACGGTCTTGCCCACGCCCGCGCCGCCGAACAGGCCGATCTTGCCGCCCTGCACGTACGGGGTGAGCAGGTCGATGACCTTGATGCCGGTCTCGAACATCGTGGTCTTCGACTCGAGCTGGTCGAACGCGGGCGCCTTGCGGTGGATCGGCCACCGCTCGGTGATCTCCAGCCGCTCGCCCTCCTCGAGGTCCAGCGGCTGGCCGATCGTGTTGAACACGTGGCCGAGGGTGACGTCGCCGACGGGCACGCTGATCGGCGCGCCGGTGTCGGTGACCTCCATGCCGCGCACGAGGCCGTCGGTCGGCCGCAGCGCGATGGTGCGCACGACGTTGTCACCGACGTGCTGGGCGACCTCGAGGGTCAGCGTGGTCCGGCTGCCGAGGAGGTCGAACTCGACCTCGAGGGCGTTGTAGATGTCCGGGACGGCGTCCTGCGGGAACTCGACGTCGACGACCGGGCCGGTGACGCGGACGATGCGCCCGGCCCCGCGCCCCTCGGTGCGCGTGTCGAGCTCGGTGGCGGTGGCGGTGGCGGTCATGGCTGGTCCTCCTGGTGGTCCGGACCCGTGCTCAACGGGCGGCGGTCAGCGCGTCGGCGCCGCTGACGATCTCGGTGATCTCCTGGGTGATCTCCGCCTGGCGCGCCTGGTTGGCCAACCGGGTGAACTGGCGGATGAGGTCCTCGGCGTTGTCACCGGCGGACTTCATGGCGCGCTGGCGTGCGGCGTGCTCGCTGGCCGCCGCCTGCAGCAGCGCGTTGTAGATGCGGGCGCTGACGTACCGCGGCAGCAGCGCGTCGAGCACCTGCTCCACGTCGGGCTCGAACTCGTAGAGCGGCAGCAGCTCGTCCGGCGAGGGCGCCTCCACGCCCTCGACGACCTCCAGCGGCAGCAGCCGGATGACGTGCGGGGTCTGCGTGACCATGTTGACGAAGCGGGTGTAGACGACGTGGAGCTCGTCCACCCCGCCCGCCTCGCCGCCGCGCAGGAACTGGTCGACCAGCAGCTCGCCGACCTCGCCGGCGATCTCGTAGGTCGGGGACTCCGAGGAGCCCGTCCAGCTCTTCGCCAGCGCCCGGCGCCGGAACCGGTAGTACGCCTCGCCCTTGCGGCCGGCGACGTACAGCTCCGGCTCCACGCCCCGCTCGCGCAGGCCCGCCTGCAGGCGCTCGGCCTCGCGGATGGCGTTGGAGGAGTACGCCCCCGCCATGCCGCGGTCGCTGGTGACGACCAGGACCGCGGCGCGGCGGGGGTCCTCCCGCTCTGTGACCAGCGGGTGCTCGGCGTCGGTGTAGGTCGCCACCGCCGACACCGCGCGGGTCAGCGCCCGCGCGTACGGGGAGGAGGCCGCCACCGCCGAGCGGGCGCGGGTGATCCGGGACGTCGCGATGAGCTCCATCGCGCGGAAGATCTTCTGCATGGACCGCGTGGAGCGGATCCTCCCGCGGTACTCCCGCAGCTGACCTGACATCTCGTCCGTCCCGTCCTTCGCCGGTGACCCGTGCTGCTCGTGACCGTCCGCGCCCGCCTCAGCGGGCCTGGCGGACGATCCGCTCCTGCTGGACGTCGGCGTCCTGGCCGTCGCCCTGCTCCTGCGCCGGTGCGCCGCCGCCGTCCGCGGAGGCCCGGAAGCCCTGCGTGAACCGGGCCACCTCGGTCTCCAGCGCCTGGATCGTGTCGTCGGAGAACTGGCCCGTCTCGCGGATGACCGGCAGCGCGACGTCGTGGCGGCGCAGGTGGTCGAGGAACTCGCGCTCGAAGCGGCGCACGTCCTCCACCGGCACCGGGTCCAGCTTGCCGGTGGTGCCCATCCAGATGGACACCACCTGCTCCTCGACCGGGAACGGGCTGTACTGGGGCTGCTTGAGCAGCTCCATCAGCCGCTGGCCGCGGGAGAGCTGGTTGCGCGAGGCCGCGTCGAGGTCGGAGGCGAACATCGCGAACGCCTCCAGCGAGCGGTACTGCGCGAGGTCGATCTTCAGCGTGCCGGAGACCTTCTTCATCGCCTTGATCTGCGCGTCGCCGCCGACGCGGGAGACCGAGACGCCGACGTTGACCGCCGGGCGCTGGTTGGCGTTGAACAGGTCGGACTCGAGGAAGATCTGCCCGTCGGTGATGGAGATGACGTTCGTCGGGATGTACGCCGAGACGTCGTTCGCCTTCGTCTCGATCAGCGGCAGGCCGGTCATCGACCCGGCCCCCAGCTCGTCGGACAGCTTCGCGCAGCGCTCCAGCAGGCGGGAGTGCAGGTAGAAGACGTCCCCGGGGTACGCCTCGCGGCCCGGCGGGCGGCGCAGCAGCAGCGAGACCGCGCGGTAGGCCTCGGCCTGCTTCGACAGGTCGTCGAAGACGATGAGGACGTGCTTGCCGCCGTACATCCAGTGCTGGCCGATGGCCGAGCCGGTGTAGGGGGCCAGGTACTTGAACCCGGCGGGGTCGGAGGCCGGGGCCGCCACGATGGTCGTGTACTCCATCGCGCCGGCGTCCTCGAGGGCCCCGCGCACGCTGGCGATCGTCGAGCCCTTCTGGCCGACGGCGACGTAGATGCAGCGGACCTGCTTCGTGGGGTCGCCCGACTCCCAGTCGGCCTTCTGGTTGATGATCGTGTCGATGCACACGGCGGTCTTGCCGACCTGGCGGTCGCCGATGACCAGCTGGCGCTGGCCGCGGCCGATCGGGGTCATGGCGTCGATCGCCTTGATGCCGGTCTGCAGCGGCTCGTGCACCGACTTGCGCTGCACCACCGACGGCGCCTGCAGCTCCAGGGCGCGCCGGGCCTCGGCGACGATCTCGCCGCGGCCGTCGAGCGGGTTGCCCAGGGGGTCCACGACGCGGCCGAGGAAGGCGTCGCCGACCGGCACGGAGAGGATCTCCCCGGTGCGGTGCACGGTCTGGCCGGCGTCGATGCCGCGGAACTCGCCGAGCACGACGACGCCGATCTCGCGGTCCTCGAGGTTCTGCGCGAGGCCGAGCGTGCCGTCCTCGAAGCGCAGCAGCTCGTTGGCCATGACGCTGGGCAGGCCCTCGACGCGGGCGATGCCGTCGCCGGCCTCGGTGACGACCCCGACCTCCTCGCGCGAGGCCGCGTCGGGGGTGTAGGAGGAGACGAACTCCTCGAGGGCGTCCCGGATCTCCTCCGGCCGGATGGTCAGCTCCGCCATCGTCTGTCCCTGCTCTCTGCTCTGGTGCGGTGCTCGGGTGGTGCTGGCGCTGCTCGGGTGGTGCTGGTGGTGCTGTGCCCGTGGTGCTGTGCCGGTGGTGCTGTGCCGGTGGTGCTGTGCCGCCGGTGGCCGGTGGCCGGTGGTTCAGCCGGCGAGCCGCCGGCGGGCCTCCGCGAGCCGGCTGACGACCGTGGCGTCGAGGACCTCGTCGCCGACCTGCACGCGCACGCCGCCGAGGACCTCGGGATCGACGTCCACCTCTACCAGCACCCCGCGGCCGTAGACCCTTCCCAGCGCGGCGGCCAGGCGCTGCTGCTGTGACGGGGTCAACGGCGAGGCGGCCGTGACGACCGCCACGAGCCGCTGGCGGCGCCGCGCGGCCAGCTCCAGGACGTCCTGCAGCGCGGCCTCGAGGCGGCGCCCGCGCGGGGCCACCACGGCCTGGCGCACCAGCGCGCGCGTCTGCTCCAGCGCCCGCCCGGCCAGCAGCCGGTCGACGAGGGCGCCGCGCCGCTCGGGCGCCGCCGTGCGGTCGCCCAGGGCGCGGGCGAGCGCGTCGTCCGCCGCCACCAGGCGGGAGAAGCGGAAGACCTCCTCCTCCAGCGTCTCGAGGGCGCCCTGCTGCTCCGCCGACGCCAGCAGCGCGACGGTGCCCAGGCGCTCGAGCGCGTCGACGAGGTCGCGCGGCTCGGACCAGCGCTGGCGCACGACGCCCGCGACGACGTCCGCGGTGCTCTCCTGGACCTGGCCCCGCAGCAGCCGGGTGACCAGCGCCGCGCGGTCGGCCTCCTCCCGCGCCGGGTCCGTCACCGCTCGCCGCAGGCCGGCCGAGGAGTCCAGCAGCCGGACGACGGCGAACAGCTCCTCCCCCAGCCGGCCGGCGTCGACCGACGGCAGGAGCGCCTCGAGCCGGTCGTCCGCCGCGGCCAGGGAGTCGCGGGACTGCCCGCGCATCAGGTGCCCCGGACCTTGCGGGTGATCGCCGAGAGGAGGCCGCCGCTCGGCTCCTCGCCGGCGCGCGAGGGCCGCGAGCCCACGCGGGGCTCCGAGGTCGAGCCGTCGGACGGCGCGGCGGAGGAGGTGTCGACCTCCTCGAGCTCCGCGATGAACCGGTCGACCACCCGGGAGCGACGGGCGTCGTCGGCCAGCGACTCCCCGACGATGCGGGAGGCCAGGTCGGTGGCGAGCACGCCCATCTCGGCGCGCAGCTGCGCCACGGCCTGCTGGCGCTCGGCCTCGACCTGGCGCTGCGCGGACTCCGTGATCCGGGCGGCCTCCGCCGAGGCGCGCTCGCGCATCTCGGCGACGATCACCGCGCCCTCGGTGCGGGCCTCCTCGCGGATGCGCGCCGCCTCGGCGCGGGCCTCGGCCAGCTGCGCGCGGTACTCCTCGAGGGTGCGCTCGGCCTCGGCCTGCGTGGCCTGGGCCTCCTCCATGCCGCCCTCGATGGCCTGGCGGCGCTGGGCGTACACCGCCTCCAGGCGCGGGACGGCGTAGCGCCAGGCGAGGAAGAGGATGATCGCGAAGCAGATGCCGCCGACGACCAGCTCGCCGAGGTGCGGCAGGATCGGCAGCTCTGCCGTCGGCTCGGTGTGGCTCTCGGCCTCGGCTGCGGCGAGGACGACGGACGCTGCGCTCACGGTGCGCTCCTGACTCGGGCTGTCAGCGGAAGACGAACGCGAGGGCGATGCCGAAGATCGCGAGCGCCTCGGCGAGGGCGAAGCCCAGGATGGCGATGCCCTGCAGCACGCCGCGGGCCTCGGGCTGGCGAGCGACGCCGTTGATGTACGCGGCGAAGATCAGGCCGATGCCGATGCCCGGGCCGATGGCCGACAGGCCGTAGCCCAGGATCGCGATGTTGCCTTCCATGTCCCTCTGTTTCCTCTCGGTCGTGGCGCCGTCCGGCGCCGCGGCTGGGGGTGGTGCTGCCCCGGGTGGTGCTGTCCGGGGTCGTGCTGGTCTGCGGGCGCCCCGGGCGCTCAGTGCTCCTCGGCGTACGAGTCGGCGATGTAGAAGGCGGCGAGCAGCGTGAAGATGTAGGCCTGCAGGAACTCGATCAGCAGCTCGAAGACCGTCAGGACGAAGGCCATCAGGAAGGTCGGGATCGAGACGAGCTTCAGGCCGAGGCCGCCGTGCGTGAGCATGTACTCCCCGCCGAGCGCGAAGAGCAGCAGCAGGATGTGGCCGGCGAACATGTTGCCGAACAGTCGCAGGGCGAGGGTCACGGGCCGGGTGACGAAGTACGTGATCAGCTCGAGGAGGAAGATCAGCGGCACGACCGCCGCGGGCAGCCCGTGCGGCACGAGGCCCCGCAGGTAGCCGCCGACGCCCTTGCGGCGAATGCCGATCCCCAGGTAGACGACGTAGACGAAGAGGGTCAGCGCGATCGGGAAGCCGATGCGCGACATCGTCGGGTACTGCAGCGGCGGGATGATCCCGAACAGGTTGTTGACGAGGATCAGCGTGAAGAGGCTGAACAGCAGCGGCAGGTGCGGCCGGAAGTGCGCCGCACCGATCATGTCCCGCGCGATGGAGTTGCGGACGATCCCGTAGACGCCCTCCAGGGCCGCCTGACCCTTGCCCGGCACCACGGCCAGGCGGCGGGTGCCGAGCACCATGACCGCACCGACGATGAGCGTCGCCAGCGCCATGAGGACCATCGGGCGGGTCAGCGCGAAGGCGCCCTCCCCGACCAGGGGCTGCCAGAACTCCTCCGCGGTGGGAGCTTCGAAGCCCTCGCTCGCGGCGGTCGGAACCCTCAGGCTCACAGCAGGTCCTCCGATGGACGGCGGTCGGTCGGTCGGTGGTGCTCTCGGCGGCGACCCCGACGCGGCGGCGGTGGCACCGGGCCGGCCACCGCGCCGGCGACGACGCCGACCTCGGTGCCGGTCACGCGCTGCTCACTGCCGCCGCGAGCGGTCGACACCGTAGCGGAACCACACGCTGGTCATCGCAGCGGCCGTCCCCAGCACCAGCCCGACCGGGGTCGGCCACGGCTGCTCCAGCCACCGCCCCAGCAGCCACCCGCCGCCGCCGAAGAGCAGCACGCCGGTCAGCAGGAGGGACATCACGTGCCAGGCACCCGCCTCGGGCAGCCCGCCCGCGCTCCACAGCCGCTCGCGCTCGGCGCGCACGGCCGCCTCGCGGGCCCGTCGGCCGAGGGGTGGTGGAGGGTCGGTCATCGGGCGGTCATGCTAGCCGCGCCGGGGTTCGCGCCCCGCGCGGGCCCGCTCTCGTCGAAGACGAGCGTGCGCACGCGCGTGAAGGCCCGAAGCTCCCCCGCGAGCCAGACGAGGGCCGTGGCGACCGCCGTCAGCCCGAAGGCGTCGCCCGACAGCCAGCTCGCACCCCCGACGAGGAGGAGCAGCAGCCCGAGCAGCCCGACCTTGGTGGTGTACGTGAGCAGCGCCACGGCCATCACGGTGATCGGCGGGGCCGTGCGGGCGACCCGGGAGAGCACGAGGAGGCCCGAGGAGAAGCTGGCGACGACGACCGCGCTGGCGAGGAGGCTGCCGGCGGCGCCGCGCGCGCCGCCCGTAGCGACCGCCACGGCCAGCGCCAGGACGGCGACCACGAGGGTCGGCACGAGGCCGCCGCGGAGCATCGCGCGGTAGGGGTCCTGCGGCTGCGCAGGTCGCACCAGGGGCCTCCGACCGGTGGGGAGCTTCGACGCGGGCATCGTATCGGCCGCGGCGGACCCCCTCCGCGGCCGCGACGTCGTCCAGCGGCGCTCGTCCAGCGGCGCTCGTCAGCGGCGCTCGTCAGCGGCGCTCGTCAGCGGCGCTGGTCAGCGGCGCGGCACGTGCAGCGCGCCGGAGCGGCGGGCGGCGCTCAGGCGCCCGGGGCCGGTCGTCAGCAGCGCCGTCACCGCGAGCGCGGAGCCCCACACCGGCAGCGCGACCGCCAGCGGCACGAACGCCAGCGACACCGCCCCGAACGCGACCACCGCCGTCCACAGGTAGAGGATCCACACCGCCCGCCGGTGCGTGTGGCCGAGGTCGAGCAGCCGGTGGTGCAGGTGCAGGCGGTCGGCGGAGAACGGCGACTGGCCGGCGAGCATGCGGCGCACCACCGCCAGCAGCAGGTCGGTCAGGGGCAGCATCAGCACCGCCACCGGCAGCAGCACCGGCAGGAACGCCGGCACGAGGTCGGCGCGCGAGACCACCGCCGGGTCCACCTGCCCGGTCACCGCGATGGCCGAGGAGGCCAGCAGCAGGCCGATGAGCATCGACCCGGAGTCGCCCATGAAGATGCGCGCCGGGTGGGCGTTGTGCGGCAGGAAGCCCAGGCACACCCCGACCAGCACCGCGACGGTCAGGGACGCGAGGTTGGAGTAGTCGTCGGGGCTGGCGTCGCGCGTGAGCAGGTAGGTGTAGACGAAGAACGCCGCCCCGCCGATGCCGGTCACGCCCGCGGCGAGGCCGTCGAGGCCGTCGACGAAGTTCACCGCGTTGACGGCGACCACCACGGCGAGCACCGTGAGCACGAGGAAGAAGGTGCTCGACCCGACGGTGACCCCACCCACGGGCAGGCTGACCAGCTGCACGCCCTGCCAGGCGAGCAGGCCGGCGGCGAGCACCTGGCCCGCGAGCTTGGTGAGGGCGTCCAGGCCCCACACGTCGTCCGCGACGCCGAGGAGGCTGACGATGGCCGCCGCGCCGAGCACCGCCCACGGCCCGTTGTCGGAGGTGAACAGGTCGCGCAGGAACGGCATGCGGCTGGCGACGACGAAGGCGACGGCGACGCCCGCGAGCATCGCGAGCCCGCCCAGGCGCGGGGTCGGCACGCTGTGCACGTCGCGGTCGCGCACGGGCGTCATCGCCCGGCTGCGCTCGGCGAAGCGGCGGGCCAGCGGCGTCGCCAGGTAGGTGGTGCCGGCCGCGAGCAGCATGAGGAACAGATAGGCCCTCACCCGGGCTGGTCCTCCCGCCCGGCCGCCTCGGAGGAGGGGCCGTCGTGGGCCAGGTCGGGGGCGAGGTCGGGCGCCACCCGCGCCAGCTCCGCGACGTCCAGGGCCCCGACGCGCAGCACCGCCAGCCGGGGGCCGGTGGCGTCGACGATGGTGGACGGCGGGGCGTCCGGGCGCGGCGGCGCGCCGTCGTCGAGGTAGACGGCCACGGACTCCCCCAGCTGCTCCTGCGCCGCCGCCGCCGTCGCCGCCGGAGGGCGGCCCGTGCGGTTGGCGCTGCTGACGGCGAGCGGGCCGGTCTGCGCGAGCAGCTCGCGGGCGAGGTCGTGGTCGGGCACCCGCACGGCCACGGTGCCGCCGGTGTCCCCGAGGTCCCACGCCAGCGACGGCTGAGCGCGGCAGACCAGCGTCAGGGCGCCGGGCCAGAACCGCTCCGCCAGGGCCCGCGCCTGGGCCGGGACGTCGAGCGCCAGGCCGTCGAGGGTGCGCCCGTCGGGGACGAGCACGGGCGGCGGCATGGAGCGGCCGCGCCCCTTGGCGGCGAGCAGGCCCGCCACCGCGCCGGCGGAGAACGCGTCGGCGGCCACGCCGGGGACGGTGTCCGTGGGCAGCACGACGAGCTCCCCGCGCGCCAGGGCGTCGCGGGCGTGGCGCAGGCCCGCCGCGCGCTGCGCCGGGTCGCTGCAGTCGTAGCGGCTGCTCACACGGGCCAGTGTGTCACCGCGGTGCCGGGCTGCCGGTGCGCTGCGCGACGACGCACCGGGGGCGCCCCGCGAGGTCGGCGTGCCCGACCGCCCCCACCCACGACGGCGCGCCCAGCAGGGCCAGCAGCGCCTCCTGCTGCACCTCCGCGTGCTCGACCGCGACCACGCCGCCCGGGCGCAGCAGGCGCGCGGCGGTGGCCACGACCGCGCGGGGGACGTCGAGGCCGTCCGGCCCGCCCCCGTACAGCGCGCGGGCGGGGTCGTGCTCGCGCACCTCGACCTCGCGGGGCACCGCGCCGGGGGGCACGTAGGGCGGGTTGCTGACGACGACGTCGACGGCGCCGTCGAGCTCGGGCAGGGCGCTCGCGGCGTCCGCGAGGTGCAGCCGCACGCCGCTGCCGGCGAGGTTGCGCAGCGCCCAGGCGTGCGCCGCGGGGTCGAGCTCGACGGCGTGCACGCGCGCCCCGGACACCTCGGTGGCGACGGCGAGGGCGATGGCGCCGGAGCCGGTGCACAGGTCGACGACGAGCGGGGACGCGCCCGACGCCGCCACCCGCTGCGCCGCCTGGACGGCCAGCCCGGCGGTGACCTCGGTCTCCGGGCGCGGGACGAAGACGCCGGGGCCGACGGCGAGCTCGACCGTGCGGAACGCGGCGCGGCCGGTCAGGTGCTGCAGGGGCGTGCGCGCCGCCCGGCGCGCGACGAGCTCCTCGTAGCCGTGAGGGGCGGGCGCCCCGCGCAGCGCGAGCGCGAGCACCTGCCCGCGGGAGGTGGCGAGCAGGTGCGCGGCGAGGGCCTCGGCGTCCGCGCGGGGCGAGGGGACGCCGGCCGCCGCCAGGCGCGCGGTCGCCGTCCGCAGTGCCGTCGCGAGGTCGTCAGCCACCGGCGGCGGCCAGGCGGGCCGCGGCGTCGGCGTCCAGGCACGAGCGCACGACCGGGTCGAGGTCGCCGGCGAGCACCTGGTCGAGGTTGTGCGCCTTGTAGCCGGTGCGGTGGTCGCTGATCCGGTTCTCCGGGTAGTTGTAGGTGCGGATGCGCTCGGAGCGGTCGACCGTGCGCACCTGCGAGCGGCGCGCGGCGGACGCCGAGGCGTCGGCGGCCTCCTGGGCCTGCGCGTGCAGGCGGGCGCGCAGGATCCGCATCGCCTGCTCGCGGTTCTGCAGCTGGGACTTCTCGTTCTGGCAGGAGACGACCGTGCCGGTGGGCAGGTGCGTGATCCGCACCGCGGAGTCGGTGGTGTTCACCGACTGCCCGCCCGGCCCCGAGGAGCGGTAGACGTCGACGCGCAGGTCGTTCGGGTCGATCGCGACCTCGACCTCCTCGGCCTCGGGCAGGACCAGCACGCCGACGGCCGAGGTGTGGATGCGGCCTGCGGACTCCGTCACCGGCACCCGCTGCACGCGGTGGACGCCGCCCTCGAACTTCAGCCGCGCCCACGGGCCCTCGGCCTCGCCGCCGACCCCGCGGGCCTTGACCGCGACGGCGACGTCCTTGTAGCCGCCGAGGTCGGAGTCGGTGGCCGAGAGGACCTCGGTGCGCCAGCCGAGGCGCTCGGCGTAGCGCAGGTACATGCGCAGCAGGTCCCCGGCGAACAGGGCGGACTCCTCGCCGCCCTCCCCCGCCTTGACCTCGAGGATGACGTCGCGCTCGTCGTCCGGGTCGCGCGGCACGAGCACGCGGCGCAGCTGCTCCTCGGCCTCGGCGGCGGCCCGCTCCAGCGCGGGCAGCTCGGCGGCGAAGGCGGCGTCCTCCGCGGCCAGCTGCCGCCCGGCCTCGGCGTCGCCGGCGGCCTGGCGCCACGCGGCGTGCGCGGCGGCGACGCGGCCCAGCTCCGCGTAGCGGCGGGCGAGGGTGCGGGCGCGGGCGGGGTCGACGTGCACGCCGGGGTCGGCCAGCTGCCCCTCCAGCTCGGCGTGTTCGGCCAGCAGCGCCGCGACGGGCGCCGGCACCTCGCTCATCTCCTCCACGTCCCTCCGGTGATCATGCACTTCGGACCCGCTCCCTGGCGTGATCATGCAGTTCCAGCCCGCTCCTCCCGCGTGATCATGCAGTTCCGGTCATGGCGCGGTCCTGGGATGCATGATCACGACGAGGGACGGGCAGCGACGGGGGGACGGAGCAGCGACGAGGTCGGTGCTGCAGGGCCCGGACGCACGGACGCCGGCCCGCCCCGGGTGGGGCGGGCCGGCGTCCGGAGCGTTCTCAGCCCTTGGCGCGGTTGCCGTACCGCTGCTGGAAGCGGGCCACGCGGCCGCCGGTGTCCAGGATCTTCTGCTTGCCCGTGTAGAACGGGTGGCAGGCGCTGCACACGTCGGCGCGGATCTCGCTCTTCGGCGAGGCGCTGCGGGTGGTGAAGGTGTTCCCGCAGGTGCACACCACGGTGGTCTCGTGGTAGTCGGGGTGGATGTCGCTCTTCATGGGTGGCTCCTCCGTCGGCGGCCGCCGGGTCGTGCGCGGGCGCGCACGTGAGCCGGGACCTGGGGATCAGTCTGCCAGAGGCGCTGCTCGCGCCGCCGTCCGGTCAACGCGCGGCGGGCGCCGCGGATTCCTGCCGGATCCCGCAGCGCCCGCCGCCGTCGTGCCGGTGCTGGTGCCGGTGCTGCTCAGTCCTCGTGGCCGAGACCGGGGGACGTCTTCTGCACCTGCATGAGGAACTCGGTGTTGCTGCGGGTCTCGCGCAGCTTGGACAGCAGCAGCTCGAGCGCCTGCTGGGAGTCGAGCGCGGTGAGCACCCGGCGCAGCTTCCACATCACCTGCAGCTCCTCGCGGCCGAGGAGGATCTCCTCGCGGCGGGTGCCGGACGGGTTCACGTCGACGGCGGGGAAGACCCGCTTGTCGGCGAGCTTGCGGTCCAGCCGCAGCTCCATGTTCCCGGTGCCCTTGAACTCCTCGAAGATGACCTCGTCCATCTTCGAGCCGGTCTCCACCAGCGCGGAGGCCAGGATCGTCAGCGAGCCGCCGTGCTCGATGTTGCGGGCGGCGCCGAAGAAGCGCTTCGGCGGGTACAGCGCCGCGGCGTCCACGCCGCCGGAGAGGATCCGGCCGCTCGCGGGGGCCGCGAGGTTGTAGGCGCGGCCCAGGCGGGTGATCGAGTCGAGGAGCACGACGACGTCGTGGCCCAGCTCGACCAGGCGCTTGGCCCGCTCGATGGCGAGCTCGGCGACCGCGGTGTGGTCCGAGGCGGGACGGTCGAAGGTCGAGGCGATGACCTCGCCCCGCACCGACCGCTGCATGTCGGTGACCTCCTCCGGCCGCTCGTCCACGAGCACGACCATGAGGTGGACCTCGGGGTTGTTCACGCTGATCGCGTTGGCGATCGCCTGCATCATCAGCGTCTTGCCCGCCTTGGGCGGGGAGACGATCAGGCCGCGCTGACCCTTGCCGATGGGCGCGACCAGGTCGACGATCCGCGTGGAGAGGATGTTCGGCTGCGTCTCCAGGCGCAGGCGCTCCTGCGGGTACAGCGGCGTGAGCTTGCTGAACTCCGGGCGCTTGCGGGCCTCGTCCGGCGACGCCCCGTTGACGGTGTCGAGGCGCACGAGCGCGTTGAACTTCTGCCGCTGCCCCTGCTGCTCGCCCTCGCGCGGCTGGCGGACGGCGCCCGTGACGGCGTCACCCGCCCGCAGGCCGGCCTTCTTGACCTGGCCGAGCGGCACGTACACGTCGTTCGGGCCGGACAGGTAGCCGGAGGTGCGGATGAACGCGTAGCTGTCGAGGACGTCCAGGATGCCGGCGACCGGCAGCAGCACGTCGTCGTCGCTGAGCTCGACGGCCTCCTCGACCACGGGCCCGCCCTCGCGCCCGCGGCGCTTGGTGCGGTCGCGGTCGCGGTAGCGCCCGCGGCGGCCGCGCCGGCCGCGGCCGTCCTCGTCGTCGTCGAAGCCGTCGCCGCCGTCGGTGCGGGCCTCGGGACGGGTGTCGGCGCGCGCGTCGGGACGGGTGTCGGGACGGGCCTCGGTGCGCTCGCGGCGCGAGAGGCGGTCCTCGCGGGCGGGCCGGCCGTCGGCGCTGGTCTCGGTGCGCGCCTCGGGGCGCGCCTCGGTGCCGTCACCGGCCTCGACGCGGGAACGGGCACCCCGCTCGGCGCGCTCGGCGCGGTCGGTGCGGCTGCGCTCGGCGCGGGAGGTGCGCTCCCCGCGGTCGGCGGCGCGCTCGCGCTCGGCGAGCACGCGGTCGAGCTCCGCGCGCACCTCGTCGGCGCGCTCGCGGGCGTCGCGCTCGCCCTCGCGGGCGGCACGGCGCTCGTCGCGCCCGTCGTCACGGCGCTCCTCGCG
Source organism: Quadrisphaera sp. DSM 44207 (assembly GCF_900101335.1). Lineage (NCBI taxonomy): Bacteria > Bacillati > Actinomycetota > Actinomycetes > Kineosporiales > Kineosporiaceae > Quadrisphaera > Quadrisphaera sp. DSM 44207. The sequence continues at coordinate 519,696 of NZ_FNKA01000003.1, read as the reverse complement.
GGCCGCGGGCTCGGCGGCGGGGCGCCGCTCCTGCGCGGCGCCGTCCGCACCGTTGGCGCCGTTGGCACCGTTCATGCCGGTGGTGGCGTCCGGAGCGGTCGGGGCGGTCTGGGCAGCCGGGGCGGTCTGGGCAGCCGGGGCGGTGGACGGCGCGGGGGCGGCGTCCGCGGGCGGGACGACCTGCTCGGCGGCGCTCGCGCGCCGCGGCCGGCGCACGGCGGGGGCGGCGGTGCCCTCACCGGCCGGCGCGCCGCTGCCCTGTGCGGCGCGGATGACGTCCAGGAGCTCGCTCTTGCGCATCCGCGCGGTGCCCGGGACGCCCAGCTCGACCGCGAGGGCCTGCAGCTGCGGCAGGCGCAGGGCGGTCAGACCGGCCCGGCGGGCGCCGGCCGGCTCGGTCGCGCGCTCGGCCTCGGCCGGGACGGCGATCTCGGTGGTGTCTGTCACGAAGGTCCTTCTCCCTCGTCAGCGCCCCGGTCCGAACGGGAGGGCGCGGGTGTCCAGCCGACCGGCTGGTGGTGTGTCGCGCGCTCGGGCTCAGAGGCCTCGGGCGGGTCGCGGCGGGGTGATCACCCTGGGCGGCGCGGCGGTGCGGGACCGGAGGCGCGCGACCTGTACGGGCACTGCAACAGTACCACTGGCCACGCTGTTCCCACCGGTGGTCACCCGTCCGCCGCGCCGGGCCCTCCAGCCAGCTCCTCGACGACGGCGCCCGTGCGCGCGATGCCGGGACGCAGCACCCGCCAGCCGCCGGTGGCCGCCGCCAGCCGCGCCGCGGCGCCCGCGCAGGCGTCGTCCGGGCACAGGACGAGCACCGAGGGGCCCGCGCCGGAGACGACGGCGGCGTGGCCGGCCGCGCGCAGCGCCATCAGCAGCGCCCAGCTGCCGGGCATGGCGGCGGCGCGCTGCTGCTGGTGCAGGCGGTCCTCGGTGGCGGGCAGCAGCAGGTCGGGGCGCCGCGTGACCGCCTCGACGAGCAGGGCGGCGCGCCCGGCGGTGTGCGCGGCGTCCGCGTGCGGCACCTGCAGCGGCAGCATCGCGCGCGCCCGCGCGGTGGACAGCTCGTCGCCGGGCACGCACAGCAGCACGCCGAGGTGCGGGGAGGGCTCGACGCGCACCGCCCGCCACCGGCCGCCGTGCGCCGTCGCCGAGGGCGGCGCCTCGTGCCAGCCCAGGGTCAGGCCGCCCAGCAGGGACGCCGCGGCGTTGTCCGGGTGGCCCTCGAGCGCCGAGGCGACGTCGAGCAGGACGTCGTCCGCGAGCGGCACCTCGAGCAGCGCACCGGCCGCGGCGACCCCGGCGACGACGGCCGCCGCCGAGGACCCGACGCCGCGCCCGTGCGGGACGCCGTTGCGGCACACCACCTCCAGCCCGGGCTGGTCGGCGCCGGCCGAGCGCAGGGCGGCACGCAGGGCGCGCACGACGAGGTGGTCCTCGCCGACGCCGACGCGCCCTGCGCCGCTGCCCTCGACGGCCACGCGCACGCCGCGCTCGGCGGGGACGGCGGTGACGGCCACCTCGTCGTGGACGCCGAGGGCGAGCCCGAGCGCGTCGTAGCCGGGCCCGAGGTTCGCGCTGGAGCCGGGCACCCGCACGCGCACGCGGCGCCCGAGGACGACGCGGCCCGCCCGCGCGGCCGGGGCGCTGCGCTCGCTCACCAGGGGCCGCTCACTCCAGGCCGAGGGCGGCGGCCGCGGAGACGGCGTCCACGCCGACGCGCACCGGCAGCACCTCCCCGCCGTCGGCGCCGCGCAGCGCCCACTGCGGGTCCTTCAGCCCGTGCCCGGTCACCGTGACGACGACCCGCTGGCCCGGCTCGAGCGCCCCGGCGGCGTGCCGCTGCAGCAGCCCGGCCGCGCCGGCCGCGGAGGCGGGCTCGACGAAGACGCCGTCGTGCGCCGAGAGCAGCCGGTGCGCGGCGAGGATCTCCTCGTCGGTGACGGCGGCGATCGTGCCGCCGGACTCCTCGCGCGCGGCGAGCGCCTGCTGCCACGAGGCGGGGTTGCCGATGCGGATGGCGGTGGCGACGGTGTCGGGCTGGTCGACCGGGTGGCCGAGCACGATCGGCGCGGCGCCGGCGGCCTGGAAGCCCCACATCCGCGGGCGCCGGGTCGCCGGACCGTCGGCCTCGTACTCGGTGTAGCCCTTCCAGTACGCCGTGATGTTTCCGGCGTTGCCCACGGGCAGGCAGTGGACGTCGGGGGCGTCGCCGAGCGCGTCGACGACCTCGAACGCCGCCGTCTTCTGCCCCTGGATGCGGGCGGGGTTGACGGAGTTGACGAGCTCGACGGGGTACGCCTCGGCGATCTTGCGGGCCGTGGTGAGGCACTCGTCGAAGTTCCCGTCGACCTGCAGCAGCGTCGCGCCGTGGGCGACGGCCTGGCTCAGCTTGCCCATGGCGATCTTGCCCTCGGGCACGAGGACGCCGCAGGCCATGCCCGCGGCCGTCGCGTACGCCGCGGCGGAGGCGGAGGTGTTGCCCGTCGACGCGCAGATGACCGCGCGGGCGCCCTGAGCCGCCGCCGCGGTGATCGCCATCGTCATGCCGCGGTCCTTGAAGGAGCCCGTGGGGTTGCAGCCCTCGACCTTCAGCCACACCTCGCAGCCGGTCAGGTCCGACAGGTGCGAGGCCCGCACGAGCGGGGTGCCGCCCTCCCCCAGGGTGACCACGGGCGTCGCCGCGCCGACCGGCAGCCGGTCCCGGTACTCCTCGACCACCCCGCGCCACAGGTGCGCCACGTCAGTCCCCCTCCACGCGCAGCACCGAGGCCACCGCGGCCACGGCGTCGACCTCCGCCACCGCCGCCACGGTCGCCGCGAGCGCGGCGTCCGTGGCCGTGTGCGTGACCACCACCAGGGACGCCGTCCGGCCCGCGCCCCCGCCTCCGTCGCCAGCTCCGCCCCCGGCCTGAGGGCCGGGAAGCGCGCTCTGGCGCACCGTCTCGATGGAGACCCCGTGCTCGGCGAAGACCTGGGCGATGGCGGCCAGCACCCCGGGGCGGTCGGCGACGTCCAGGCGCACCTGGTAGCGCGTGCGCGCCTGCCCCATGGGCCGCACCGGCAGGTCGGCGTGCTCGAGCACGCGGGGCCCGAGGCCGGAGTCGACCCGGTGGCGGGCGACCGTGACGACGTCCCCGAGGACGGCGCTGGCGGTCGGCACGCCGCCGGCGCCCTGGCCGTAGAACATCAGCCGGCCCGCGGCGGCGGCCTTGACGAAGACGGCGTTGAAGGCGCCGCGCACTCCGGCCAGCGGGTGGTCGCGCGAGAGCAGCGCCGGGTGCACCCGCACCTGGATCCCCTCGCCGTCCGGGCCCTGCACCCGCTCGCAGATCGCCAGCAGCTTGATCACGGAGCCGGCCTCGCGCGCGGCCGCGACGTCCGCGGCGGTGATGCCCGCGATGCCCTCGCGGTGCACGTCCGCGGCCGGGACCGGCGTGTGGAAGGCCAGGGTGGCGAGGATGGCCGCCTTCGCGGCCGCGTCGTAGCCCTCGACGTCCGCGGTGGGGTCGGCCTCGGCGTAGCCCAGCTCCTGCGCGGCGCGCAGGGCGTCGGCCAGCTCGGCGCCGCCGGTGTCCATCTGGTCGAGCACGTAGTTCGTCGTGCCGTTGACGATGCCGAGCACCGCCTCGACGCGGTCGCCGGCCAGCGACTCGCGCAGCGGCCGGATGATCGGGATCGCGCCGGCCACCGCGGCCTCGAAGTACAGGTCCACGCCGCGCTCGGCCGCCGCGGTGTGCAGCTCGCGCCCGTGCTCGGCCAGCAGCGCCTTGTTGGCGGTGACGACGCTCGCGCCGGCGCGCATCGCGTCCAGCAGCAGCGCGCGGGCGGGCTCGAGGCCCCCGACGAGCTCCACGACGACGTCCGCGCGGTGCACGAGCCCGGCGGCGTCGGTGGTCAGCAGCGACGGGTCGACGCCGTCGCGGGGCCGGGAGGCGTCGCGCACGGCGACCCCGACGAGCTTCAGCGGCGCGCCCGCGCGCGCGGCGAGCTCCTGCGCGTTCGCCGTCAGGGCGCGCGCCACCTCGCTGCCGACGACCCCGCAGCCCAGCAGCGCCACCCGTACCCCTGCCACTGGACCGTCCCCGCCCGTCTCTCGCTGGTCGTCTCGCGCTGGTCGTCCCGCGCTGGTCGTCTCGCGCTGGTCGCCGCCGCCCGGAGCGGGCCGCGGCGCGCCATCGTCTCAGGTGCCGCCGGTCGCCGGGGCCACCCCCGTCCCTCCCGCGGTGATCATGCACGTCGCGCCCACTGCTCGTCGTGATCGTGCACTTCGCGGCCGCTCCTCGTGGTGATCATGCACTTCCCGCCCGGCCGAGCCGACGGACGATCTCGGCGTCGTGGTCCGCGAGCAGCTCGGCGAGCGTGCGCCGCACCAGCACGGCGTCCGCGACGTGGCCGAGGAGCCCTGTCGGGCTGCGCCACGACAGCTCGTCGGTCATCCGCGTGCGCGGTCGTCCGTCCGTGTGGGGCGGCAGGGCCTCGAGGTCGTGCTCGTGCTCGAACTCGGCGAACACGCCGGCGACCACCGATGACGCCGTGCCCACTCCGCCACTCACGGGTGACGGCACGACCCGATCACGACTGCGGGTGGTCGCGAAGTGCATGATCACGACGAGCAGTGGTCGGAAAGTGCAAGATCACGACGGAGGCGGGACGCGCACGATCGCGGGGGTCGGAGCAGTCGGAGCAGTCAGAGCGGTCAGAGCAGTCAGAGCAGTCGGAGCAGTCGGAGCAGTCAGAGCAGTCAGAGCAGTCAGAGCAGTCAGAGCAGGGAGAGCAGGTGGTCGCGGCGGCGCTCGAGCAGCTCCTGCGACGCCGAGGCGGACGCCGGGCCCGGCACCGCCGTGCGCAGCGCCACGTGCACGCGCGCGTGCGGCTCCCCCGTGCGGGCGGCCAGCTGCGCGACGAGCCGGTTGACCTCCCGGCGCAGGTCGGCCGCGGCGCGCCAGGAGGCCCGCCCGCCGTCCTCGACCGCGGAGCCGCCGGAGCCGCCCGCGCCCGCGCTGCCCGCGCCCGCGGCGTCGCCGAGCCCGCCGAACAGGTCCTCCTGCACCGCGGACGACGCGCGGCGGCGCAGGTCCTCGTCGCGCCGCGAGAGCAGGGCCGCGGTCTGCTCCGGCGTCAGGAGCCCGGGCAGCCCGAGGAACTCCTCCTCCTCGGCGCTGGCCGCGGGCGCGCGGGCGTCGGAGGCCAGCACCGCCCGGCCGCCGTGCAGCACGTGCGCGAACTGCGCGTCGGCGTCCAGGGCCTCCCACTGCGCGGGGCCCTCCCCGCTGCGCTCGGTGCGCGGGAGCGGGTCCAGGTCCTCCCCCGCCTGCGCGGGCGGGGGGATGACGTGGTTGCGCTCCTGCTCCAGCTCCGCGGCCAGGGCCAGCAGCGGGCGCACGGCGGGCAGGAAGACGGTCGCGGCCTCGTGCGGCCCGCGCGAGCGCACCACGCGCCCGACGGCCTGCGCGAAGAACAGCGGCGTGCGGTAGCTCGTCATCCAGGCCAGCACGGCCGCGCGCGGGACGTCGACGCCCTCGGACACCATGCGCACGCACACGGCGATCCGCTTCGTCGACGCCGTGAACGCCTCGATCCTCGCGCTCGCGCGCGGGTCGTCGGAGAGGATCAGCTCCGGGGCCTCCCCGGTCACCTTCTTCACGATCCGCGCGTAGGCGCGCGCGTCCTCCTGGTCGCTGGCGAGCACCAGCCCGGCGGCGTCCGGCACGCCGTGGGAGCGCAGGTGCGTGATGCGCTCGTCCATCGCGGCGACCACGTGCGGCACCCACTGGCCCCTGGGGTCGAGCACGGTGCGCCAGGCGGTCGCCTCCTGGCCCCGCGTGCTCGGCTCCGACAGGGACGCGGCCACGACCTCCCCGGCGCTGTTGCGCCAGCGGGCGGTGCCCGTGTAGGCGGCGAAGACCACCGGGCGCACGACGCCGTCGCGCAGGGCCTCGCGGTAGCCGTAGGTGTAGTCCGCGGCCGAGACCAGCTCGCCGTCCGCGCCGCCCTCGGCGTAGCGGACGAACGGGATCCGCTCGCCCGGCGTGGTGCGGAACGGCGTCCCGGTCAGGCACAGGCGCCGCGCCGCGCGGGCGAAGGCCTCCTCCACCGCCTCGCCCCACGACAGGCCGTCGCCCGCGTGGTGCACCTCGTCCAGGACCACGAGGGTCCTCGCGGCGGTGGCCCGCGCCGCGTGCAGCATCGGCTTGCCCGCCACCTGCGCGTACGTCGTCACGTAGCCGCGGGTGCCGGGGCGCACCGGCCCCACGGCGTTGGTCAGCGTCGGGTCGAGCACGAGCCCGGCGGCGTCGGCGGCCTCGGCCCACTGCGTGCGCAGGTGGTCGGTCGGGGCCACCACGACGACCCGGTCGACGACGCGGCGCGCGAGCAGCCGCGAGGCGAGGGTGAGGGCGAACGTCGTCTTGCCCGCGCCCGGGGTCGCGGTGACGAGGAAGTCGTCGTGGCGGGCGGACTCGTACAGCTCCAGCGCCTGCGACTGCCACGCCCGCAGCGGGCGCTGGCCGTCGGACGTCGACGGGCCGAGCACGGTGTCGGCGGTCATCGGAGCGCCGGCGCCGACCGGTCCGGTCGGCGGGACGGCGGAGCGGACGGCCGGGCGAGCGGTGCGGCGCAGGGGCGAGGTCGGTGTCACGGCTCGGCCACGGTAGCCGAGGACGGCGCCGCAGGACGGGTGCTCGCGGCCCCCGGGGCCGGGGGCGCAGGGCTGGCGGCCCCCGGCGCGGGTCGGCTCGCGGGCGGGCGGGCGCGGGCCCCGACGACCGAGGCCGCGAGGCCGGCCAGGGCGAGGACGCCGAAGACCACCGCGAAGGTCAGCCCCCCGTCGTCCGGGACGCCGGCGCCCGGTGCGGCCCCCGGCGCGGCGCCCGGTGCGGCGGTGCCCGAGCGCGCGGCGAGCAGCGCCCCGCCCACCGCGATGCCGGCCACCGACCCGAGGGCGTCGGACAGCTGCAGGGCCGAGGAGCTGCGGCCCCGCTCGGCGGGCGGCGACATCGACAGCACGAGCACGCCCGTGCTCGCCATCCCCAGGCCCATGCCGAACCCGGCGACCGTCCACAGCACCGGCACCGCCAGCGCCGGCAGCAGGTGCAGCGACGGCAGCGCGAGCAGGCCCACGACGACCGCGACCACGCCGCCCGCGACCGCCATGAGCCGGGAGCGCGGCACGGTCATCCCCGGCCGGCCCTGCACGGAGGAGCCGGCGGCCCACCCGACCGCACCGCCGGTCAGGGCCAGCCCGGCCACCCCGACGTCCAGGTCGCGCTCGACGACGAGCATGAGCGGCACGTACGCCTCCGCGCCGGCGAAGCAGGCGGTGAACAGCCCCCGCACCGCGATGACGCTGGGCAGGCCGCGCGCGGCGCGCAGGGTGCCGGCGGGCACGAGGCGCGGCAGCGCGAGCGCGACGAGCACCGCCCCGGCCGCGACGGCGGCCACCGGCAGGGCGCGCAGCGGCACCAGGGCGGCGGCACCGGCCTGGGCCAGCGCGGCGCCGCCGGCGAGGACGACGCCGCTGACCAGGCGCGAGCGCCGCTGCGCGGGCGCGTCCTGCCCGCCGGGCGGGGGCCCCAGGGCCGCCAGCCGGCGTCGCAGCACCGCGACGGCCGCGAGCGCCAGCGGCGGCACGAGCAGGAAGACCAGCCGCCAGCTGACGCGGCCCGCGAGCCAGCCGGCCAGGGGCGGGCCGACGAGCGCGGGCAGGACCCAGGCCGAGCTCATCCACGCGAACACGCGCGGGCGCTGCTCGTCGGTGAAGAGCATGCCCACGACGACGTAGAGGGTGACGACGAGCACGCCGCCGCCGAGGCCGGCCACGACGCGACCGGCGAGCAGCACGGCGTAGGACGTCGCCGCGCCGCTGAGCAGCAGCCCGGCCGAGAACAGCCCCAGCCCCGCCAGGACCGGGCCGCGCGGGCCCCGGCGGTCGTTCCACCCGCCGGCCACGACCGTGCCGAGCAGGCTGGTGGTGAGGAACAGCGAGAAGGCGAGGCCGTAGCCGCGCAGCCCGCCGAGGTCGGTGGCGACCACGGGCATGGCCGTCGCGACGGCCAGCGCCTCGAAGGCGACCAGCGAGATGAGGGCGACGACGCCGGCGAGCGCCGCCCGCAGCTCGCCGGGGATCACTCCCCGGCGCCGGAGCCCGAGCCGCCGGAGCCCGAGCCGCCGGAGCCCGGGCCGTCCGCCCGGTCGCGCAGGCCGTCGTAGACCTCCTTGCACACCGGGCAGACCGGGAAGCGGTTCGGGTCGCGGCCGGGCACCCACACCTTGCCGCACAGCGCGACGACGGGCTCCCCCGACAGCGCCGACTCCAGGACCTTCTCCTTGCGCACGTAGTGGGCGAAGCGCTCGTGGTCCCCGGGCTCGACGGGCTGCTCGAGGCGCTGGCGGTCGAGGACCGCCGTCCCGGAGGTGCCGGGCCCCGAGGGCTGGGACGCCGGGCGGGCGGCGGGGTCGGACAGCGGCTCGCTCATGCACCCGAGTCTAGGTCGACCGCGGCGAGGCAGGCCCGCTCCGCGCGGGCCGGCTCAGTTCATCGCCGGGTCGTCGGGGAAGGTGGACACCCAGGCCAGCTCCCCGGGCTGGCGGCGCAAGACGTCGCTCCACAGCCCCTCGGGGTCGTCGGTGAAGGCGTCCCCGGCCTCGCCGTCGACGACGTACCAGGAGCCCTCCTCGATCTCCCCCTCCAGCTGGCCCGCGCTCCACCCGGCGTAGCCGGCGAAGATGCGCAGGCCCGCGAGCACGGGCGTGACGACCTCGGGCGGCGCGTCGAGGTCGACCACGCCCACCGAGCCGACGATGCGCCGCACCCCGAGCGGGTCGGACTCGTCCCCCGGGACGGTGACGAGGCCGAGGGCGGTGTCCAGGGCCACCGGGCCGCCCTGGAACAGGCGCCCGGGCACGGTGACGAAGGGCTGCCACCCGGGCAGGACCGCCTCGACGTCCATGGCCGTCGGCCGGTTGACGACGACGCCGAGCGCGCCGCCCTCGCGGGTGTGGTCGAGCAGCAGGACGACGGCGCGCCGGAAGGCGGGGTGGCGCAGCGCGGGCGTGGCGACGAGCAGCCGGCCGGTCATCGACCAGCCCTCCTCCCCTCCCGCGGCCACGGCTGCATCATCGCGCGCGCGGGCGGGCGCGGCACGGCGAGCAGCGCGCCGAGCGCGACCCCGGCCGCGTCGGCCAGCACGTCGAGCGAGTCGCCGCTGCGGGCCGGCAGCAGCCAGTGCTGCAGCGCCTCGGAGACCAGCGCGTGGCCGAGCAGCACGAGCACCAGGGGGCGCCGAGCCAGCCGCGCCCACCGGCCCGCCCACACCACGAGCGCGAAGACGGCGACGTGGACGACCTTGTCGACGCCGGGCGTCCCGCCCCCGGACGGCGCCCGCGGCGCGTAGAGGACCACCAGGTGCACGAGCACGGCGAGCGCGAGCACCGCCCGCGCCAGCAGGGAGCCCAGCGGAGGCAGGCGGCTCGTGCGGGAGGGGCTCATGCGGGCGAGATCGTGCGGGCGGACCGGGTCAGACCGGGTCAGACCGGTCGCGGCTGGTCGCGGCGGCGGCGCTTGTCCGCGTACATGGCGGCGTCGGCCTCGGCGAAGGCGTCGGCGACCCTCTGCCCCGGGCCGCAGCGGGCGACGCCGATGGACACGCGCAGCGGCAGGCCGGAGGGCAGCAGCGTGCCGTCCACGCCGGAGCGCAGCCGCGCGGCCAGGGCCTCGGTGTCGGTGGCGCGGGGCACGAGGACGGCGAACTCGTCGCCGCCGACGCGGGCGACGACGTCGCTGTCCCCGCGCAGGCAGCCGCGCACCGCGGCGGCGCACGCGCGCAGCAGCGCGTCGCCGGCCGGGTGGCCGTGGGTGTCGTTGACCCACTTGAGGTCGTCGAGGTCGAGCAGGGCCACGGACACGGTCGTGCCGCCGTCCACGAGCTGCTGGGCGCGGGCCAGCTCCTCGTCCCAGCGGTGGCGGCTGCCGACGTCCGTCAGGGCGTCGCGACCCAGCAGCAGGCGCGCGTCGTGCAGCTGCTGCTCGACGCGCTCGCGGGCCAGCGCCACCTGCAGCAGCACGCTCGCGGTGCTGGTCAGCTGGGCGGCGGTGCGCTGGCACAGCTCGGTGAAGCCGCGCGGCGCGGCGGTGGTGTGCACGGCGACCACCCCTCCGCCGCCCGGCACGTCCAGGCCGAGCAGGAGGTGGGAGACCACGCCCTGCGCCGGGGAGAGCGGCGGCGGCAGCGGGTGGGCGGCGCTGTCCTGGCGGACGACGGCGGGCGCGCCGGGCGGCGGGGCAACGCCCGCCGCCGCGGCTGCGACCTGCGGCGCGTCGGCGTGCGCGCGCCACCCGCGCTCGACCACCGCGCACCGGTCGCCGACCCACGCCGCCGCCAGGGCGCAGCCGAGGGCCTCGGCGAGCACGGCGGCGACCCGGTGCAGCGTCTGCGGCAGCGGCTGGTCCAGGCTGGCGGTCAGCTCCTGGACGGCGTGCAGCACGGCGAGCTCGTCGGACAGCCGCCGGGCCGCGGTGTCGTCCTCCGCCGCGTCCACGAGGTCAGCCGACGCGCGGGAGAGCTCCTCGTCGGTGGCGGCCAGGAGCCGCTCGCTGCGCCCGGGGTGGCCCCACACGGCCAGCAGGTCGCCGTCCACGCGCAGCACCGCCGCGGTGCCGGCGAAGTACGGGCCCACGACGCGCGCGGGCGTGGCCGAGAGCAGGCGGACCACGCCGGTCGCTCCGAGCGCGCGGCGCAGCACCGGCTCCGCGCCCTCCCCCGCGGCGCCGCCGCCGCCGAGCCCGCCTGCGCTGCCGACCCCACCCGCGCCGGCCGCGCCGTCCTCGGCGACGGCGACCGTGCCGGCCCAGCCGGCGCCGCGGCCGACGCCGCTGACGTGGGACCACACCCCGCGCCGCAGCCGGCGGAAGAACAGCACGTCGTGCGCGCCGAGGGAGTCCACGACGGCCGCGGCGCTGCTCATCCGGGCCCTCCATCGCTCGTCGGGTGCTCGTCGGGTGCTCCTCGGAGCGCTGGGACGGATTATCGCCCACGGACCGCCCGACGGGGCCCGGGCGCGCGACGAGCGGGCGCCGGCCGCACCGCGGCCGGCCCGGGGTGCGAGGCTGTGCCCCATGCCGCAGCAGTACGCACCCGGCACCGCGCTCGTCGTCGTCGACGTCCAGGTGGACTTCGCCGACCCCGCCGGGGGCCTGTACGTGGCCGGCGGCGAGGACGTCGTCCCGCTCGTCAACGCCGAGGTCGACGCCGCGGTCGCGGCGGGCTCGCCCGTCGTCTTCACGCAGGACTGGCACCCCGAGCACACCCCGCACTTCGCGCAGGACGGCGGGACCTGGCCGGTGCACTGCGTGGCCGGCACCCCGGGGGCGGAGCTGGCGCCGGGGCTGCGGGTGCCGGAGGGCGCCTCGCGGGTGCGCAAGGGCACCGGCACCGAGGACGGCTACTCCGGCTTCTCCGAGGTCGACCTCGCCAGCGGGCGCACGGACGCCACCCGCCTCGGCGCCCTGCTGCAGGAGGCCGGCGTGCGGCGCCTGGTCGTCGTGGGCCTCGCCGGGGACCACTGCGTGCGCGCCACGGCGCTGGACGGCGCGCGGCTGGGCTACGACGTCACCGTGCCGCTGGCGGTCACCCGGTTCGTGGCCCTGCGACCGGAGGACCCGCAGCGGGCGCGGGCGGACATGGCGGCCGCGGGCGTGCACCTGGTGTGAGCACCGCCCGCCGCGGCGGGCCCACCGCGCCGAGCCCGCCGCGGCGGGCGGACACGATCCGGCCACGGGGCCGGTGCGGAGTCGGCCCAGGACGGCGACGCGGCCGGTGGGTCGACGGCGGCGGACGCCGACCCGGCCGCGGCGGTGCTCGCCGCGGCCGAGGACCGGCAGGTCGTCACCACGGCGTCCGCGCGGATCGCCGTGGCCGAGCCCGCGCGGGCCGCCCAGCGGGTCGGCGAGCCCGTGGAGCCCGCCGGCGGCCGCGTCGAGGAGCGCACCGAGCGCGCGGCGTCCCCGGACGGCGGGGCCGGCTCGGCGCAGCTGGTCACCCGGGTGCCGGCGCAGGCCCTGACCGGGGTGCTCGCCCGGCTGGAGGACCTCGGCGACGTCGCGGAGGTCTCGGTCTCCAGCTCGGACGTCACCGCGGACGCCGTCGACCTCGACGCCCGCGTCAGCGCCCTGCAGACCTCGGTCGGGCGCCTGCAGGGGCTGCTCGACGGCGCCCCGACGACCGAGGCCCTGGTGCAGGCGGAGCAGGCGCTCGCGCAGCGCCAGGGCGAGCTGGAGTCGCTGCAGTCCCAGCGGGCGCTGCTCGCCTCCCGCGTCGAGCTGTTCGCGCTCACCGCGTCCCTGGAGCCGGCGGGGGTGGCGCCCGCCGGCGGCCCCGGCGGCTTCCTCGACGGCCTGGGCACCGGCTGGCGGGCGCTGGTGGCCGCCTCCGGCGCGGCGCTCGTGGTGCTCGGCGTCCTGCTGCCGTGGGCGGCCGCCGGGGCGCCCTCGGCACCGGCCTGAACCGGGCACCGCACGTTCCCGGAACTGTCACCGTGCGCGCACACAATGGGACGTAGGGTGCGGATCATCCGCACCCGGGCACCCGTTCGTGGAGGACCCATGAGGCACCGCTCCCTGGCCGCCGCCCTCGCGGCGTCGCTCTCGCTCGGCGCGCTCGCTCTCGACACCGCCCCCGCCGTCGCCGAGAGCGCCGCGACCGCCGGGCCCACCAAGGCCGCCAAGGCCGCCAAGGCCACCAAGGCCACCAAGGCCACCAAGGCCACCAAGCCCTCCGGCGCCCCGTCGGTGCAGGTGCAGCTGCTGGGCTTCAACGACTTCCACGGGGCGCTGGAGCCCCCGACCGGCTCGGGCGCTCGAGTGAGCGTCGACGGCGCGACCCTCGACGCCGGGGGCCTGGCCTTCTTCGCCACCCACCTGCGCCAGCAGGAGGCGGAGAACCACAACACCCTGACGATCAGCAACGGCGACCTCGTCGGCGGCAGCCCGTTCCTCGCCGCGCTCTTCCGCGACGAGCCGACGGTCGAGGCGATGGACGCGCTCGGCCTCGACCTCGCGACCGTGGGCAACCACGAGTTCGACGAGGGCGTCGACGAGCTGCGGCGCCTCGTGCGGGGCGGGCAGTGCCACCCGGTCGACGGGTGCCTCGACGGCGACGGCTACGACGGGTCGGACGCCACGTGGCTGGCGGCGAACGTCGTCGACCGCACCACGGGGAAGCCGATCTTCCGGCCCTACGCGGTGGAGAGGGTCGGCGGCGTGCGCGTGGGCGTCATCGGCGTCGTCCTGGAGGGGACGCCGAGCATCGTCTCCGCCGCCGGCATCGAGGACGTGCAGTTCCTCGACGAGGCCGAGACCGTCAACCGGTACGTCGAGCAGCTGCGCCGCCGGGGCGTGGAGACCGTCGTCGTCTCCCTGCACGAGGGCGGCGCCACCACCGGCTCCGTGCAGGCGTGCGACGCGCCCACCGGGCCCGCGTTCGACGTCGTGCGCGCGCTCGACGACGAGGTCGACGTCGTGATGACCGGGCACACCCACACCGGCTTCGTCTGCGAGGGCGGTCAGCTCGTCGACGGCAAGCTCGTCACCCAGGCCCTCTCCAACGGCCGGCTCATCACCGACGTCGACCTGACCGTCGACCGCCGCAGCGGCGACGTCGTCGCCAAGGAGGCCGAGAACGTCGTCGTCACCCGCGACGTGGCCCCGGACCCGGCGGCGCAGGCGCTGATCGCCCGCTACCAGGAGATCGCCGCGCCCATCGCGAACGAGCCGGTCGGGGCCGTGACCGCCGACGTCGTGCGCGCCCAGGAGGAGCTGCTGCCCGCCTCCGGCGCGAGCACGGCGCTGCTGGGGGAGTCCCCGCTGGGGAACCTCGTCGCCGACGCGCAGCTGGCGGCCACGGACGACGAGGCGGGTGCCGTCGCGGCGTTCATGAACCCCGGCGGCGTGCGCGCCGACCTGACCCACGCCCCCTCGCCCGCGGGCGAGGGGGCCGGCGTCGTCACCTACGGCGAGGCCTTCACCGTCCAGCCGTTCAACAACCTGCTCACCACGCTCGACCTGACCGGTGCCCAGCTGTACGCGCTGCTGGACCAGCAGTTCGCCGTCGGGCGGGTGCTGCAGCCCTCCAGCTCGGTGGCCTACACCGTCGACGCCTCCGAGCGCAGGGTGGTGCCGGGCTCGCTGACCATCGGCGGCACGGCCGTCGACCCGGCGGCGACGTACCGGATCACGGTGAACAGCTTCCTCGCCGGCGGCGGGGATGGCTTCACGGTGCTCACCCAGGGCACGAACCCGGTCAACCAGCCCGGCTTCGACGTCGACGCCCTCGTCTCCTCCCTGGCGGGCGAGCCGATCGCCCCGCCGGCGACGGACCGCATCACCGTCGTCCCCTGACGCCCGTCCGTCCCGGGGGGCGGGGGCCGGAGGAGCGGTTCCCGCCCCCCGGGACGGACGGCACGAGGGGCGTCGGCTCCGGCTCCGGCGCGGCGGTCCCGCGCCGGGAGTTCCGCCGCGGGTCCAGGTGAGCCCGGGCGCGGTCCGCAGGCACGGCACCCGCGCGCGGGCCGCGCACCCCGCCCGGGAGGATGGCGACCCCACCACCGACGGGGAGGCAGGCGCATGGACGCACCGCTGCGCTGGGGCGTGATCGGCACGGGCGGCATCGCGGGCGACTTCACCGCGGACCTCGCCCTCACGGGCTCCGGCACCGTCGTCGCCGTCGGCTCGCGCACGCGCGAGCGGGCGCACGCCTTCGCCGACCGCTTCGGGGTCCCGCGCCGCCACGGCAGCTACGCCGCGCTGGTGGAGGACCCGGAGGTCGACGTCGTCTACGTCGCCACCCCGCACCCGATGCACCACGAGGACGCCCTGCTCGCCCTGCGGGCCGGCAAGCCCGTCCTGGTGGAGAAGGCGTTCACGATGGACGCCGCGCAGGCGCGCGACCTGGTGGGCGTCGCGCGCGCGCAGGGCCTGTTCCTCATGGAGGCCATGTGGACGCGGTTCCTGCCGCACACCGCCCGGCTGCGGCAGCTGCTGGCGGACGGCGCCCTGGGCGAGCTGGTGGTCGTCACCGCCGACCACGGCCAGTGGTTCCCGCGCGACCCGGCGCACCGCCTCTTCGACCCCGCGCTCGGCGGCGGGGCGCTGCTGGACCTGGGCGTCTACCCGGTCTCCTTCGCCTCGATGGTGCTGGGGGCCCCGAGCGGCGTCACGGCGCTCGTCACGCCCGCGTTCACGGGCGTGGACGGGCGCACGTCGATCCTGCTGGACCACCCCGGCGGGGCCCACGCGGTGCTGCACTGCACCTCCGCGGCGAGGACGCCGACGCGCGCGGCCGTGGTCGGCACCGACGCCCGCGTCGAGGTCGAGGGCGACTTCTACGCGCCCACGGTGATCACGCTCGTCCCCCGCGAGGGGGAGCCGGAGCGCTTCGACGGGCGGGTGGAGGGCCGCGGGCTGCGGTTCGAGGCCGACGAGGTGGCGCGCTGCCTGCGCGAGGGCCTGCTCGAGAGCCCGCTCATGCCGCTCGACGAGACGGTCTCGGTCATGGAGACGATGGACGCCGTCCTCGCGCAGGCGCGCGGCTGAGCACCGCGGCCCGCCGCCGCGCTGCGGCGTCCGGCGTGGCGCGGCGGTGCTCGCGGGCGCAGCGCCTACCGTCTGCCGGGTGATACCTGGGCAGCGTCGCCCGGACCGCGCTCCCGGCGACCTCTACCTCGACCCCACCGTGCCCGCCGACCAGCGGGTGACGGTCTCCTGCGGCGAGTGGCTCGCGCAGGCGACCCACGTCTGGACCGGGCAGGGCTGGACCCGCCTCGGGCCAGGCCCCGTGCGCTCCGTGCCGAGCGCGGCCGCGCCGCCGAGCATCTACGTGGTGGCGCCGTGCGCGGACCAGGTGGCTGGCGAGCACTGAGCGGCTGCCGTTGTCGTCGCGCTCCTGCCGGCGGTGAGGGCGCTGCTGGTCCCCGCGGGCGGGGGCGGTGCGGGTGGTGCTCCCGACGGGGCGGGGCTCCTCGGGATCAACCACCTGCAGCCGCCCGCAGAGCCACGCCCACGATGCACGTCAACCCCAGATCGATCTCGATGAGTGCTGTGCGTCCACGCCGACGAGCTTCGTCGGAGTCATTCGGCAGGCGACCACTTCGGTGCCGTCGAAGGACCATGGAGCCCCACACCGCGAGGAGGCCGCCGACGACGTCGAGAGCTGTCCACGGGACCAGGGTCGTCATGCCAGCTCCGCACGCGAGGAGGCCAGCTGCTCGGTCGTGTCGTGGGTGTCCTTGGTGACGTCGGTGCCGTTGCCCGGAGCGGCGGCGGCCGCGCGTCGTCCACCACGGAACCCTCCGTCTGCTGCCGTGTCACAGGGCGGTGGACCGCCTAGACCGCCAGTCCGAGCACCGCCAGGATCGCAGCCGCCACCATGAAGGACAGCCACCTGCCTGCTCGGTTCTCCTCGCGGTTCCTCATCAGGTGCAGCGCCACCGCGAAGAAGACGAGCACCAGGACGGTGAGCGCGAGTTCCACCAGCTCTCCGGGCCTCGATCAACCAAGTGGGTCGCGATGGCGATCGCTGCAGTGAGCGGCCGACGTCCGAGCGGACGATCACCACCGCCACTGGCGCAGTCCGACGACGTGCCCCCTGCGCCGAAGGACCAGCTTTCCGAACACGGGGAGGAGGGCAGCACCCAGGACCATCGGGACCCACGAGAGTCCCGTCTCGTCAATGAGGAGGAACCCTGCAGCGGAGACCGCTGTCCACACGACGACCAGCACGAGACCGATCCGCCGACGCTCTCGGGCCTGCGTGCTGCCGTCGTCCATCACATCTCTCAGCACAGCGTCAGTCGCCTCTTGCGACCTGATGATGAGGGTCATGGACGCTGGAGCACGACCGCCGACACGTCCATCCTCTGGGGAGTCGCTCGGTCGGCCCAACCAGGAAGGGTGCCTGGGGAGCCGCGTGAAGACGCCAGTCGATCCAGGAGCGGCCGGCGTTGTCGAACGCCGAGGACATGGGTGAGTGACCTACGACTCTCAGTGATCGTCAGAAACGCTTCATGATCGCTGATTCTTTCGCAGCAACATGAGCGCAGCCAGTGCCAGAAGGCAGAGAGCAGCACTCATCGCTGTCCAGCGCAGTGGGGGTTCGCTAGTGATGCTCAACAGGCCGAAGCATGTTGCACCTCCGAGTGGGACAACGGAAGTGAGCGCTCTGCGTGCCCGGCTATTGCGCATCGTTGTCCTATCGGCGTCGTCGTGGAGCAGGGCAGGAGTCATGAACCGATGCTATCCCGAACGCATATCCACCCTCTGCGACCGCAGCGCTCGCAGCGATCGCCCCTGCTCCCGCAGGTGGAAACAGGATCAGGAGTCCGATGGAAGCCGTAGCGAAAGCCGTACCACCGATACTGAGTCCGCAACTCCGACTCAACCTTCCCGTGGGATCAAGAAGATTGACGGGGTTGCAACCGGCGTAGGCGTAGCGGTTGGCGTTGGCCGGGTCCAGGGGTGCGTCGATGGTGTCGTGCTGGGTCCACCGACCTTCAGTCGGGCTGTAGTAGCGGGCGCCGTTCTTGACCCAGCCGGTGGTGCGGTCCTGGAGTCCGCCGGTGAACAGGAACGGGTTCTGGTGGATGGCCTGGCCGCCGGAGGTGTAGGTGTTGTCGGCCATGCCGTAGGGGTCGAAGGAGTAGGTGAAGGCGGTGTTGTTGCCGTCACCGATGAGGGCGACGGGAGAGCCTTGGGCGTCGTAGACGTACATCGCCTGCCCACCGGCGCTGGTGGTGAGCCCGATGGGGGTGCCGTCCTCGTCGTTGTACAGGTACGCCGAGCTGGTGAGCCGGGAGAGGGTGGCGGCCTCGATGATCGGCAGCCCCAGGGCGTTGGTGCGTCCGTAGCTGTAACCGTAGGTCCCCTCGGGGGTCTGGTGGCGGATCAGCTCGCTCTGGCCCAGGCCGGCGTAGTCGTAGGCGGTCCCGCCGGTGGTCACGGAGGTCATCTGTCCGGCGCTGTTGTACGCCATGGACCCGACCGACGGGTCGGCGGTGAGGTTGCCGGCGGCGTCGTAGCTGAAACCGGCGGTTGTGACCTGGTTGGCGGGGTTGTGGGTGCGGGTCTGGGTGGTGGTGCTGCCGCTGGTGGTCCTGGCGCTGGTGCGGTTGCCGCGAGCGTCGTAGGTGTAGGCGTACGTGACAGCGGGGATGCCGGCGCCGCTGCTGTCGGTGCCGGCGCTGACCGCCGCGCCGCTCAGGCGTCGGGCCTTGTCGTAGGTGTAGGTGGCGACCTGGCCGGTGAGGTTGTTCTTCATCCACTGGGTGAACGCCCGGTCGCTGCTGGTCGTGCTCGAGCAGGTCGGGGCGGTGGAACCGGCGGCGTAGCAGTAGGCCAGGTCGGTGACCCGGGTCGCCAGAGCAGGATCGGTGGTGGCGGGCTTGCGGTCCGCGGTCACCCGGGTGACGCGCCCGGAGGTGTCGTAGTCGGTGTGAGAGCGCACCGCCCAGTTCGTCGCGCTCGGCCCGTTGCCGCCCATGTAGGTGTCGGTGCGCCGGCCCTGGTCGTCGACGACGAAGTAGAACTTCCGCTGGCCGAGCATCGAGGTCAGGGCGTTCCCGGCGTCGTAGCCGTAGGTGGTGGTGCCGGCGCCGCCGACGGAGGTGGCCAGGTTGGAGGACTTGTCGTAGGTGTAGCTGGTCTTGACCGCGTCGATGCTGTTGACCACCGAGGTCAGTCGGCCCATCTGGTCGTAGCCGTAGGTGGCGCTGCCCGCGGGGTCGGTGCGCGTGGCGAGGCGACCGGCGGCGTCGTAGGTGTACTCGGTGACGTTGGTGCCGTTGCCCGGAGCGGCGGCGGTCGCCACCGTGCCGTCGGTGTTGTAGGTCAGCGAGGCCTGCGCGCCCGTCGCGTCCGTGGCGGTCAGCTGGTTGCCGGCGCCGTTGTAGGTGAACAGGGACTGGTTGCCCGCGTCATCGGTGGCCGAGGTCGCCAGGTACTTGGTCGACGCGGCGGTGTTGGCGTACCCGAAGCTGCTGGTGGCTCCACCGGGGGTCTTCACCGAGGTCAGCGACTCGCCGTTGTTGGCGCCGTAGGTGCTGGTGACCGTCGACCCGGTCGCCCCGGTGCCCTGGGCGGAGGTCAGGGCGTCGAAGTTGGCGTTGTACGTCGTCGCCCGGCTGCGCCCGGCCGCGTCGACCACCGAGGCGACCCGCTTGGAGCCGTCGGAGGTCAGGGTGTACGTGACCGCGGCACCGGTGGGGCCCTGGTCGGGCTCGTGGACCAGCGTGGAGTCGGCGTTGTACGTCAGCGACGTCACCGCGTTGCCCGAGGACCCGACCGTGGTGTTGACCTGGGTGATGCTCCTCACCCGGTGGCTGGTGTCGTAGGTGAACTTCGTGTCCACCCCACCGGGGGCGAGGATCCCCGTCAGCTCGTGGTTGGTGTAGCTGAAGGTCGTCACTCGACCCAGCGCGTCGATGACCGAGGTCAGGTCCCCGCTCGTGTAGGCGTACGACACCGACCGGCTGGAGGTTCCCGAGGTCTGGGTGAGCTTGGTGATCTGCCCGGCCGTGGAGGTCACCGTCGCGGTGCGCGCACCCGTGGCGCCCCGCGAGGACGTGATCGAGGTCGGCAACCCGTTCGAGGTGGCCACCGTGGTGGCGTTGCCGTTGCGGTCGGCGATCTTGGACAGCACTCCGGCGGTGGTGAAGGTCATCACCTGGTTCGAAGCGTGCTCGCTCACGGTGTAGCCCGAGGTGGTCTTGACCAGGTCGGCCTTGATGCCTCCGGGGGAGGTGAACGCCGTCGTGGACCCCGACACGGGGGTGAAGGTACCGGTCAGACCACCGGGTCCCTGGTAGATCACCGCGCCGCTGGCCTGGGGGAACAGCGCCACACCCCAGCCGACCACCTGGGTCCACCCGTACCCGGCAGCGCTGGTGGCGGCGTCCTGGGGCGCGCCGGTGCCGATCGAGAGGGAGTCGTACGCCATGCCCAGACCCACGTCACCGTTCACCCCGGGCCTCCAGGCTCGAGGACAGCCCCGCCCCAGCGGGCGGGTGCCGCGCAGCATGCTCTCCTTGGTGATCGCTTGACTACGGATCGTGTCCGACATGCCCCAGTACGGCACCGGATCACCCGCGCGGCGCAACGCCCGGGCGTGTCCTCGTGGTCGACCCGGCCCGGCAGGCCGCATGCGGGGCGCGAGTCCGCGCCCCGGGACGGCGAAGGGCCCCAGCGCCGTCCGCGCTGGGGCCCTTGACCGCGGGTGTGGAGGTGGCGGGAATCGAACCCGCGTCCGTCGTCGTACCCCCAGGGCTTCTCCGAGTGCAGCCTGCTACGGGATTTCTCAGCCCCAGCGGTCGCGCAGGCGCGCCGCTGCCGGGCTCAGTCACCTGGAAGTCCCGCCAACCCCGATGACGAGGGCTGACAGCAGTGGCTCCCTAGTCGACGCCGGCGACCGGGCCGGGAGCACTCCCGGGCCGACGGACCTCAAGCCTCGCTCAGGCGGCGAGGGTGAGGTCGCTGCGCGTGTTATCGGCAGCTATTGGTCTGCAAGGAACTTTGTACGAGATGACCCTGCGTTCTCGACTCGCTTCCCCTGGTTCGACGATGCAACGTCGAGACCTGGCACCCCCTGTGGAGTTGTGCGCCCCGGGACGTCGTGCTCTCCGCGCGGCGTGCCCAGGTTACCGGTGCAACGCCCAGCCCGCACGCGCCATTCCGCCGTCCGGGCCGCGCGCCTGCCGCGGCAGCGGGCGGGTGCGGGTGGCGGTGGGCGGCGCCGTGCTCGTCCCCGGTGGGCACCGGGCGGCCCTGTGCTCATCAGAGGGGCACCGGGCCGCCCCGTGCTCATCGGAGGAGGGGCAGGACCGCCAGGAGCGAGCCGCCCAGACCGCCGCTCAGACCGTGAGGACGAGCTTGCCGCGCACGTGGTTCTCCTGCAGGAGGCGGTGCGCGTCGGCGGCCTGCTCCAGCGGGAAGGTCTGCTGCACGTGCACGCGCAGGGCGCCCTCGTCGACCATCGCCACGAGCTGGGCCAGCTGCAGCGGGTCCGGCCGCACGAAGCAGTAGACGCCGCCGGCCTCGGCGATCGCCGTCGGGTCCACGTTGGACGCCGAGCGGGCCGGGTCGCGCACGAGCTGCGCCGACTGCGCGATCGCCTCGCCGCCGACGTAGTCCACGGCCGCGTCCACGCCCTCCGGCGCGAGCGCGCGGACGGCGTCCACGAGGCCCTCGCCGTAGGCGACGGGCTCGGCGCCCAGGGAGCGCAGGAAGTCGTGGTTGCGCTCGCTCGCCGTGCCGATCACGCGCGCGCCGCGCGCGACGGCGATCTGGACGGCGAGGTGGCCCACTCCCCCGGCGGCGGCGTGCACGAGCACGGTGTCGCCGGAGCCGACGCGCACCGCCTCCAGGGACTGCAGGGCGGTCAGGCCCGCCAGCGGCAGGCCACCGGCCTGCACGACGTCCACGCGCGGCGGCTTCAGCGCCAGGTGGCGGTCGCCGGCGGAGACCAGCTCGGCGTAGGCGCCCTCGGAGACGACGTCCTTGCGCACGTAGCCGAGGACCTCGTCCCCGACGGCCAGGTCGCGCACGGCCGGGCCCACGGCCTCCACCACGCCCGCGACGTCCCAGCCCGGGACGACGGGGAGGAGGTGCGGGAAGGCGCCCTGCAGGTACCCCTCGCGGATCTTCCAGTCGACCGGGTTCACCCCGGCCGCCTGCACGCGCACGAGGACGGTGTCGGGGCCCACCAGCGGGTCGGGGCGCTCCCCCACCTGCAGGACGTCGGGACCGCCGAAGGACTCCTGGTAGACAGCTCGCATGTCCGGTGCCAGCGCGGCGCCGGGCCGCGGTGTTCCCGCCGCGCCGCGCCGCCTCGGGCGCTACTCGCCGCGGCGGGTGCGCAGCGACATGGCGCGCTGGGCCTCGCGGGCGTCCTGCTTCTCGCGCAGCGCCTGGCGCTTGTCGTACGTGCGCTTGCCCCGCGCGACCGCGATCTCGACCTTCGCCCTGCCGTCCTTGAAGTACAGCGACAGCGGCACGAGGGTGTAGCCGGCCTCGGCGGAGGCGTTGGCCATCTTGGCGATCTCGGCGGCGTGCAGCAGCAGCTTGCGCTTGCGCCGCGGCTCGTGGTTGGTCCAGGTGCCCTCGGCGTACTCGGGGATGTGCACGCCCTCCAGCCACGCCTCGCCGCCCTCGACGCTGGCGAAGCCGTCGACGAGGGAGGCGCGGCCCTGGCGCAGCGACTTCACCTCGGTGCCCAGCAGCACCAGGCCGGCCTCGTAGACGTCCTCGACGGCGTAGTCGTGCCGGGCCTTGCGGTTGGTCGCGACGACCTTCCGCCCGTTCTCCCTGGGCACAGCGCCTCCTCGTCGTCCACCGGCCCTGCGCCGCGGCCCTCCGAGTCTACGGACGCCGTCCAGCGCACTCCGCGGGCGAAGTGCGGTCCCGGCGGGGACTCGGAGCGCACTCCGCCCGCGGAGTGCGGTGCGCGGCGTCAGAGCCAGTCGAGGGCGTCGACCGGGCTGCCGGAGACGCGCACCTCGAAGTGCAGGTGGCAGCCGGTGCCGACGCCGGTGTCGCCCGAGTAGGCCACCAGCTGCCCGCGCTGGACCCGCGCGCCGGTCGGGACGGCGAAGCCGCGCAGGTGCGCGTACGCCGTCGCGACCGGCCGGCCCGCCACGACGCCGTGGTCGATGACGAGGATGTTGCCGTAGCCGGAGGCGCCGCCCGCCCGCACCACCTCGCCGTCGGCGGCCGCGTACACCGGGGTGCCGCAGCCGACGCCGTAGTCGGTGCCCGCGTGCAGCTTGCGCGTGCCGTACACGGGGTGGGTGCGCCAGCCGAAGCCGGAGGTCACCCGCGTGCTGGTCACGGGCCGCTGCAGGACGCCGCCGCTGGGCGTCACGGCCGGAGGCGCGCCGCCCGAGCTGGCGCGGGCCGCCGCCGCGGCCGCCTCCCGCGCCTGCAGCTCGCGGGCGATCTCGTCGCTGGTGGTCTGCTCGGCGGCGATCCGCGCCTCGAAGGCGGCCTTGTCCTGCTCCAGGGTCGCCAGGGCCTGCGCCTTGGCGGCGGCCAGCGCGTCGACCTCGGCCTTGCGCTCGGCGGCGGCCCGCTCGGCCCGCTGGGTGAGGACGAGGTTGTCCGCGGCCTGCTGGCGCAGCACCGCGACCTGCGCGCGCACGGCCTCCAGGCGGGAGCGCTGGTGGCTGTCCACGGCGCGCTGCTCCTGCAGCCGCGACAGCGCACCGGCCTGGGCCCGCAGCGCGGCGTCGAGCATGACGGTGCGCTCGGTGAAGTCGTCGGGGCTCTCGGCGTCCAGGGCCACGGCCAGGCCGGCGTCCACCCCGCCGGAGCGGTACGCGGCGGAGGCGATGCGGGCCAGAGAGCGCTCGGTCTGCGCGATCTCCGCCACGCCCTCCTCCAGCGCCGCGACGGCGACCTGCTCGGCCTGCTCGGCCGCGGCCAGCTGGCGGGCGAGCTCGGCGTCGCGCTCGCGGGCGGCCACCACCTGCGCCTGCGCGGCGTCCAGCTCCGCCTGCGCCTGCGGCTGGCGCGCCTGGACGTCGGCGAGCTCGGCGGACGCCCGCACGGCGGCCTCGCTGACCTCGTCCAGCTGCTCGCGCGCCTCGCGCAGGCTCTGGGCCAGCGCCTGCTGCTTGCGGCGCAGCTCCCGGCTGCTCTGCGCGTCCGCGGCCCCCGCGGGCACGGCCAGGGAGGCGGCCAGCAGGACGGCGACGCCCGCGCTCCCCCGCCAGGCCGCCCCGGTGCGGCGGCCCGCCGGCGCCGCGTGCCGAGGGCCCGGCGCCCGCGAGCCGCGCCCGGCGCGGGAGCCGGCCGGGCGGACGCGGGCCGGGCCCTCCAGGCGGTGGCGCGGCGAGCCCACGCTCACACCCTGAGGTAGCGCGAGAGCGTCACCACGGACGCCGCGCCGGAGAGCAGCACGCCCACCGCGAACAGCAGCGGCGCCACGAGCCAGACCTGCGCGGTGCCGATGTAGCTGAACAGCGGCAGCACCTCCACCAGCCAGCCCTGCACGCCGAAGCGCACGCCGGCCCACAGCGCGGCCGTCGCCAGGGCGGCGCCGACGACGGCGGCGAGCACGCCCTCGAGGAGGAACGGCAGCTGGATCAGCGCCTTGCTCGCGCCGACCAGGCGCATGATCCCGGTCTCGCGGCGGCGGCTGTAGGCCGCCAGCCGGATCGTCGTGGCGATGAGCAGCGCCGCCGCGGCGATCATCACGACGGCGAAGCCGCCGGAGACCGCGGTGAGCACGTTGAGCACCGCGAAGAAGCGATCGAGCACGCGCCGCTGGTCCTGGACCTCCTCCACGCCCTGCACGCCGGCGAAGTACTGGCTGACGACGTCGTACTGGGTGGGGTCGACGAGCTTGACGCGGTAGGACTCCGGCATCTGGTCGGCCGTCGCTGAGTCGGCGATGGCCGTGCCGGCGAACTGCTCCTGGAAGCGCCCGAAGGCCTCCTCCTTGGACTCGAACCAGTGCTCCTCGACGTAGGGCGCGAGCGTCGGGGAGTCCAGCGCCGCGACCACCTCCTCGCGCTGCGCCTGGGTGACCTCCCCGGCCGTGCAGGTGGGCGCCTCGCTGTCGGCCACGCACAGGTAGATCGACACCTGCACGCGGTCGTACCAGTAGCCCTTCATCTGGGCGATCTGCATCTGCAGCAGGGCGCCGGCGCCGACGAAGACGAGGGAGACGAAGGTGACCAGCACCACCGAGACGGTCATCGCGGTGTTGCGGCGCAGGCCGACGAGGATCTCGCCGAGGATGTACTGCAGGCGCACGGGGGCTCCTCCTCCGCCTGGGGGAACGGGTCGTCGGGGTGGGGGCTCGGTCGCGTCAGCGCAGCGCGCCGTACACGCCGCGCGCCTGGTCGCGGACGACGCGGCCGCCGTCCAGCTCGACGACCCGCTTGCGCATCTGGTCGACGGTCTCGGTGTCGTGGGTGGCCATGACGATCGTCGTGCCGGTGCGGTTGATGCGGTCCAGCAGCCGCATGATCCCCACGCTGGTGCCGGGGTCGAGGTTGCCCGTGGGCTCGTCGGCCAGCAGGATCGAGGGCCGGTTGACGAAGGCGCGGGCGATCGCGACGCGCTGCTGCTCGCCACCGGACAGCTCGTGCGGGCGACGGCCCTCCTTGCCGGCTAGGCCGACGAGCTCGAGCGTCTCGGGCACCACCTGGGCGATGTGGTGGCGGCTGCGGCCGATCACCTGCAGCGCGAACGCGACGTTGGCGAAGACGGTCTTGTCGGGCAGGAGCCGGAAGTCCTGGAAGACCGCGCCGATCTGGCGGCGCAGCGCCGGCACCTTCCACGACGACAGGCGGGCGACGTCCTTGCCCGCCACGCGCACCACGCCGCTGCTGGGCACGTCCTCCTTGAGCACCAGGCGCAGGAAGGTCGACTTCCCCGAGCCGGACGCGCCGACGAGGAAGACGAACTCGCCCCGCTCGACGTCGAGGCTGATGCGCTCCAGCGCGGGCCTGGACGTGCGGTCGTACGTCTTGCTGACGTCCTCGAAGCGGATCATGTGCTCTCAGCAGCCCGGCCAGTCCTCGGGGTCCGGAACGGCGTCCAGGCCGCCGGTGCGCGTCGCCGCCGGCGGGCCCGCTGAACCGTCGCGCGGGGCGCCCGCGCAGCTCTCCTGGCCGCTGCTGACAGTACGCATCCGATCGCCAGGAGTGAGGTGATTCCGCCCGGCGTGTCGGCGGGCGCGCGCCGTCCCGCCGTCGCCGCCGGGGGCGCCCGCGCTCAGGCGCTGACGCGCTCGCGCTGGCGGCGCCAGCGGATGCCGGCCTCGAGGAAGTCGTCGATCTCGCCGTCGAAGACGGGCACCGGGTTGCCGACCTCGTGCTCGGTGCGCAGGTCCTTGACCATCTGGTACGGGTTCAGCACGTAGGAGCGCATCTGGTTGCCCCAGCTGCCGGAGTCCGCGCCCTTGAGCGCGTCGAGCTCGGCCTGCCGCTCCTCCTTGGCCCTCACGAGCAGGCGGGCCTGCAGCACCCGCAGCGCCGCGGCCTTGTTCTGCAGCTGGGACTTCTCGTTCTGGCAGGAGACGACGATGCCGGTGGGCAGGTGCGTGATCCGCACCGCGGAGTCGGTGGTGTTCACCGACTGCCCGCCCGGCCCCGAGGAGCGGAAGACGTCGACCCGGATGTCGGACTCCGGGATGTCGATGTGATCGGTCTCCTCGGTCACCGGCAGCACCTCCACCCCCGCGAAGGAGGTCTGGCGCCGCCCCTGGTTGTCGAACGGGGAGATCCGCACCAGCCGGTGCGTGCCCTGCTCGACGGAGAGGGTGCCGTAGGCGTAGGGGGCGTGCACCGCCACGGTGGCCGACTTGATGCCGGCCTCCTCGGCGTAGGAGGTGTCCATCACCTCGGTCTTGTAGCCGTGCCGCTCGGCCCAGCGCAGGTACATGCGCAGCAGCATCTCCGCGAAGTCGGCGGCGTCGACGCCGCCGGCCTCCGCGCGCACGGTCACCAGGGCCTCGCGCTCGTCGTACTCGCCGGAGAGCAGGGTACGCACCTCCAGCTCGCCCAGGGCGGCGCGCAGGCCGGCGAGCTCGCGCTCGGCCTCGGCGCGCGTCTCGGCGGCCGTGGCGGCGTCGCCCTCGGTGTCGGCCTCGTCGGCCATCTCGACGAGGGTCTCCAGGTCGTCGACGCGCGCGCCCATGCGCTCGAGGCGCTCCAGCTGGGCCTGCGTGTGCGAGAGCCGGCTCGTGACCTGCTGGGCCTTCTCGACGTCGTTCCACAGGTCAGGAGCGGCGGCCTGCTCGGACAGCTCCGCGACCGTCGCCCGCAGGGCGTCGACGTCGCTGACCTGCCGGATCGCCTCGTAGGTGCTGCGCAGGGAGGAGATCTCGGCGGGGAGGTCGACGGCTGCCACGACGCCCCAGGGTACGGCAGGGCACCGAGGACCCGGGGGCGGCGCCTGCAGCGGGTCCTCGCCGCCGAGGCGCTCGGCCCGCGGCAGGACGGCGTCCCGCGTGCGGCGCCCGGGGAGGGGTCAGGTGAGCAGGTTGCCCAGCAGGCCGCCCTGGTTGCCGCCCCCGCCGAGGACCACGGGCTGCCCCTCGCTGGGCTGGACGACGACGAACCCGGGCCCGGAGAAGGCGTACTGGACCGCCTCGCCGGTGCCGCCGCGCAGCATCGAGCGCATGTTGACGCTGGAGACCACCTGCGGCTGCAGGTTCGAGGACCACGCGACGGCGGCCTGGACGTCGACGTAGGTCGGCTGCGCCGAGCAGTCGAGCAGCACCGGCGGCCCGTCGCTGGTGACGGCCACGACGCCGTGACCGGTCAGCTCCAGGTTGAACAGGCCGCCGGAGGCCATGCCCGCGCCCTGCAGGCGGCGGATGTCCCAGGAGACCGAGGCGTCGAAGGCGAGCAGGTTCTTGCCGTCGACGCTGAGCCCGTCGCCCTCGAGCTGGACGAGGAAGACGTGCTCCGCGGTGCGGGCGAAGAAGACCTCCCCGCGCCCGCTGGCCCGCATCAGCGGGGTGTCCTCGGAGGTGACCACCTTCTTCAGCAGGCGGCCCAGGCTGCCCGCGCTCTCGTGGTCGAAGCGCACCTGGCCCTGGTAGGCGACCATGCTGCCCTTGGCGGCGAGGACGTCGTCCCCGAGGCCGACCCGGAGCATCTGGGGGTTCTGCAGGGCCCACCGGTCACCGGTGCTGACCTCCGCGTGGCTGACGTCGAAGAGCTGGCTGCGCACCGCGCCACCCTGCCACGCGCTGGTGCCCCGGGACCAGGGTCCGCGGGGCCCCAGCACGCACGGTGATCATGGTGCGTCGCACGGTGATCACCGTGCTCGCGCGGGCTGCGGCACGTGCTCGCGCAGGCGGGCCGCGCGGGCCGCCAGGACGGCCGAGCGCTCGGCCAGCACGGCCGAGCGCAGCGCCAGGCGGTCGGCCCGGCGCCGGGCGCGGGCGACGGCGACCAGCCGGTGCCGCTCGGCCTGCTGGCGCAGCTCGCTGGCGCGGGCGAGCGCCAGGGCGTTCAGGACGTGGTCCATCTCGGTCCTCCGGTCGGCGTCCGCCGCGCTCAGGCGACGGCGGCGGGCAGCGGGTGCTTGCGGGGGCGGCCGCGGGGCCGCTTGCGCGGCACGACGACGCCCGCGAGGACGAGCTCGCCGCCCCAGACGCCCCAGGGCTCGCCGCGCTCGAGGGCCCCCTGGAGGCAGCCCGCGCGCAGCGGGCAGCCCGCGCACAGGGCCTTGGCCGTCTCGACGTCCTGCGGGAGCTCGGCGAACCACAGCTCGGGGTCGTGCACCCGGCAGGGCAGGGGGGACATCGAGGACTCCTTCGTGGCAGCTGCCCGGTGCGGTGCGGGAGCCCGGCCATGAAGGAGGCCGCGGATCCCGGGAGCGGGGTCCGCGGCCTGAGCGCCGACGAGGTCGCTGGCCTAGGTGGCCACGACCTGCGCGGGACAGGCGGGGTGCGGACCCGTGGAGGAGAAGGGCGCGAGGACGGCGGTCGGCGCGACGCCGCCGAACGAGGCGGTCGGCTCGACGCCGCCGAACGGCGCGACGAGCGCGGACGACGGCGTGCGCCCGCGCGCCGAACGCGCGAGATCGGAGGCGTCGCGACGCGCGCAGCTGCTGGGCTTCGTCATCGGGACCACCTCCTGCCGTGCGCGGACCACCCTCGGTCGGGGGCGGTCGGGACCCGTCGAGCAAGGAGGCTAGGACAGCCCCGGATCGGGGCACAACTCATTTACGACCTGCGGGTTCGCGCTCCCCCGCCCGGGCGCAGCGGGCCCTCAGCCGCGGCCGTGCAGGACCTCGAGGACGGCCTCGCCGTACCGCTCCAGCTTGGCCGGGCCGACGCCGGCGATGCCCGCGAGGGAGGCGGTGTCCGCGGGCCGGGACTCCGCGATCGCCACGAGCGTGGCGTCGGTGAAGACGACGTACGCGGGCACCTTGGCCTCGCTCGCCGTCGCGGAGCGCCACTGGCGCAGGGAGTCGAAGACGGCCTCGTCGTAGCCGGGCGGGCAGTCGGCGCAGCGGCCCACCTTGCGCTCGGCGGCGGTGGCGAGCGCGGCGCCGCACCCGCGGCAGGTGCGCGCGAGGGCCTCCTTGCGGGCCGAGCGCCCGCCGGCGGCGCGGGCGGCGCGGGCGGCGGGGCGGTCCTCGGCGGAGGCCGGCCGCAGCCCGTCGAGGAAGCGGGAGGGGGTGCGGGTGGCGCGCCCGCCGGGGGTGCGGGCCCTGGTCCAGGACAGCGCGAGGTGCTGGCGGGCGCGGGTGACGCCCACGTAGAGCAGCCGCCGCTCCTCCTCCACCGCCTCCGGGTCGTCGGCCGCGAAGGAGATCGGCACCAGGCCCTCGGCGAGGCCGACGAGGAAGACGGCGTCCCACTCCAGGCCCTTGGCCGCGTGCAGCGACGCCAGCGTCACGCCCTCCACCACCGGGGCGTGCTGGGCGGCGGCGCGCTCATCGAGCTCGGCGACGAGGTCCGGCACCCGGGCGCCGGGCCGGGCGGCGGCGAGGTCGTCGGCCAGGTGGGCCAGGGCCTGCAGCGACGCCCAGCGCTCGCGCACGGCCCCGGTGGCCGCCGGCGGCTCCTCCGACCACCCCGCGCTGGCGAGCACGTCGCGCACGAGCTGGCCCAGCGGCGTCGAGCCGTCGTCGCCGCGGGCGGCGCCGCGCAGCAGGACCACGGCCTGGCGCACCTCCTGGCGGGCGAAGAAGCGCTCGCCGCCGCGCAGCAGGTACCCGATGCCGGCCTGGGTCAGCGCCTGCTCGAGGGGCTCGGACTGGCCGTTGGTGCGGTACAGCACCGCGACCTCACCCGCGGGCACGCCGGCGTCGAGCAGGCGCCGCACGCCCGCCGCGACCCCGGCCGCCTCGGCGACGTCGTCGTCGTAGGCGGTGAAGGACGGCGGCGGGCCGGGGGGCCGCTGCGCGACGAGCTCCACCCGCGCGCGCGTCGCCGCCTTCGGCGCGCGGTCGAGCAGGCCGTTGGCGAGGGCGACCACCTGCGGGGTGGAGCGGTAGTCGCGCACCAGGCGCACCACGCGGGCGCCGGGGAAGCGGCGCGGGAAGTCCAGCAGGTGGCGCGGGCTGGCCCCCGCGAAGGAGTAGATCGTCTGGCTGGCGTCGCCGACGACGCACAGGTCCGTGCGCTCCCCCAGCCACAGGTCGAGCAGGCGCTGCTGCAGCGCGGAGACGTCCTGGTACTCGTCGACGACGAAGTGGCGGTACTGGCGGCGCACGGAGTCCGCGACGTCCGGGCGCTCGTCGAGGATGCCCGCCGTCAGCAGCAGGACGTCCTCGAAGTCGATGGCGCCGCGCTCGGTCTTGACGTCCTCGTAGGCCTGCAGCAGCCGCGCGACCACAGCGGCGTCCAGGCCGCCGGGGGTGCCGCGACCGGCGGCGCGCGCCGCGGCGGCGTAGGACTCGGGGACGAGCATGCCGACCTTGGCCCACTCGACCTCGGCGGCGAGGTCGCGCACCGCCGCGCGGTCGACGGACAGCCGCAGGCGCCCGGCCGCCTCGGCGACCAGGCGCGCCTTGTGCTCGACGATCGAGGGCAGCGCGCCGCCCACGGCCTGCGGCCAGAAGTACTGCAGCTGGCGCAGCGCGGCGGCGTGGAAGGTGCGCGCCTGCACGCCCGGGACCCCGAGGTCGCGCAGCCGCGAGCGCATCTCCCCCGCCGCGCGGGCCGTGAAGGTCACCGCGAGCACCTGCTGGGGCTGGTAGACGCCGGCGTGCACCCCGTGCGCGATGCGGTGGGTCAGCGCCCGGGTCTTGCCGGTGCCGGCCCCGGCGAGCACGCACACGGGCCCGGTCAGCGCGGTGGCGACCTCCCGCTGCTCGGGGTCGAGGGAGGCCAGGACGGCGTCGGACAGGCTCATCAGGAGCGCCATCCTGCCCCCTGGCGCCGACAGCTGGGACCCGCGTGCACAGGCCGGCGCGGCGGGGTGCGCGGTGCGGTGCGGTGCGGTGCGCGGGCGGGATGGAAGCGCGCCGCGCCGTCGTTGTCGCCCCTGCTCGCCCGATCCCGAGGAGGACCCCCATGTCGACGCCCGCGCTGCCCGAGGCCGGCACCATCACCATGTTCAGCACCACCTGGTGCGGCTACTGCCGGGTCCTGAAGAAGGGCCTGGACCGCGAGGGCATCGCCTACTCCGAGGTCAACATCGAGGAGGTCCCGGAGGCGGCCGAGTACGTCATGAGCGTCAACGGCGGCAACCAGACGGTGCCGACCGTGGTCTTCCCCGACGGCAGCGCGGCGACGAACCCGTCGGTGGCCGAGGTCCGGGCCCGCCTGTCCTGAGCCCGTCCGCCGAGCCCGCCCCGAGCCGCTCGCCGGGCGCGCCCCGGGTCCTCCCGCTCGACGCCGCGGGCATCGCCGCGCGCGTCGCGCGGGAGGCGGTGGACGCGGGCGCCCGGCGCGTCGGCGTCGACGGCGCCGTGCCGGGCGACCGCGCGCGGATCGCCGACGCGCTCGAGGAGGCGCTGCGCCGGGAGGGCCGGCGGGTGCTGCGCGTGAGCGCCGAGGACTTCCTGCGCCCGCGCTCCGTGCGCCTGGAGCACGGCGCCGACGACCCGGACGCCGGGTACGAGCGCTGGTACGACACCTCCGCGCTGCTGCGCGAGGTGCTCGACCCCCTCGCCCCCGGGGGCTCCGGCCGCTGGCTGCCGAGCCTGTGGGACCCGGTTCCCGACCGCGCCACGCGCGCGCCGCGGCAGCACGCGCCGCCCGGGGCCGTGCTCGTCCTCGACGGGCCGTTCCTGCTGAGGTGGGAGATGGCCGGCGCGCTGGACCTCGTCGTGCACCTGCAGACCTCCCCCGCCGCGCAGCGCCGGCGCCTGCCGCCGCGGGACGTCGAGCGCGCCACCGGCGCCTGGGCGCGCTACCTCGCCGAGACCGACCCGGCGGCGCGCGCCGACGTCCTCGTGCGCTGCGAGGACCCGGCGCACCCCGCCCTGGTCCTCCCGTCGTGACCGGGCGGGTCCACGTGCCCCTCCCGTCGTGATCTTGCGCATCCGGTCGATGCGGACGACCGGAGGTGCACGATCACGAGGGGAGGATCGACCGGAGGTGCATGATCACGAGGGTGAGATCGACCGGAGGTGCATGATCACGACGTGGGGGCTCGACGCCGCCGGTCAGGGCCGCGGGGGTCAGCGCCAGGCGCCGTCGCCCGCCAGCGGCCCGCCGTACCAGTGCTCGATCATCCGGCGGGCGATCGAGACGCCCGGCGGCAGCAGCACGCTGCCGTCCTCGACGGCGCCGGCGAGCTCCTCGCGCGCGAACCAGCGCGCGTCGGTGATCTCGACCTCGTCGGTGCGCACCCGCGCGTCCAGCGCGCGCCCGGAGAAGGCGAGCATGAGGGAGGCCGGGAAGGGCCACGGCTGGTTGCCGAGGTAGGTGACCTCGCCGACCGCGACGCCGACCTCCTCGAGCACCTCGCGGCGCACGGCGGCCTCCAGCGACTCCCCCGGCTCGACGAAGCCGGCGAGCGTGGAGTAGCGGCGCGGCGGCCAGGCGGGGTTGTGGCCCAGCAGCAGGCGGTCCTCGTCGTCGACGACCGCCATGATCACGGCCGGGTCGGTGCGGGGGAAGTGCTGGCTGGCGTCCTGGGGGCAGCGGCGCACCCACCCGGCGGACTCCACGTCCGTCGCCGCCCCGCACCGGGGGCAGCGCGGGTGCACCGCGTGCCAGTTCATGAGCGCCACGGCCGCGGTGAGCAGGCCGGTCTCGGTGTCGTCGAGGAGCGCGCCGAGGACCCGCAGGTCCTGCCACTCGTCGCCCGCGCCCGGGTCGGGCGCGGGCAGGTCGACCTCGGCGGCGAGGTACGTCGTGCCGTCCGGCCCGGTGCCGAGCAGGGCCCGCACCAGCGCCGGCCCGACCGCGGCCGGGGGCACCAGGTCCAGGCGCGGGGAGGGGCCGGGCAGCACGGGCGTGCGCCCTGCGCTGGTGCGCAGCACCCGGGTGCCCGGGTCGTCCCACAGCCGGTCCAGCAGGCCCTGGTCGGCGCGGTCGTTGCCCCGCCGATCGACCGCCGTGCGCGAGAGGGACAGGCCCGGCAGCGTCATGCGACCACCGTAGGCGGGCCCTGCGGGGCGCCCCTACGGTGGTCGGCGTGCCCCGCAGCCCCTACGTGCTCGCCGCGCTGCTCAGCGCGGCGCTGCCCGCGGCCCGACCGGTCCGGGCGCGCCTGCTGGAGTCCGACGGCGACCTCGACGAGGCCGTCGTCGAGGACGCCGGCGGGCGCTCCTGGGTGGTGCGGGCGCCGCGGCGCGCGGCGGGCGGGGCCTCCCTCGAGCGCGAGGTCGAGCTGCTGACGGCGCTGAGGGCCACCCCGCACGCGGCGCTGCCCTTCCGCGTGCCGGACGTCGCGGGCTCCGCCCCCCTGCCCGAGGGCGGGCGGGCGCTGGTGCAGCCGTGGCCGCCGGGCGCGCCGCTGGACCCGGCGGCGCTGATCCCGGGCCCGGGCGCCGCCGCCTCGCTGGGCCGGGCGCTGGCCGCCGTCCACGAGCTGCCCGCGAGCATCGTCGAGGACGCCGGGCTGCCGGTGTACGAGGCCGCCGACTACCGCGACCGCCGCCTGAGCGAGCTCGACCGCGCCGCCGCCACGGGCGAGGTGCCCTCGCGCCTGCTGGGCCGCTGGGAGCGGGCCCTCGAGGACGTCGGGCGCTGGCGCTTCCCGCCGGCCGTCGTGCACGGCGACCTCGTGGAGGACCACGTGCTCGTCGACGTCGACGGCGAGGTCACCGCCGTCCTCGCCTGGGGGGAGGCCAAGGTGGCCGACCCCGCCGACGACTTCGCGTGGCTGGCGGCCGGGGCCTCGGAGGAGGCCTTCGAGTCGGTGCTGGAGTCCTACGCCCTCGCGCGCGCGGACATCCCCGACCGCCACCTGGCCCAGCGCGCCCGCCTGGCGGGTGAGCTGGCGCTGACCCGGTGGCTGCTGCACGGCGTGCACACCGGGGACGCCGAGGTGGTCGCCGACGCCGCGCGGATGCTCTCCGACCTCGACCTCGCCACGGGCGAGGACCGGCTCTGAGCCCCCTGCGGGTCGCGGCGCTGAACCTCGCGTCCGGCCGCGGGGCGGACGGCGCCCTCCTGGCGGCCGGGGCGCTCGCGCGGGGGCTGGCGGCGCTGGCCGCGCTGGAGGCCGACGTGGTGGCCCTGCAGGAGGTGGACGTCGCGCAGCCGCGCTCGGGCGGGCTGCACCAGGCGGCGCTCGCGGCGCAGGCCCTCGGGGCCGCGGACTGGCGCTTCGCGCCGGCGCTGGTGGGCACCCCGGACCTGCGGCGCACCTGGCGCGGGGCCGGGGGCCGGCTGCTGGGGCCCGGCGACGTCCCGGACGAGCCGGTGTTCGGCGTCGCGCTGCTCTCGCGCCGCCCGGTGCGCTCCTGGCACGCGCTGCCGCTGCGCGCCGGCCCGTGGCGCCTGCCCGTGCGCGCGCCGGACCCGCGCACGGACCGGCTGCGGTGGCGGGCGCTGCCCGACGAGCCGCGCGTGGCGCTGGCCGCGGTGCTCGACGGCGCGGCGCCCGACGTCGCAGCGGGCGCGGTCGTGGCGAGCACCCACCTCTCCTTCGGCCCGCCGACCGCCGCGCGGCAGCTGCGGCAGGTGCGCCGGTGGCTGCTCTCGCTGCCCGCGGGCGCGGGCCCGCGGGTGCTGGCCGGGGACCTGAACCTGCCTGGACCCGTGCCGGCTTGGGTCACCGGCGGGACGGCCCTGGTGCCGGGCACAACCTTCCCGGGCGCCGACCCGCGCCTACAGCTGGACCACGTCCTGCTACTGGGCGGCGACGGACGGAGTGTCGGGCGAGGCGCTGGAGCGCCGTCCGGCACCGTGGTGGGCCTGCCGCTAGGTGACCACCGCGCCGTCGTGGCCGACGTCCTCCGAACTTGGTGATCCCAGTCGGACGGGGTCGGGTGATAACGGCTCAGCTTTCCTGACCACGGCCGGGTTCCGCTGGCGCAACCCGCGGATGAGGTTCCGCCCGTCACCGAAACAAGGCAGGAGGAAGACACCATGGGCGAGGTACCACCAGACCAGGGATGGTCCGACGCCTGAGATCCACAGGATGACACCGACGGCGAGGCAGGCGGACGGTCCTGCGACAGCTACGCCTACGACCTGCCGGGGGCTCAACATCCCGTGGCACTCGATGGAGGTGCGCCACGTGGTGCGCTCGACGGCCAGGTGGGTGACGGTGCCGATCCGCCGCAGGACGAGCACGTGAGCGGACTCGTGCACGGCGAAGGAGCCGACCAGGCCGACGACGGCCACCTGGAGGAAGGACCACGCCAACGCAGCAGGGACGCTGTCACCGGACTCGATGGCCCACATGAGCGCCACAACTTGCAGGAGGCCTAAGAAGGCCAGCAGCGGCCACACCTGGCCGGCCACGGCGATGACGACCTTGACGATCGCCCAGATCGTGCGATCAGACAGCCTGGTGCCGGCCACCAGCCTGCTCCTCGATGAGGCGCGCGCGGTGGACCTTCAGCCCCCGGTAGGCGACCTGCGTCAGCACGAGGAACAGGAAGAGCACGACGAACACGACGACGAGCCCCGTCAGGTTGTCCACCCCCATCGACGCCCCTGTGACGCCCTCGCGCACCTCCGTCGTCTCGAAGAAGACCGATCCGAAGAGCCCTTCACGCCGCACGGACTCTTCACCGGTGGAGAACATGAGGACGAGCAACGTCAGCACCGCTGTGACTAGCGTCAGCAGAGCGGCTCCGACGGCGGCGTTCACGATTAACAGCGCCTTCTTCATTGCGCCTCCTCGACTCATCTGCGCGGATGCCTTGCACGGCGTACCAGACGAACACTGCTGCTGCACCGACGAGGCAGGCGGACAGCGCCGCCTCCGGCAGTCGGAGCAGACCCATCGCGATGGCGACCAGGCCGACGACGACCGCCGTCAGGCCAGGCCGATGAAGACGGAGAACGGGTTGTCCTTCTCTGCAGGGAAGACGACTCCGACGCAGATCGCCAGGAGCGCACCGCCGATGCAGCCGGCGAGAGGCAATGCGCTCAGCGCGAAGACCTGCGGCTGGATGGCGAGGAGGACCACGAGCGCCGGCACTGCGAGGACGGTCAGCACGATGAGCTGTGCCCTCAGCAACTGCCAGTAGATGCGCCACGGGGAGTGGTCCGCGCCGACCAGTACGCGCAGCGGCCGGGTAGCTGCGAACTGGTACACGCCGCTCAAGGACAGGATGCTCAGGCTCCAGACCGGGTGCAGCGACGAGGCCACGCACAGGTAGACGAACGACGCGAGGGACACCGCGGCGCACAGGGTGGTCTGCGAACTGCGCACGAAGCACCAGTCGTAAGGAGTCAGCAGGCGTCGTGCCCGACCGAGGACCGGGACATCCACGTACCGGGAATGGCGGACATGCTGGTCCGGGGTCAACCACAGCGACAGGAGCACCAGTACGAGCGCGAGCAGTGCGGTGGCGGCAGACGCCACGGCCGATCCGTGATGGCGCGACACCCAGGCCACGGACGTGACCCACACGTACTGGTCCCGTCCGTCCAGATACGCGCCGCTCACATCCGTGATCAGGGCGGGCAAGCGCACGGAGTACACCACCAGTGGGGCGAACATGGCGAGCACGAGCAGCACGTTGCTGACCGCCCGCAGCCCCAGGCGGGCGAACAGTCGCGCTAGGGCCAGGTGGAGGACGTGCAGGGCCAAGTAGGTCAGGACGACGGGGAAGAGGATCGACTCCAGCAGCAGGGGCAGCACAGCGGGTCCTAGCAGCAGCAGGGCGCTGATGGAGAGGGAGAAGGACCCTGCACCCACGACGACCGCCGTCATGACTGCTTCGTAGATGAGGAAGGCGCTCGCGCGCTCTCGGTTCGTCAGCGGCAGTTGGAAGCTGAGTTCGAGGAGCCCATCTGCGTTCGCGAAAAGGATCTTGACGAACAGGAAGGCGATCTGCACCCACAGGACCACGGACACCGTCGCCGTGTCGAACAGCAGGCGCCAGGTGGCGGCCTCCGCTGCCCTGGGTTCAAGGAAGTGGTACGCCGCGACGGAGCACACGACCGCGAGTGCGCTGATGCCCGTCACCGCGAGCACCCTGACCGGCACGGATCGAAGCACGCCCAGTCTCAGGATCCTGCGACTGAAGAACAGCAGCAGCATCCGCGCCAGCGTGAGTGCGTGCGGGAGCCTCACGGTCATCGGACGTCGGACTCGAGGTGGTCGAACACCGCCGTCGCCAATGAACCGTGTCCGGCGGTGAAACCATCGATCGACCCGTCATACACCAGGTGACCGAGGTCGAGGAAAAGGATGCGGTCGGCGAGCCGCTCGAGGAGCGAGAAGTCGTGCGTGCAGAGCAGGATGGACGCGCCGTCCTCACGAAGGCGCCGAAGCTCTTTCTCGACCAGGTGCAGCGCCTCGAGGTCGATCCCGTTGAGGGTTTCGTCGATGACGGTGAGCCCTCGGCGCAGGAGCAGCGCGGAGACCAACTGGGTCTTCTTGCGCATGCCGTGGGAGTAGTCCCCGATGAGGTCGTCGTAGCGACCTTCCATGGAGAACTTCTTGAAGAGGTCCCGCGCCTGAGGATGGTCAACCCCGACGCCGTACAGCTTTCCCAGGAGCGCCACGTACTCGTGAGCGCTGAGGAATTCCGGCAGGTAGTCGTTGCTCGCCAAGTACATGCCTCGCGACTTCGCTGCAGGCGAAGCATGTTCGTGCCCGTCAACGGTGATGTAGCCCGACTGCAGGCGGAGGAGGTCGAAAATGTTCTTGATCAGAGTCGATTTGCCGGAGCCGTTGGGACCGATGAGACCGACGACCGTTCCTTCACCGATCGAGAAGGAGACGTCCTTGATGACGTCGAGACAACCGTCGTACGAGTACGTAACAGCTTCGAGATCTAGTCGAGACACGGTCGCTCCTGCCTTATCTCGTACCGCCAGAAGGACATCCAGCTGATCCGGAGGTTGCGCACCCCCCGGATCAGCTGGGCGCCCTACTGGTTCTTGACCATCACCTCACGGCTGAACCTATGCGCACTCAAAATACACCGACAGGCCGCCGTTGCGGTAGGACCACCGCCCCGTGAAGGTCTTGCGCTGCTTGACCACGCACCAGACCGCCATCCCCGCGAGCAGGGTGGCCCCCAGTCCGATGATGACTGCGATGAAGACCAGGAACCACGCGTCGTACCGGACGAGCGCGTCATCGAGCTTCGCCTTCATGGTGTCCACCGCGCGTTCACGCCTTTCGATGGCGTGCGCCGAGAGGGCAACAGGCAGGGTCAAGACGGACATGTTTCCTCCTCGTGTTCAACCGCAGCAGATATCCCAGTGCGCCGGTGCACCGGGATTGTGCGGCGATATGAACACCAGGACTGCAGGAGCCGGAGCGTCAATGGCCGATTACGGAAAGATTGATCGTGCTCATCGGCACTCCAAGACAGGACGAAAGGCTCTTGTCATGTCATGGCTCGGCGCCGAGGCCTGCGCGACCAGGGCCTCCAGCCCGGCCTCGTCGAGCAGGTCCACCGGGCGCACCGTGCGCCCGGTGGAGGCGGAGAAGAACGCGGCCCCGACCCGCTCCAGCGGCAGGCCGGACAGCCGGGACCACGCCAGGCGGTAGACCGCCAGCTGCACCGCCGCTGCCCGCGCCCGCTGCCCCGTCGGCGGCGGGCCGGTCTTCCAGTCCACGACGTCCACCCGGCAGCGCACGACGAGCCCCGCCAGGGGCGTCTCGAGGGCGACCTCCACCGCCACGGGCGTGCGCTCGGCCCACTCCGAGGCGAGGAACGCCTCCTGCAGCCGCGGCAGGTCGGCGTCGTCGGCCGGCTCGTCCTCGTCCGCGCCCGGCACGTCGGGCAGGTCCACGAGCGCCTCCGCGCGGAACCGCTGCTCCAGCCAGGCGTGGAAGCGCGTGCCGCGGCGGGTGGCCGCGCGCGGCTCGACGGGCAGCGGGCGCCGCACGGCCAGGGCGAAGGCCTCCGGGTCGTGCGCGAGCTGCACCAGCCGGGACGCCGACAGGTGCGCGGGCAGCGGCACCGCCGCGGGGCCCCCGGCGCGCACGGCGGCGCGCTCGGCCAGCAGCTGGTCGACCTCCAGGGACCACGGCGACGCGGGAGCCGACGCGACAGGGCCGGCGCCGCCCGGGGCCGCGCCGCCCGGGGCCGCGCCGTCGAGGGCCGCGGCGGCGGCGCGCACCGCCGTCGCGGCCGCCTCCAGGACCGGCCGGCGGTCCGCGACGGGGTCGGCGGGCCAGCTCGCGGTGCGCCGGGTGCGCAGCGCCGGGTTGTCGGCCTCGGCGGGTGCGTCCGGCAGCTCCCCCCGCGGCTCTCCCTCCGTCGTCCCGGGCGCGGCGCCGAGCGCCTCGCGCAGGAACCGCGACGGCTCCCGCCGCGTGCTGCCCGCGCCCCACCAGGCGCCGGTCAGCAGCAGCCGGCTGCGCGCCCGCGTCGCCGCCACGTACGCCAGGCGGCGCTCCTCGGCGAGCTCGTGCTCGCCGCACGCGGCCAGGAAGGCGGCGTGGCGGCGCCCGGCCTCGCCCTGGTCGGCGGCGTCCTCCCAGCCCAGCACCGGCAGCGAGGCGGCGTCCCCGCGCAGCGCGTGCGGGAGGGAGCCCGGGTCGCCGAGCCAGCTCGAGGACGTCGTCCCGCAGGCCGGGAAGCCCTTCTCGACCAGCCCGGGCACGGCCACGACGTCCCACTCCAGGCCCTTGGCGGCGTGCACGGTCAGCAGCTGCACCGCGGTGCGGCTGGGGGTGGCGCCCGCCTCGGCCGAGCGGTCCGCCTCGCCGTCCTCGGCGAGCGCGAGACCGCGCTCGCGGGTCTCCGCGGCGGCCAGCCAGGCGAGGAAGGCCCCCAGGGAGGGCCGGTCGACGGCCTGCGCGAAGGACGCGGCGACGTCGCAGAACGCCTCCAGGTGGGCGCGCGCCGCGGCCGCGGGCACCCCCGGGCGCGCGGCGAGCTCGACGTCGAGCAGCAGGGCGCGCTCGGCCTCGGCGACGAGGTCCGGCAGGGGCAGCCCCGAGGCGGCGCGCAGCCGGCGCAGCACCCCGGCGACCTCGAGCAGGCGCGGGCGGGCGGCGTCCGAGAGCCCGTGCCCGCCGGGGCCGGTCCAGCCGGGGTCGGGCAGCGCGTCGAGGGCCTCGACGAGGCTCGCCGCCTCGGCGAGCTCCGCCACGCCACCGGCGACGGCATCGGCGACGCCACCGGCCACGCCGGCCACGCCGGCCACGCCGGCCCCGCCGCTCGTGGCGCCCGTGGCGCGGCGCTCGCGCGCCCACGCCGCGAGCGCCGCGAGGTCGCGCGGCCCCAGGCGCCAGCGGGCCCCGGTCAGCAGGCGCAGCAGCGCGTCCCCGCGCCCCGGGTCGTGCGCGGCGCGCAGCGCGGCGACGACGTCCACGACCTCGGGCCGGGAGAGCAGGCCCCCGAGCCCGACGACCTCGACCGGCAGCCCCCGCGCGCGCAGGGCCTCCTCGAGCAGGTCGAACTGGGACCGGCGCCGGCACAGCACGGCCGTGCTGCGGTGCTCCCGGCCGGCGGCGGCGTCCTCGGACCAGACCCGGGCGACGGCGTCGGCGACCAGCTCCGCCTCCTCGGCGGCGGTCTCGGCGACGCGCACGGCCACCCGCCCGGGGCCGGCACCCGGGCGTGCCGCCAGGAGCGGCACGTCCAGGCTCGAGCCGGCGCGCAGCGGCGCCGCGAGGCGGTTGGCGGCGTCCAGCACGGCGACGTCGTTGCGCCAGCTCGTCGACAGCGCCAGCACCCGCGCCGGCGAGCCGTCCGGCGCGGGGAAGTGCGCCGGGAAGGCCTCCAGGCCGCCGGCGCTCGCGCCGCGCCACCCGTAGACCGCCTGGTGCGGGTCGCCCACCGCCGTGACGGGGTGCCCGCCGCCGAAGAGCGCGCGCAGGAGGACGAGCTGGGCGTGGGAGGTGTCCTGGTGCTCGTCGAGGAGCACCACGCCGAAGCGCGCCCGCTCGTGCGCCCCCGCCTCCGGTGCGCGCACGGCGGCGCGCGCCGCGAGGGCGACCTGGTCGCCGTGGTCGAGCACCTCCAGCTCGCGCTTGCGCTCGGCGTAGCGCTCCACCAGCGGCACGAGCAGGCGGCGCTCCTCCAGCGCGGCGAGCGCCCTGCGCACGGCGGCGACCGGCTTCCCCGGCAGGTCGCGCACGCGCTCGGCGAGGTCGCGCAGGTGCGCGTCGAGGTCGCGCGGGTCGACCAGGTGCTCCGCGCACTGCGCGGCCAGGGACAGGACGGCGTCGACCACCGAGGCCGGGGACCGGGTGACCCCGCCCAGGTCGTCCCAGCCCGCGACGACCTCGGTGGCCAGCTGGTGGGCGGCGGCCTCCCCCAGCAGGCGCGCGCCCGGCTCGAGGCCGACGCGCAGCCCGTGGTCGGCGAGCACGGACGCCGCGTAGGCGTGGTACGTGGCGACGGTCGGCTCCCCGGCCCCGCCGCCGCCCGCGCCGTCCCCGCCGTCCGCGCCGCCGGGGGGCGGCCCGAGCCCGGCCCGGTGCAGCGCGGTCAGCCGGGCGCGCACGCGCTCGGCCAGCTCGCCCGCGGCCCGGCGCGTGAAGGTCAGGCCGAGCACCCGGTCGGGGGCGACGAGACCGTTCGCGACGAGCCAGACCACCCGCGCGGCCATGGTCTCGGTCTTGCCCGAGCCCGCGCCCGCGACGACGAGCAGCGGGGCGAGCGGGGCCTCCACCACGGCCGCCTGCTCGGGGGTGGGGCGGTGCTGCCCCAGGGCGGCGGCGACGTCCGCGGCGCTGCAGAGCGCCGCCGGTGGTGCGCTCACGAGCCGACCTGCCGGCCCTCGGGGCGGCCGGGGCAGCAGGTGCTCACCGCGCACCGCGAGCACAGGTCGTTCTCCGTGGCGGCGAAGACCCGCCCGCCCATGCCCTCGGCCGTCTGCGCGACCAGCCGGTGCGCCCAGGCCGGGTCGGGCGCGCCCGCCAGCGCGGGCTGCAGCTGCTCCCCGTGCCCCTTCGTCTCGCCGCCCAGCTGCACCAGGGCCGCACCGGCGCCCGCGGCCGGCCCCGGGCGCCCGTCGGGCAGCGCGCCGGGCAGGCGGTCGAGCGCCCCGGCCCCGACCAGCACCTGGTACAGGCCCAGCTGCGGGTGCACGGGCACCTCCTCGCGGGAGGGCTTGCGGGCACCGGTCTTGAGGTCGACGACGCGCAGGGCCCCGCCGGGCTCGCGCTCGACGCGGTCGATGCGCCCGCGCACCAGGGCCCGCCCCACGCGCACCTCGACGTCGGCCTCGACGGCGAGCACCTCGCGTCCGGCCTCGCGCGCCTGCGCGACGTAGGCCGCCAGCTTGACCACCATGCGCCGGGCCCGGGCCAGCTCGCGGCGGCCCGCCCACGTGTCGGGCAGTCCCAGGCGCGGCCACAGGCGCTCCAGCTCGGCCGTCATCTCCTGCGCGCTGCCGGAGGGCAGCGCCTGCGCGACCTCGTGGACGAGGACGCCGACCCCCTGGCTGACGGAGTCGGCCGGGCGCCCGCCGCTGCCCTCGAGCAGCCAGCGCAGGGCGCAGCGGGCGAAGGACTCCACCGCCGACGGCGAGACGCGCACCGGCTCCTCCGGCCCGCGCAGGGGGCCGTCGTCGCTGAGGGGGGCCAGGCCGTACCACTGCACCGGGTCGGCGCCGGGGACGCCGGCGGCGGCCAGGCGGGCCAGCCCGGCCGCCGCGCCGGCGTGCCGGGCCGCGTCCACGCGCGCGCCCGTGGCGTCGACGCTCCCGAGGGGCGTGAGCAGCACCGAGCGCAGCTCCCCCACGAGGCCGGGCAGCGTCATCGGCCGCGGCACCGGGGTGACCAGGCGCTCCGGCACCCCGCCCGCGCCGCCCACGCCGTCCAGCCCCGAGTCCGCCGGCGGGAGCGGGGCGACGAGGTCGAGGAAGGCGGAGGGCCGCTCGTCCTCGGTGCGCACGGCGGTGGCCACCAGGCGGCGCCGGGCGCGGCTGACCGCGACGAGCAGCAGCCGGCGCTCGTCGTCCAGCTGCTGGTGCCGCGCGGCGGAGACGGCCTCGGGGGTGCCGCCCCCGGTGCCGCGGCCGGTGCCGCGGCCGGCGAGCAGGTCGGCCAGGTCACCGGCCCCCAGCAGCGCGCCCCGCAGCCGCGCGTCGGGCCAGGCGCCCTCCTGCAGGCCGGCCACGACCACGACGTCCCACTCGCGCCCGCTCGCGCCCTGCGGCGTCACCAGGGCCACGGCGTCGTCGTCCGGGGAGTGCTCGGCGAGGGTGTCGGAGGGCACGTCCTGCGCCTCCAGGTGCTCGAGGAAGCGCTGGGCGGGCGCTGCGGGCGAGCGCTCCTCGAAGCGCGCGGCGGCGTCGAAGAGCGCGACCACGGCGTCGAGGTCGCGGTCGGCGCGCGCCCCGGCCGGCCCGCCGGACAGCGCCTGCTCTCGCCACGGGTGGGCCAGGCCGGTGGCCTCCCACAGCGCCCACAGCACCGCCTCGACGCCGGCGCCGGGGTCGGCGGCCGCCCGCCGTCCGGCCGCGAGCACGCGCGCCACCGCTCGGGCCGGGCGGGCCGCGCGCTCGGGCAGGGCCGCGCAGCGGTCGGGGTCGAGCACCGCCTCGACCAGCAGCTCGTCGCTGCCGCGCGCGCCGCCGCCCGCGCGCTCGACCGCCAGCAGACCCTGCCGCAGCCGCCGCAGCGCGAGCGCGTCGGCCGCGCCGACCGGTGCCGCGAGCAGCTCGAGCACCTCCTCCAGCGCCGGCGCCCCCCGCGAGGCCTGCCGCAGCACCGCGCGCAGGGCGGTGACCAGCGGGCGCACCGCCGGCTCCTCCCGCAGCGGCACCGAGGCGGGCGGCAGGGCGACGGGCACGCCGGCCGCGGTGAGCGCGCGCCGCAGCGCGGCCGTCGCGCGCCCGGAGCGCACCACCACGGCCATGGCCCCCCACGGCGTGCCGCCGACCAGGTGCTCGCGGCGCAGCAGGCCGGCCACGAACGCGGCCTGCTGGGCGCTCGAGCGCAGCACGTGCCCCTCGACGGCGCCGTCCGGCGCGCTCGGCGCCGGACCCGCCGCGCGGTGCGCGACGGCGCCCCGGCTGCCGATGCGCTCCTCCACCCGCCGCACCGCTGCCGCCAGGTCCCGGCCGTGGCGCCAGCGCGTGCGCAGCACCACCACGGGCGCCGGGCGCCCGTCGGCGCGGCGGTGCCGCTGCGCGGCCTCCACCAGCAGGGCCGGGTCGCCGCCGCGGAAGCCCGACGTCGTCGCGTCCGGATCGCCCGCGAGCAGCAGGTCGGGGCCGCCGGCCAGCAGGTCCAGCAGGCTCGAGACCGCCGCGGTGGACTCGTGGTGGTCCTCGACCGCCACGAGGGTGAGGCGGGCCCGCTCGGCGGCCAGCAGCGGCGGGTCGGCGCGCAGGAGCGCCACGGCGTCCTGCACGATCGCCGCGGGGTCGTGGGCGCCGGGGTCGGCCAGCGCGCTCACCTGCCGGTGCTCCGCGAGCACCTGCGCCGCCGCTCCCCACTCCGGGCGGCCGTGCTCGATGCCCAGGCGGGCCAGCTGCGCGGGGGGCAGCGCGTGCTCCTGGGCGCGCATGACGAGGTCGCGCAGCTCGGCGCGGAACCCCCGCAGGCGCCGCACGGCGGCGTCGACGCCGGCGGGCCAGTCGGGCGCCGGGGCGTCGCCCGCCTCGTGGCCGCGCAGCAGCTCGGCGAGGGCCTGGTCCTGCT
Organism: Quadrisphaera sp. DSM 44207; assembly: GCF_900101335.1. Classification (NCBI taxonomy): domain Bacteria; kingdom Bacillati; phylum Actinomycetota; class Actinomycetes; order Kineosporiales; family Kineosporiaceae; genus Quadrisphaera; species Quadrisphaera sp. DSM 44207. The sequence continues at coordinate 475,038 of NZ_FNKA01000003.1, read as the reverse complement.
CCGGGCCCGAGAGCAGGCGCACGGGCTCGTCGCCGGCCCGCACCGCGGCCCGGCGCAGCAGCGCCCAGGCGTAGGCGTGCGGCGTGCGCACCAGCGGCTCCGTCGCCGTGCGCGCCAGCCGCGCCGAGACCCGGTCGCGCAGGGAGGCCGCGGCGCGGCGGCCGGGAGCGAGCACGAGCAGGGAGGAGACGGGGTCGCCGTCGCGCTCCACCCTCGCGACGAGCGCCTCCACCAGGGCGGTCGTGCGCCCCGTGCCCGGCGCTCCCAGCACCACCAGCGGCCCGGCGCCCCGGCGGTGGTCGACCACCCGCTGCTGCTCGGCGTCCAGCTCGGGCGCGTGCGCGCCCGGGCCCGGTCGGCGCACCAGCACGGGCGCCGGCGCGCCGCGGGCGGCGGTCGGCGAGGAGGCGGGGGTGATCACGGGCGCACGCTGCCACAGCACCCCGACGGGCGCGGGGGCTTCCGCCCTCCCTGCGCTTCCCCCGCGTCCGCGCCGGGGTGCGCGCCGGGGTGCGCGCCCGGCTCGGCGCCGGGGCCGGGGTCCCAGCGGGCGCGGGCGAGGTCGACGGCGTCCCCGCCGCGCAGCACCGGCGTGCCCTCCTCGGCCCAGTGCAGCCGCGCGCGCGGCAGCAGCCCCGCCGGCAGCGAGCCGTCGGCCCGCACCACGCGCCACCACGGCAGCTCGTGGCCGTGCTGGGCCATCACCGCGCCGACGGCGCGCGCGGCGCCCCAGCCGGTCAGCTCCGCGACGTCGCCGTAGGTCAGCGCCCTCCCCGGCGGGATGGCGTCGACCAGCGGCCCGACGTCGTCGAGGTAGCGGCGCCCGCGGGGCCGCTCGCGCGGCCGCCCGGTCACCGCGCGGCGTCGAGCAGCGGCAGCTGCAGCACCGACCAGGGGCTGAGCGCCCACGGGGCGCGCCGGGCGACGTCCACGGCGTCGCGCCAGTCGACCCACCGCCACTCGGCGACCTCGTCGGGGTCGGGGTCGGGGTCGGCGTCGGCGACCGCGGTGTAGACGGGGCACACCTCGTTCTCCACGACCCCGGACGCGTCCGTGGCGCGGTAGGCGAAGTCCGGCAGCACCGGGACGACGTCGCGCAGGCGCAGGCCGAGCTCCTGGCGGGCGCGGCGCACGACGGCCTCCTCGGAGCCCTCCCCCGGCGCCGGGTGCCCGCACACCGTGTTGGTCCACACCCCCGGCCACGTGCGCTTGGCCATCGCCCGGCGGGTCAGCAGCAGCCGCCCCGCGCCGTCCGTGGCGTAGCACGAGAACGCCAGGTGCAGCGGGGTGTCGGCGCCGTGCACGGTCGCCTTGTCCGCGGTGCCCACCGGGGAGCCGTCGGCCCCCAGCAGGACGACCCGCTCCACGGGCCGCTCGACGTGCTGCTCGGTCGCGGGAGCGCTCACCCGGGCAGCCTACGGGCGCCCCGGCGCGCGGCGCTGCGGCCGGCGCCGCGCGCACCGCTCAAGGTCGCGCCCGACCTGCCGATGGATCCCCGAGCGGTCCGCAGGGACCAGCCCGGTGCGAGCACCGGGCACGAGGCGCCGACGGGGCGCGAACGGGAGGACGGGTCGATGAGAGCTCTGACCGCAGGGGTCGGCACCGGCAAGGTGCTCGCGTCCCTGGCCGCGGTGACCATGGTGAGCGTGGCCGGCGTCGCCGGCACCACCGCGGCGCTGAGCGACACCACGGCGAACGAGGGCAACCGCATCAGCGCGGCCACGATCGCCCTGACGGACAACGACGCGGGCACCTTCATGTACCAGGTCGACAAGGCGCAGGTCAGCGACCCGGCCGTCGAGCGGTGCATCCGGGTCTCCTACTCCGGCTCCCTCGACAGCACCGTGAAGCTGTTCATGGCCAGCACGCTGGACTCCGGCGCCCCCTACGTCGACCTGAAGGTCGAGGCCGGCACGCAGGCGTCCTCCAGCTTCCCCTCCTGCACCGGGTTCACCCCGGCGGCGGTGCTGTACAACGGCACGCTGGCCGGCTTCCGGACCAGCCACGGCAGCGCCGCCACCGGCGTCGCCTACACCCCCAACGGGGCGAACCCGTGGACGAGCGGCAACTCGGTCGTCTACCGCGTGACGGTGCGCGTGAACAACGACGCGCGCCCCGCCGGCGCCGACAGCTCCGGCCTGCACACCTACACCTGGCAGGCCGACACGGTCGTCTGACGGTCACCCCCGTCCGAGCCACGTCGAACCCATGAGCACGCGCAGCAGCTCCCGACCGGGCCCGCGGCACGCCGCCGCGCGCCCGGCGGGCGGTCGCGCCCCGGCACCGGCCCGCGGGTCGGTGCGCCGGGCAGCGGGGCTGCGCGCCTCCGGGCTGCTCGCCGGCCTCGCGGCGGCCGCGGTGCTGCTGCCGGCGCTGCGCCCGCCCGCCGGGCCGGCGCCGCTGCCCCTGGTGGTCGACGCGGTGGTCACCCGCAGCGGCGAGGTCGGGCTCGCGGACGGCGGCCAGCTGCTGGTCGAGGCCCCCGTGCGCCCCGGTCGCGCCGGCGCGGCGTCCGGGCGGGTGGTCCTGGTCTCGGAGACCGCCGCGCCGGTGCAGCTGGCGGTCCGCGACGGCGGTGCCGCCTCGGGCCTGGAGGACCGGCTGCGCGTGAGGGTCAGCCTCGGGGACGACGTCGTCTACGACGGTCCCCGCGGGCAGCTGCGCGCCGCGCCGTCCCGCACCGTGCACGTCCTGCCCGGCGAGCGGCCGCCGCTGACCGTCGCGGTCGCGCTGCCCAAGGGCAGCTCCGCCGCCGCGGCAGGCCGCCGCGTCGTCCTCGACCTGCAGCTGACCTCGTCCCCCGTGGAGGCCTGAGTGGCGCGGCCCACCGCACGCCCCGCGCGCAGCCCCGGCACCCCGGCCAAGCTGGCCCTGACCGCCGCGGTCCTGCTCGGCGCGTCCTCCGCGATCGGCGGCGGCACGCACGCCGCGCTCTCGAGCACCACGGCCAACCCCGGCAACGCGTTCACGGCCGGCACCGTGCGGATCTCGGACAACGACGTCGACGGGGCGATGCTCACCCTGTCCAACGCCCGCCCCGGCGTTCCGGACACCGGCTGCATCCGGGTGACGTACACCGGCTCGATCCCCGCGCCCGTGCGCCTGCACGGCGCCGCCACCGGCGCGCTGGCCCCCTACCTGAAGGTCACCGTCGTGCGGGGCACCGACGCGACGCCGTCCTTCGACTCGTGCGCCGGCTTCACGGCGGACACCACCGACCACCGCGGGCTCGGGCCGGGCGTGCTGTACTCCGGCACCCTCGCCGCCTACCCCACGAGCTTCGACACCGGCGTGGCCGACCCGCTGGCGACGTGGCCGACCGGCCGCAGCACCTCCTACCGGATCTCCGTGGAGGTCCTGCCCGACAACGCCGCCCAGGGCCTGAGCGCCGGCGCCGCCTTCCGCTGGGAGGCCCGCGCGTGAGCGCTGGCCGGGTGCGCCCGGGCCTCGTGCGCCGGGGCCGGGTGCGCCGGGGCCTGGCCGCGGGCCGCCTGCTGGCGGCCTGGGTCGTGCTGGGCCTCGTGGCCGGCAGCGCCCTGCTGGCGGGCGAGGGGCAGCCCGGGCGCGTGCGGGTGATGACCGTGCTGTCCGGGAGCATGCAGCCCGCCCTCGGCGTCGGCGACCTCGTGCTGACGCAGGTGGTGCGCACCGAGCAGCTGCGCGCCGGGGACGTCGTCACCTTCCGCGACCCGACGGCCGACCGGTACGTCACCCACCGGGTGCAGAGCGTGCTGCACGACGGGGCCGTGGCGCAGGTCGTCACCCGCGGCGACGCCAACGCCGTCGGCGAGAGCTGGTCCGTGCCCGCCGGCGGCTCCGTGGGCAGGGTCGTCGCGCACGTGCCCCGCGCCGGCTACGTCGTGGGCGCCCTGGCCACCCCCACCGGCCGGCTCGCGCTCACCGGCACCGCCGGGGCGCTGGGGCTGGCGGCCGTCGTGATGATCTGGCTCCCCCGCCGTCCCGACGAGGCCGTCGAGAGGGCCGGCGAGGACGCCGGCTCCTCCGCCCGGCCGGTGGTCCGCACCCCGCGGCCCTGGGCCCGCCACGCCCGCGGGGTGCTCGGTGGCCGGTGAGCGCCGGCGCCGACGGCTGCTCGGCACCGCCGCGGTGGTGGGCGCCCTGGCCGCCGCGCCCGTGCTCGGCACGCACGCCACCTTCACCGCGACGACGTCCACCACCGGCAGCACCTTCAGCGCCGCACCGGACTGGAGGCCGCCGACCGCCTCGGTGCCCGTGGTGCTGCGCACGGGCGGGAGCATCCCCGGGTACGTGCGCCAGGGCGGCACCTACCGGTTCCACGTCAGCGCGGCGGAGAACCCCGGCTCCAACCCGCCGTCGGGCCTGGGCACCGTCACCGGCGACGTCAGCGCCCTGACCGCGGGCCAGACCGCGGCCGCCATGACCGCGAGCGCCGCGACCATCGCCGGCACGGCCTACACCCACGCCACCGCGCAGCAGACCGCCGCCGCCACCAAGGCCGCTGCGACGTACGCCACCAGCGCCACCGCGCGCGACCTCGCCACCCCCACGGCGAACGCCGTCACGGTGGCCGGCAGCGTCGTCGTGGACAACACCGCGCCGGCGCCGGCCGACGTCCAGACGACCAACGCGGGCACCGCCGGCAGCCCCGGCGCGGGCGACACCCTGGTGCTCACCTACAGCGACGTCGTCGACCCCGTCTCGGTGCTGGCGGGCTGGACCGGGGCGTCGACGAACGTGACGGTGCGGATCAACAACACCGGCGGGTCGACCGGTGACACCTTCCTCGTCTACAACGACGCCAACACCGCCCTCCTGCCGCTCGGGACCGTGGCCCTGGGGGCCACGGGCTACGTGACGGCGAACGCGACCTTCGGCGCCCCGGGCACCGCGGTGCGCTCGACGATGACGTGGGGCAGCACCGGCACCACCTCCACCGTCGTCGTGCGCCTCGGGACCGCCTCCGCCGGCGCGGGCACCTCCACCAGCACGGGCACCATGGTCTGGACGCCGACCGCCACCGTGCTCGACCGGGCCGGCAACCCCGGCACGACCACCGCGTTCAGCGAGCCGGCGCCCCTGGACCGCGAGTTCTGACCCGGCGCCCGCACCGGCGCCGCGCCGCGAGGGCGGCCTCAGGCCACGGGCAGGGACGGGTCCACCTGCGCGGCCCAGGCCAGCAGGCCGCCGTCCAGGTGGGCCGCGTCCGCGCGCCCGCGCGCCCGCAGGGCCCGCACCGCCAGCTCCGAGCGCGCTCCGGAGCGGCAGTGCAGCACCACGGGGCGGTCGCGGGGCAGGTCGGCCGTGCCGTCGAGCACCTGCGCCAGCGGCACGGGCACCGCCCCGGGCAGGGCGGCGAGCTCCCGCTCGGCCGGGGTGCGCACGTCCACCAGCAGCACCTCCCCCGCCGCGAGCAGGCGCGCCAGCTCGCGCGGGGCCACGACGGCGTCCGCGGGCAGCGGCTCCTCGGGCTCCGGGGCGGGCGCGGGTGCCGGTGCCGGTGCGGCGCCCTCCTGCGCCGCGCGCACCCGCACCGCGCGCCACGACATCGTCAGGGCGTCGAGCACGAGCAGGCGGTCCACGAGCGGGCGGCCCGTGCCGGTGAGCACCTTGACGGCCTCGACGGCCATCACGGACCCGACCACCCCGCACAGCGCCCCCAGCACGCCGGCCTCGGCGCAGGAGGCCACCGAGCCGGCCGGCGGCGGCGCCGGGAAGACGTCGCGGTAGGTCGCGCCGCGGCCGGGCCAGAAGACGCCCACCTGGGCGTCGAAGCGCAGCACCGAGCCGAAGACCTCCGGCAGCCCGAGCCGGGCGCAGGCGTCGGCGACGGCGTAGCGGGTGGCGAAGTTGTCGGCGCCGTCCACCACGAGGTCGCAGCCGGCCAGGAGGCGGTCCGCGTTCGCGTCGGTCAGGCGCTCGCGCACCGGCTCGACGACGACCCCGGGGTCGAGGCGGTGCACCGCCCGCGCGGCGCTGTCGGCCTTGGCCCGCCCGAGGTCCTCCACGCCGTGCAGCACCTGCCGCTGCAGGTTCGAGGCCTCCACGACGTCGTCGTCGACGACGACGAGCGCCCCGACCCCGGCGGCCGCGAGGTAGGAGATCACGGGCGAGCCCAGCCCGCCGGCACCCACGACCGCGACGCGGGCGGCACGCAGGCGCCGCTGCGCGGTCTCGCCGAACCCGGGCAGCGCCAGCTGGCGCGCGTAGCGGGCGCGCTCCGGGCCGGTCAGCGCCGGTCCCGGCTCGACCGGCGCGCTCACGGGTGCGGCCACGGGTTGGGGCGGCACGGCAGCACGCCCTTGGTCTGCTGCTGCATCACGGGCGCCAGCTCGCCCTCGCCGGGGCAGGTCTCGTGGCCGTGCCCCAGGGCGTGCCCGATCTCGTGGTTGATCACGTACTGGCGGTACCCGGTCAGGTCGCCCCCGTAGTCCTCGTGGCCGTTGACCCAGCGGTACCAGGTGAGGACGGCGCGCTCGCCGTTGCGGCAGGACAGGGTGCCGCCGGTGTCGAGGGGGTGGCACAGCTCCGCGGACGTGCGCGGGCTCGCCAGCACCAGCACGACGTCCGCGGGCCCGTCGGTGCGCGCGAACGCCCAGCCGTCGCCCGGCCAGCCGCGGGGGTCGTTCAGGGTCGCCAGGGCGAACTGCGCGAACGCCGCGCCGTCGGCGGGCAGGCCGTCCTCGACCTCCACCCGCACGGTGCGCACCCGGCCCTGCCCCGCCGGCTGCGAGCCGGGCACGACCGCGAACGTGCCGGCGCCGACGTCGGGGACCTCGCGCGCCAGGACGCCGGCGGCGGCGTCCGCGGCCACCGCCGGGTCGACCGGCGCCGCGCTGGCGGCAGCCGTGCCGGACGGGCTGGTGGACGGGCTGGTGGACGGGCTGGTGGACGGGGTGGCGGACGACGGCGCCGACGGGCTCGACGGCGCGGCCGCCGGGGCGGCCGAGGCGCAGCCGGCGAGGAGCGCGAGGCCCGCCGCGAGCGGGAGGAGGCGGTGCGCTGCCGTCACGGCACCAGCGTCGCACGACCGCGGCGCCCCGCAGGACGGGCGCCCGGCGCCTCAGGGACGGGCGCCCGGTGCGTCCCCGAGGTCGAAGCCGAAGCGGCGGTTGCACGCGGACAGGACCGCCTTGACGACGGCCCGGTGCGGGTCGGCGCCCGCGAGCGCGGCGCCCACCAGGCGCTCGGAGCCGCGCCCGGACAGCACGCTCAGGGCCACCAGGGCGGCCGTCTCGCCGAGCTGCTCCGCGAGGGTCACCGCGTCGACCTCCATGCGCAGGCGGCCGCCCGCGGCGGACTCCAGGGCGCGCACCGCGGCGGTCGCCAGGGCGCGGTGGGCGCCGGTCGGCGTCGCCGCGGCGTCGGCGACGCCGGTGTGCAGGCCCCCGCCCTGGCGCAGCACCACGGTCGAGGTGGTGGTCAGGCCCTCGGTGACGACCTCGACGCGCTGCAGCAGCAGCCGCTCGGCCGCCCGCTCGGCCGCCGGCTCGAACGCCCGCTCGACCGTCCGCTCGAGCGGCTCCGCCAGCGCCGCGGGACCGGTCTGCGGCGCCTCGCCGAGCCAGCGCGGAGCCGGCGTGGCCGCCACGGTCGGCGAGGACACGGCGGGCACGGGCACCCGGCCGCTGCGCGCCGGGCGCGACGGGCCCGGCACGGCGCCGCGACCGTCGACCGCACCGTCGACCGCGCCGTCCGTCGGGCCCTCGACCGCGCCGTCGGCGTCCTCGGCCGCGGGCGCGACGAGCGGCGCGGGCTGCGCGACCGGCGCCGCGTCGGCGGCGGGAGCGGGCGCGGGGATGGCGGCGGCGCGGGCGGCGCGCACGCGGGCGTCGACGGCGCGGGCCACGTCGTCCTCGTCCGCGTCGTCCTCCAGCTCCAGGCGCAGCAGCGCGGCGCCGCGCCCGTCCGCCTCCACCCGCACGGCCCGCACGCCGGGAACGGCGAGCGCCGCGCGCACGGCGGAGGCCACCTCGGCGCCCTCGGGAGCGCCGGGCGCGGGAGCGCGCCCGCTGTCGGGGAGAGCGGGCTGCTGGGTCCCGGTGGTCTCGATCACGGCGTCTCCGAGGGCGCTCAGGTGGCAGGACGGCGGCTCGGGCGTCCGGGCCGTCGGCTCCAGCGCCGGTGCCGGACTGGAGTCGTCCGAGTACGCAGTGTGACACCACGGGGCGTCTCGGGCGGGGGGAACGCCGCAACGGGTCGCGCGGTTAGATGGACTGCACCGCGGTGCAGCAGCACCGGCAGCGACGAGCGTCCGGGCCGCCGTGCCCGCGCGATGAGGAGGCCCGCAGTGGAGATCAGGATCGGCGTGCAGAACGTCCCGCGCGAGGTCGTCCTTGAGTCCTCGGAGACCGCCGCCGACGTGGGCGCGGCCGTCGCCGCCGCCCTCCGGGGCGGTTCCCCGCTCACCCTCAAGGACGAGCGCGGGCGCACCGTGATCGTCCCCGCCGAGGCCATCGCGTTCGTCGAGCTCGGCGCCGAGGAGGCTCGCCGGGTGGGCTTCGGCGCCCTCTGATGGCGTTCAGCGGCGTCGTCTCCGCGATCGTCGTCGGCGCCGTCATCGGCGCCCTGGGGCGCCTGGTGGTGCCCGGGCGGCAGGCCGTGGGCCTGCTCCTGACGCTCCTCGTCGGCATCGTCGCGGCCCTCGCGGGCGCCTGGCTCGCCGTCGCCGTGCTCGGGGCGACGAGCTGGGTCATCGTCCTCGTGGTGCAGGTCGCGCTCGCCGCCCTCGCCGTGGCCGTGCTCGCGGGCGGCTCCCGGGGCCGCCGCGCCTGACGCGGCGCGGCCGCCCGGGGCCCACGCCACGTAGCCGCGCTGGTACAGCGCGTGGCGGTCCTGCGCCGAAGATCGGTCCCACGTGCAGAAGGGCCCCGCGCGTGGGAACGTCTGGACCGCCGGACGCACGATCTGCGACGCCCGGTCCATCCGGAAGGGAAACACCATGGAGATCATCGGACTGATCATCTTCGGCGCCGTCATCGGCGCCCTCGCGCGGCTGGTGCTACCGGGCAAGCAGAACATCAGCCTGCTGGTCACGATCGTCCTCGGCGTGCTCGGGGCGCTGGCCGGCTACTACATCTGGGGCGCCCTCGGCGGCGGGGACACCCGCGGCTTCGACGTGATCCGGTGGATCATCAGCATCGTCGTGGCGGCCCTGCTCGTCTCGCTGTACGCCGGCCTGACCGGCCGCGGCCGCCGCGTCTGAGACCGCAGCACCCGAGACCGCAGCACCACCCGCCGGGGCGGGCCCGCACGCCGGGCCCGCCCCGGCTCGCGTCCGGGCACCGCTCGAGCGCGCGGGCCGGCCCGCGCGTCAGGCCGTCAGGCCCAGCCGCTGCATCCGGCGCACGTGGGCCTCGGTGATCCGGTTGAACATCCGCCCCAGCTCCACGAGGTCCGCGCCGGGCGCGCCCTCGCCGCCCTCGACGAGCACCGCCGAGAGCGCCTCCCGGTCGGCCGCCACGCGCTGGGCCTGGCTCAGGGCCTCCCCGACGAGGCGCCGGGCCCACAGGGCCAGGCGCCCGGCGACGCGGGGCTCGTCCCGGATCGCCTGGCGCACGGCGTCGACGATCGGGTCCGCGTCCCCGGCGTCGGCCAGCACCCGGTGCACGAGCTCGCGCGTGGGCGCCCCGACCAGCGCGGCGACCTCGCGGTAGAAGTCGGTGGCGATGCCCTGACCGACGTAGGCCTTCACCAGACCCTCGAGCCAGTCGCTCGGCGCGGTGCGCTCGTGGTAGGAGTCGACGGCCGGCGCGAACGGCTCCATGGCCGCGGTGGGGTCGGCGCCCAGCGCCTGCAGCCCGTCGCGCAGCAGCCGGTAGTGCTCGAACTCCGCCACGGCCAGGGCGCCGAGCGCCGCGCGGTCCGGCACCGTCGGCGCTCCCGCGGCGTCCTGCGCGAGGTGCAGGAACCCCGTCAGCTCGCCGTAGGCGAGCGCCGCCAGCAGGTCGACCTCGGCCGCCAGCGCCCTCCCGGGGGCCGGCGGGGTCGCGGCGCCGGCGGCGCCGCCGGCAGCGTCGTGGGCGCTCATGCCCGCCACCCTAGGGCCCGCGCCGGGGCCCGCCGGGCGGTCGGCCGACCGGGTGAGCGGCGCCGTCCGGCGGGTAGGATGGTCGCGTTCACCTCGGTCGACCGGTCGCAGCCACGATCGGCTGCCGACCCGCCGCGGCGGAGCCCGCCGGCGAACGCCCGCCCCTGCGGCGCGGCGCCCGACGAGAGGCCCCCGCACTACGGACGTGAGGCGTCTGCGTGCCCGAGACCACCCCTGCCCCCACCACCGACACCGCCCGAGACACCACCCCCGCCGGCACCACCACCGGCACCACCCCGGAGCCCGCCCCGCTCGAGGACGAGCCGGCGCGCGACGCCGACGACCTGAGCGTGCCGGACCCGGCGCCGGGCGAGGCGGTGGAGCCCATCGCCGAGCGCACCTTCGCCGACTACGGCGTCCAGCCCGCGATCGTCGAGGCGCTGGCCGAGGCCGGCATCGTCCACCCCTTCCCCATCCAGGCGATGACGCTGCCGGTGGCGCTGACGGGGCACGACATCATCGGCCAGGCCAAGACCGGCACCGGCAAGACGCTGGGCTTCGGCATCCCCGTGCTCCAGCGCGCGGTCGGCCCCGGCGAGCCCGGGGAGGACCAGCTGCAGGCGCCGGGACGGCCGCAGGCGCTCGTCGTCGCGCCGACGCGCGAGCTCGCCGTGCAGGTGGCGCGCGACCTGGAGCGGGCCGCGGGCCGCCGCTCCGCGCGCGTGCTCACCGTCTACGGGGGCCGCGCGTACGAGCCCCAGGTCGAGGCGCTGCAGCGCGGCGTCGAGGTCGTCGTCGGCACCCCCGGGCGGCTGCTCGACCTCGCCCAGCAGGGCCACCTCAGCCTCGCGCACGCCCGGACCGTCGTCCTGGACGAGGCGGACGAGATGCTCGACCTCGGCTTCCTGCCGGACGTGGAGAAGCTGCTGTCGCTGACGCCCGCCGGCCGGCAGACCATGCTCTTCTCCGCGACCATGCCCGGCCCCGTCGTGGCCATGGCGCGCCGCTACATGACGCAGCCGACCCACATCCGCGCCGCCGACCCGGACGACGAGGGCGCGACCGTCAAGGCGATCACGCAGGTCGTCTACCGCGCCCACGCCCTCGACAAGGTGGAGGTGCTGGCGCGGATCATGCAGGCGCAGGGCCGCGGGCTGAGCATCGTGTTCGCCCGCACCAAGCGCACGGCCGCCAAGGTCGCGGACGAGCTCGTCGAGCGCGGCTTCGCCGCCGCCCCACTGCACGGGGACCTCGGCCAGGGAGCCCGCGAGCAGGCGCTGCGGGCCTTCCGCAACGGCAAGGTCGACATCCTCGTCGCCACGGACGTGGCAGCGCGCGGCATCGACGTCACCGACGTGACCCACGTGGTCAACTACCAGTGCCCCGAGGACGAGAAGACCTACCTGCACCGCATCGGGCGCACCGGGCGCGCGGGCGCGACGGGCACCGCGGTCACCTTCGTCGACTGGGACGACCTGCACCGCTGGGCGATGATCGACCGGGCCCTGGACCTCGGCATCCCGGAGCCGCAGGAGACCTACTCGACCTCCCCGCACCTGTACGACGAGCTGGGCATCCCGGCCGGCACCAAGGGCGTGCTGCCGCGGGGCGCGCGCACCCGCGCGGGCCTGGCGGCCGAGGCGGTCGAGGACCTCGGCGAGACCGGGCGCCGCGGCGCCGGGGCCTCGGGGGCCGCCGAGGGCCGCGGCCGCGGGCACCAGCGCCCCGGCGGGCGGGGGCACGGCGGCGAGCGCGCCGCGGACGCCGACAGCGAGCGGCCGCGCGAGCGCCGCCGCACCCGCGGCGGGCGCACGGCGGAGGAGCACGCCGCAGCGGCCGCCGTCCCGGGCGAGGACCGCGCTGCCGCCGCTGCCGCCGCCGTCGCCGCTGTCGCCGCGGACCGGCCGGGGGCTCCTGAGGGCCCGGGCGAGGGCGGGGCCGCGCGCCGGCGCAGGCGCCGCGGGGGCCGGGGCCGCTCCGGAGGTGCGGCGGGCGCCGGCAGCGGCCCCGCCGCCGCGGGCGGGGACGCCCCGAGCGCGGCGGCGCCGGCACCCGCGGGCGGGCCGGCGTCGGGCTGAGGTCCCGGGTCGCGCGGCCCGCGCGCGCGGGTCACGATCGGGAGGCCGCGCCGCCGGGCGCGGGATGGAGGAGGACCCGTGGACGCGACCGACCAGCCCACCGCGACCGCGGGGCGCCCGCTGCTGCAGCGGCTGTGGGACCTGCCCGTGCACGCCGCGTGGCTGGACCCCGTGGCGGTGCGGGCGGCCGACGTCGTGCACGCCGTGGAGCCCCGGTGGCTGGCCGACCTCCTGCACGGCTCCTGGCTGGGCCACCCGCTGCACCCGCTGCTCGCCCAGGGCACCGTCGGCCTGTGGTCCAGCGCCGCCGTGCTCGACGCGCTGCGCAGCGCCGGCCTCGTCCCCTCGGGCAGGCAGGACGGCGTGGACGCCGCCAGCACGGTGCTCGTGGCCGCCGGCACCGCGGCGGCGCTGCCGACCATCGCCGCGGGCTGGACCGACTACAGCGATCTGCACCGCGAGCAGCAGCGGATCGGCCTGGTCCACTCCAGCGCCAACTACACCGCGGGGGCGCTGTTCGCCGCGTCCCTGGTGGCCCGCCTGCGGGGCCGGCACGGGCGGGGACGGGTGCTCGGGCTCCTCGGCTTCGGCGTCTCGGGTCTCGGCGCCGCGCTCGGCACCCACCTGTCCTACCGCTGGGCCGCGGGCGCCAACCACGCCGAGGGCGTTCCGCACCGGGTGCCCTCCGGGTGGTACCGGGTCGCGCTCGTCGACGACCTCGTGGAGAGCACCCCGCGCCGCAGCGAGATCGGTGACGTGCCGGTCGTCGTGGTCCGGCGCGGGGACGACGTCCGCGTGCTGGCCGACACGTGCAGCCACCTCGCGGGGCCCCTGAGCCAGGGCAGCGTCTCCGTCGAGCGCGGCGAGGCGTGCATCACCTGCCCCTGGCACGGCAGCACCTTCCGCCTCTCGGACGGCGGCGTCGTGCACGGGCCGGCCACGGCGTCCCAGCCGACGTTCCAGGTGCGCGTGGACGGTCGGCGCCAGGTGCTGGCGCGGCTGCGCCCCGTCCGGGGCGTGCCCGTCCCGCCGCCGGCCGCCACCGTCGTCGCCGACTGAGGCGCCGGCGCGGCCGGGCCGGTCAGGGCTCCAGCGCCGCCCAGGGCTTCGCCGCGGGCCCGGTCGCCCGGCCCGCCGGGCAGGAGGCGCGCAGGTCGCACCACGCGCACAGCCGCGAGGGGGTGGCCGGGAACGCGGCGTCGGGGTCGGCGCCGGCCGCGACGGCGTCCTGCGCGCGCACGGCGTCGCGGGCGAGGGACTCCGCCTCGGTGACCTTGCGCGCCACGGACGCCTCGTCGTGCTCGGCCACCGCGCGGGTGCCGCTGGGCAGGTGGTGCAGCTCCACGCGCCGGCACCGCGTGCGCAGGGTGCGCCCGGCGGCCAGGGCGTACAGGGCCAGGGCGAGGGAGGAGCGCGCATCGGCGTCCTCGGGGGCGCGGCGACCGAGCTTGTAGTCGACGACGACCAGCTCGTCCCCGCGCCGGTCCAGGCGGTCCACGCGGCCGGAGACGGCCAGCACCGCGGTGCGGGTGGCGACGGTGCGCTCCACCCCCACCGGCTCCTGGTGCGGGTCCAGCGCGGCGGTGTAGGCGGCCACGGACCGCTCGGCGCGTCCGCGGTGCTCGGCGGACTGCTCCTCGTCGCGGAAGCCCGCGCTCGACCACACGCCGCGCACGAGGCGGACGGCGGCGGCCGGCGTCCGGCCCGCCGGCGGCTCGGACCACCAGCGCGCCAGCGCCAGGTGGACGGCAGCGCCCATGCTGGTGTGGGCGAACGCGGGGCCCCTGGGCGGGGAGGGGCGGTCCAGGTACGTCATCCGGTACCGGCGCGGGCAGGCCAGGTACGCGGTCAGCTTGCTGGGCGTGCAGGAGAACAGGCGGGCGGGCATGCCGGGCAGCTGCTCCTGCGCGGCCGGCGCCCCGGCGCGCGCGGCGCCGCTCACGGGAGGACCAGCTCCGCCCCCGCGACCGGGGCGCCCGTGCCCTCGGCCAGCACGCGCTCGAACGCCTCGCGGCTCGTGGTGTGCTCGCCGAGGCGGTTCGCCTTGCCCGTGCCGTGGTAGTCGCTCGAGCCCGTCGTGAGCAGGCCGGAGGCGGCGGCGAAGTCCCTCAGCCGGGCGCGCGCGGCCTCGTCGTGGTCGCGGTGGTCCACCTCCACGCCCGCCATCCCGGCCGCCGCCATCTCCTCGAGCAGCTCCTCGGAGAGCACGCGGCCGCGCGCGCTGGCGAGGGCGTGGGCGATGACCGGCACGCCGCCGGCGGCGCGCACCAGCCGCACCGCGTCGACCGGGTGCGGGGCGCCGAGCCGCAGCACGTACGGCGAGCCGTCGGCCAGCAGGCTGGCGAACGCCTCGTCGCGGGAGCGGACGACGCCCGCGGCCACCAGCGCGTCGGCGACGTGGGGGCGACCGACCACGGCCCCGGACGCCGCCCGCGCCAGCACGTCGTCCCAGGTGATCGGGAAGTCCTCGGAGAGCAGCTCCGTCATGCGCCGCGCCCGGTCGAGCCGCCCCTCGCGGGAGGCGGCGAGCGCCGCGGCCAGCGGCTCGTGCGCGGGGTCGTGCAGCAGGCTCAGCAGGTGCACCGTCACCCCGCCGCGGGCGCCGGCGCGGCAGGTGACCTCGGCGCCGGGGACGAGCAGGACGCCGGAGCGCTCGGCCTGCGCGGCGGCGGCGGCCCAGCCCGCGGTGGTGTCGTGGTCGGTGATCGCCAGGACCCGCACCCCGGCCTCCGCCGCGGCGGCGACGAGCCCGGCCGGGGTGTCCGTGCCGTCGGAGGCGGTGGAGTGGGTGTGCAGGTCGATGAGCACGCCGTCAGGGTAGGGGCAGCGGGGGCCGGCGTCCGGGCGTCGTCCACCGCCGCGCCGGGCCGCGCGCGGCTACGCGCCGGCGGGCAGCGCGGACGGGCTCGGGCCCGGCAGCAGGCCCTCCGTGGCGCCGCAGGCGGCCAGCTCGCCCTGCGCGAGGGCCGCCTCGACCGCGGCGGCGACGCGGGCGGCCAGCTCCTCGTCCGTCTCCTCGGCTGCGGCGGGCTCCGGCAGCTGCTCGGGGTCGACGAAGACCGCCCCGGCGGCGTCCTCGCAGACCGACGGCGCCGGCGACGGCTCCACGGCTCCCGTCGCCGTCTCGCTCGGCGTCTCCGTGGGCGTCGCCGTCTCCGTGGGCGTCTCGGTCGGCGTCTCGGTCGGCGCCGCCGTCTCGGTCGGCGCCGCCGTCGGCGTCTCGGTGGGCGTCGCCGTCTCCGTGGGCGTCGCCGTCGGCGTCTCGGTGGGCGTCGCCGTCTCGGTGGGCGTCCCCGTCGGCGTCTGCGAGGGCGTCTCCGTCGGCGTGACGGAGGCGGACGGGTCCGCGGTCTGGTCGCTCGGGGTGCCGGTGGGGGTGCCGGTCGGCTCGGCCGCGGTCTCCTCGGGCAGCGGCACCGGCGCGACCGGGCCGGCGGTGGTGGGGGTCTCCGCGGTCGACGGGCCCGCGGTCGACGGAGCCGGATCGGTCGAGGGGCCCGGGCCGGCCGGGGGCTCGGCGCCGGTCGGTGACGCCTCCGCCGGGGCGGGAGGCGTCGACACGGGCCCGGTCCCCGTCGGCAGGGGCGGCAGAGGTGGCAGGGGCGGCAGAGGTGGCAGGGGCGGCAGAGGTGGCACGGATGGCGCGGATGGCGCGGGCGCGGCGGAGGTGGCCGCGAGCACCGGGGACGACGCGCGCGGGGACGACGCGCGCGGGGAGGGCGCCACGGACCCGGCCGCGCCCGGCACGACCTCGGCGCCGTCGCGGTAGGCCGCTCCCCGCGCCAGCACGGTCTGCCCGTACGGGACCGAGCGGTTGTAGCGCATCAGCGCCGCGGCCTGCCCGGCCGCCGTGCTCAGGTCCGCTGCCCCGGCGCACAGGTACCGACCCGCGGACAGCGCCGCGTCGTCGACGTCGTGCGGGTCGGCGCTGCCGTCCCCGTCGGCGTCGGCCCCCCAGCCCGCCCAGGTGCCGGGGAGGAACTGCATCGGGCCGACCGCGCGGTCGAAGAGGGCGTCGCCGTCCAGGCGGCCGGAGTCGCTGTCGGAGATGCGCGCCGTGCCCGCCAGGGAGCCGTCGAGGCGCGGACCGAGGATCTGCCCGCGGGTGCGCCCCTGCTCGTCCACCCGCCCGCCGCTGGCGTGCCCGGACTCGACCTCGCCGACGCCGGCCAGGAGCCACCACGGCAGCCCGCAGCCCGGGTCGTCGGCCCGCAGGCGCTCCTCGGCCTCCCGGTACGCCGCGAGGACGCGACCGGGCACTCCGGCGCCGCCGGCCGCGACGGTCGAGGTCGCGGCCGCGGTCGCAGCGGAGGCCGCGGTGGGCGTGCCGGAGGTGGCGGAGAGCTCGGACGCCGCAGCGGCGGCCACGGCACCGGTGCTCAGGGGCGCCGGCTCCGGCCACCACCCCCGCGCCCGCTGGTCGTCCGCGGCCGCGGGGCGAGCGCCCGCAGCGGAGATCGCAGGCGAGGCCGCCGCGCCGCGCGCGTCCGGCGCGGCGCCCTCCTGCGCGCCCGCACCGCCGAGGGCGGGCCCGGCCGAGACGGCGACGAGGGCGACCGCCAGGGCCACGGGCGCCGCCTTCTCCAGGCGCACGGGCGCGCGCTCGCCGACGGCGCGGGTCGGCCAGGGACGACGGGGAGCGCGGCGCCGCCGTGCGCGGCGGGCCTTCGGGGAGTGAGCCATGTCCCGCTCACGATGACCCGAGGGTGACCGGGGCACAACACGGCTCTCGGAACACGGCGTGTCGCTCGGCGTGTCGGCCGACCCACCGGGATCAGAGGTGACGCTCGGTGGTCGCCCGCCGCGGCGGCACGCCCCCCGGTGGACCGGGGGGCGGGCTCCCCCCAGGGGAAGAGCCCCCTCCTCCTCCCCCCGGGGATTGACTCCCCTGCGCGCTGACCCGACCTTCGCTGGGTAACGCGCCGTCGCGCATCCCGCACCCCGCACCCCGCACGGCGAGACCGGCCCGGTCGCAGGAGACCGGCCGCACCCGCCCCACCGCCCGGTGGCGGCGGACCCGAAGACCCGCAGCTCGGGCGCACCGAGCCCGGAGAGGACCCCATGAGCCTGAAGCGACGCGACCTCCTCAAGCTCGGAGGGGTCGCGGGCCTCGGTGGCGCCGCCGTCCTCGCGGTGCCGCCGAGGGCCGTGTCGGCGACGTCGGTCAGCAGCCTGCCGCCGGCGAGCTTCCCCGAGCGCTACGCCGTCGACCTCGCGCTCCCTCCGGTGCGCTCGGGGTCGAGCGTGTCGCTGACCGCCCGCGCCGGCACCGCTCAGGTCCTGCCCGGCGGCCTCGGGACGCCCGTGCAGGGCTACGACGGCGGGTTCCCCGGCCCCACGCTCGAGGTCGAGCGCGGGAAGGCCTCCAGCGTCGAGCTGCGCAACCACCTGCCCCTGACCGGGCCGTTCGGCGGGCCGAACGAGCTGTCCCTGCACCTGCACGGCTCGGCGAGCCTGCCCGAGTTCGACGGGTACGCCTCGGACGTCGTCCGCGTGGGGCAGAAGAAGACGTACCAGTACCCGAACCACCAGCACGCGCGCACCCTGTGGTACCACGACCACGGCATGCACTGGACGGCCCAGAACGTCTACTCGGGCCTGCTCGGGCTGTACGTCGTCCACGACGACGAGGAGCGCGCGCTGCTGCCCCAGGGGGAGTTCGACGTCCCGCTGCTGGTCTCCGACGCCGTCTTCGCCGCCGACGGGTCCCTGGTGCTGGACGACAACGACCACTCGGGCCTGTGGGGCGACGTCATCCTCGTCAACGGCCGGCCGTGGCCGAGGATGACGGTGAAGCGGCGCACCTACCGCTTCCGGATCCTCGACTGCTCCATCGCCCGCTCCTACACCTGGTGCCTGAGCCATGCGGCGCTGCAGCTGCAGGTCGTCGCCACCGACGGGGGCCTGGTGCCCACGGGCACGGGCGTGACCTCCCTGCGCCACGGCGGCGCCGAGCGGTACGAGGTGGTGGTCGACTTCTCCAAGCTGCCGGCGGACGTGACGTCGGTCGAGCTGCTCAACGGCAGCAACGCCAACAACGTCGACTACGACTTCACGGACAGGGTGATGCGCTTCGACGTCTCCGACGAGCCCGTCGACACCACCGACCCGACCTGGAACGCGGACTACGTGGGCTCGACGCTGGGCACCAGCCACCCGGTGATGGCCCTGCCCACCAGCGGCGGCTACCTGCGCCGCAGCTTCCGGGTCGAGCGCGAGGGGGGAGTCTGGACCTTCGGCGGGGACACCTGGCAGGACGTCGTGGACTCCGGGTACCGCAAGACGATCGCGGACGTGGAGAGCGGCGCCACCGAGGTCTGGAGCATCGAGAACAGGTCCGGGGGGTGGTTCCACCCCGTGCACCTGCACCTCGTCGACTTCCGCATCATCGGCCGCACCGGCGGCGCCGGGCGGGTCTTCGACCACGAGCAGGGACCCAAGGACGTCGTCTACGTCGGTGAGGGCGAGACGGTGGACCTGCTGATCAGGTTCGACCCCTCACCGGGCTCGGTCGGCGGCCACTACATGGCTCACTGCCACAACCTGCCCCACGAGGACCACGACATGATGGCCCAGTTCTCGGTGGGCGAGAGGGACGTGGACGCCAGCCCCCACCACCCGGTCAGGGCCGCGCCCGCCGTGGACGACGACGGCTACACCGGGCCCCGCCCGGCCGCGGCCGGCACGACGCCCGCGCCGGCGGCGGACCCCTCGACCGGCACGACCGGCACGAGCAGCACGGCGGCGGCCACGGAAGCCGCGGTCCACCACTGATGGGCGTCGTCCACGTCGGGCTCGCCGCCGTCCTCGCCGTGCTCGTGGTCCTCGGCCTGCGCGCCCAGGTCGCCGAGCCCGTGCGGGTGGTGGGCGACAGCATGAGCCCGACGCTGGACCCCGGCGACGTCGTCCTCGTGGACAAGCGGGGCGAGTGCTGCGAGCGCGGTGACCTCGTCGCGTTCACCTCCCCCCGGGACGGCGCGCTGACGGTCAAGCGCGTCGCCGGCACCTCCGGGGACGTCGTCGCCATCGAGGGCGGCGTCCTGGTCGTCGACGGCGAGCGGGTGCGGGAGCCCTACGTCGACCCCGAGTCCGTCGACGCCCTCTACTACGGCCCCGTCACCGTGCCCCCCGGCTCGCTGCTCGTGCTGGGCGACGCGCGCGGGGAGTCGATCGACTCCAGGGACCACGGCCCCGTGCCGGCGTCGTCCGTGACCGGACGCGTCGCCCTGGGCCTGTGGCCCCCGTCCTGGTCAGCCGGCTGAGCGCTGGACGACCGACGCGGACCGGCGCACCGCCCACCCGCGTCGGTCGCCGCCGGCCCCGGTGTCGGGGCCCGGTGTCGGGGCCCGGTGGCAGGATCGGTGCATGAGCGAGACCACCAGCGCGCCGGAGACCGTGGACCGCCCGCTGTCGCAGGACGGCGCGCAGCCAGCGGCGGACCGGGGGTCGAACCGCAGCCAGCGGCCCACGTCGGAGGCCTTCCGCGCCTTCATCGCCGGGGGCTGGGGCCCGCGCCCGCCGGCGCCCGCCCCCTCCCCCGCCGCCCCGTGGGCGGCGGCGCGGCGCGCCCGGGTCAGCGCGCTCTTCCCCGGCGACCGGCTGGTGCTGCCCGCCGGGCCGCTGAAGGTGCGCAGCAACGACACGGACTACCGCTTCCGGCCGCACTCCGCCTTCGCGCACCTGACGGGCCTCGGGGAGGATCGCGAGCCGGACGCCGTCCTCGTCCTCGAGCCGCGACCGGACGCGGACGGCGGCGGGCACGAGGCGGTGCTGTGGTTCCGCCCGCGCGCCGAGCGCGACACCGAGGAGTTCTGGGCCGACGCCCGCTACGGGGAGTTCTGGGTCGGGGTGCGCCCGAGCCTGCAGGACGTCGAGACCGAGCTCGGCCTGGGCTGCCGCTCCGTCGAGCAGCTGCCCGACGCGCTGGCGCAGGGGCTGGCGCGCTCGGGCGAGGACGGCCTGCGGCTGCGCGTCGTCCACGGCGCCGACCCGGCGGTCGACGCGCTCGCCGCGCAGGCGCGCGAGGCCGCGGGCCTCGACGGGGCGTCGGCCACCGCGCACGACGACGCGCTGACCGAGGCACTCAGCGAGCTGCGCCTCGTCAAGGACGACTTCGAGGTCGAGCAGATGCGCGCCGCGGTGGCCGCCACGGCGGCGGGGTTCGACGCCGTGGTGCGCGCCCTGCCGGCGGCGCTGGGGCACCCGCGCGGCGAGCGCGTCGTGGAGACGGCCTTCGAGGGCCTCGCGCGCCGGGAGGGCAACGGCGTGGGGTACGAGACCATCGCCGCCGCCGGGGCGCACGCGTGCACCCTGCACTGGATCCGCAACGACGGGCCGGTGCGCGAGGGCGAGCTCGTGCTCGTCGACGCCGGGGTGGAGGTGCCCTCGCTCTACACCGCGGACATCACGCGCACGCTGCCGGTATCCGGCCGCTTCACCGACGTCCAGCGGCACGTCTACCAGGCGGTGCTGGACGCCGCCGACGCCGCGTTCGCGGTGGCACGCCCGGGCTCGCGGTTCCGCGACCTGCACGTGGCGGCCATGGAGGTCATCGCCGCGCGCCTGGAGCAGTGGGACCTGCTGCCCGTTCGCGCCGAGGAGTCCCTGGACCCGCAGACCGGCGGGCAGCACCGCCGGTGGATGGTGCACGGCACGTCGCACCACCTGGGCATCGACGTGCACGACTGCGCGCAGGCGCGCCGCGAGATGTACCTGGACGCCGAGCTCGTGCCCGGCATGGTCTTCACCATCGAGCCCGGCCTGTACTTCAAGGCCGACGACCTGCTGGTGCCGGCCGAGCTGCGCGGCATCGGCGTGCGCATCGAGGACGACGTGCTCGTCACGCAGGACGGCTGCGAGAACCTCAGCGCGGCGCTGCCCCGGCGCCCCGAGGACGTCGAGGCGTGGATGGCGTCGCTGGCCTGACCGGCGCGACGCCGGCCCTGAAGCTCAGCCCTGCGGGGGCTGGCCGTAGGGCGGCTGGCCGTAGGGCGGCTGCCCGTACGGGGGCTGCTGGCCGTAGCCCGGCTGCTGTCCGTACGGCGGCTGCGGCGGGGCGGGCGGCTGGTGCGCCTGCGGCAGGGGCCGCACGCCCTCGAGGCCGGAGAGCAGCTGGCGGGCCCGACCGGCCTCCGCGTCGGCGACCATCACCGAGTAGCGGCTCGCCAGGACGGCGCTGACGGAGCTGAAGTCGCGGCGTCCGCGCGTGAGGGCGTAGGAGATGACGCCGAAGAGGATGCCGAAGCCGGCGCCGAAGAGCACCGCCGAGAAGACGATCTGCCCCGTGCCCACGGGGCCGCCGAAGAGCGAGAGCAGCAGCCCCACGAACAGGCCGAACCACGCGCCGGACGCGGCACCGGCCAGCGCCACCCGGGGGTAGCTGAGCCGGCCGGTGACGCGCTCGACGCTGCGCAGGTCCGAGCCGATGATGCTCACCTGCTGCACGGGGAAGCCCTGGTCCGACAGGTGGTCGACCGCCCGCTGCGCCTCCAGGTAGGTGGCGTACGCCGCCACCTCGGTGCCGGAGGGCAGCGAGCGGATGCCGGCGCGGGCGGCGGCCAGCGGGTTGGTGCCCGCCACGGTCAGACCGACTCGCCGGCGCCGGCCTCGGCCTGCGTGGCGGCCTCGCGCTCGGAGGTCGCGCCGGCGGTGGACAGCTCGCCGCCCGCGTTCTCCAGGTGCGCGCGCGCGAACCAGTGGAACAGCTCCAGCTGGCCGCTCTGGCTGGTCAGGAGGTCCTCGGTGACCGGGTCGAGATCCCCGACCTCCCCGGCGACGGTGCGGTGGTCGCTGATGACGCCGCTGTAGACGAGGTCCAGCGCGCCCAGGTGCTCGATGGCGCCGGCGCGGCCGAGGGAGTAGTCGTCCCAGCTGCGGCCCTTCACCAGGGCGCCCGGCACGCCGACCGGCGAGCCACCGAGGGTGGCGATGCGCTCGGCGACCTGGTCGGCGAACTCGCGGACGGCGTCCACCTGCGGGTCGAGCATCTCGTGCACCGCGATGAAGTGCGGGCCGACGACGTTCCAGTGCACGTGCTTGAGGGTCAGGTGCAGGTCGGTCAGCGCGTACAGCCTGCCCTGGAGGATCTCGGCGACCCTGGCGCCGTCGTCCGCCGCCATGCCCGGCACGGAGTAGGAGGCGCTGGCGGCGCGCGGCAGGGTCGGGGTGCTCTCAGACATGGCGTCCACCGTAGGGCGCCGCAGGCGCCGCCGCGCGGCGAGGCGGCCCGGCCGCGCCCCTGGTCAGCGGCCCTGGTCAGCGCCTCTGGTCAGCGCCCGTGCGAGGCGGGCGGGACGGCGATCCGGCCGGAGCTGACCGGGACGACCGCGCCCTGCACGGAGACCTCCGCGGCCCGGCCTCCCGCGGCGCGCACCCGCACCTCCAGGCGGGAGGGACGCCCCATCTCGACCCCCTGGGTGACGACCAGCTCGCTCGTGCCCTCCCCCGGCAGCAGGCCGGCGGCGACGGCGGAGACGCCGAGGCCCAGCGCCGCGGAGCCGGTCGCGGGGTCCTCGGCCACGCCGATCCCGGTGCCGAGCATGCGCACGCGCGCGGACCACCGGCCAGACCCGTCCGGTCCGCCCCACGCGACGGCGAGGAGGCCCGCGAGCGGGGCGGTGCCGGTGAGCGGCACGCGGTGCGGCAGCCGCTCGAGCGCGCCGGCGTCCGGGCGCAGGGCCGCGAGCGCGCCGGGCCGCACGAACAGGTGCGCCTGGTCCACGCCCGTGCCGGCGACGGCGGCGGCGCGGCCGGGCAGCTGCGGGTCCAGGTCCGCGGGCTCCAGCCCGAGCGCCGCCAGCAGCGGCGCGGGGTCGACGTCCCCGCGCTGCGCCGGCGCACCGCCGGTCAGCCGCACCGGGCCGCCGTCCGCGGAGACCTCCAGCGGCAGGTCGCCGGCGCCGCAGGCCTGCACCGCGCGCCCGGGCGCGAGGGCACCGCGGCGGGCCAGCAGCCAGGCCGTGCCCACCGAGGGGTGGCCGGCGAAGGGCAGCTCGGTGCCGGGCGTGAAGATGCGCAGCCGGTAGTGCGCGCCGCGAGCCCGCTCGGCGGCCGTCGGCGCCATCGGGAAGGCGGTCTCGGAGAGGTTGAACTCCGCGGCGAGGGCCTGCAGCTGGCCCGTCGCGAGGTCGTCGGCGCCGAGCACCACCGCCAGCGGGTTGCCCGCGAAGGGCCGGTCGGTGAAGACGTCGACGACCTCGAACTCCAGCGACGGCGGCTGCTCGGGCACGCCGGCACGCTACCGGCGCCGCGAGGGCCACTGGGGCGCCCCCGTGCCCGTCCTCGATGCGCACAGGGCGCCCCCGTGCCCGTCCTCGATGCGCACAGGGCGCCCCCGTGCCCGTCCTCGATGCGCACAGGGCGCCCCCGTGCCCACAGCGGACGGGCACGGATCCGCCCAGCGGAGCGCTCGGACGGCCCGCCGGTCGGTCCGCTGGGCGGCCCGCCGGTCGGTCCGCTGGGCGGTCGCCTCGAGCCTCCTCGCCGGCGGCGCGCGCCGACTACCCTCCCAGCGTGAGCGGCGCACCGTCTCGGGTCTTCGTCGCGCGCCTGGCCGGGCTCCCGGTCTTCGACCCGATCGGCGACCCGGTCGGCAGGTTGCGCGACGTCGTCGTCATCCCCCGCGACCGCCGCCGCCCGCGGGCCGTGGGCCTCGTGGTCGAGGTCCCCGGCCGCCGCCGCATCTTCATTCCCATGACCCGCGTGACCAGCATGGACGCCGGCCAGGTGATCACCACGGGCCTGCTCAACATGCGCCGCTTCGAGCAGCGGCCGGCCGAGGTGCTCGTGCTCACCGAGCTGCTCGACCGCACCGTGCGCCTCGTGGGCCCTGCGGCGCCCGAGGACGGCGACCCCACCGCGGTCGTCGAGGACGTCGCCCTCGAGCAGCAGCGCAACCGCGACTGGGAGCTCACCCGCGTCTTCGTGCGCCGCGGCGTGCGGCGCAGCGGCCTGGGCCGGCGCCGCGGGGCGACGGCGCTCGTGGACTACCACGACGTGGCGGGCCTGTTCGGGGACCAGCCGGAGCAGAGCGCCGTGCTGCTCGCGGCGTCCCTGGAGGAGATGAAGGCCGCCGACATCGCCGACGTGCTGCGCGAGATGTCCGGCAAGCGGCGGGTGGAGCTGTCGACCGAGCTGGACGACGAGCGCCTGGCCGACGTCCTGCAGGAGCTGACCGCCGACGACCAGGTGCAGATCCTCTCCGCGCTCGGGCGCGAGCGCGCCGCCGACGTCCTGGAGGCCATGGAGCCGGACGATGCCGCGGACCTGCTCGGCGCGCTGTCCGAGGACCAGCAGGAGCAGTTCCTGCGCCTGATGGAGCCGGAGGAGGCGCGCGACGTGCGCCGCCTGCTGGCCTACGAGGACGACACCGCCGGCGGCCTGATGACCACCGAGCCGGTCGTGCTGCCCCCGGAGGCCACGGTCGCGCAGGCGCTGGCCACCGTGCGCAAGGCCGAGCTGTCGCCCACGGTCGCCTCCACCGTCTACGTGTGCCGGCCCCCGACCGAGACCCCGACGGGGCGCCTGCTGGGAGCCGTCCACATCCAGCGGCTGCTGCGCGAGGCGCCGCACGAGGCCATCGGTGGCCTGCTCGACACCGACCTCGAGCCGCTCGCCGTCGACGCCCCGCTGGACGCCGTCACGCGCCGCCTGGCGACGTACGACCTCGTCTCCCTGCCCGTCACGGACCCGGACGGCCGCCTGCTCGGCGCCGTGACGGTGGACGACGTCCTGGACCACATCCTCCCGGAGGACTGGCGGGAGCAGCACGACTCCCCGGGGGTGAGCGGTGGCTGAGGACCGGTACGGCGCCGGCGAGGCGCAGCGGCGCCGCGACGCCCTCGACACGCCCCTGGAGGCGCGGGGCTCCCTGGTGCGCCGCCCCCGCGTGGACCCGGAGGCCTTCGGCCGCCTCTCCGAGGGCTTCGCGCGGTTCATGGGCACGCCGCGCTTCCTGCTGTACATGACGGCGTTCGTCCTCGTGTGGCTGGCGTGGAACACCTTCGCGCCGGAGGACCGGCAGTTCGACCCCGAGGCGCTGAACTACACGCTGCTGACGCTGCTGCTGTCGCTGCAGGCCTCCTACGCGGCGCCGCTGATCCTGCTGGCGCAGAACCGGCAGGACGACCGCGACCGCGTGGCCCTCGAGCAGGACCGCCAGCGCGCCGAGCGCAACCTGGTCGACACCGAGTACCTCGCCCGCGAGGTCGCCGCCCTGCGCATCGCCCTCGGCGAGGTCGCCACCCGCGACTTCGTGCGCTCGGAGCTGCGGGCGCTCCTGGAGGAGCTCGAGGACGCCCGCGGCGGCCACGACGCCCGCGACGGCCGGGAGGGGCGCGACGCCCGCGACGGCCGGGAGGGGCGCGACGCCCGCGACGGCCGGGAGGGGCGCGACGCCCGCGAGGGCGGCTCCCGCGAGCGCCGCGACGCGCGCGAGGCCCGCGAGGGCGGGCGCCACCGGGACGCGTCCCCGCTGCGGGAGGGGCCGCGTCGGGGCGGGCGCGTGGCAGCTCGCCCGTCCTCGGCGCTTCACCCGGACGGCTGACGTGCCGATGCGGGTCGGGTGATGCCTTCCCAGCCCGCGGCGCCGTGGGGCGGTTCCCCACCGGCGGCCCCGCTCGGCGCGCTGCCCGCCCAGGCCGGGCCGACCTCGCTGCAGCACCTGCAGCGCCGCCGCCTGGGCGACCTCCTCGTCGACGCGGGCGTGCTCAGCGCCGAGCAGCTGGACCGCGTCCTGACCGCGCAGCAGACCGCGCCCGGCCCCCGCAGGCGCCTGGGCGAGCTCGTGGTGCAGATGGGGCTGACCGACGAGCGCGGCATCGCCGTCGCGCTCGCGGACCAGCTCGGGCTCGGCGTCCTCGACCTGCACCGCACCGCCCCGGCACCGGACGTCGTGCGGCTGCTGCCGCAGTCCGTCGCCGACCGCAGCCGCGTCCTCGTCGTCGACCGCACCCCCACGGGCCTGGTCGTCGCGGTCGCGGACCCGACCAACGTGCTCGCCCTCGACGACGTGAAGCTGCACACCGGCGCCCAGGAGCTCACGGTCCTCGTCGCCCCGGAGAGCCAGATCCGCGAGCACCTGGTGCGCGCGTGGTCCCTGGGCCAGGACGGCGGCGCGACCGCCGTGCTCGCGGCGGCCGACGACGGCGAGGACGGCCCCGGCGCGCGCGGCGGCGGCCTCGCCGGGGACGGCGCCGACGAGAGCGACCCCGTCGTCCAGCTCGTGAACCGGGTGCTCGCGGACGCCGTGCGCCTCGGCGCCTCCGACATCCACGTCGAGACCCAGCGCGAGGCCCTGCGGGTGCGCTACCGCGTCGACGGGCTCCTGCGCGACGTCCTGACGACCTCGCCGCGGGCCGCGGGCACCGTCGTGAGCCGCCTGAAGATCATCTCCGGGCTGGACATCGCCGAGCGCCGCGTGCCGCAGGACGGCCGCGCCCGCATCACCGTGGACGGCGCCCCGGTCGACTGCCGCGTCTCGACCCTGCCCGCCCTGCACGGGGAGAAGGTCGTCGTGCGCCTGCTCACCCGCGGGGACGACGTGCCGCCGCTGAAGCGCCTCGGCTTCGAGCCCGCGCAGCTGGCGGCGTTCCGGCGGGCGCTGGCCCTGCCGCAGGGCCTGGTCCTCATCACCGGCCCCACCGGGTCGGGCAAGACCGCGACGCTGTACTCGGCGCTGGCGGAGGTGCTCAGCCCCGAGCGCAACATCGTCACCCTGGAGGACCCGGTCGAGGTGCAGCTGCCCGGCATCACGCAGGTGCAGGTGAACCCGCGCACCGGCATGACGTTCCAGGCGGGGCTGCGCTCGGTGCTGCGCCAGGACCCCGACATCGTCCTCGTCGGCGAGGTGCGCGACGCCGAGACGGCCGAGCTGGCCCTGAAGGCCTCCCTCACCGGCCACCTGGTGCTGACCACCCTGCACACCAACTCGGCCGTCGCGGCGCTGACCCGCCTGGTCGACATGGGCACCCAGCCGTTCCTCGTCGCCTCCTCCCTGACCGCCTCGGTCGCCCAGCGCCTCGTGCGCCGACCGTGCTCCGCCTGCGCGGAGCCGTACGCGCCGGACGAGTCCGTGCTCGGCGTCCTCGGCCTGAGCGCGCGCGACCTCCTCGGCGCCACCCCGCGCCGCGGCACCGGCTGCCCCGACTGCGGCGGCACCGGCTACCGGGGCCGCACGGCGGTCTACGAGGTGCTCGAGGTCGACACCGCGGTGCGCTCGGTGCTGCTGAAGGACCCCAGCGAGGCCGCGGTGGGGGCCACCGCGCGCACGCGCGGCATGACGACCCTGCGCGCGTCCGCGGTGGAGAAGGCGCGCCGGGGCGAGACGACGTTCGAGGAGGCCGTGCGCGTGACGGCCCAGGACGCCTCCGCGGGCGCCGGGCACGGCTCCGGCCGCGCGTGCCCCTCGTGCGAGCGGCCCGTCACCCCCGGCATGCTCGCGTGCCCGTGGTGCGCGGTGGACCTCGCGTCCGGCGCCTGCCGCAGCTGCTCGCGGCCCCTGGAGGAGGACTGGCGCGTCTGCCCCTGGTGCCGCACCCCCGCGTGACCGGTGCACGCGCCAGCACCCGCACGCGCCCGAGGTCGCGGAGGTGCTGACGCACGGAGGTGGTCCGGAGCGGCTTACCCTCGTCGGGTGAGCCCGTTCCTGCGCGGTCGCGGCGCCGCGGCCCCCGCGCCCGCCGTTCCCGCACCCGCTGCTCCCGCGTCCCCGGCTCCGGCACCCGCCGGCGCGCCGTCCGAGGCCGCCGTGCGCGCCGCGCTGGCGACGGTGCTGGACCCGGAGATCCGCCGTCCCATCACCGAGCTCGGCATGGTCGAGTCCGTGCAGGTCTCCGCCACCGGCGCCGTGCTGGTCACCGTGCTGCTCACCACCGCCGGCTGCCCGCTGCGCGACACCATCGACCGCGACGTCACCGCCGCGGTGCGCGCCGTGCCCGGGGTGGTCGCGGTCCGCGTCGACCTGGGCGTCATGGACGCCGAGCAGCGCGCGAGCCTGCGCTCGACCCTGCGCGGCGGCACCCCGGAGCGGGAGGTGCCCTTCGCCCGGCCGGGCAGCCTCACCCGCGTGATCGCCGTCGCCTCCGGCAAGGGCGGCGTCGGCAAGTCCACCCTCACGGTCAACCTCGCGGTCGCGATGGCCGCCGAGGGCCTGCGGGTGGGGCTGGTGGACGCCGACGTCCACGGCTTCTCCGTGCCCGGGCTCCTCGGCACCCGGGCGAAGCCGACGAAGCTGGACGACATGGTCCTGCCGCCGGTCGCGCACGACGTCAAGGCCATCTCCATGGGCATGGTCGTCCCCGACGGCCAGCCGGTGATGCACCGCGGCCCGCTGCTGCACCGCGCGCTGCAGCAGTTCCTCACCGAGGTGCACTTCGGCGACCTCGACGTGCTGCTGCTCGACATGCCCCCCGGCACCGGGGACATCCCGATCAGCGTGTCCCAGCTGCTGCCGGGCTCGGAGGTGCTCGTCGTGACGACCCCGCAGCCGGCGGCCGCGGAGGTCGCGCACCGCTCGGGCGGGCTCGCCACGCGCACGAGCCAGCGCATCGCCGGCGTCGTGGAGAACATGTCGTGGATGCCGATGCCCGACGGCTCGCGCGTGGAGCTGTTCGGCTCCGGCGGCGGCGAGCAGGTCGCCCGGCGCCTGTCGGCCGAGACCGGCACGGAGGTGCCGCTGCTGGCCCAGGTGCCCATCGACGTCGCGCTGCGCGAGGGCGGGGACGCCGGCACGCCGGTGGTGCTCTCCGCGCCGGACTCCCCCGCGGCCGTCGTGATCCGCGACCTGGCCCACCGCCTCGGGCACCGCCCGCGCAGCCTCGCCGGCCGCCGCCTCGGGATCACCCCCGTCGGCTGAGGGCCCCGCGCTCAGGTGGCGTCGGCGTCGAACGGGGGCGGGCCGGCGTCCTGGGAGCGCTGGACCGGGCGGCCCGGGGTCGCGCGCCGGCTCGGGGTCGCCCCGGAGGCCCGGGAGCGCGAGGGCGGGTGGTCCTCCCACGCCTCGGACAGGGCGTCGCGGACGATGCGGCGCGGGTCGTACTGGCGCGGGTCCAGCTTGCGCCAGTCGACCTCGTCGAACTCCGGGCCCAGCTCGTCGCGCACCTGCTCGCGCACGCCGAGGGCCATCCGCCGCCCCTCGCGCACCACGCGCCCGAGCTGGGCGGCGTACTGCGGCAGCCGCTCCGGCCCGATCACCAGGAGCGCGACGAGGGCGATGATCGACAGCTCGCCGAGGTTGACGCCGAACACCCGCTCGCTCCTCAGTCGCTCTCGGCCTGGTCGAGGACGAGGTCGACGTCGCGGGCCTGGCCGTCGCGGACGACGGTCAGCGTCACGGTGTCCCCGGGCCGCTGAGCGCGGATGGCGACGATGAGCTCGTCGTTCGCCGTCACCGGCCGGCCCTCGAACGCGGTGATGAGGTCCCCGGGCTGGATCCCCGCCTGCTCGGCGGGGCCGCCCGGCGTCACCGGCGGCCCGGTCGGGCTCGACCCGGTGGCCACCTGCACGCCCTGCCCGGTGTAGCGCTCGTCGAGCGCGACGCCGATGACGGGGTAGGTCGCGCGCCCGGTGTCGATGATCTCCTGGGAGGTGCGCACCGCCTGCGCGCTCGGGATCGCGAAGCCGAGGCCGATGTTGCCGCCGCTGCCGCCGAGGGCCCCGGGCGCCTGGGCGATGGCGGAGGTGACGCCGACGACGCGGCCCTGCATGTCCACCAGGGGCCCGCCGGAGTTGCCCGGGTTGATCGCGGCGTCGGTCTGGATGGCGTTGATGAAGGCGCTGTCCTGCCCCTGCCCCGCTGCCACGGGGCGGTTGAGCGCGCTGACGATGCCCGTGGTCACGGTGCCCTCCAGGCCCAGCGGCGCGCCGATCGCCACGACCGGAGCGCCGACGGCCAGGGCCGCGGAGTCCGCGAACTCCAGCGGCACGAGCCCCTCGCGCTCCACCCGCAGCACGGCCAGGTCGTACGGCGTGGTGCGCCCGACGAGCTCGGCCGCCACCTCCGTGCCGTCGCCGAAGACCGCCGTGACCTCGCCGCCGCCGTCGGCGGCCGCCGCGACGACGTGGTTGTTCGTCAGCAGCAGGCCGTCGCCGACGACGAACCCGGAGCCCGAGCCCGCCGCGGTCGGCGTGCTCACCTGCAGCGCCACCACGCTCGGCAGCACCGCGGCCGCGACCTCGCTGACCGCCCCCTGCTCCGGCAGCGCCGGGGACGTGCCGCCGTCGCCGTCGCCGCCGTCCGCGCTCCCGCCGGCGGAGCCGCCCGGCACCACGCGCAGCGGCGCGGACGCCGTGCCCGCGCCGCCGCTCAGGCGGTCCTGCAGCGCCCCGCCGGCGAAGCCGCCCGCGGTGCCGAGCAGCAGGGCGCCCGCGGCGCCGAGCACCGCGAGCGCGCCGCGCCGGCGCCGGGCCGGACGGCGCGCGGGCACCGCCCCGCCGTCCTCGGGCACGTGCGGGGCGTGCGGGAAGCCGGGACCGTCGTGCCCGGACAGCGGCCCGGCGGGCACGGCCGTCGCGCTCCGGACGGCGTCCGCGTCCGCCGCCGGTGCTGCGGGTCGCTCGCTCATGCCACCTCCCTGGTCGGGCCCATCCTCCCCCGCCGCCTCCCGTGCGCGCTGCACGGGTGGTCCGGCCGGGGGGGAGCGGGTCAGCCGGCCACGGGCAGCGCGGCCCCCGGCAGGCCCCCGACCGGTCGCGCCACGGCCCGCACGGGCCGGCGCTGCGGCGGCCGCCCGCCCGGCACGGGACGCAGGGCGGTGGGCGGGGCCAGGTGCACCAGCTCGCGCCGCAGCTGGGCCCGGGCGCGGTGCAGGCGCGAGCGCACCGTGCCCATCTTCACGTCCAGGACGCGGGCCGCCTCCTCGTAGGAGAGCTCCTCGACGTCGACGAGGACGACGACGTCGCGGAAGGCGGGGGGCAGGCGGTCCAGGGCCGCCTGCACGTCCAGGTCCAGGTGCGCGCGCTCGAAGGCCCGCTCCGGCCCCGGCTCGCCGTCGGGCAGCCGGGCGGCGGCCTCCTCGGTCAGCGCGTCGACGCGCACGCGGCGACGGCGGCGCACCTGGTCCAGGAAGAGGTTCGTCGTGATCCGGTGCAGCCAGCCCTCGAACGTGCCCGGCACGTAGTCGGCCAGCGAGCGGAAGACGCGCACGAAGACCTCCTGCGTGAGGTCCTCCGCCTCGTGCGGGTCGCCGGTCAGGCGGTGGGCGAGCCGGTAGACGCGCTCCGAGTGCAGGCGGACGACGTCCTCCCACGAGGGCACGTCGTCCACCGGCTGCACGACCTGCTCGAGCTCTCGTCCGTCCACGACCGCCTCCGCGCCCCGGCTGCACCTGCGCCGACGCTCCAGCCTGGCGCCGATGCCTGGAAACGGCCTGGGAAGGCCGTGTGACCCTTGTCACTCACCCACAGGTGTTGTGTGAACACGATGCGTCACCACCGGGGGGTGCCGCAACCCCTTCGGGCGTCTCAGCGGCGCCGGACGGCGAGGAGCAGCCCGTCGCTGCTGGGCACCAGCGACGGCAGGAGGTCCTCCTGCGCGCGCAGCTCCTTGGCGATCTCGCGCACGGCCGTGGTGGCGGGGTCGCGCTGCGCCGGGTCCCCGGCGCGGTCGTGCGAGAGGGCGCCGGCGACGGCCAGCACCCCGCCGCGGCGCAGCAGCCGCACCGCGCGGTCGAGGTAGCCCAGCGCGCCGCGCGGGTCGGCGTCCAGGAGCACGAGGTCGTAGCCGCCCTCGGTCAGGCGCGGCAGGACGTCGCTGGCGCGCCCCGTGATGCCCCGGATCCGGCCGCTGCGCACGCCGACCTCGGCGAAGGCCTGCCGGGCGGCGCGCAGGTGCTCGACCTCGACGTCGATGGTGGTCAGCACCCCGTCGGCGGGCATGCCGCCGAGCAGCCACAGGCCGGAGACCCCGGCGCCGGTGCCCACCTCCACCACCGAGCGGGCGTCGGCGGCGGCGCACAGGGCCCGCAGCAGGGAGCCTGCCCCCGGGCCCGTCGCGCCGATGCCGAGCTCGGAGGCGCGCGCCCGCGCCCGCTCCATGGCCTCGCTCTCGGGGACGAAGTGCTCGGCGTAGGACCAGCTCGTCGACTTGGCGACGCTGGCCCTGGCGGTGCTGGCGTTGGCGGTGATGGCGCGGTCCTCCTGGCGTCCCCGTGGCCGGTCCAGCCTAGTGCCGGAGGGTCCTCGCGCGGCGGAGGCGGGCGAGGCGGTGATCAGGCCAGCCCCTCGAGCCACCGCAGCAGCAGCCGGGCGCCGAAGCCGGTGGCGCCCTTGGTCACCTCGTGCTCGTCGCGGTCGGCGCGCGCCGGGCCGGCGACGTCCAGGTGCGCCCAGGTGCGCGAGCCGGTGAACTCGCGCAGGAACAGCGCGGCCGTCACGGCCCCGGCGCCCGGGGACTCGGCGGGCACGTGCCGCAGGTCGGCGACCTCGCTGTCGAGGGCGGGGCGGTAGTCCTCCACCAGGGGCATGCGCCACACGCGCTCCCCGGAGTCGTCGGCGGCCGCCTCCAGGCCCGCGGCGAGGGCGTCGTCGGCGGTGAACAGGGCCGCGTGGCGCTTGCCCAGGCCGAGGCTGGCGGCGCCGGTGAGGGTGGCGACGTCCACGAGCAGGTCGGGGCCCAGCTCGGCGTCGGCGTAGGAGAGCGCGTCGGCGAGCACCATCCGTCCCTCCGCGTCGGTGTTGGCCACCTCCACCGTCGTGCCGGCGAAGGTGGTCACCACGTCGCCGGGGCGGTAGGAGGAGGCGCCGAAGGCGTTCTCGGCCAGCGGCAGCAGGGCGGTGACGCGGTGCGGCAGGTCCAGCTCGGCGGCCCCGAGCAGCGCGGCGAGGACGACGGCGGCACCGGTCATGTCCGTCTTCATCGGCACCATGGCCTCGCGCGGCTTGATCGACAGGCCGCCGGTGTCGAACGTGATGCCCTTGCCCACGAGGACGACGTGGCGCGGCAGCGCCGAGGGCGGGCGCCGCGGCGTGAAGGTCGCGCGCACCAGGCGCGGAGGGGTGGCCGAGCCGGCGCCCACGGCGAGCAGCCCGCCGAAGCCGAGCGCGGTCAGCTCGCGCTCGTCGAGCACCTCGACCCCGACGCCGTCGACCTGCCCGGCCAGCAGGCGCGCCTGCTCGGCCACCCACTGCGGGCTCTTCGTGGACGACGGCGTGGCGGCCAGGTCGCGCACCCGCCACGTGGCCCGGGCCCCGGTGCTCGCCCGCTCCAGGGGCGCCTCGGCGGTGCAGCCGAGCAGGGCGAGCGCCCCCACCGCGGGCTCGGGGCCCTCGGAGAGCCCGGAGCGCGGCGGGTGGTAGGAGCCGAGCAGCGCGCCCTCGGCGAAGGCCTGCACGCCCGCGGCCGGCGCGTCGGCGACGACCGGGGTGGCGACGAGCGAGCGGCCGCGCACGGCGCGGGCGAGCGCGGCGCCGGCGCGGCGCAGGTCCTGCGGGGTGCCCGCGCCGGTGCCCACGAGCAGCAGCGACGGCGGCAGCGCGGCGCCGTCCCCCGCAGGAGCCGGGCGCGCCCCGGGCACGGGCAGCACGCCGCCCGCGGCGCCCGTGAACCGCGCCCGCTCGCACACCGCGGCGAGGTCGATGCCGTAGGCGACCGCGGCGTCGGCCGTGCCGGCCCGCGGCTGGGGGCCCTCCTCGCCCACCCCCCGGGCGACCGGGACGGCGAGGACGTCGGCGTCGGGGACGGCGGACAGCTCGCGCGCGGCGACCGCGCGCAGCGAGGGCATCGGCCGCGACGGGCCGGGGCCCACCGCGCCGCCCGGCGCGGTGGCGCCGCTCGCGCCGGCGCGCGCCACGTCAGCCGGCGGCGGTCTTGAGGGCGTCCCCGAGGGCGTTCGCCTCGTCGGGCGACATCTCCACGACCAGACGGCCGCCGCCCTCCAGCGGCATCCGCATGACGATGCCCCGGCCCTCCTTGGTGACCTCCAGCGGTCCGTCACCGGTCCTGGGCTTCATGGCGGCCATGCGGCGACCCCTTCGTGGTCGAGTCCCTGGTCGAGACGCGGAGCGGCGCCCTGTCGGGCGCCTGGTGAGGGCGCCATCATCCCATCGCGGGAGCCCGGGGAGGAAACGGGCGCCGGCGGGGGTGCGCGCCCCTCCTCCGCGGCGTCAGGGCGGCAGGTCCGTGGGCGGGGAGAAGCGCCACAGCCACGCCGTCCACACCACCTGCAGGGCCACCGACGCCGCCAGCCACGTCACCAGGTGCCCTCGCGAGCGCAGTCCCGCGGCGAGCAGCAGCGCCAGCGGGAAGGCGAGCAGCCAGAACCGCGGGGCCGACGTCCACAGGTCGACCACGAGCAGGAGGTGGGCGGCGTAGGCCAGCACCCACGCGGGCAGCTCCGGGCCGAGCGCGCGGGCCCGCCGCCCCGTGCACCACACCACCAGCGAGGCGACGGCGAGGGCGAGCAGCACGGGCCCGAGCACGGGCCCGACCACGTGCCGGGAACCGGAGACCCAGGGCAGCACCCAGGTCGCGTCCTGCCCGCGCCAGGCGGACTGCAGCTGCGCGTACCCGTCGACCCGGCCCGTCGCGAGCGCCACGACGGCCGGCCACGCCGCCGCGGCGAGCGCGCTCGCCGCGGCGAGCAGGGCGACGGCGAGCCGCTCGCGGACCGGGAACGGGTCGTGGCCCCGCGCGCGCCAGCGGGCCAGCGCGTGCACGGCGACCACCGCGGCGAAGGGCGGCGCGACCGCCCGGGAGGCCCCGAGCAGCAGCACCGCCACGGCGCACCAGCCGTAGCGGCGGTGCACGAGCGCCAGCAGGGCGCCGGCCAGCGCCAGCAGCGCCAGGGACTCGCTGTAGGCGTACTGCAGCAGGGGCGAGGAGGGGAAGACGAGCACGAGGGCCAGCCCGGCCAGCGCGGTCCGGGGCGCCGCGCTCGGGTCCGCCCCCGGCTCCTGCGCGCGCCGGGCGGCGGCGCGGAAGAGGTGCAGGACGACGACCGCGGCCACCGCCCCCACCAGCAGGCTCGTGGTGGGGGCCGCCACGGGCCAGGACGCGCCGGTCGCGGCCGCTGCCGCGCGCACGAGGAGGGGGTAGGCGGGGAAGAAGGCCCACTCGCTCTGCAGGGGCGCGCCGTCGTCCCCGCGCGGCAGCGGCAGCGGGTAGCCGGTCTCGGCGATGCGCTGGTACCAGGTGGCGTCCCACAGCTGCGCGGTGAAGCCGCCGTAGCCCGGGGAGGCGGGCGTCCAGGAGGAGGCGGGCTGCTCCCGGGCCACGCGCAGGGTGATGGCGGTCGTCACCGCCCGCGTCGCGGCGTAGACCGCCAGCGCCTGCAGCCACACGGGCAGGGCCAGCAGCCGCTCCCCGGCGCGGCGCGCCGCGGCGGCGCCGGCGTCCACGGCTCGGTCGCGCAGCTGCAGGGCGCGGTTCACGCCGCGCCGCGGGCGCCGCGGCGGAAGGCGCACGCGGCCAGGTGGTCGTCGACGAAGCCGCAGGCCTGGAGCAGCGCGTGCACCGTGCGGGGGCCGACGAAGGAGAAGCCCGCCGCGGCCAGGCGGCGGGCCAGCGCCCGCGACGCCGGGGTCTGCGCGGGCACGTCCGCCGGCGTGCGCGGCGCCGGGCCGGGTGGCGGGGCGCCCTCGGCGATCAGCGCCTCGAGCCCGCCGGGAGCGCGCTCGCGCAGGGCGAGGACGGCGCGGGCGTTGCGCACGGCCGCCTCCACCTTGGCGCGGTTGCGCACTACGCCCGGGTCCGCGAGCACCCGCGCGACGTCGTCCGGGCCGAAGCCGGCGACCACCTCGGGGTCGAAGCCGGCGAAGGCGGCGCGGAGGGCGGGGCGCTTGCGCAGCACGACCAGCCAGGACAGCCCGGCCTGGAAGCCCTCGAGGACCAGCCGCTCGTAGAGCGCGGCCTCGCCGCGCACGGGCCGACCCCACTCGGCGTCGTGGTAGGCGCGGTAGTCCGCCGGACCGGTGACTCCCCAGGGGCAGCGCAGCACGCCGTCCGGGCCGGGCAGCGCGCCGTCCGGGCCGGGCAGCGCGCCGTCCGGGCCGGGCAGCGCGCCGACGTCCCCAGCGCCGACGTCCCCGGCGCCGACGTCCCCAGCGCCGACGTCCTCAGGCACGTCGCGCGCTCTCGGCCTCCACCTCGCGCGCCATCCGGGCGAGCACGGCGCCGAAGACGAGGCGCCCGCCGAGCGCGAGCGGGCCCGTCACCGCGCGCGAGAGGCGGCGGGAGAGGACGGACACGTCCTCGGTCCACCGCACCCGGCACCGGCCGCCGGGCAGCGGCACCACCTGCACCTCGGCGACGCCGAGCACCACGCGCCCGCGGTGCTCGACGCCCGCCGTGCCGGCGCGCGAGGACGTCGGGGGGTCCCAGCGCACGACCTCCATGGGGTCGTCGAAGCCCAGCGGGCCGATGCCGCTGCGGCCGACGAACACCGTGCCGACGCCGCCGGTGTCGCGGGTGACCGTCATCGACGTCAGGGGCACCCACCGGCCGTGGGAGGCCCAGTCGGTCAGCCGCGCCCACACGAGCTCGACGGGCGCGGCCACCTCGCGGGTGGCGGTGAAGCGGGCCACCGGCTCAGCCCTGCCCGCGTGCCGCGGACGCGCCCTCGGCGGGAGCCGTCGCGGAGGCGGGTCCGGGTGCCGGCGCGGGAGCCGGCGCGGGAGCGGGTGCGGTGAGCGCGGCGAGGCGGGCGTCGCGCTCGGCGAGCTCGTCGCGCAGCCGGTCGAGGACGGCGTCCACCTCGTCCGCGCGGTAGCCGCGCAGCGCCACGGTGAAGCGCACGGCCTCGACGTCGTGGGCCCCGAGGGAGCCGGCGGCGCCGGGCGGCAGCTGCGCGCGCGGGCCCGTGCCGGCCGCGGGGGGCAGGCCGCCGCGCACGCGCCCGGAGGCCACGGCGACCACGACCGCGACCAGGGCCACGGCGAGCAGGAGGAGGGCGAGGCTCACGGCGCCGATGGTGCCACGGGGCGCTGGGGCCGGGAGGAGGTCAGGGCTGGGCCTCGAGGCCCTCCTGCAGCCGGTCGGCGGGCGGGACGCCGCCGGCGCCCTGCCCGGCACCCCGCCCGGCGGCCGCGCCGGCGAGCTCGGCCTCGAGCAGCGCCACCGCGGCGCGCGGGTCGTCGCTCCAGCGCACCTGCGCCGCCGCGGCGGGCGCCACGAACCGCGCGTCGACGAGGTGTTCGACGGCGAGCCGCAGCGGCGCCAGCACCCCGGTGGGATCGCACACGACCACGGGCTTGGCGTGCAGGCGCAGGGCGCGCGCGGACCACACCTCCAGCAGCTCCTCGAGCGTGCCCAGGCCGCCGGGCAGCACGAGGAAGGCGTCCGCGGCGGCGTCCATGAGGCCCTTGCGCTCGCGCATGCCGTCGGTGACGACGAGCTCGTCGGAGCCGGTGTCGCCGACCTCCAGGCGCAGCAGCTCGGCGGGGATCACGCCGTAGGTGCGGCCGCCGGCGGCGCGCACGGCGCGGGCGAGCGCGCCCATCATCGACAGCGACCCGCCCCCGGAGACGAGGGAGTGCCCGCGCTCGGCGAGCAGCGCGCCGACCCGCGCGGCCAGGGCCAGGTGCTCGGGGTCGATGCGCTCGGAGGCGGAGCAGAAGACGGCGACGGCGGCCACGGGCGGCAGCCTGCCAGGCGCCCGCCCCGGTGCCGCGCCCCACTTTCCCGGGAAGGCGCGCCCGACCGGACCCGTCTGCCCGCACTTTCCCGGGAGAGTGCGCATGACCGAGCGCGCCCTTCCGCACTTTCCCGGGGAAGTGCAGAAAGCGCGGGTCAGCAGACGGCGGGCAGGACGTCGGCCACGGCGGCGCCCGACAGCGCTGCCACGAGGAGCGGGACGTCGCCGGGGGCCACGCGCACGGTGCTCGTGCGGCGGGCGCCGTCCCCCGCGCTGAGGACGACGAGGCCGGCCTCGGGGCGGGCGGGGACGCGCAGGGCGCGCCCGGGCCGGTCGCGGTCGGCGACGACGGCGCCTCGCAGCGGCGCGGGCCTGGTGCGCACGGCCCCGGTGCGGAGCCGTGCCCCGCCGGCGTCGAGGCCCCGCGCCCCGGGCCGTTCCCGCTCCGCACCGGACCTGGCGCGCGGGCGGGTCACAGGCACGATCCCCGGTCCTCGCCGTCGCCGATGACCTCCACGAGCATGCGCCGGAAGACGTGCACCTGGTCCTGGCTGAAGCCGTCCAGGACCGCCGCCTCGGCGCTGGCGCAGGCGGCGGCCACGTCCGCGCGCACGGCGCTCCCGGCCTCGGTGATCTGCGGGATCCGTGCGCGGCGGTCGCGAGGGTCGCTGCGGCGCACGACGAGACCCCTGCGCTCGAGCCGGTCCAGCTGGCTCATCAGCGTGCTCTTGTCCAGCCCGAGGGCCCTGCCCAGCTCGCCCTGGGTGAGGTCCGGGGTCCTGTCGAGGGCGCTCAGCACGATGTGGTCGCGCAGCTGGAGCCCGTGCTCCTCCGCTCGTCGGCCCGTCACCCCGCGCATCCGCTGGGCCGCCCGGTGCAGGAGCCAGGTGATCTCCGACTCCACCGAGGGACCCGGCCTCGTGCCGCCGGGTGCCGTCCGGTCCGCGTCAGGTCGAGCCGGTGGTGGTGGACCCTGCATCCGGGAACCTCGCGCTCCTCGCGCGCCGCTGGTGGACGGCTCGACGGGCCCGCTCCGCTCGGCAGGCTCGGCGCTCACGCAGGTGCCGTCCGGTCGGGCAGGTGCGGGATGCCGTCGTAGGCGTCGCGGTCGTGGGCCGGGACGACCTGCACCAGGCCGGCCAGGGCGATCACCCTGAGCAGGCCCTGTCGCACCTGTGCGGGATCGCTGTCGGCGAGCCGGCGCAGCAACCACGGCCGCTCGACGCGTCGGCGGACGCCGTCGAGCTGCCAGGTCAGGTCGCCGACGAAGGCGTACCGCTGACCGGACGGCACGGCGACGAAGACGACCACGGAGCCGGGCGTGTGACCTCCGGCGGGGACGACGACCACGGAGCCGTCGCCGTGCACGTCCAGGCTCGACGGGAAGCCGAGGTGCGCCGGGCCGTCGACGGCGTACTCGCGGATCTCGTGGCCCGCGGACACGGCGCGGAACACCGCCCCGTCCGCCGCCTCGGCCGCGTGGTGCAGCTCGGCCGCGTTCATCCAGATCGGCAGCTGCAGGTCGTCGAGACCGCTCACGTGGTCCCAGTGGGAGTGGGTCACCAGCACGCCGAGCAGCCGGCTGCGGTCCCAGCCGCTGGCGTCGAGCTGCTCGCTCACCGTCCTGGTCACCGAGTGCGGAGCGCGCTGGATCCGCGGGAGGGTCGCGACGTGCGCGGCGACGCCGGAGCCGAAGCCCGCGTCGATGAGGAGGTCGCCCCTCGGGTGGTGCACCAGGACGGCCGTCGCGGCGAACTGGCGCTTGTCGCGCAACGACCCGCCGCGGACGGCGAAGGCCGCTCGGGTCTCGTACGTGCCGGTGGGCAGCTGGTAGACGGCCACCTCCGGTGGCGGGGTGGCCTCGGGAAGGGGCTGCTCCCAGGCAGGAGGCGCAGGAAGGGGCGACACACCCGGATCGTACGACGCCAGAACGTCTGGGCCAAGACGATCCAGGGCGTCGTGCCCGTGGCACCGGCCCGGACCGGCTTGGCCTAGACCTCGCTGAGCCACGCCGCCAGCGCGCGCTCGCACTCGCGGATCTGCGCCACCGGGCACTGCTCCCCGTCCGTGTGCGCCTGCACCGGGTCACCGGGCCCGAAGTTGACCGCCGGCACGCCGATCGCGGCGAAGCGGGCGACGTCCGTCCACCCCAGCTTCGGCGCCGGCGGGCGGCCGATGGCCGCGACGAACGCCGCCGCCGCCGGGTGCTGCAGCCCCGGCCGCGCGCCCGGCGCGTTGTCGGTGACCCGCACGTCGAACCCCTCGAGCACCGACCGCACGTGCGCCTCGGCCTCGGCCGGCGACCGGTCCGGGGCGTACCGGAAGTTGACCTCCACCCGGCACCGGTCCGGGATGACGTTGCCGGCGATCCCGCCCTCGATCCGCACCGCGTTCAGGCCCTCGCGGTAGGTCAGCCCGTCGACGTCGACGACGCGCGCCTCGTGCGCCGCCAGCCGCGCCAGCACCTTCCCCGCGCCGTGGATCGCGTTCACCCCGGTCCACGACCGCGCCGCGTGCGCCGCCCGCCCCCGCACCACCACCTCGGCGCGCAGGGTGCCCTGGCACCCGCCCTCCACGGTCGCGCCCGACGGCTCGCACAGCACCGCGAAGTCCCCCGCCAGCCACTCGGGGTGCTCGCGCGAGATCCGGCCGAGCCCGTTCAGCGCCGACTCGACCTCCTCGTGGTCGTAGAAGACCCACGTCACGTCCCGCACCGGCTCGACCACGGCGGCGGCCACGGCGAGCTGGACGGCGACCCCGGACTTCATGTCCACGCTGCCGCGCCCGACGAGCACGGCGTCCTCGCCGCTGCCCGAGAGCCGCGACGGCACGTTGCCCGCGATCGGCACCGTGTCCAGGTGGCCCGCGACGACGACCCGCTCGGCCCGGCCGAGCGACGTGCGGGCGAGCACCGCGTCCCCGTCGCGCAGCACCTCCAGGTGGCCCAGGTCGCGCAGCGCGGCCTCGACGAGGTCGGCGAGCGCCGCCTCCTCGCCGCTGACGGACGGCACGTCGCACAGCGCCCTGGCCAGGTCGACGACGTCCCCGCGCAGGTCCAGGACGGGAAGGGCCGCGGTCTCGCTCATCTTCCCGACACTACGGGCGCACCGACCTACTCTGGGCGCCATGAGCCGCAGCGCGTGGGGGTTCGGCCTGGTCACGACCGCCGAGGACGGGACGGTGCTCGACACCTGGTACCCCTCCCCCGCCCTCGGCGAGCCGCCGGAGGGCTCCAGCGGCCCCTACGCCGTCCCCGCCGACCTCGCCGCGCTCGAGGGGAAGGACCCCGCCCGGGGCGTGTCCCTGGCGGTGGCGCGCACGGTGGTCGACCTGGACGCCGCCCCCGCCGACGCCCCCGACGCCTACCTGCGCCTGCACCTGCTCTCCGCGCGCCTGGTCGCCCCCCACGGCGTCTCCCTCGAGGGGATCTTCGGGGTGCTCGCGAACGTGGTGTGGACCAACCACGGCCCGTGCGCCGTCGCGGGCTTCGAGGCCGCGCGGCTGCGGCTGCGCGCCTCCGCCGGGCCGGTGCAGGTGCTCGGCGTCGACAAGTTCCCGCGCATGACCGACTACGTCGTCCCCGCCGGCGTGCGCGTCGCGGACGCCGACCGCGTGCGCCTGGGCGCCCACCTGGCCGAGGGCACCACCGTCATGCACGAGGGCTTCGTCAACTTCAACGCCGGCACCCTCGGCCCGTCCATGGTCGAGGGCCGGATCTCCGCCGGCGT
This sequence comes from Quadrisphaera sp. DSM 44207, assembly GCF_900101335.1. Lineage (NCBI taxonomy): Bacteria > Bacillati > Actinomycetota > Actinomycetes > Kineosporiales > Kineosporiaceae > Quadrisphaera > Quadrisphaera sp. DSM 44207. Next base: position 433,658 of record NZ_FNKA01000003.1, on the reverse strand, counting down.
CGTGGTGGGCGCGGGCTCGGACGTCGGGGGCGGGGCGTCGATCATGGGCACCCTCTCCGGCGGCGGACGGCAGGTGGTCTCCATCGGCGAGCGCTCCCTGGTGGGGGCGAACGCCGGCGTGGGGATCAGCCTCGGGGACGACTGCGTCGTGGAGGCCGGCCTGTACGTCACGGCGGGCACGCGCGTGCTGCTGCACCCGGAGCCCGGGCGGGGCGGGGAGCCCCGCACGGTCAAGGCGCTGGACCTGTCGGGCTCCTCGGGCCTGCTCTTCCGCCGCAACTCGGGCACCGGGGCGGTCGAGGCGCTGCCGCGGGCCGGGACGGCCGTGGCCCTCGACCCCGCCCTGCACGCCAATTGAGCGCGACCGCCGCCCGCCCCGCCGCGCCGCGGCGGCGCCCGGCCCCGCCGCCGCCGCGGCGCGGCGAGGGCGGGCGGGAGGGGGTGCGCCGCTCCCTGCTGCGCGCCCTGGGGATCACGGCCGTCCTCGGCGTCCTCGGCGGCGGGGTCTGGGCGGGCGTGCAGCAGGTGCTGCCCGACGGCTCCACCGTGCTCGTCGAGCGGTGCACGGCCCTCGCCGACGGCGTCGAGCACGACCTGGCGCCGGACCAGGCCGGCAACGCCGCGCTGATCACGGCGGTCGCGCAGCAGCGGGGCCTGCCCGCGCGGGCGGCGACGATCGCGCTGGCCACCGCGGTGCAGGAGTCGAAGCTGCGCAACATCGCCTACGGCGACCGCGACTCCCTGGGGCTGTTCCAGCAGCGGCCCTCGCAGGGCTGGGGCACGCCGGAGCAGGTCCAGGACCCGCTGCACTCCACCGGCGCGTTCTACGACGTGCTCGTGCAGGTCGACGGCTACGAGGACCTGCCCATCACCGACGTCGCCCAGCGCGTGCAGCGCTCGGGCTTCCCGCTGGCGTACGCCGACCACGAGCCGGAGGGGCGCGCCTACGCGTCGGCGCTGACCGGGTACTCGCCCGCCGCGCTGACCTGCCGCCTGCGCCCGGTCGAGGGGGCGCAGGCCCAGCGCCCGGGCGAGGACGGGTACTGGCCGCGCACCGCCGCCGTGGTCCAGCGCCTGCACGCCGAGCGCGGCGACGGCGTGCCGACCACCCCCGTCGACGACGGCGCGGACGTCGTCCTCGGCGCGGGCGGCACGGGCCCGGACGCCGTCCGGGAGGGGTGGTCGCTCGCGCACTGGGCCGTGGCCCACGCCGCGGACCTGCAGGTCGTCTCCGTCGCGACCGAGGGGCGGGTGTGGCGGCGCGAGGACCCCGAGGCCGGCTGGCAGCCGGTCGAGGGCGAGGACGCCGCCCTGGCCGCCCCGCCCGGGGCCGCGCTGGTGCAGGTCGCCGCCGGCGACGGCTGACCCGCCGGCGGCGCCCGTCCCGCTAGCGCTGCGCCAGCGGGACGTACGCGCGCTCGGTCGCCCCGGTGTAGACCTGGCGCGGGCGCCCGATCTTGGTCTGGGGGTCCTCCACCATCTCGCGCCACTGCGCGATCCAGCCCGGCAGGCGGCCGAGGGCGAAGAGCACCGTGAACATCTTCGTCGGGAAGCCCATCGCCTGGTAGATCAGGCCGGTGTAGAAGTCCACGTTCGGGTACAGCTTGCGCTCGACGAAGTACTCGTCGTGCAGGGCGATCTCCTCCAGGCGCTTGGCGATGTCGAGCAGCTCGCTCGGCCCCGTGCGCTCGAGGATGTCGTCGGCCGTCTTCTTCACGATCGCCGCCCGCGGGTCGTAGTTCTTGTACACGCGGTGGCCGAAGCCCATCAGCCGCACGCCCTTCTCCTTGGCCTTGACCCTGGCCATGAAGGAGTCGGCGTCGTCGTCCCCGCGCCGGATCGACTCGAGCATCTCCAGCACCGCCTGGTTCGCCCCGCCGTGCGCGGGCCCGGACAGGGCGTGGATGCCGGCCGAGACCGACGCGAACAGGTTCGCGCCCGAGGAGCCGACCATGCGCACCGTGGACGTCGAGCAGTTCTGCTCGTGGTCGGCGTGCAGCACCAGCAGCAGGTCGAGCGCCCTGACCACGGCCGGGTCGGCCTCGTACGGCTCCGCGGGGAAGCCGAACGTCATGCGCAGGAAGTTCTCGACCAGGCCCTTGGAGTTGTCCGGGTAGAGGAACGGCTGCCCGGAGCTCTTCTTGTACGCGTACGCGGCGATCGTCGGCAGCTTGGCCAGCAGCCGGAACGTCGACAGCTCCACCTGCTCGGCGTCGCGGGGGTTCAGGGAGTCCTGGTAGAAGGTCGACAGGGCCGAGACCGCCGAGGAGAGCACCGGCATCGGGTGCGCGTCGCGCGGGAAGCCCCCGAAGAAGCCCTTGAGGTCCTCGTGCAGCAGGGTGTGGCGGCGGATCCGCCCCTCGAACGCCTCCAGCTGCGCCGCCGTGGGCAGCTCCCCGTAGATGAGCAGGTAGCTGACCTCGGCGAAGGAGGACTGCTCGGCCAGCTGGGCGATGGGGTAGCCGCGGTAGCGCAGGATCCCGGCGTCGCCGTCGATGTAGGTGATCGCCGACTGCGTGGAGGCGGTGTTGACGAAGCCGGGGTCGAGGGTGACGTACCCGGTGCGGCTGAGCAGGGCGGAGATGTCGACGCCGTCGTCGCCCTCGGTCGCCGGCACGACCTGCAGGGGCAGCCTGCCGCCGGGGTGCTCGACCACGACCGGCGAGCTGTCGGGGACGGCGGTCAGCTGACCGGTCTCGAGCTGGGACATCGGACGGGCTCCTCCGGGTGCGGTGGCACGGGGGCGCGGGGCCGGGTCGGCTGCGTCGCCCGCGGCGGACGGTACCCGCCTCCGCGGCGCGACCGTCAACAACCCCACGAGCTCGGCGGCGCGTCGCCCGCGCCCGCCTCAGGGCGGGGTGAGCCGCGTCACACCCGCCCGCACCCGCTCGTCGCTGGCGGTCAGGGCGACGCGCACCCAGCGGGCGCCGAGGGGTCCGTAGAAGGAGCCGGGCGCGACGAGGACGCCGCGCTCGGCGAGGTCGGCCACGGTGGCCCACGCGTCCTCCCCGCGCGTGGCCCACAGGTACAGGCCCGCCGGGGAGCCGGGCACGGACAGGCCCGCGGCGTCCAGGGCCGGCAGCAGGGCCTCGCGCCGGCGCCGGTAGCGCTCGCGCTGCTCGGCCACGTGGGCGTCGTCCCCCAGCGCCGCCGCCACCGCCGCCTGCACGGGCGCGGGCACGATCATCCCCGCGTGCTTGCGGACGGCGACCAGCGCGGCGACCAGCGCCGGGTCGCCCGCCACGAACCCGCCGCGGTAGCCCGCGAGGTTGGAGCGCTTGGACAGGGACGAGACGAGCAGCAGGCCCTCGTGGCCGCCCTCGCACACGCGCGGGTCCAGCACGCTCGGCACGTCGTCGACGTCCCAGGCCAGCTCGGCGTAGCACTCGTCGCTGGCGACGACGGCGCCCACCGAGCGGGCCCAGCGCACCACCTCGCGCAGCCGCCCGGCGTCGAGGACCTCCCCGGTGGGGTTGGAGGGCGAGTTGACCCACACCAGGCGCACCCGCCCGGTCCCGGCGCGCAGGTCCGGCAGCTCCCCGGCCGGCACCGGCAGCGGCGTCGCCCCGGCGAGGCGGGCCCCGACGTCGTACGTGGGGTAGGCCACCGCCGGGTGGACGACGACGTCCCCGGGCCCGAGGCCGAGCAGCGTCGGCAGCCACGCCACGAGCTCCTTGGAGCCGACGGTGGGCAGGACGGCGGCCGGGTCCAGGTCCGGGACGCCGCGGCTGCGGGCCGCCCAGGCGGCCACGGCCTCGCGCAGCGCGGGGGTGCCCACCACCGCGGGGTAGCCGGGGGCGTCCGCGGCGCGGCGCAGCGCCTCCTGCACCACGGCGGGTGTGGGGTCCACCGGCGTGCCCACCGACAGGTCGACGATGCCGCCGGGGTGGGCCCGGGCGCGCTCTCCGGCGGGGACGAGCGCGTCCCAGGGGAAGTCCGGCAGCGCGGACCAGCGGCCGCCGCTGGGCTGGTCGTCCGGGGTGCCGCTCAGCGCGGCGGCCACCGGCGCGCTGGCGGCGTCCAGGGCGCTCAGTGCTCCTGCGGCGGCAGGGAGGCCACGAGCGGGCCGTCCTTGGAGATCACGCCCATCTTCGCGGCGCCGCCCGGGGAGCCGAGGTCCTCGAAGAAGGCCGCGTTGTCCGTGGTGTAGTCGGCCCACTGCTCGGGGACGTCGTCCTCGTAGTAGATGGCCTCCACCGGGCACACCGGCTCGCAGGCGCCGCAGTCCACGCACTCGTCGGGGTGGATGTACAGGGCCCGGTCGCCCTCGTAGATGCAGTCGACCGGGCACTCCTCGACGCAGGCCCGGTCCTTGAGGTCCACGCAGGGCTGGGCGATCACGTACGTCACAGGAGGGCCTTCCTGGCGGAGCGGGAGCGGGACGGGGCTGCCCCTAGTATCGCCGACCTGCCCGCGCCGTCACCCCGAGGGTCACGTGGAGGGTCCCCTGAGCGACCACGGCGGCAGCGCCCGCGCGCGCCTGCTGCGGCTGGGCCCCGGCGACGTCGGGCGCCGCGTCGTCGTGCGCTCCCGGCTGCCCGACGGGCGCGCCACGGACGTGCTCGGCGAGCTCGTCGCGCTCGACGCCGCCGGCCTGGCGGTGCGCCGCCCCGACGGCGCCGTGGTGCGCGTGGCGGGCGGGGACGTCGTCGCGGCCCGTCCCGTGCCGCCACCCCCGGCCGCCCGCCCCGGCGCGCCCGCCTCCGCCCTCCCCTCCGCCCTCCCCTCCGGTGATCATGCACTTCCGGTCCCCGTCGTGGAGCTGGAGGCGGCGCTGGCCGCCAGCTGGCCGGCCGTGGAGGTGCGGCCGCTCGGCGGCTGGGCGCTGCGGGCCGCCGGCGGGTTCACGCACCGGGCCAACTCGGCGCTGCCGCTGGGCGACCCGGGGGTGCCGCAGGGCGAGGCCGTGAGCGCCGTGGAGGACTTCTCCGCCCGCCGGGGCATCGCTCCGGCCGTGGCGGTGCCCGCCGCGCTCGACGCGCCGCACGGCGGGGAGCTGGACCACCTGCTGCAGCAGCGCGGCTACCGCGTCGTCTTGCCCGCGCTGGTGATGACGGCGCCGGTGGCCGTCGCGGCCGGCGCTGGCGCCGGGCCAGGGTCAGGGCCGGGCTCGGGCGCCGGGCCGGGGTCAGGGGCAGGGGCGGGGCCCGCGCTGCCCGACGGCCTGGCGCTGACCCTGGCCGAGGACCCGGACGCCGGCTGGCTGTCGCTGGAGCCCCGCGCCGGCGACCCGCCGTCCCCGGCGGCCCTCGCCGTGCTCACGGGCCCTCCCGTGCGCGCGTTCGCGACGGTGCGCGAGGGCGCCCGCACCGCGGCGGCCGCGCGCGCCGCCGTGGTCGGCACCGAGGGCGCGCTGGCCGCGGTGCACGTCGCGCCGGAGCACCGGCGCCGCGGCCTGGGCCGCGCCCTGCTGACGGCGCTGGCCGGCTGGGCGGCCTCCGCCGGGGCGCAGCGGCTGGCGCTGCAGGTGGAGAGGGACAACGCCGCGGCGCGGGCGCTGTACCGCGGCGCCGGCTTCACCGACCACCACCGCTACCACTACCGCGTGCTGCGCTGAGCCGGGCGGCGCCGAGCCGCGCGGCCCCGTCGGGCTCGGCGCCGCCCGGCTCAGCCGGCCGGCTCGGTCTGCGGGCTCGGCGCCGCCGTGGCGTCCTCGGGGTCGGACGCCGGGTCGGACCCGGCGTCCGGGCCGGGGTCCGGGGCCGCCCCGGACCCCGCTCCGGAGGACGCGTCGGGTGCGGCGCCGTCGGCCGGCGCGGGCTCGGCCTGCTCCTGCGGGTCGACGCACCGGACGGAGTCCTCGGGGACGTACCGGGTGCTGAAGTCCTCCGTGCGCGCCACCTGCCCGTCCCGCAGGAAGGTGCGCGTGACCGTGACGTCGAAGCCGACGTGCGGGGACTGCGGCACGCATCCCTCGGAGTCGTCGACGATCGTCTTCGGCTGCACGACGTTGCGCCGCGCGCTCTTGGAGGCCTCGACGTCCCACGTCTTCGTGCTCCAGAAGCGCGCGTGCAGCTGCCCGCCGCCGACCCAGGTCTGCATCAGCACCGCGTGCTCGGAGTCGTTGCGGAAGCGCATGTCGATCGTGCCGTAGTTGACCGTCGCCTCGCGGCCCTCGGGGTAGCGGGAGATGTAGAAGGAGTGGGGCTTGTGCTCCACGTCCTCCAGGCCGGCGAAGAAGACGGCGTTGAACAGGGTGGTCGCCATCTGCGAGACGCCGCCGCCGAAGTCCATCGCCAGGCGGCCGCCGGAGATCACCGGCGCCTGGTGGTAGCCGTTCTCCGCGGTGCGCCGCCCGAGCGCGTCGTTGAGGCTGAACACCTCCCCCGGCATGAGCAGGGTGCCGTCGACCCTCGCGGACGCCGTCTGCAGGTTCTCCGTGCGCAGCGGGTCGGGCGTCAGCTGGGTGGAGAACTCCGAGACGACCTCGACGACGCCGAGGGCACCGGCCTCCTCCGTCGTCAGCTCCGCCTCGGCCGGGGCGACGGTCGCGGTGACGGTGCGCTCCGCCTGCTCCTCGCTGGCCAGGGCGCTCAGGGCCGCCTCGGCGAGCGGGCCGGGGTCGAGGCGCTCGCCGTCCACCGCGGGCACCACGACCGGCTTCCCGTCGCGGATCTCGACGCTCGCGTCCTTCGCCGCGACGAACGCGTCCGGGTCGGCCTCCTGCACGGCGGCGCCGAGCAGCTCGCCGTCCACCTGCGGGCGCAGGCGCCCGTCCTCGGCGGCGAAGGACAGGGCCGGCGCGACCGCCGCGGGCGACAGCTCCACGCGCGAGCCGGCGACGACCACGGTCAGCGGCCCGGACGTCGCGGGCTGGCCGAAGGAGGCCATGGCCTCGTCGACGGCCTCCTGCCCCACGGCGGGCTGCTGCTCGGTGGCCGGCAGCCGCAGCGGCTGGGCCGCGGTCAGCCAGCCGTCGGCGAGGACGCCGGCGGCCTGCTCCACCTGCAGCGCGAGGCCGGCCGCGGGCGCGGTGGGGGTCGCGACGCCGCCGTCGAAGGTGACGGCGCCCTCGACGGGCGCGACGTCGACCTGCGCGGCCAGGGCCTGCAGCTCGGTGGCCAGCGCGCCCTCGTCGACGTCCGTGACGGGTGCGACGTCCCCGCCGCCGACCAGGTGGCGCCACAGGGTGCGCGGGTCGGCGGGGGCGCCGGCGGCGGCGTCCACGCTCGCGGCGGCGTCGAGCGCCAGGCCCGCCCGGGCCGGGTCGAGCTGGCCCTCGGCGTGCCCGACGCGCACGTCGAGGAACTCGGTGCCCGCGCGCTGCAGGCCGTCGGCCAGGGCCCGCGCGGCGGCCTCGCGCTGCAGGCCGCCGACGTCGACGCCGGCCACGGTGGTCGAGCGCGGCACCTGGTCGCCCAGCGCCCACGCCGCGCCGCCGTAGCCGAGGACCACGGCGCCGGCCACGGTGGGCAGGAGGACGGCACGGCGCCGCCAGCGCGGCGCGGAGCCGTCGCGCGACCGCTCGGCCCTCGTCTCACGCCTCGTCGTCGCGGTGCTCACCCGTCCCCCTGCCGTCCGGCCGGGCGCTCCAGGTGGCGCACGGACTCCAGCGATGCTAGATCGCGCTCACGCCAACCGCCGGTATTCGCTGAGGTAGCGCACGAGCGGGCCCGGTGGGGTCGGGCCAGGCGGGGCCGCGCCGGCCGGGACGCCGCCCGGCGCGTCGGCCGGGACGGCGGGGCGGGTGATCCCGACCACCTCGCCGACCACGACGACGTGGTCCCCGCCGGGGTGGGTGGCCGTGGTGCGGCACTCGAAGGCCAGCAGGGCGCCGTCCACGAGCGGCGCGCCGGTCGCGGGGCCGCGCGAGTGCGGCACGCGGGCCAGCTGGTCGACCACGGGCCGGCCCGGGGTGGCCAGCCACTCCGCCGCCCGGCGCCCGCCCTCGCCGAGGACGCTGAGCCCCCAGGTGCCGGTCTCCAGGACGGCGTCGAGGAAGCGGGCGTCCTCGTGCACGCACACCAGCAGCAGGGGCGGGTCGAGCGAGACCCAGGTGTAGGAGGTCACGGTGATGGCGTGGTCCATCCGCCGCAGCGTGGTGGAGGCGACGGCCACGTGGCCCGCGACGCCCGAGACCGCCGTCCGGAAGTCCTGGGGGTCGACCGGGGGGCCGACCGCCTCGGGGGCCGTGCGGCGGCTCAGCTCGCTCACCCGCGCAGCGTAGGGGCCTGCCCGTCGGCCGGGTCGGCGGCGGTCGGGGCGGTCGGGGCGGTCGGGGCGGTCGGGGCGGTCGGTGCCGCGGCGCGCACGCCGAGCAGGACGTCGGTGATCTCGTGCCCGACGAGCTCGTGGCGCTCCAGCAGCGCGTCGCGCAGGGCCTCGACGAGCACGAGGTTCTCGCGCAGCAGCACGCGCACGTGCTCGCGCTGGGCCTGCAGCAGCTCCTCGACCGCGGCGCGCCCCTGCGCGTCCCCGAGGACCCGGGCCACCAGGCCGTCGCCCGCGAGCGGGCTCGCCTCGATGGCCGCGAAGGAGATCAGGGTCTCCCCCATGCCGGCGGCCCCGACCATCTGCGCGGCCACGCCGGTGGCGTGGTGCAGGTCCCCGCTCGGGCCGGTGGAGACCTCGCCGAAGAACAGCTCCTCGGCGACCTGGCCGCCCATCGCGATCCGGATCAGGCCGGTCAGCTCGCTCTTCGAGCGCGTGTAGACGTCCTCGGCGTCCCCGTGCGCGAGCAGGCCGAGGGCGCCGGCGCGCTTGACGATGGTGAGGACCTCCAGGCGCCGGTGCGGGGCGACGAGGAAGGCGACGACGGCGTGCCCGGCCTCGTGGGTGGCGATCAGCCGCGCCTCGTGCTCGGTGTAGCCGACCGGCGCGCCGAGACCGACCTCCGTGACCAGGCGCGCGTGCTCGACGTCCTTCCAGTCCATCGCGCCCGCGCCGCGGCGCACCGCGTTGACGAGCGCCTCGTCGAGCAGGTGCTCGACCATCACCGGGCTGTAGCCGGAGGTGATGCCCGCCAGGGCGTCGCGGCGCTCGGGGTCGTCCAGCTCGGCCTCGTGGGCCTTGCGGGCCAGGTAGTGGTCGACGATCTCGCGCCGCCCGGCCCGGTCGGGCAGGTCGAAGGCGAGCCGGCGGTCGAAGCGGCCCGGGCGCAGCAGCGCCGGGTCGAGGGCGTCCGCGCGGTTGGTGGCGGCGATGAGCAGGACGTCGACGGGCTCGGTGCGCGGGCGCGGCAGCTGCCGGTGCGCGGGCAGCAGCAGGTTCACGGCGTCGGTGACGGCGCCGCGGGCCTTCTGCCACCCGGTCGGCTCGTCGAAGGACTGCATCTGCACGAGCAGCTCGTTGACCACTCCCCCGACGCCCTCGGTGACGGCGGCGTTCGTGACGGTCGCCGCCGGTGCCGCGCGGCTGACGAGGACGGGCAGGCCCTCCAGGCCGCCGCAGGCGGTGAGGCCGGAGGCGCCGGCCGCGGTGGCCCGGGCCGGCACGGGCGCGGCGGTCATCGGCATGCCCGAGCGCACCGTCGCGATCGCGTCGATCTCCTCGATGAACCCGATGGCCCCGCCCTCGGCGCGCGCGGCCCTGCGCAGGGCCTTGAAGTAGGCGCGGATCTTCCGGGCCGTCGCGCCGTAGTACATCGACTGGAAGCTCGTGCCCGAGACGTAGAGGAACGGCACGCCCGCCTCGGCGGCCATGGCCTTGGCCATGTGCGTCTTGCCGGTGCCCGGGGCGCCCTCGAAGAGCAGACCGCGCCGCGGCGTCCCGCCCATCTCGCGGCGGAAGGTGCGGGCGGCGAGGAAGAGGTCCAGGGAGCGCTGGACGTCCTCCTTCACCGGCGCCAGGCCCTTGACGTCGTCCATGCGCACGTCGATCTGCTCGGGCCGGTAGACCACGTGCGGCGAGCGCCCGGACACCAGGACCTGCGCCAGCAGCAGCACGACGAGGACGGCGAAGAACAGCCCGGCCATGACGTGCAGCGGGTCGAGGACCGGCAGGGTCGGCAGCCCCACCGGGTCCCCGCCCAGCAGCCGCACCCACAGCCACACCGCGACGGGCGCGAGGACGAGCGCGAGGCGGGCCAGGCGGCGCTGGCGGCGGCGCTCGCGCGCCCGGCCGACGTCCGCGGCGTCCCGGCGCTGGTGCGTCGGTGCGGTGGTGGCAGCGGTGGCGGTCGCGGTGGTGGTCGCGCTCATGGGGCCCCTCTCGTCACGGTTCGTGACCAGAGCACCGCACCTCAGCACGCAGCGCAACGACCGCGCGTCCCCACGGGCGGTTCCTGCTACTCAGCGTCACAGTCGGTCGCGCTCGTCCGAGATCGGCCTGTCAGGGTCCTCGTCCCGTGCCTCGCAGTGCGGTGATCATGGGCGATGCGCACGCCGGCGGCACTGCGGGCTGCACCTCGCCCATGATCGCCGTCCGCTCGCCCGTGATCACGGCGCGCCCGCGGGTGGCCGCGCCCCCACCTGACCGCTGTTGTGCGCCCAACAGCGGGAACGGGGCCCTCGGGACCGCATGTGTGCGCCCGACAGCGGGAGAGAGGCAGGGGCGAGCGCTGTCGGGCGCACACATGCGGTTGAGGAGGCAGGGGCTCGGGAGGCGGACGGCGACCGGGGGCCGCGGGGGCCGCGCGTCAGGGGATCGGGTGGTGGCTCGCGCCCGGGGTGTCGAGGCCGGCGAACAGGTCGCCCTCGCGGCCGTCCTCGCGCTCGCCCGCCGGCGCGGGCACGCCGCGCACGAGGCGGTACGCCTCCGTCGTCCACACCGGCTGCCACAGGTCGTGGGCGACGAGGAACTCCGCGCCGCGCACGCGCACCTGCGAGCGGTGCGCGCGCAGGGCGGCGACCTTGGCCTCCAGCTGCTCGGGCGCCTCGACGACAGCGGTCACCTCGTCGTCGTCGACGACCATGCTGGGCAGCTGGTCCCCCTCGCCAAGGGGGAAGGTCTCGGGCAGCTGCGAGCGCGGCACGACGTTCTCGTAGACCTTGGCCACCGACCACGGCTCGGTGCCGGCCACGGACGCCGCGCCCGGGTCCTCGGCCAGCTCGACGGCGCGCACGGCGACGTCGTGGGCGCGCACGTGGTCGGGGTGGCCGTAGCCGCCGCCGGGCTCGTACGTGACGAGCACCTGCGGGCGCACCGCGCGCAGCACCCCGGCGAGCCGGGCGGCGGCCTCGTCGAGGTCGGCCCGGGCGAAGGCGGACTCGCCCGTGTCGGGCGCCGCCACGGCCACGCGCCCGGGGCCCCAGGCCATGCCGGAGTCCTCGTAGCGCACGCGCGCGGTGTCGGCCGGCTGCTCCCCGTGCAGCGGGGCGTCGTCGAGGAAGCGGTGGTCCTCGACGCCGAGCGCCTCCATGGCCGTGGCCAGCTCCTGCGTGCGGTGCTCCGCCAGCGCCGGGCCGTCGCCCTCCAGGTGCACCAGGGACGGCTCGACGACCTCCCCGCGCTCCCCGCGCGTGCACGTCACGAGCGCGACGTGGGCGCCGGAGGAGGCGTAGCGCGCCATGGTGGCGCCGCTGCCGATCGTCTCGTCGTCCGGGTGGGCGTGCACGAGCAGCAGCCGGCGCGGGGCGTCGAGCGCCTCCATCGCCGCGAGGTCCTCGGGGTCCAGCACCCGCTCGGCGACGTCGTCCACGACGCTCGCGGCGTCGGACAGGACGTCGTCGGCCAGCGCCTCGGCGGTCTCGACGGCGTCCGGGGCGGGGCCGGGCTCGCTGCCGGGCGCGGTGGTCATCGCGCCACCGTAGCCCGGGCCCCGCCGCGCCGAGCGGCGGCGGGGCTCAGGCCCGGCGGGCGCGCGCGGCGGCCCTGGCCCGCTCGTTGGCGTCGAGGACGACCTTGCGGATGCGGACGGCGTCGTGCGTGACCTCGCAGCACTCGTCCTCGCGGCAGAACTCCAGGCTCTGCTCCAGGGAGAGCTTGCGCGCCGGCACCAGCCGCTCCAGCTCGTCCGCGTTGGAGCGGACGTTGGTCATCTTCTTCTCCTTGGTGATGTTGACGTCCATGTCGTCGGCGCGGGAGTTCTCCCCGACGACCATGCCCTCGTACACCTCGGTGCCCGGCTCGACGAAGAGCGTGCCGCGCTCCTGCAGGGAGGTCATGGCGTAGGACGTCGCCTGCCCGGCGCGGTCGGCGACCATCGAGCCGGACGCGCGGGTGCGCAGCTCCCCGAACCACGGCTCGTACCGCTCGAAGGTGGCGTGCGCGATGCCGGTGCCGCGGGTCTCGGTGAGGAACTCGGTGCGGAACCCGATCAGCCCGCGGGAGGGCACGAGGAACTCCATGCGCACCCAGCCGGTGCCGTGGTTGGTCATCTGCTCCATGCGCCCCTTGCGGACGGCGAGCAGCTGGGTGATCGCGCCGAGGTGCTCCTGCGGCGCGTCGATGGTCAGGCGCTCGACGGGCTCGTGGACCTTGCCGTCGACCTCCTTGGTGACCACCTGCGGCTTGCCGACGGTCAGCTCGAAGTTCTCCCGGCGCATCTGCTCGACGAGGATCGCCAGCGCCAGCTCACCGCGCCCCTGCACCTCCCAGGCGTCGGGGCGCTCGGTGGGCAGCACGCGCATCGAGACGTTGCCGACGAGCTCGCGGTCGAGGCGGTCCTTGACCAGGCGCGCGGTCACCTTCGCGCCCTTGACCTTGCCCGCGGTCGGGGCGGTGTTCGTGCCGATCGTCATGGAGATCGCCGGCTCGTCGACCGTGATCAGCGGCAGCGGGCGCGGGTCGTCGACGTCGGCGAGGGTCTCCCCGATGGTGATCTCGGGGATGCCGGCCACGGCGATGATGTCGCCGGGACCGGCCTGCTCGGCGGGCTTGCGCTCCAGGGCCTCGGTCATCAGGAGCTCGGTGATCTTCACGCGCTGCTGGGTGCCGTCCGCGCGGCACCACACCACCTGCTGGCCCTTGGCGATCGTGCCCTCGTGGATGCGGCACAGCGCGATGCGGCCCAGGAACGGGGAGGCGTCGAGGTTCGTCACGTGCGCCTGCAGCGGCGCGCCGGGGGTGTAGGACGGCGCGGGCACGGTCTCCAGGACGGTGCGGAACAGCGGCTCGAGGTCCTCGCTGTCGGGCATCCCGCCGTCCGCGGGGCGCTCCAGGGAGGCCCGGCCGGCGCGCGCGGAGGCGTAGACGATGGGGAAGTCGAGCAGCTCCTCGGCGTCCGCGATGTCGGAGGCGAGGTCGAGGAAGAGCTCGTAGGTCTCGTCGACGACCTCCTCGATGCGCGCGTCGGGGCGGTCGACCTTGTTCACGACGAGGATCACCGGCATCCGCGCCGCCAGCGCCTTGCGCAGCACGAAGCGGGTCTGGGGCAGCGGGCCCTCGGAGGCGTCGACGAGCAGCGCGATGGCGTCGACCATCGACAGGCCGCGCTCGACCTCGCCGCCGAAGTCGGCGTGGCCGGGGGTGTCGATGATGTTGATCGTCACGCCCTCGGGGCTGCCCGCCGCCGCGGCCGCCGGCCCGGTGTACCGGACGGCGGTGTTCTTGGCGAGGATCGTGATGCCCTTCTCGCGCTCCAGGTCGCCGGAGTCCATCACCCGGTCGACCAGGCCCTCCTCGGTCTGGTGCTTCCCGAAGGCCCCGGACTGGCGCAGCATCGCGTCGACGAGGGTGGTCTTGCCGTGGTCGACGTGGGCGACGATGGCGATGTTGCGGAGGTCGGACCTCGCGGCGAGGGTGCGGGCGGTCTCGCCGGTGGCGACAGCGGGCATGGGAGGGCGCTCGTTCCAGACGGGGGTGAGGAGGTCCCAGTCTACGGTCGCGCGGCGCCGTCCCGGTCATCGTCGCGGTCGGCCAGCGCCTCGAGGGCGGCCACGACCGGCAGGTCGGCGTCCAGCCACGCCACCGAGCGCCACTGGTCGCGCGAGAGCCAGCGCAGCTCGTCGTGGTCCTCCAGCGGGGCCGGGACGCCGTCGGTGACGACGGCCAGCCACACGCGCAGCCGCGCTGAGGGCGGCAGGTCCCACGCGCCGGCGAGCGGCCCGGGCAGCTCCGCGCCGAGGCGGACGGCGACGCCCAGCTCCTCGGCGAGCTCGCGGTGCAGCGCCTGCTCCGCGCCCTCGCCGTCCTCGACCTTGCCGCCGGGCAGCTCCCAGCCGCCGGCCAGGCGCGGCGGCTCGGTGCGGCGCGCGGCCAGCACCCGCGTCGGGTGCGCGAGGTCGTCGACCAGGGCGGCTCCCACGACGAGGACCGTCACCGGGCCGCCACCGACCACGTCTCGGCGTTCCAGGTCACTCCGGCCGGGCCGGGCTGCAGCGCCACGCCCTCGACGCCGGGCGCCGCGGCCACCACGCCGGGTTCCGTCCACAGCGGCAGGCCCGGCAGGTCGCGCTCCAGCTCCTGCTCGATCCGCACCAGGAGGTCCAGCTGCTCGCTCGGGTCCAGGGCGCGGCGCAGCTGCGCCGCCAGGTCGTCCACCACGGGGCTGGAGTACCCACCCGCGGCCGCGCCTCCTCCGCTCGCCCACCGCTGCGCGGCCAGCACCGGGTCCGGAGGGGACGGCGCGGTGACGAGGACGGCGTCCGCGCCGTCCCCCAGCCGCGCGGCACCGGCGTCCCCGCCGACGTCCCCGCCGGCGTCCCCGCCGACGTCCCCGCCGGCGTCCTGGACGTCGAAGCCGGCCTCCCCGCACGACGCGCGCACCAGCGCGACCGCCTCGGCCCGCCGGGGGTCGGTGCCGTCGTGGCCGACGCGGACGACGGTGCCCAGCGCCCCGCGCGCCTCGAGCACCGCCCGCGCGGCCGCGACGTCCTCGGCCTGCGAGCCGCCGCCGGAGGCGGCCGCGACATCGGCGTGGCCGGCCTGGTGCGGCAGCAGCGTGCGGGCCCGCAGCACCGACGCCCCCGGGTCGACGGGCGCGACGACGGCGTCGATGATCCGCGAGCGCGGCACGCACAGGGCCAGGGCGCGCCGCAGCTGCGGGTCGGCGAAGGTCCCGGCGACGTCCAGGAGCAGGTGCTCGGACGCCGCGAGCGGGCCGCGCTGGACCGCGGCGCCGTCGCCGAGGCGCTCGAGCTGCCGCACGACGTCCGCGCTCGCGGGAGGGGCGGCCACCTGCACCTGCCCGTCCGCCAGGGCGGTGGCCTGCTGCGCCGCCTCGACGAAGCGCAGCACGAGCACGGGCGTGCGCGGCGGCGCGCCCGCCCAGCGGGGGTTGGCGGTCAGGGTCAGCGACTGGCCGTCCTGCCAGTCCGCCAGCCGGTACGGGCCGGACGCCGGCAGCCGCCTCAGGTCCAGGGCGCCCGGGTCCAGCGCCCACCCGGTGCGCCACCAGCGGGCGGCGTCCTGCAGGCCGTGCCCGGGCCCGCCGCGCACGGCGGCGAGGACGTCCGCGACGCCGGCCTCCCGCTCGAGCACGTGCGCGGGCAGGATGCTGCCCGGCCCGAAGGCGGTGTCCCACAGCGCGGACGGCTCGGGATGCGCGACCGTGAACGCCGTGTCGCCGTCCTCGCACGCGGGGGCCCCCGTCCCCGCGTACCCGGCGCCCGCGACCGGGTCGACGGCACCGCCCAGGAGACCGGACCCGGCCGCCCAGGCCAGGACGGCGTCGTCGCAGTCGAGCGGCTCGCCGTCCGACCACACCGCGCCCTCGGCGAACGCGTACTCCACCACGAGCGGGTCGTCGGAGGTCTTCGTCACGGTGCCGAACGCCGGGTCGGGCGCGACCTCGCCGCGCGCCCCGTAGCGCCAGAAGCCCCGCAGCACCTGGCCCAGCACCAGCAGGTTGCGCTCGACGTGCTCCCCGGCCCGGTTCGCGTCGTAGGACGTCGGCTCGCTCCCGGCGGCGACGGTCACCCGCGCGTCCTGCGCCTCCTGGCCGCCGGCCGGCTGCGCGCCGCACGCGCACAGCAGCAGCACGCCCGCCGCCAGGGCCGCCGCGAGGGCCGTGCGGGGGCGCGGTGCGCGCACGGGGTCCACGCGCTCGACGCAACACCGCCGCCCCGGCCCCGGCAAGGCGGGGGCCCGAGCGCGGCACGACGCTGACGCACGGCGCGGCACGACGCTGACGGGCGGCGCGGCACGACGCTGACGGGCGGCGCGGCACGACCGTGACGAGGTCACGCCCGCTCAGCCCTCCGCGGGCACGACCTGGCGCGCCTCGGCGAAGTGGCACGCCGCCGGGTGGCCCTGGCCGCGGTCGACGAGCGCGGGCGCGTCGGTGGCGCACACGTCCTGCGCCTTCCAGCACCGAGTGCGGAAGCGGCAGCCGGACGGCGGGTCCGCCGGGCTCGGCACGTCGCCCTGCAGGAGGATGCGGTCCTTCTGCCCGCGCAGCGCCGGCTCGTGCATGGGCACCGACGACAGCAGCGCCTGGGTGTAGGGGTGGGACGGCGAGCCGTAGACCTGCTCGTCGGTGCCCTCCTCCACCACGCTGCCCAGGTACATCACGGCGACCCGGTCGGAGATGTGCCGCACCACGGACAGGTCGTGGGCGATGAACAGGTACGACAGGCCGAACTCGTCCTGCAGGTCCTCGAGGAGGTTGACCACCTGCGCCTGCACCGAGACGTCGAGGGCCGAGACCGGCTCGTCGCAGACGATGACCTCCGGCTGCAGCGCCAGGGCGCGGGCGATGCCGATGCGCTGGCGCTGGCCGCCGGAGAACTGGTGCGGGTAGCGGTTGACGTAGTCCGGGTTCAGGCCGACGCGGTCGAGCAGCTCCTGGGTGCGCCTGAGGCGGTCCTTGCGCGGCGCGGCGTCGGCGTGCACGGCCCAGCCCTCGGCGACGATGTCACCGGCCGTCATGCGCGGGTTCAGGGACGCGTACGGGTCCTGGAAGACGATCTGGACCTCGCGCCGGTACTGCTTGAGGGCGCGCCCGCCGAGGCGGGCGACGTCCTGGCCCTTGTAGAGGATCTGCCCCTCGGTCGGCCTCTCCAGCGCCACGAGCAGCTTGGAGACGGTCGACTTCCCGCAGCCGGACTCCCCCACCAGGCCGAGCGTCTCCCCGCGGGCCAGGGTCAGGTCGACGCCGTCGACGGCGCGCACGTGCCCGACCGTCTTCTTGAACACGACGCCCTGCGTGAGCGGGAAGTGCTTCTTCAGGCCGCGCACCTGCAGCAGCGGCTCCGCCGCGGGCGTCGCGGGTGCGGACGTGGTGGGTGCGGACGTGGTGGGTGCGGGCTCAGACGCCGGATGCGACACCGAGCACCTCCTCGCTGTAGTGGCACGCCGCCTCGCGCCCGGCGGCGACCGGGCGCAGCGGCGGGACGTCGGCGCGGCAGTCGCGGCCGGGCGCGGCGTCCGCGCCGATCCGCCGCTTCGGGCACCGGGGGTGGAAGGGGCAGCCGGAGGGGATGGCCGCCAGGTTCGGCGGCTGGCCGGTGATCGGGCGCAGGCGCCCGCCCTTGGCCTCCACCTGCGGGATGGAGCTCATGAGGCCCACGGTGTACGGGTGGGTGGGGCGGCTGAAGACCTCGTCGACCGTGCCTCGCTCGACGACCTCGCCGGCGTACATCACGGCCACCTGGTCGGCGACCTCGTTGACGACACCGAGGTCGTGCGTGATGAGCACCAGGCCCGTGCCGGTGTCGCGCTGCAGGTCCTGCAGCAGGTCCATCACCTGCGCCTGCACCGTGACGTCGAGGGCGGTCGTCGGCTCGTCGGCGATGAGGATCCGCGGGTCCAGCGCCAGCGCCATGGCGATCATCACGCGCTGGCGCATGCCGCCGGAGAACTGGTGCGGGTAGTCGTCGACGCGCCGCGCGGCCGCGGGGATGCGCACGCGGTCCATCAGCTCCACCGCTCGCTGGCGCGCCTCCTTGCGGGAGGCGCCGCGGTGGGCGCGGAACATCTCGCCGATCTGGAAGCCCACGCTGTAGACGGGGTTCAGCGCCGACAGCGCGTCCTGGAAGATCATCGAGATGCCGGGGCCGCGCACCTGCCGCTGCTCCTCGGCGGACATCGTCAGCAGGTCGCGCCCCTCGAAGCGGATCCCGCCACCGGTGACCACGGCCGGGGGGCTGTCGAGGATGCCCATCACCGCCTGCGCGGAGACGGACTTGCCGGAGCCGGACTCGCCGAGGATCGCGAGGGTCTCCCCCTCCCGCACGCTCCAGCTGACGCCGTTGACGGCGTGGACGACGCCGGAGCGGGTGCGGAACTCCACGCGCAGGTCGTCGACCTCGAGCACGGGCGCGCCGGGCGTGCGCCCGAGAGCGGAGGTGGTCGGGGACGGGGTGGTCATGAGCGCTGCCTCGGGTCCAGGGCGTCGCGCAGGGCGTCGCCCAGCATGATGAAGGCCATCACGGTCAGGGTGAGCACCAGGCTCGGGAAGAGCACCAGGTGCGGTGCGGTGCGCAGCAGCGTCTGCCCGTCGGAGATCTGCAGCCCCCAGGAGATGGCGGGGCGCTGCAGGCCCACCCCGAGGTAGGTCAGGGTCGCCTCGGCGGCGATGAGGACGCCGACGGTGATCGTCGCGTAGACGAGGACGGGCGCCACCGCGTTGGGCAGGATGTGCCGGACGAGGATGCGCAGGTCCGAGGCGCCCATCGCGCGCGCGGCGGCGACGTAGTCGGAGCTCTTGACCGCGATCACCTGCGAGCGCACCAGGCGCATCGCCGTCATCCAGCCGAACGCTGCGAGGGCGACGGCGACCGCGCCGGGCCCGCGCTCGCTGATCACCGGCAGCCCCGTCGAGGGGCCGACGCGCAGCAGCACCAGCGCCCCGAGGATCAGCGGCAGCGCGTAGAAGATGTCGGTGATGCGGGCGAGCACGCTGTCGAGACCCCGGCCGTAGTAGCCGGCGAGCGCGCCCACGACGACGCCGAGCAGCAGCACGCCGAGGACGCCGAGGACGCCGATCAGGAGCGAGTTGCGCGCGCCGTAGACGACGTTGGCCAGGTAGTCGCAGCCCTGCTGGTCGAAGCCCATCCAGTGCTCCGCCGACGGGGGCAGGCGCGAGTCGCTCAGGCTGCACGAGCGCGGATCGGCGCCGCGCGCGAACAGCTGGGGCACGACCGCCATGGCGACGAACAGGACGCCGAGCGCGGAGCCGATCCAGAAGAGCGGGTTGCGCTTCAGCGCGTCCCAGGCGTCGCTCCACAGGCTGTTCTGGCGGGACTGCGTGACGTCGACGTCCGGCTCGGCGAGCCCCGTCGTCGTCCCGGCGAGCACCTCGTCGTGGCGCAGGTCGGCCTGCTGCTGGTCGCTACTCATAGCGGATCCTCGGGTCGAGGACGGCGTAGAGGACGTCCACGACCAGGTTGAAGAAGATGAAGACGAACACCATCAGGGTGATGATGCCGACGACGACGGCGCCCTCCTGGCCGCGCACGGCGTCGAAGACGGCGCGCCCGATGCCGGGGAGGTTGAACACCGTCTCGGTGACGATCGCCCCGCCCAGCAGGGTTCCGACGTCCGCACCGATGAACGTGATCACGGGGATCAGGCTGTTGCGCAGGGTGTGCCGCACGACCACCGTGCTCGGGGGCAGGCCCTTGGCGCGCGCCGTGCGCACGTAGTCGGCCCGCATGTTCTCCGCGATGCTCGTGCGCGTCAGCCGCGCCACGTACGCCAGGGAGCCGGCGGCCAGCACGAGGCCGGGCAGCAGGTAGCTGTACCAGCCCTCGTTGGTCCCGGAGGTCGGGAACCAGCCCAGCCGCAGGCCGAGGGCGAACTGCGCCACGAACGCCAGCACGAGGATCGGGATCGAGACCACGAGCGTCGTGGAGACCAGCACGAGGCTGTCGAAGAAGCTGCTGCGGCGGATGCCGGCCAGCACGCCGGCGACGACGCCGATGACGGCCTCGAAGACGATCGCCACGAGGGTCAGGCGCACCGTCACCGGCAGCCGCTGGAGGATGGTGTCGAGCACGGGACGGCCGCGGAAGTCCGTGCCGAGGTCCCCCTGCAGGAGCCCGCCGAGGTACTTGGCGTACTGCACCAGGAGCGGGTCGTCGAGGTTGAACTCCTCGCGCAGCTGGGCCACGACGGCCGGCGCGAGCGGGCGGTCCCCCGCCAGGGCGCGGATCGGATCGCCCGGCAGGGCGTAGACCATCGCGAAGATCAGGAACGAGGCCCCGAGCATGACGGGGATGGTGAGCAGAAGGCGGCGCGCGACGTAGCGGCCCATGGCCCTCCTCCTTGTGTGGTCGACGGTGACGCGCCGACGACGCGGTGTTCGTGGTGCGAGACGCCCCGCCACGAACGTCCGCCGGGGGCCGTCCAGTGCGGACGGCACCCCGGCGGCGTTACGTGCGGTGAAGCGGTCGCGTCAGTTCACCGTGACGCCCGCGGTGTCGATGTCGCCGAAGACGTCGATCACCACGTCGCTGACGTTCTCCGAGTGCATGGCCTGCTCGAGCTCGAAGAACATCGGGATGACCGGCATGTCCTCCAGCACCACGTCCTCCGCCTGCTGGTACAGCGCGATGGCCTCCTCGTTGCTGCTCGCGGAGTTGCCCTGCTGGACCAGCTGGTCGAACTGCGGGTTGGAGTAGAACGTGGAGTTCGAGCCCGCCGGCGGCAGCGCCGCCGTGGAGTACAGCGGCTCGAGGTAGTTCTGCGGGCTCGGGTAGTCCATGCTCCAGCCGAGGCGGAACGGGCCGGTGTAGCCCCTCTCGTCGCCCAGCGGCAGGTACTCGGCGAACTCGAGCTCACCGCGCAGGGTGTACTCCAGCCCGAGGTTCTCCCGCAGCTGGTTGCCCACCGCCTCGATGTAGGCGTCGTGGCCGGCGCCGGCGTTGAACCACAGCTCGACCGGCTGGCTGCGGTCGAAGCCGGCCTCGTCGAGCAGCTGGTCGGCCCGCTCGACGTCCAGCACGCAGTACTCGCAGGCGCCCTCGCGGTAGCCGTCGACGACGGGGGCGATGACCGAGTCGGCCGGCTCGCGCCCGCCGGCGAAGATCGCGTCCGCGATCGCCTGGCGGTCGACGGCCATGGACAGCGCCTGGCGCACCCGCTTGTCGGCGTAGCGCGGGTCGTAGGTCGGGAAGCCGAGGTAGGCGAACCCGGACGACGGCGCCTCGAGGTAGCGGTCCCCGAACTCGTCCTGGGCGGTCGCCAGGGCGTCCGGCGGCACGTCCGGGAGGACGTCGAGGTTGCCCCCCTGCACGTCGGTGTAGGCGGTGTTCAGGTCGGCGTAGACGCGGAACTCCACGGAGTCGGCCTGCGCGGCCCCTTCCCCGGCGTACTCGTCGTAACGGGTCACGGTGAACCCCTGCCCCGGGACGAACTCCTCGTCGGCCCGGAACGGGCCGTTGCCGACCGGCTGCCGACCGGCGGCCTCTGGGTCGGTGAAGAAGGACTCCGGCAGCGGGTAGAAGGCGCTGTAGCCGACGGTGACGGGGAACTGGGCGAACGGAGACGCCAGCGCGACGGTGAACGTGCGGTCGTCGACGACGGACAGACCGCTCATCTCGGTGGCCGCGGGCTCGCCCGTGACGGTGCCCGCCTCGTCGGTCGGCGCCTGCAGCTCGTCGTAACCGGCGATGTTGGAGAAGAAGTACGACGCGTTCTGGGCGTTCGGGCTGTACGCCGTGTAGTTCCACGAGTCGACGAAGGAGCTCGCCGTCACGGGCGTGCCGTCGTGGAAGGTCCAGCCGTCCTTCAGCGTCACGGTCCACGTGGTGTTGTCCTCGGACTCGATGGACTCGGCCACGCCGGTGTACTCCACCTCACCCTCGGCCGTGTACTCCACCAGTCCGGTCCACAGGGACGAGATGACCTGGTGACCCTCGGACTCGGTGGTGTTGCCGGGCACCAGCGGGTTCTCGGGATCTCCGATGTACATGCTGAAGGTGCCGCCGCCGCTGCCGCCCTCGCCACCGCCCTCGGTGCCGGTCTCGCCGCCACCACCGGAGCAGGCGGTGAGCAGCAGCGTCATCGAGGCCACGGCCATCACGGCGCGCGTCCTCCGGGTTCCAACCCGCATGTTGCCTCCATCACTGAGTGGGTGCTGCACCCGCGGGGTCCGACGGTCAGCCGTGGTCGCGCGTGCGCAGCCAGGGCCCGCCGCGCAGCGGGACACGGCACTGTAGGTACCGCCACGTTGCCGCGGTGTTGCGCACCGTCGTCGGCCGGGCACCGGCGCCCGGCCGCGGTGAGCCGCTGACCAGCACAGACGGTACAGACGCGCATCCCGAGCGCGGCAACCGCCCTCGGGAATCCGTTGCCCAATCGAGACCCGCGGCCCTCAGCGGCCGGTGCGCGGGCCCAGCTCGCCCGGGTCGGGCGTGCGGAACGGCGTGCTCTCCGGCAGCCCCCCGACCGCGCCCTCGACCGCGCCCTCGGCGCTGACGGCGGCGTCCTCGCCGTCCCGCGCGCCCGGCTCGACCTCGCCCAGGGCGTCCGGCCCCGTGCCCGGCGCCGTCTCGGGGGCGCCCGGGCCCGGGTCGGCGGCGGGGACGGTGACCTCGCCCTGGTCGGGGTGGGGGACGAACGGCTCCATCATCGACATGCGCCGCCCCTACCCCGCGCCCGGGCGGCGACGCGCTCGCGCCCCTCGCGCGGTGATCACGGACTCGTCCGGGGTGCTCGCGGCGAGCACCCCGGACGAGTCCATGATCACGCCAGGTGGCGGAGGGGGTGCCTGCGGCTGCCGGTCGGCGTGCCCGCTCTCGCGGACGGCGTCGCGGTGGCGGCCTCGGCAGGCGTCCGCGACGGCGTCGCGGTGGCCGGCTCAGGGGTCGGCTCGGGGGTCGGCTCCGCCGTGGTCGGCTCGGGGGCCGGCTCGGGGGTCGGCTCGGGAGGAGGCGCCGGGGTCGGTTCCGCGGTGGACGCCGCGGCCGTCTCGAGGGGCGCCTCAGGAGTCGCCTCAGCGGCTGGTTGGGCGGTCGGCTCGGAGGCCGGCTCGGTGGTCGACTCCGCCGCGGTCGCCTCCGCGGTCGCCTCGGGGGTCGGCTCGGGAGTCGTCTGGGCGGTCGGCTGAGCTGCCGGCTCAGGTGCGCCCTCGGACGGCGCCGCAGGTGCGGCTGACGGCGCCGGCGGCTCCGCCGAGGACGGCGACGGGGGCTCCTGCGCAGCAGCGGGCGGCAGCGAGGCGGGCGCCGAGGGGTCGGCCGCCGTGACGGAGCCGCTCTCGCTGGTCGCCGCCGCGCCGGACGGGTCGGACGACGAGGAGGGCGCCGGGAGGGCGGCCGCGGTCGTCGCGGCCTCCGGACGCGCCGTGGCCGTCGTGGCCGTCGCGGCCCGAGACGCCCTCGCGGCCCGGGGCGTCGCCGCGGGGACCGCCTCGGCCACCGCCTCCGTCGACAGCGCCGCGCTCCGCGGCACCGTGCTGTCAGCGCTGCTCGGCAGCTCCACGGCCCCGGACAGGACCAGCCCGGCACCCGCGGTGGCGACCAGGGCCACGACGAGCGCCCGGTGCGGGCCGGGGCGGCGCAGCTGGTCGGGCTGCTGGGAGGAGGGCGGGCCCGCCCGGTGCGTGCGGGTGCGGACGTGGCGGCCTCGCGCGTGGCGCCCCATGGATCCCCTTTCGGGACGAAACGGACGCACGCAGCGTAAGGGATCTGTCACAGGGAGCAGTGAGGGGCTGCGGTCGTGCGGCGTCCCCGCGGATCGGCGCGTTGCGGCCCGCGCAGGCACCCACCGGTGGCACGCTGGGGCTCCTCGGGTCGAGCCATCAGCCCGCACCCCGAGACCCCCTCGCGGCGCTCGCGCGGCTGCGTGCTGCCCGCACGCGGCCGGCGCGCCGATCCGCCACGCCCGCGCACGCCGTCACGTCCAGGAGGACCCCGTGGAGCAGCCCGCCGCCCAGACGCCTCCGCCCACCAGCAGCGAGGCGGTGCTGGCCTCCCTGCACGCCGAGCGCCGCGAGACCGACCGGGCCCGCCTGGCCGCCCTGCTCGCCGAGCACCCGGCGCCGGCCCTGCTGCTGCCGCGCCCGCGCCGGTCCGAGGACGCGACCGCCCCCACCGCCTGACCCGCCCCGACCGCCTGACCCGCCCCGACCGCCTGACCCGCCCCGACCGCCTGACCCGCCCCGACCGCGTGACCCGGGGTCCTGCAGCGCTCGCACCCGCGTGCTGCACTGGGTCCGTGCAGGACCTCGGCGCGGAGGTGGCGTGGTGAGCGCACGGAGCACGCCGGACGTGCCCGGGGGTGGCGAGGCGCTGCCGCGGCTGCTGGCCCCGGACCACCTGGCGCGGGCGGAAGCGGTCTACCAGGACCTGGTCACCGTCCGGTTCGGGTTCGAGGCCCGCCTGGGGCACGTCCTGGCCTACCTGCGCACCTACGCCTCCCCGTCGATCGCGGGGCTGCTCGCGCACACCGGGCACGTGCAGCACGCGCCCGAGAAGCGGGCGACCGACACGGGCCTGTTCGTGTACGAGCTGTTCGTCGCCGGCCTGGACTCCCCCACCGGCGATCAGGTGGTGCGCCGGCTGGCCGCGATGCACTCCCGCTGGCGGATCGCCGACGACGACTACACCTGGGTGCTGGGCACCTTCGCCGTCCTCGGCACCCGCGTGATCGAGCGCTGCGCCCGGCGCCGGCTCACCGACGACGAGCGGCAGGCCACGGTGGACTGGTGGCGGGAGTTCGGCACGAGGATGGGCGTGGTCGACGTCCCCGCGACCTACGCCGAGTTCGCCGACGCCTTCGACGACTACGAGCGCCGGCGGCTGCGGCGCACCGAGGAGGGCCAGGCCCTGCTGGCGGCCAGCTGGCCCGCGCTGGTGGCCGGGCTCCCGGCGCCGGCGCGGCCCCTGGCCCGCCAGCTCGTCGGCGTGCTCACCGACGAGCCCGCCCGCAGCGCCCTCGGCCTGCCGAGGCCGGACCCGGCGACGCGCGCGGCGGTGACGACCGCGCTCCGCGCCCGCGCTCTGCTGCAGCGCGGGCGCGGCACCGGGCTGGGCTTCACGCCCGGCGCCCCGATCGGGCCCTACCGCGACGGCTACACCCTCGACGACCTCGGGGTCGGCGACGACCACCGGCACCCCATGGCGCGCTGACCTCAGCGGCGTCCCGCGCCGGCGGGCCACGCCAGGAGCGCCACGACGACGCTGGCGGCGGCCACCGCCGCCAGCAGGACGACGCACCCGCCCCAGCCCGCGCTGGCGTACACGGGCGCCGGTGCGACGGCGCCGACGCCGCCGCCGGCGTAGTAGCACGTCAGGTACAGCCCGACCGCGCCGGAGCGGGAGGACCCCGCGGCCGCGGCGGCGTGCCCGGTGGCGCAGGCCTGGCTGGAGAACACGCCGGTCGACGACGCGGCCAGGCCGGCGACCACCGCCGGGGTGGCCGGGACCAGGGTGAGGCCGAGGCCGGCCACGGACACCAGGCTGGCCGCCGCGAACACCGCGAGCCGACCGGCGCGGCCGATCAGGCGCCCGGTGAGCGGGGTGACGACGACGGCGACGAGCGGGACGGCGAACACCGCCCCCACCTCGGCGGTGCCCAGGCCGAAGGGCGGGGCCTGCAGGTGCAGCGCCGCGTAGGTCAGGGACCCGACCTGGAGGAACAGGATCGTCGCCCCGACGAGGCAGGTGCCCAGCAGGGACGCGTTCCGCAGGTGCCGCCCGACGCCGCGCAGGCCCGCCAGCAGCGAGCGCGAGCGGGCGAAGCCGCGCTCGCGCGGGAGCCAGGCCGCGACCGCGGCCAGGGTGAGCGCCAGCACGAGGGCCAGCACGAGGAAGGAGGAGCGCCACCCGAGGTGCGCGGTGACCGCTCCTGACAGGAACCGCCCGCAGAACCCGCCGAACGCGGTGCCTGCGACGTAGAGGGCGTTGCCGGCCGCGGCGACGGGCCCGGTGTGCTCCTCGGCGACGTAGGCCACGGCGACGGCGAAGACGAACGGCACCAGCAGGCCCTGCACGAAGCGGAGCACCAGCAGGGACTCGAAGCTCCCCGCCGCCGCGCACGCCAGCGTGGCGAGGACCGCCGCGGCGATCGCGGCGAGCATCACGCGCTTGCGGCCCAGCCGGTCCGACACCGCCCCCGCGAACGGGGCCACCACCGCGACGCCCAGGGCCGTGGCGCTGATCGTCCAGGCGCTGCGGGTGGCCGGGACGCCGAGGTCGCGGGCCAGCTCCGGCAGCAGCGGCTGGGTGGAGTACAGGTTCAGCAGCGCGCCCAGACCGAGCAGGAAGACGGCGGTCCTGGTCCGCCACGCCATCGGCGCGGAGGGCGCGGGCTCGGGGACCTCGGACAGACCTGGCACCTCGATCCGGCGACTCGGGCACGAGCGGGCACGGGCAGGATGAGGAGCGTGCCGAGCGCTCCCCGTCCCGTTCCGATCATCGCCGGTGCCGCGCCCGGGCGGCGGTGCAGGTGACGCCCACCGCCCGGGGCCCGGTGCCGAGCGGCCCGGCGGTCCTGGTGCCGCACGACCCCCGGTGGGCGGGGTTCGCCGCCGAGCGCCTGGCCGCCCTGCGCGAGGCCCTGGCGCCGCTGGTCGACGACGTGGACGCCTGCGCCTTCGACCACATCGGCTCCACCGCCGTCCCGGGCCTGGCCGCCAAGGCGTCGGTGGACCTGCAGGTGCGGGTGCCGGTGCTGCCCGAGCCCGCCGTCCTGGACGCCGCGCTCGCCCCGCTGGGATGGGTGCCGGCACCGGGCAGCAGACCCGACTCCCCCGGCGTGACCCGCGACCTCCCCTTCCCCGGCGACGTCGAGCCGGAGGAGGTGTGGGCCAAGCGGCTGTTCACCTCGGCCGACCCGGCGCGGCCGGCGATCCTGCACGTGCGGCTGGCGGCGTCCCCGTTCGGACGGCGCACGCTGGCCTTCCGCGACCGGCTGCGCGCCGAGCCGGACCTGCGCGCCGCGTACGAGCGCCTCAAGCGCGACCTCGCCGCCGCGCACGCGGACGCCCCGGACTACGACGACTACACCCGCGGCAAGTCCGACTTCGTCCGCGCGGCGTCCCGCTGACGGAGCCCGTTCCGGTGCGCCTGCCCGCCGTCGCGGTCCCCGGTCAGCGGGTCGCCGGCAGCCGGGCGTCGGAGGGACGGCCGAAGGCGTCCCGGCAGTGCGCGAGCAGCGCTGCCACGGCGGGGTCCTCGCTGCTCGACCAGGCGAGGGCGAGGGCTGCCAGGTCGGTCAGGTCCGTGAGCGGGACGGGCCGGAGCCGGTCTGCACGGCCCGCGGTCATGGACTCGCTGAGGACGGCGACCCCGAGGCCGCGAGCCGCGAGGTCGGCGACGGCGTCGGGAGAGCTGGCCTGCAGGGCGATGGTCGGCTCGATCCCGGCGGCGGAGCAGGCCCGGTCGAAGACGGTGCGGATGCCGGTGCCCCGAGGCAGGCAGACGAGTGGGTGGGCGGCCAGGTCGGCGAGGGTCGCGCGCGCCGGCCGGGTCAGCGGGTGGCCGAGCGGGACGGCGGCCACGACGGGTTCGGCGAGGAGGGTCAGGGCGTGCAGGCCCGCCGGCGGGACGTCCGGGGTGCCGACCAGGGCGAGGTCGACCGCGCCGGCGCGCACCCGGTCGAGGAGCTGGTCGGAGTCGTCCTCGACCAGCGCGAGCTCGACGCCGGGATGGGCGCGGTGGAAGGAGGCCAGGGCCGCGAACAGCGGGGCGACGGTGCACCCGCGGACCATGCCGACCACCAGCCGGCCGCGGACGAGGCCGGTGACGGCGTCCACCGCACGGCGGACGGCGGCGGCGGAGGCCAGCGCGGCGCGGGCGTGCTCGAGCGCGGAAGCACCGGCCGGGGTCAGGGTCGCGGTGCGCCCGGAGCGGTCGATGAGCTGAGCGCCCAGGTGGCGCTCGAGCTGGCGGACCTGGGCGCTGATGCCGGACTGGCTCACGTGCACCCGGGCTGCGGCGCGGGTGAAGCTCGCCTCCTCGGCTACCGCCCCGAGGTACTCCAGCTGCCGCAGTTCCATGACCGAGGATTCTACTCCTCAGAACGATCATGTGTTGGACTTCTCGTCAGGGCGGCTCCACGCTCGAGCGATCACAGTCATCGCCCCGGAGGTCGAGATGTCGCAGCAGGAGACCGCCCGCGTTCCCGAAGACCTGACGCGCCTGGTCGTCGAGCGGGCCAACGCCGGTGACGCGGCCGGGATCGCCGCGCTGTACGAGGAGGGCGCGGTGATGGCCCACCCCCCGGGTCGGGTGACCGCGGGGCGCGAGGCGATCCGCGCCCTGTGGGAGCAGGTGCTGGCGCACGCGCCGCGGTTCGCGCTGGAGCCACCGCTGCCGACCCTCGTCAGCGGGGACGTCGCCCTGACCTCCACGCCGGCGGCCGACGGCACGGGCGTCCGCGTCCAGGTGGCGCGCCGACAGCCGGACGGCTCGTGGCTGCGCCTGCTGGACCAGCCGGAGCCCGTCCCGGCGCCCTTCCGCCCCGGCCCGCAGCCGTGACGAGCGCGTCGGGGGTCAGCACCGAGCAGCTGCGGGCGCTGGCGCTGGCACTGCCCGGCACCGTCGAGCGCCGGACCTGGGGGCACCCGACGTTCCGGCTGCACGAGCGCATCGTCGTCGGGATGGACGAGGACGCCGGCACCGCCACCATCAGGGCCACCCGGGAGGCGCAGGCGGCGCTGGTGGCCATCGCTCCCGAGACCTACGACGTGGCGCCCCGGGTCGGGCGGCACGGCTGGGTCCGCGTGCAGCTGGCCACCGCCGACCTCCGTGAGCTGCGCCAGCTGGTCCTCGAGGCCCGGCACCTGGCCGCGCGCTCGACCCGCGGCGGCCGCTGATCCTTCCCGATCAGGCGGGACCAGCGGGCGCCGACGTCGGCGTGGTGGGGCGGGGCGCCCCTGCTCCTGCGCCATGCTCGGGGGCATGAGTGGACGCCTCGTGGCACCGGCCGGGCGGAGGACGAGTGCGGTGACCGCACGGCGCGGCGGCGCAGGGCCGGTGGCCGCGCTCTGCGCGGCAGCGGCGGCGGGGCTGCTGCTGGGCGTGCTGACCGCCTTCGCGCAGGGGTGGCTGCCGCCCCAGGTGGCCTCGCTGGCCAACTCGTCCGGGTCGTGGGCGCTGGTCGCCTTCGGCGTGGCGGTGCTCGCCCCCTCGGCCCGCTGGGCCGCCTGCTGCGGGTTCGCCGTGCTGGCCCTGCTGCTCGTCGGGTACGTCGCGGCCAACGCCCTGCGGGGGCTGCCGTCCAGCTCCGGGCTGGTGCTCTTCTGGGGCGCCGCCGCGCTGACGGTGGGCCCGCTGCTCGGACTGGGGGGTCACTGGCTGCGCCGGCGCCGCGACCTGCTGGCCGCGCTCGGCGCCGGCGGGATGAGCGGGGTGCTCGTCGGGGAGGGCGCCTACGGCCTGCGCTACGTCGCGGCCACGACCTACCCGCCCTACTGGTGGGCGTCGATCGCCGCCGGCGTCGTCCTGCTCGCCGTCGCCCTCGCCGCGCGGCTGCGCCGTCCGCGGGTGCGCGCCGCCGCGGTCCTCGTCGCGGTGCTGGTGTCGGTCGCCTTCGTGCTGGCCTACGCGAACGCCGGCGCCGTCATCGGCGCCCTCTGAGGCGCGTCACACCCCGCGGGCCGCACCGTGCGGGCCGGGCTCACCCCAGCTCGGGGAAGTACTGCCCGTGGAAGCCGAGCGGGATCGCGTGCGGCACCTGCGCGCGGGCGCGCTCGGTGAAGGTCGCGGCGTCGAGGACCAGGAGGAAGGAGCGCCGCGCGCGGGCGTCCAGGACGAGGGAGAGGAGCACCGCGTCGGCGTCCGGGCCGCGGCTGCCGGGATCGGCCACGTGCACCGGCTCCCCGGGCCAGCAGCCCGGCTGCGACCACGAGCGGGCGGCGCCGGTCTCGACGTCGACCTCGACCAGCCGGTCGGCGAAGGAGGTGCTCAGGCTCTCGGCGCTGCTGACCCCGTAGACCCGGCGCACCACGGCGCCGACGCGCTCGTCGGCGGTGCGGGGGAACTCGATCGGCGTCGCGGACAGCAGCCGGTGGGTGACCGGGCCGCCGTCGAGCGGCACGCGGAAGCGGCGCAGCTCCCCCGCCGGTGCCCTCACGCCGTCCCCCTGCAGCTCGGAGAGCAGGAACTGGCGCATCGCCCGTCCGCCCTCCATGACGGGCAGGTCCAGGAGGAGGGCGTCCCCGTCCTCGGTGGCGCCGACCTGGTGCCAGCAGAAGGTCGCGTCGCTGACGGGGCGGGCGACCACGGCGCCGCTGGCGCGGTCGACCACGGTGAAGCGGGTGCCGCGCTCGGGCCGCCACCGGTAGGCGTCGACCGGGGCCCGGCCCAGCAGCAGGGCCAGCGGGTCGGCCACGTACGGGTACTCCGCGAGCACGACGTAGCGCTGGGTCACCGAGAAGGTGTGCATGTACGACGGCCGGTCCACCGGCACCGTGGCCACCAGGCGCCGGGTCGGCGCGCCGGCCGCCGGGTCGGGCAGCTCGTAGAGGTGGTAGGCGCTGGTGCGCCCGTACTCGACGGTGTAGTTGACCAGCACGCCGCGGTCGGCGTCGGCGTGGAAGTGGACGGGGGTCACCACGCCGGGCACGTCGTCCGCGTAGGACAGCGGCTCGCCGGTCGCCAGGGTGACGGGGTCGAAGGGCACCACGTCGGGGGACTCCGTCAGCGCCACGTACCGCTCCCCCAGGCGCATCACGTTGACGCTGGCGTTGTTGCCGAACACCGGCGGCGAGGTCAGCTCGCGCAGCCGCTGCAGCGGCGTGCGGCGCGGCACCGTGCCGAACTCGGTGTAGCCGATCCGCCCGTGCTCCACGGCGTGCTCGTAGGCGCGCGAGCGCAGGTAGCGGTTGCTGTAGCGCACGCCGCCGCCGCGGAAGGCGAAGCGGTGCAGCATCGCCAGGCCGTCGAACCAGTGGCGCAGCCGCTGGCCCTGGCCGCCGGGGCGGGCGGTCCAGCGGGCGGCGCCGTTGCGCACCAGCGTGCCGGTCAACCAGGTCGGCACCTCGCCGGTGACCTCCAGGTCGGCGTCGACCTCGGCGTCCAGCGGCTCCAGACCCACTCGGAAGTCGCTCTCGTTCGCGCTGCGGCTCACCGCTCCCACCCTGCCCCAGGACGGGCGGGGTCCGCCAGGGCGGGACGGCCCGCGGTGCGGTGGCGCGGCGGGCTCAGCGGCCCTCGTCGAGGCCCTCGTCGAGGCCCTCGTCGAGGCTGTCGTCGAGCAGGTGGCGCAGGTAGCGCCGGGGGTCGTCGAGGAAGGAGCGCCAGTGCTGGACGACGGGCAGGTCCTCCCACGCGCTCTCGGACACGCCGTCGTCGCCCAGGTGCAGGACGCGGGCGCCGGGCAGGGCCGCGACGAGCGGTGAGTGGGTGGCCACCACCACCTGGGACGTGCCGCTGGCGGCCAGGTCGTGCAGGACGCGCACCAGCGCCAGGCACCCGCCGAACGACAGGGCGCTCTCCGGCTCGTCGAGCAGGTACAGGCCCGGGCCGGCGAAGCGGGTCCGGAGCACGGACAGGAAGGACTGCCCGTGGGACATCTCGTGCAGGCTCGGCCCGGAGCCGACGGACTCCAGGTAGGTGGAGAAGCCGTGCACGGTCTCCGCGCGCAGGAAGAACCCGCGGCGGGAGGCCCCGGGCCCGCGGCTGAGCTGCAGCACGTCGGCCAGGGACGACTCGCTGGCCCGGGTGGTGTGCCGGTGGTCGCGGGTGCCGCCCTCGGCGTCGAGGCCGAAGAGCATCGCCAGGGCCTCGACCAGGGTGGACTTGCCGGCGCCGTTCTCCCCGACGAGCACCGTGGCCGGGCCGAGGTCCAGCCCGCGGTCGAGCACGTGCGCCACCGCCGGCACGCTCGCCGGCCACTGCGCGCGGTGGACGACGGCGCCGGGGCGCCGCTGCACCCGCCGCACCGGCAGAGCCCAGTCGCTCGTGTCCAGGTCGCCGGCGTCCTCCTCAGCCACGAGGACGCGACGGCGGCTCCGGCCGCCGCACCGCCTGCGCCGCCTGCACCACCCGCCGCACGAGGTCCTCGCCCGCGGCCGCAGCGCCGCGCTCGTGGTGCCAGGTGGCGGCCACGCCGACGGCCACGACCCGCCCGCTGGCGAGGACGCGCCGGACGGCGGCGAGCACGTCGTCCAGGGCGGGCCCGCCCGGAGCGGGGTAGAGCAGGTCCGGCACCTGGGCGGGGTCGGCGGGGTCGACGACGTCGAGGTCCAGGTGCAGGTACAGGTCGCCGTCGGGCAGCGCGGAGGCGTCGAGGTCGGCGACGCTCGACCGCACCACGGCCGAGCGCTCGAGCAGGTCGTGCTCGCCGGGGTCGGTGTCGCGGGCGTCGACGAGCACCGCGCGCTGCTCGGGGACCGGGCGCAGGCCGAGCATGGTGGGCAGGGTGGGCGTGCCGACGCCCACCGCCAGGGCCAGGGGCAGGCCGCCGAGGTAGCCGGAGGTCGTGCTCGCCTCGGTGTGGAAGTCGGCGTGGGCGTCGAACCAGACCACGCCGGGGTCGCGCCCGGCCCGCTGCAGGCCGGCCAGGACGCCGAGGCTGGTGGTGCAGTCCCCGGAGACCACCACGGGCAGGGGCGCCGCGCCGTCCCCGGCGCTCAGCTCGGCCGCCACCGCCTCGGCGACCCGCTCGTAGAGGACCGCCATCCGCTGCCACGGGCCGCCCTCGGGCAGCGGCGCGGTGACCTCGCGGTCGACCGGCACGCCCCCCACCTCCAGGGCGGGCAGGCGCTCGTCGAGGTGGTAGGGCACGGCGAGGGTGACCACCGCCGCACCGTAGCCGCGGCGCGCCGCGGACCGGCAGGGGACGGGTCACGTCGTCCGCTCGAGCGCGTCGACGCGAGGACGACCGGTCCGCAGCCGCCCGTCACTGCAAGCCGACGCGCAGCACCTGGCCGAGCCGCTCGCGCCGCCGCACCGAGGACTCCACGACGACCACCACGACGACGGCGAGCACGACCGCGGCCGCGGGCGCCGCGGTCCACCACGGCAGCACGAGGTCGGGGGCCTCCGGCTGGCCGGTCAGCAGGCGCAGCTGCAGCGGCCCGGTCACGGCGCGGGCCAGCAGCGCGCCCAGCCCGACCCCGACGGCGCTGGCCAGGAGCACCGGCGGCAGCAGCTCGCCGAGCGCGATCCGGCGGGCCTGGGCGCCGTCCACCCCGAGCGTCCTCAGCGCGGCCAGGGCCGTGGCCCGGCCGGGTGCGGTGGCCGCGGCGCCGACGACCACGACGAGGACGGCGAGGAGCACCAGGACTCCCGCGGACGCCGCGGCCAGGTGCCCGAGGCCGGCGGTCAGCGGCTGCGCGCGGCGCTCGGCGAGCCAGTCGGTGCGCTCCACCACGCTCGTGCCGCGCAGCGCGGGCTCCGCGGCGACGGCCTGCGCCGCGCCCGGGCCGGCGACCCACAGCACGTCCGGCAGGACCGGCGCGCCCAGCGCCCCGGAGAGGGCGACCGCGTCGACGACGACGGTGCTCTCGGCCGAGGAGCCCAGGGCCGGCACGGTTCCCACGGCCCGCAGGTCGACCGGGCCCTCGCCCCGCACCAGGGTGGTGCTCGCGCCGAGCTCGTCGAGCAGGTCGGAGCTGAACAGCGCCGGCACGGCACCGCCCGCACCGCCCGCACCGCCGGTGCCGCCGGCGAGCCGCGCCAGGTCGGGCGCGTCCGGCAGCGGCGTGGCGGCCAGCAGCCGACCGAAGGCCGCCGGGTCGGTGACCACGAGGCGCACGCGCCCACCGGCGGACCGCTCGGTGATCTGCGCGTCGTCGTCCACGCGGGCGGCGACCGCGGCCCGGACGCCGTCGCGGGCGGCGACCGCGCCCGCCGCCGCCGGCAGGTCGGCGCGGGGCTCGGTGGTCACGGTCACGTCGGCCCCGACGGCGGCCCACGAGCCCTCCACCTGCCCGGCTGAGGTCGTGGCCGCCAGCGCGGCGGCCAGCGCGGCGAGGCTGGTGGCGAGGACGACGGCGACCAGGGGCGGTCCGGCGCCGGCGGAGGCGTGCGCGCGGGCGGCGGCCAGCACCGGGACGACCCGGCGGGACCCGGTGGCCCGCGCCAGGACCCACCGCGCCAGGGGGCGCAGGAGGCGCAGCAGGAGGAGCGCCCCCACCAGCGCTCCCAGCGCCGGCGCCGCCGCGACGAGGACGTCGAGCCCACCGGCCCCGGCGTCCTGCGCGGCGCCCTCGTCGGCGCCGGCGGCGCCGCGGCTGCGCACGGCCACGAGGGCTCCGACGGCCGCGAGGACGACCGCTCCCTCGAGCGCGAGGCGCCGCAGCGCGGTGTCGCGGGCGGTGCGGTGCCGCTCCGAGCGGTCGGCGGGCGCGCGCCGTCCGCCGGTGGCGCGGGCGGCGGCCCGGACGCCGAGGATCGGGGCGGCGAGCGCGCCGACGGCGAGCACCGGCAGCAGCCACCCCTGCGACGTGGGCCCGGGCACGAGGAGACCGGCGAGCCCCAGGGCGATCGTCGCCCCGAGCGCGGTGACGACGGCGGCCTCCAGGACGAGCTCCGCGCCGGTGCCCGCCAGGGAGGCTCCCCTGGCCCAGGAGGTGGCCAGCTCCCGGGCCCGGCGGCGGGTGAGCAGGTCGGCGACGACGACGAGGGCGGCGACCGCGGCGGCCACGACGCCCGCGAGGAGCACCGAGGCCTGGGCGGCGGCCGAGCCCACCCGCCGCTCGGTGTCGAGGAGGACGTCGTCCAGCCGGCTGCGCGCCTCGGGGAGGCCCGAGGGGTCGGCCAGCTCGGTGGGGTCCGCCTCCAGCTGCGCGACGCGCCGGCCGACGCGGCCGGCGGCCCGCGCCTCGAGTGCGGAGGCCCGGGCCGCGAAGGCGTAGCTGGTGGTGGCGGTCGTCGAGGTGTCGAGCAGGCGGGCCACGGGCAGGGACTCGGCCGACAGCAGGGCGGCGACCTCGGTGCGCTCGGTCACGCCGGCACCGCTCACCCGGGGGGCCAGCAGCCCGGTAGCGCCGGACCAGACGCGGTCCTGCGGGTCCTCGGCCTCGAAGACGCCGCTCACGACGACCTGCAGGGCCGGGTCCGCGTCGCTGGCGTTCTCGAGGACGCCGTCGGCGGCGTGGACGGCGAGGCGGTCGCCGGTCCGGACGCCGAGGGCGGCGGCGACGTCCTCGGACAGCGCGACCTGCACCGGCCACGGCCCGGTCTGCGGCGAGGAGGAGACCTGGCGCGCGGTCCCCGTGGCCGCGGGAGGGCCCCCCTGCAGCCACCGCACGCCGGGGGCGCCCTCGCGCCAGACGTGGACGAGCGGCATCAGGGCGTCGGGCCCGCCCGGCACCGCCACCTCGAGGACGCTCGCGGTCACCGTCGCGACGGGCTCGCCCAGCACCCCGGCGGGCAGCTCGGAGCCTGCCAGGTCGCGGAGCGCGGTGGCGCGCTCGGCCACCCGGGCCGCCGTGGTGGTGTCGAGCTCCACCTGGACCGCGGAGGGGTCGGAGAGGAACTCCCGGACGAGCAGGTCCGCCGCGGGACCGGCGTCCTGCACCGCCGCCTGCACGGTCCGGTCGGCGGTGCGTCCCACCAGGCGCGGGGTGACGACGGCGAGGAAGGCCGTCAGGGTGACCACGAGGAGGGCGAGCAGCAGCGGTCCGGCGTGCGCCCGGGCCCGGGCGGGCACCCCGGCGAGGTGGACGCCGCGCACCACGGGGCGGGTCACGGGGCGGGTCGCGGGGCGGGTCACGGGGCGTCCACCCGCAGGTGCGCCGCGCCGGCCCGGCGCACCAGGACGGCCGACACGGGAGCGACGACCAGCGCGAAGCCGAGGACGAGGACGGCGAGCACGGCGGCCTGCTCCGGCCAGGGCCAGCGCAGCACCGCGGCGGGCACGGGCGCCGCCCCGGTGTCGGAGACGACGAGCAGCGGGCCGACCGCCCAGGAGACCAGGCCCCCGACCGCGGCGCCGCCGCCGACGGCGAGGACCGCCAGCACGAGGTGCTCGAGCAGCTGGACGGCCACGAGCGCCCGCCTCGACAGGCCGGCGCCCTGCAGCCGGGTCACCTCTCCGGCGCGGGCGCCCAGGGCGGCGGCGGTGTGCAGCGCGGTGCCGGTCAGCGCCAGCACCACCGCGGCCGCCACCAGCAGCCACCACGCGACCTGCAGGCCCGCGCGCAGCGGCCCGGTCGCCAGCGCGGCGGCCGTGCCCGCGCGCGTGACCGCCTCGCCGAGGCCCCGGGCCTCCACCCGCGCCGCGGCGGCCTCGGGGTCGGGCGGGTCGCCGACCCACCACTCGTCGGTGAGGGAGCCGAGGACGCCCTGCCCCAGCACGGCGCGCGAGAGGGCGTCGGAGTCCGCCAGGAGCGCGCGACCGGTGGGCGCGGACGGCAGGTAGGGGGCGACGGCGGCCACCTGCACGAGGACGGGCGTCCCGTCGTCCCCGACCGCGACGCGCGCCTGGTCCCCCACCTCCAGCCCCAGCCCGCCGGCCACCGGTGCCGCGACGGCGACCGGGACGACGTCGGGCGGGGCGAACGCCGTGGCGACGAGCGCGGCGTCCCGGACCTCGAGCGCGAGGAGGTCCAGCTCGGCGCGCACGGTGACGGAGGTCGCGCCGCCGTCCGCCGCCGTGGTCACCGAGGCCGACCGCGCCGCCTCGCCCGAGGACGGCGGAACGCACGCGCTCCAGGTCCCGCTCCCGTCCCCGCCCGACCCGACCGACGCGCCCGACCCGACCGACGCGCCCGGCCCGGCCGACGCGGCCGCGGGGCCGGCGGGCAGCTGCACGGTGACGGCGACCGGGGTGAGCGGGAACGCCGGCGCCCCGGCCGCGTCCGGGTCGGCGTCGATGCGCAGCGCCAGGCCGACGACGCCCAGCCCACCCCCGTCCGCACCCCCGTCCGCACCGCCGTCCGCACCGCCGTCCGCACCGCCGTCCGCACCGCCGTCCGCGCCCTCCGGCGGCGCCGGGAGGACCACCTCGCTGGGGTGCGGGCCGCCGTCCAGCGGCACCGCGCCGACGGTCAGCACGGACCGGTCCCCGGAGGGGTGCTCGACGACGAGCGAGGGGACGACGCGCAGGGCCGCGGAGCGCTCGGGTGCGCCGGAGACCACGAGCTCGACCCGGTCGGCGCCCGGCGGCAGCGGCACGGCCGCCACGCGCTCGCGCGGGGTGAGGCCGGCGGTGACCTGCGACCAGGAGGCGCCTGCCGGCAGCCGCCCGCGCAGCACCTGGTCGGCGCGGGTGGTGTCCACCGCGAGCAGGCGCGGGGCGCCCTCGTCGTCCCCGTCGACGCCCACGCGGGTGCCCAGGGAGGTGGGCTGGTCGGTCACGGCGACCACGGAGCCGCCGGTGGCCGCGGCCAGGGCGCGCGCCTGCGCGAGGGACGGCGAGGCGTCGCCGTCCACCACGAGGTCCGCGCCGACCCGGGCGTCGGCCTGGTCGGCCTGGGAGGCGACCCACGTGGCGCGGGAGGCGACCGCCGTCGTCGCCGTGGCCGCGGCCAGCACCAGGAGGAACGCGGCGCCGGCGGCCTGCGGACGCCGCGCGACCCCCCAGGCGGCCAGCGGGACGACGACGCCCCGCGAGCGGCCGGCGGAGCGCTCGACCCAGCGGCGGCCCCGGGCCACGCCGCGCAGCACCAGCGCGGCACCGGCCAGCACGCACAGCACGGGCGCCACCACGAGGACCGGGTCCGCGCCCGCCGCGGTCGTCGGGGGTCGGCTGCGCAGCTGGTACCACCCCGCGACGGCGACCGCCGCGAGCACGACGTCGGCACCCGAGCGCGCCAGGGAGCCGCGCAGGCGGGTGCGCTCGCGCGCCGGGCGGCCGGGGCGCGGCAGGGACGGCAGGGACGGCAGGACCAGCGCGCACGCCGTTCCCAGCGCACCGGCCGCCACGGCCGCGCCCAGCGCAGCAGGAGCGCTCACGGGGCCGTCCAGCCCCGCGGCGACCGCCGCGGGCAGCCGGGTCAGCCCGCGGTGGGCCAGCAGGGCCAGCGGGACGGCGAGCACCGCCGCCACCGCCGCGAGGACGAGCGCCTCGATGACCGCGTGCACCGCCAGGCGCCCGCGCCCGGCTCCGCGCGCGGCCAGCAGCGCCGTCTCCGACGCCCGCCGGTCGGCGGCCAGGCGCCCGGCGACGCCGAGCGCCGTGGCCGCCAGGGCCGTCCCCAGGAGCGCCACGACGAGGACGCCGGGCCCGGTGACGCTCTGCTGGACCGCCGCGCTCGACAGCGCCGAGGGCAGGGCGGAGCGGACGCTGACCTGCGTGGCCCGCTCCCCCAGCGCCGACTCCCAGCCGCGCTCGGCCTGGCGGAGGAAGGCGGCGGCGCCGTCCAGCACCTGCCGGGGCACCCGCGAGAGGTCGGGACGGGCGAGCACCTCGACGCGGGCCACGTCGCTGACCCCGCTGGCGAGGACGCCGGGGGCGACGACGAACGGCCCGTGCAGCACGAGGCGGTCGACCCGGTCCTCGTCGCCGTGCTGCTCGGGCTCTTCGCGCCCGGCCCCCCGCAGCGGGTCGCGGCGCCACGCGTCGTCGTCCAGGACGGGGCGGAACACGCCGACGACCACCACGTCGAGCGGTGCCTGGGACGCCGCGGCGGCCCGCTCCGCGGCCGCGCGCGTGCCGTCGTCGTAGTACCGGCCCAGGGTGGTGCGGCTGCCGAGCTCCAGCCCGAGCGCGTCGGCCGCGGCCGCCGGGAGCGCGACCTCCACGACGGGAGCGGTCGCGGGTCCGGACGGCGCGGAGGGGGCGGACGGCGCGGAGGGCCAGCGGCCGTCGACGAGCACGGCGTGCTCGGTCAGGTCGTCCCCGCCCTCCAGGTAGGCCAGGCGCCGCTGGCCGTCGGCGTCGGGCAGGAAGCGCACCGGTGAGGTCCACCAGGTCGAGGTCCGCAGCTCCAGGGGCCGCAGCGCGCGCTGCAGGGACGCCGCGGCCTGCGGCACCAGCGCCGGGTCGCGGGAGGTGGTGGTGAAGGAGGCGCGGACCCGGGCGTCCTCGGGCTCGAGCGCGGCGACCGCGGCGGACAGCGCCTGCTGCTGGGCCACCGTGAGGAGCAGGGCGCAGGTGCCGACCAGCGCCGCGCCGGCGACGAGGACGGCCAGCACGACGGCGAGGAGGGACCACTGCTCCCGGGCCCGCCGCAGCAGGAAGGTCGCGGCGGCGCCCGCGGGCGCGCCCCGCGCCGGCCCCTCACCCGCGTGCGCTCCCCGCCGCGCGGGTCGGTCAGGCATCGACGACCCGGCCGTCGACGACCCGGCCGTCGACGACCCGGCCGTCGACGATCCGGACGGCGCGGTCGGCCAGGGCGATCATCACCGGGTCGTGGGTGGAGACGATCGCGGTCATGCCCTCGGCCTCCACGACGCCGCGGATGAGCGCCATCACCCCCAGGCCCGTCTCGCTGTCCAGCTGGCCGGTCGGCTCGTCGCCGACGAGCAGGCGCGGGGAGGCGGCCAGCGCCCGGGCGATCGCCACGCGCTGCTGCTGCCCGCCGGAGAGCTCGTCGGGGCGCTGGTCGGCGTGGTCGGCCAGCCCCACGAGCTCGAGCAGCAGGGCGACCCGGCGCTCGCGGTCGGCGACGGGGGTGCGGCGCAGGCGCAGGGGGATGCCGACGTTCTCGGCCGCGGACAGCACCGGCACCAGGCCGAAGCTCTGGAAGACGAACGCGACGACGTCGCGGCGCAGGCGCACCAGGCCGGCCTCGTCGAGGGAGGTGACCTCCCGGCCCGCGACCGCCACGGTCCCCGCGTCCGGGCGGTCCAGGCCGCCGACGGCGTTCAGCAGCGTGGTCTTGCCCGAGCCGGAGCGCCCCACGAGCGCGACCAGCTCCCCGGCGCCACGTCGAAGGAGACGTCCCGCAGGGCGTGCACCGCCGAGGGACCGCTGCCGTAGGTGCGCGAGAGGCCCCGGACGGCGACCATCGGGGCCGGAGCGCCGGTCACCGGGACGCGCCCTCCCCAGGCCGCGCGTCCGGTCGCGCGTCCGGTCGCACGGCGACGTGGTCGGCCTCCAGCGCCAGGCGCACGCGCCGGGTCAGCTCCAGCGCCTCGCGGTGCTCGCGGGGGATCTGCACCCGCCCGGCGCGGTCCATCACGGCGTACTCCTCGGCGACGACGCGGCGGGCGCCGTCCTCGCCCTCGTAGGTGCGGCGCAGCACCTCGCTGCTGGTGCGCCCGTCCCGGATCGCGACGGTGCGCTCGACCTGCCCGCTGACCGAGGGGTCGTGGGTGACGACGACGACGGTCGTCCCGAGCTCCGAGCTCGCCGTGCGCAGGGCGTCGAAGACCTCGTGGGAGGTGGCGGTGTCGAGCTCGCCGGTGGGCTCGTCGGCCAGCAGCAGGCGCGGGGCGTTGGCGAGGGCCACCGCGACGGCGACCCGCTGCTGCTCGCCGCCGGACATCTCCCGCGGCCGGCGGCCGGCGCAGTGGCCCACGCCGACGAGGTCGAGCACCTCCGCCGCGCGGGCGCGCCGCTCGCGCCGGCCGCGGCCGGCCAGGCCCAGGGGCAGGGCCGCGTTCTGCGCGGACGTCAGGTACGGCACGAGGTTGCGGGCGGTCTGCTGCCAGACGAACCCGACCGTGCTGCGCCGGTACTCCACCCGCTGCCGGCCCGACATCGCCGCGAGGTCCCAGGGGCCGACCCGCACCCGGCCGGCCGTCGGGGCGTCGACGCCCGACAGGACGGCGAGCAGCGTCGACTTCCCCGACCCCGAGGCGCCCACGACCGCGACCACCTCGCCGGCGGAGACCAGCAGGTCCAGGCCCTGCAGGGCCTGGACCTCCACGGAGCCGGTCTGGTAGATGCGCACGAGGTTGTCGCAGACGACGAGCGCGTCGCGGCCGAACTCCCCGCGCTGCGCGGGCACCGGGAGGCCCTGCAGGGTGGTCCGGGACACGCGACCTCCTCGTCGAGGCTGCTCGGGGTCTAGGTGCGGGGTGCTGGACGTCGGGTGCTGGAGGCTACTGGGAGCAGGAGGCCCGAGGGGCCTTCCCGGGGGAGCCGCACCGCGCCGACGGGCGCGGCTCCCCCGGAAGGGCTACTGCTGGGACGTCACCCGACGATCCAGGCGTAGGAGCGCCCGTCCAGCTCGGTGATGTGCAGGACGCCGCACCGCTGGCCGGCCTGCTCGGTGACCGCCGCGGGCCAGTCCCCGGAGGCGTAGAACTCGTCCACCTCCTGCGGCGGCTCGGCGGGGGCGCAGTCGGCCGGCAGCTCGCCGCTGGCGCTGACCCAGTCGTAGGCCTTCAGGTCCGGGGCGGTCGTCTTCACCCGCACCGTGATGTCCGTGGCGTCGTCGGGCACGACGTCGGGCAGGACGAAGGCCAGCTCCCCGGAGGTCGGGGCGTCGGCGACGGTGTCGAAGTGCCGCGCCTTCTCCTCGGTGATCAGCTCGCTCACGCCGCAGCCGCTCGCGGTCAGCGCCAGCGCGCCGCCGGCGCAGCACGCCGCCAGGAGCCGGGCCCGGCGGGTCGGGGACGTCGGGCGGGTCGGGGCGGTGGTCTGGTCGGTCACGGTGGTCGTCCTCTCCGGGTGTCGTCCCTCCAGTGCACCGGTGCGCCGGTGCCCGGCGCGTCCGTCCTGCCGGTGATCCGCGCCGGCGGGGGTCATCCCGCGGGAGGAGCGGCGGCGCTCCCGCGTCACCCCGCGGGGCGGACCAGGCCGGTCTCGTAGGCCAGGACGACCGCCTGCACGCGGTCGCGCACCCCCAGCTTGGCCAGCACCCGGCCCACGTGGGTCTTCACGGTGGCCTCGGCGACGAACAGGTCCGCGGCGATCTCGGTGTTGGAGCGCCCGCGCGCCATGAGCACGAGCACCTCCTTCTCCCGCTCCGTCAGCGCGGCCAGGACGTCGGGCGCGGCGCGCTGGTCGTCGGGCAGCAGCGGCGCCAGGTGCTCCAGCAGCCGGCGGGTGGTGCTGGGCGCGATGACGGCGTCCCCGGCGTGCACGGTGCGCAGCGCCGAGAGCAGCTCCTCCGGCGGGGCGTTCTTCAGCAGGAACCCGCTGGCGCCGGCGCGGATGGCCCGCAGGGCGTACTCGTCGAGGTCGAAGGTGGTCAGCACCACCACGCGCAGCGGCGGCCGCAGACCCGGGCCCTGCTGCCGCGCGTCCTGCGCGACGATCCGGGCGGTGGCCTCGATGCCGTCCATCACCGGCATCCGCACGTCCATGAGCACCACGTCGGCGCGGGTGGTGGCCAGCAGGCGCACCGCCTCGGCCCCGTCGCCCGCCTCGCCGACGACCCGCAGGTCCGGCTGGGAGTCGATGACCATCCGGAACCCGGCGCGCAGCAGCTGCTGGTCGTCGACGAGGACGACGCGCACGGGGCCGTCCTGCGGCGGGGCGCTCATCGCGCCTCCTGCGCGACGGGCACCGTGGCCGTGACGGCGAAGCCGCCGCCGGCGCGGGGGCGGGCCTGCACGCTGCCCCCGGCCCCGGCCAGCCGCTCGCGCATGCCGAGCAGCCCGAGGCCGGAGCGCGAGGGCTCCGCCGCTGCCCCGCGCCCGTCGTCCTCGACGCACACGCTCAGCGCGGACGACGACCACGCCAGCACCACCCGGGCGCGCGCGGCCGGGCCGGCGTGCTTGAGCACGTTGGTCAGGGCCTCCTGCACCACGCGGTACACGGCCAGGCCCGCCGCCGGGGTCAGCGGACGCCGCGGCCCGGTCTCCTGCAGGTCGACCGCCAGCCCGCTGGCGCGCACCGCGGCCACCAGCGCCGGCACGGCCCCCACGTCGGGCTGCGGCGCCA
Organism: Quadrisphaera sp. DSM 44207; assembly: GCF_900101335.1. Lineage (NCBI taxonomy): Bacteria > Bacillati > Actinomycetota > Actinomycetes > Kineosporiales > Kineosporiaceae > Quadrisphaera > Quadrisphaera sp. DSM 44207. The sequence continues at coordinate 391,277 of NZ_FNKA01000003.1, read as the reverse complement.
GCGCGGCGCGGGCGCCGGTGCTGGTGCCGGTGCCGGTGCCGGGACTGGGATCGGCGCGCAGCACCGCGAGCAGGCGCTGCATGTCCGCCAGCGCGGACCGGCCGGTCGCGGCGACCGTCTCCAGGGCGCCGACCGCGGCCGCCGGGGAGGCCGCGGCGGCGTAGCGGCCCCCGTCGGCCTGGGCGATCATCACCGACAGGGAGTGGGTGACCACGTCGTGGACGTCACGGGCGATCCGGGCGCGCTCGGCGGCGGCGGCGATCACCGCCTGCTGCTCGCGCTCGCGCTCGGCGCGCCGGGCCCGGTCCTCCAGGGAGTCCACGTAGGCCACGCGGGTGCGCCGCCACTGCCCCGCCAGCCACACGGCCGTGACCACCACGGCGCAGGCCACCGCCATCGTGGCGGCGCCGCCGAGCTTCTCGGCGGTGGTCTGGTACGGGAAGGGCCAGGACTCCACCAGCACGGCCGCTCCCTGCAGCACCGCGCCCGCCAGACCCGCCGCGAGCCCCAGGCGCCGGGCCCACGCGGGGCCGTGGACGGTGACGGAGTACAGCGCGACCAGCACCGCGACGTCGACGAGGAGCAGCGGGTGGCCGGCGACGACGTGGAGGAGGGCGAGCGCGCCGACCACGGCGGTGCTCAGCACCGGCCGCACCCGGCGCAGCGCGAGCGCCGCGACCATCCCCAGCCCGAGCGGGAAGATCCACACCTCGTCGACGAGGTCGGCGGAGAGGAAGGCCAGGGGCGGGGCCACCAGGGCGGCCAGGGCGGCGTCGACGAGGAGCGGCGTCGCCTGGAGCCGCTCCGCCACGTCCCTGCCCCGCACCCGCGCCACCCTAGGGCGGACCGGCGCGCGCAGCGTCACGTCCCGACCCGGTCGCGCGACGGCGCGTCGTCCCGCCGGCCGGGCAGCTCGCCACCGGCCCGGCGCGGGGCGGCGCCGCGGCGCAGGGGCACGACCCGCCACCAGGTGGCGCAGCGCCACGCCCACTCCAGCGGGCCGTGGCGGAAGCGCGCCAGCCACCACCGGCTGGCCGGCACCTGCAGGGCGATGATGCCGGCGGCGACGAGCAGGTCCGGACCGGTCGTCGCGGTCGTGGCCGAGCCGGAGACCGCCCGGGCCAGCACCGCGAGCAGGGTCGCCCCGACGTAGCTGCTCAGCGCCGTCCGGCCCAGCGGCTCGAACACCGCCCGCAGCGCGCGACGCAGCCGCGTGCGCAGCGCCAGCGCCACCAGGAGGCCGGTGGTTCCCGCCCCGACGACCCCGGCGGCGCGGTCGGCCCAGGTGTAGGCGGCCTGCACCCCGTCGACGATCGGGCTCTGCACCACCCGCTGGGCCACCAGCAGGCCCGCGTACGCGGGCAGGAGCAGCGCCGCGACCAGGACGGCGCCGCGGGCGGGGCGCTCCAGGCGCTCGGGCAGGCCCAGGCGCGCCGCGCCGTAGCCCAGCAGCACCATCGCGAGGGAGGCGCCGCCCGGTTCCCCGCCCGCCAGCTCGACGGCTGCCAGCGCGGCCGCGCCCAGCGCCAGCGGCACCCAGGGCGGGCGCACGAAGGACAGCGGCAGCAGCAGCACCAGGCCGTAGAGGGCGTAGCTGCGCAGCACCTCGGCGGGGTAGAGCAGCCCGTGCAGGAGCCCGAGGCCCAGCAGGAAGGCCATCCGGCGCGCCAGCACCGCGCGCGGGCGCGCACCGCGCCGGGCGGCGCCGCGCAGGACCAGCGCGGCGCTGACCCCGAACAGGAGCGCGAACAGGCCGATGAAGCGCCCGCGCGCGAGCGGCTCCAGCCACGGCGCGAGGTCCCGGAACCCCTGCGCGCCGCGGGTGAAGCCGGTCAGGCCGGGGACGTTCAGCCAGACGATCCCGCACAGGGCCACCCCGCGCAGGACGTCCAGGACCACCAGCCGTCCGCCCGGGTCCGCCGGGTCCGTCGCCGGGTGCGCGGGAGGGCCGGGGTCGGCGGCAGCGGCGCCGCCCGCCGCTCGCAGGGTGCTCACGGCGCCAGTGCAGCGCGCGGGCGGGGGCGTCGGCGTCGTGCCAGGGGACCGTCCCCGGGCCGCCGCCTCCCCCTGCGGGATGACCTCCGACGGGCGCTACCGCCGCGCCGCGGCGCCCTGCGGGCGCGCCGGCCGAGCGGCGGCGTGCGCTCCGAGGAGGGCGAGGACCACCAGGACCCCGAGCAGCACGCCCTCGAAGGGCACCAGGCCCGCGAGGTCGCTGAGCAGCACCCCGGGGAAGAAGCCGCCGCCGAGGAGCGCTCCCCCGACGCGGATCCACACCGCGCCGAGCACGGCGGCGAGGACGACGGCCACCGCCCACGACGCGACCAGGGGCATCAGCGCCGCGCCGCGGCGCGCGGCCCTGGCGCCGTCCCGCGCCGCCCATCCCACCCCGACGAGCAGCCGGACGCCGAGCACCAGCAGCCCGAGGCCGATGTTCGCGTCACCGCTGGGGCCGAGGCCGGCTGCGGACCACCCCGCGAGGTTCGGCAGCACGAGGCCGCCGGTGCGGAGGGCGACGAAGTGGACGCGAGCGCTCACACGGGCCTCCACGGACCTGCGGCGGGCGGGGGGACGGGGGTCAGCGGGGGGCGCCCGAGGCCGCTGGCGGGTCCTCCTGGAGGAGCACCTCGCCGACGAAGATCATCACCGTGGTCACCGGCTCGTCCCAGCGGGCCGCCAGCGCGGTGGCGTCGGCCTCGTCGTACCCGGCCGCGCCGTAGGCCTGCAGCACCTCCGAGAGCGGCTGGCGGGGCCCGGCGGCGTCAGCCCTGGTCTGCCCCGGCCGCAGCGGCAGGTCCTGCCCGTCGAGCAGCCGCAGGCCCGCCACGACGGTGACGGCGTCGGCGTCCAGCCACTGCCACACGGCGGCCAGCTCCCGGGCGTCCGCCTCGCCGTAGCCGGCGTCGGCGAACGCCTGCCGCGCCTGCTGCGGCGTGCGGGCGAAGGACAGCGCGGACAGCTCCGGCGCCGCGGCCGTCGGCTCCTGCTCGACCGGCGCCTGCTCGACCGGTGCCTGCGCGACCGGCGTCGGTGCCACCGGCGCGGACAGGCGGCCCAGAGCCGGCACCCCGACCGCGATGCCGGTGACGGTCAGGGCGGCAGCGGCCGCGGTGGCCGCCCTGGTGCGCGCCCGCCGGCGGCGGACGCCGACGTGGACCCGGGCCAGGACGGCGTCGGGGTCCGCGGCGCGGTCGGCGTCGGCCTGCAGCGCCCGGCGCAGCTCGTCCTCGGTGATCATGAGTCCCTCCCGGGGGCGTCCCGCCGCAGGGCGGCCAGGGCGCGCGAGGCGTTGGAGCGCACGGTGCCCGGGGCGATGCCCAGCACCTGCGCGATCTCGGGGTCGTCGAGGTCCTCGTAGAAGCGCAGGACCAGGACGGCGCGCTGGCTGCGGGGAAGGGTCGCCAGCCGTCGGCGCAGGTCGTCGCGGTCGGCGAGGTCCGCGGAGGCGTCACCGGCCGGGGGCGTGCGCGCGTGCAGAGCGGTGTCCTCGACGGGCACGACGGAGCGGGTGTGCCACCGGCGCCGCCAGGACAGGTGCTCGTTGGTGATCATCTTCTTCACGTAGAGGTCGGGGCGGTCGGTGCGCCGCACCCGCTCCCAGCGGGCGCAGGCGCGCACCAGGACGTCCTGCACCACGTCGGCCGCCGTGTGGGGGTCACCGGTCAGGGCGGTCGCGTAGCGCAGCAGCCCCGGCAGCTGCCGGCGCGCGAAGGCGTCGAAGCCCTCCTCGCCGACCTCGAGGTCCTCGCCGTCGCCGATCCCGGCCGGGGCCGCTCCGGAAGACCGCTGGTGCACCGGGGTCGTCACCCTCGGGGGACCGTGTAGTCGCCGGCGGGGTGCACCGAGGTCTCGACCAGGTACAGGCGCGCGTTCGCGGTGGCGATCCCGCAGACGACCCCGACGGAGTCCTCGCTGACCCGCAGCTCCTCGGGGGTCCCGAAGACGGGCAGGTCCCACCCCTGCAGCGTCGGCAGCGCGGCGCCGACGAGCTCCTCCGGGGCCAGCTGCTGGCCGGGGACGAGGTGGTAGTCCAGGTGGAAGCGCAGCGCCTCCGGGTCGTCGCGGACCTCCTCCAGCCACTCGGGGCTGGAGAAGACGCTCCCCTGCACCGGGGCGAAGACGGTGAACCGGCCCTCCTGGAGCTCTTGGGTGAGGTCGACCTGCGGGTGCACCCCGCCGGTGAGGGCGGTGGTGAACCCGCTCAGGCGCGGGTCGCGGGCCATCACGTCGAGCACCGGCTCCTGGGCCGCGCGCTCGAGGGGACCGGGAGCGGACGGGTCGCCGGAGCCGGTGTAGGCGTCGCAGTCGGGCCCGACCGGGGCGGGCGGGGCCGCCGTGCCGTCCGCCGCCGCGGTCGGCGCGGTCGGCGCGGCGGTCGAGCCCGGTGGCGCCGGGGACGCCGAGGGCGCGGCGGCGGCGGAGGTCGACGACGCCGACGAGGCCCCCGGCTGCGCGCCGGAGGCGGCGCCCCCGGCGCACCCGGCGCACAGCGCAGCGCTGGCGGCGATCACGGCCGCGAGGACCGGACGACGGTGCATGGCGCCCCTTCCAGGTCGTGGACCGCGCGGGCTGCGCCGGTCCGGAGTGCTCTCCTCCCAGACGCCGCTCACCCTCTCCCGTGCTGCATCCTGCCTGCACCCGGACGGGGGACGTGCCCGGCGGACGCCGGCGCCGGGTGCGGGGCACGAGGATCGACGACGCGAAGGCGTTCAGCCGGACGCCGCGCCCGCCGATGGTGAGACCATGAGACGGAGGGCCTCGCGCGGGAAGGGGCAGAGCATCCAGGGACGCCGGCTGCTGCCGCAGGTGCGCGCTGTCTTCACCGCCCTGTACGCCACGCAGGCGGGCCCCTGCCTGCTGGCGTGGGCGATGCAGACCGAGCGCTCGCCGGCGGTGCCGGTAGCGCTGGTCGTGCTCCTGGCCGCCGCCTGGTACCGGATGCGCACCGCCACCGCGCCGCTGCTCCTGGACGTCGTCTCGGCCGCCGCCCTCGCCTGCGTGATCGTCTGGGGCGTGGGCATCGAGCCCTCCTACGGCCTGATCTTCGTCGGCGCGATCCACCGCGCCCTCTACGGCCGCTGGGGCGGCCTCGCCGTCAGCGCCGCGCTGCAGGTGGCCGTCCTCGTCGGCTCCGCCCTGGCCGTCGGCACGCAGGTCGCGCTCGCCGAGGTGGCCAGCGACGTGCCCGGTCTCGTCTGCGTCACCGGCGCCTTCCACCTGCTGGCCACCGCGCTGCACCGCTACGAGACCGGCCAGGAGTCGCGCTTCCAGGCGCTCGTGCGCAGCTCCAGCGACGTCATCCTCGTCACCGACGCGGACACGGCCGTGACGTACGCCAGCCCCGCGCTCGGTCGGATCTTCGGGCCCGCGCCCGGCGGGCCGCCCGCCGCGCCCGCCGGCGGCGGTGCGAGCGGCGTGAGCGACGACGACGCGCACGCCGAGCTGGCGGGCCGGCCCCCGCGCCTGCTCGACTGGGTGGTGCCCGAGGACCGCGGGCGCGTCGCCGCGTCGATCGAGGCGCTCGTCGCCGCGGGCACCGACGCGGGGGTCACGACCGTCACCTGCCGCGTCCTCGACGGCCGCGGGCGCCTGCGCCACGTGGAGATGACGGTGCAGAACGCGCTGGCCACGCGCGGCGTGCGCGGCCTGATCGTCAACGCCCACGACGTGACCGCGCGGGTCGACCTCGCGGAGCAGCTGAGCTCCCAGGCGGACCAGCTGCGCCACCAGGCGCTGCACGACCCCCTGACGGGCCTGGCCAACCGGGTGCTGTTCGCCGACCGGCTCGAGCTGGCCCTCTCCCAGCGCGACGGCACCGCGGCGCTGATGCTCGTGGACCTCGACGGCTTCAAGGCCGTCAACGACACGCACGGCCACGCCGCCGGGGACGAGCTCCTGGTCCAGGTCGCCGAGCGGATGCTCGCCTGCCTGCGACCCCAGGACACCGTGGCGCGCCTGGGCGGGGACGAGTTCGCCGTCCTGATCGGCGGCGGGGACCTCGACGAGGCGCTCGTCCTGGCCACCGCCGAACGGCTGCTCGTGGCCATCGCCACCCCCGCCGTGCTCAGCTCCGGGACCGTGCGCCCCGGCGCGAGCATCGGCGTGGCGCTGGGCGGCCCGCCGGCGGGCGACGCCGAGGGCCGCCGCGCGCCGCAGGCCGCGGCGGAGCACCTGCAGCGCTGCGCCGACCTCGCGATGTACCAGGCGAAGGCGACGGGCAAGAACCGGGTGGAGGTCTACCGCGAGCAGCTGCACGCCAGCGCGACCGACCGGGCGTCCCTGGCGGCCGACCTGGCCGGTGCCCTCGAGGGCCGCCAGCTGCACCTGCACTACCAGCCGATCGTCGCGCTGCGCAGCGGCCGCCTGGTCGGCGTCGAGGCGCTGCTGCGCTGGGAGCACCCGGTGCGCGGGATCGTCCTCGCGGCGGAGCTGGTCCCCGTCGCCGAGGCCGCCCGGCTGATTCAGCCGATCGGCGCGTGGGCGCTGCTGGAGGCGTGCCGGCGGGTGGCCTCCTGGCAGCGGCTGCACCCCCGCGAGGAGCCGCTGCGGCTGTCGGTGAACCTCTCCGTGCGCCAGCTCGAGGACCCGGGCGCGGCCTCGGTCGTCGCGACCGCGCTGGAGGCCTCCGGGCTGGCGCCCGGGACGCTCACGGTGGACGTTCCCGAGGACGTCCTGGTCAGCGAGGTCGCCGGCGTCCACGCGCGGCTGCGCGAGATCCGCGACCTCGGGGTGCGGATCTCGGTGGACGACTTCGGCACGGGTCGCAGCGCCCTGAGCCACCTGCTGCACCACCCGGTCGACGAGCTGAAGGTGGACCGCTCGGCCGTCGAGCAGCTGGGAGCGGGCGGCCCGGGCCGCGACCCCGCCGCGCTCACCTGCGCGATCCTGGCGATGGGTCGCGCGCTGGGGCTGAGCACGGTCGCGGAGGGCATCGAGACGCCCGCGCAGCTGGCGCACCTGACCGAGCTGGGGTGCGAGCTGGGGCAGGGCACCCACCTGTCCTCCCCGCTCGACGAGCGCGCCCTCGAGGCCCTCCTCGTCGGCGGCCGCGTCCGGCCCCTCCTCGCGACCGCCGCCGAGGCGGGCGCGCTCGCCCCGGCCGGGACCGCGCCGTCCGGACACCGCGCGGGTGGTCCGCCCGTCCCGTGACCGGCCGGCGCCCGCCCGGTCGCGGGACGGCGCCCGTCACGCCGGCGGGGCGGGGACGAGCACGACCTTGCCGACGACCGTGCCCGACTCGGCCAGCGCCAGGGCCTCGCCCGCGCGCTCCAGGGGCAGGCGGGCGGCGACCTGCGCCGTGAGCACGCCCGCCGCCAGGAGCTCGAGGACCCGGCCGAGGTCCTGGCGCAGCCGCGCCCGGAAGGCGCCGAGGCGCCGCCGACCGGCCCAGACGTCGAAGAAGGTGGCTCGGCGCCCGTTCGGCGCGGCGTTCCACCACGCGAGGCGGGCGACGAGCAGCAGCACCGGCAGCCGGGAGGAGCCGGCGACGTCGCGGGTGGCGGCGGTGCCGTAGGCGACCAGCGCGCCGCCGCGCGCGAGCAGCCGGTAGGAGTCGACGACGCCGGGCCCGCCGACGTGGTCGAAGACGGCGTCCACCCCGCCCGGGGCGAGCTCGCGCACCCGGGCCGCGACGTCCGCCCGGTGGTCCACCGGCTCGGCGCCCAGGGCGCGCAGGGCGTCGTGGTGGCGCGGGGAGGCGGTGCCGATCACCCGGACCCCGGCGGCGCGGGCCAGCTGGGTCAGGGTGGTGCCGACCCCGCCGTTCGCGCCGTGGACGAGGACCGTCTGGCCCGGCCGGACCCGGGCGGAGCGGTGCAGCATCTGCCAGGCCGTCAGGCCGTTGACCACCAGGGTGGCCGCCTCGGCCGGCGCGACGCCGTCCGGGACGGGCACGAGGTCCGCGGCGTCCAGGACGACGTGGCTCGCCCATCCGCCGGTCTTGGTCAGGGCCGCCACGCGCTGGCCGAGGAGGCCGGCGTCGACGCCCGGGCCGACGTCCGCGACGGCGCCGACGAGGTCGTAGCCGGGCACGAAGGGGAAGGCCGGCTGGTCGTAGTACTTGCCGCGGCGCATCTGCTGCTCGGCGAAGGAGACGCCGGTGGCCTCCACCGCGACCACGGCCCGGCCGGGTGCGGGAGCGGGCAGGCGGCGGTGGCGCACGAGCAGGCCGTCGGGCTCGACGACGCCCGGCAGGACGACCTCCGTCGCGGTGGTGCCGGTGTCCGCAGGGCCGGTCGTGCGAGGGGTGGTCGTGCGGGGGGTGGTCGTGGACATCGCTGCTCCTCCGAGGACGTGGTCCAGCAGTTGCCTGCAGTGTGAGTGAGTAAACACTCACAATACCGCCGCGTCAAGCGGCGCGGGGCGACGACCCGGGGGCCGACTCGCCGTCCTGCGTCGGGCCGCCCTGCCGCATCCGGAGGATCACATCCGGTCGTGTGCTGAGCGGTGGTCCGAGCACGACCCCGCGGCGCCCCGCGCCGCAGCACGACGACCCGAGGAGGGGCATGAGCGAGATCCAGAGCGCACCGGGCGCTGCCGGGCAGCGGACGATCGCGGTGGTCGGTGCCACGGGGCCCGCCGCGGCTGAACAGGACCGCGGAGGGCGACGCGGCACCGAGGCCCAGCAGGACGGTCCCCGGTGCCGAGGGGCCGGGTCCGGACCTCGCCCCAGGAGGAGGCTGCACGCTGGCGCGGTGATGACCATCGGGGAGTTCACGCAGCTGACCGGCCTGAGCGCCAAGGCGCTGAGGCTCTACGACGATCGGGGGTGCTGCGGCCGGCGGCGGTGGACCCGTGGTCGCGCTACCGGCGCTACAGCGCGGAGCAGCTGCAGGACGCCCTGCTGCTGAAGGTCCTGCGGGCGGCGGACGTCCCCCTGGCCCGTGCCGCACGAGCCCTGACCGGTCGGCAGGAGGGCGGCGTCGTGCTCGCCGAGCACCGGGCGCGGATCGCCGCCGAGCGCGCGCGCCAGGACGAGGCCGTGGCGCTCGCGGCGGCGCTGCTGGAGGGCGGGGCCCAGCAGTGGCACGCGCAGGAGCGCACCGCCGAGGCCCAGCCCTGCGCCGGCGTGGTGCTCACCGTCCCGGTCGACGGCGAGGACGGCGACGAGGACGGCGCGGTCCACCCCGCCGTCGTCACCCCGCTGGTCCGGGCCGAGCGACGCGGCGCGGAGCTGGAGCTGGCCGGCATGCGCCAGGTCGGGCTGCTCGAGGACGGGCAGGTCGTGGGCGTCGAGGTCGCCGTCCCCGTGGCGCGCCGGTAGGCGCTCACTCCACGCGCGCCGCCAGCGGGCGCATGGCGCGACGCAGGCCGGGCAGGGCCAGCGCCGTCACGAGCAGGAGCACCGCGGCGGCGCCCCCGGCCGTCGCCGCCGCCGCGCCCGGCACCCACACCGGAGGGAGGCCGGCGACGACCAGGAGCAGCGCCCCGAGCCCGCAGCCGGCCAGGAGGGCGAGGCCGGTGCCCAGCAGCACGGGCACCGCCGCCTCCAGGAGCAGCGAGGCGGCCGCGGTGGAGCGGCGCATCCCGACGGCGGCCAGCGCCGAGAGCACCGCCGCCCGCTCCCTGACCTGCTCCGAGGCGGAGACCAGCAGGGTGAGCCCGACGGCCAGCAGCACCACCACCGCACCGGCGAGCAGGCCGCGGCGCACGGCGGTCAGCCGGCTGGAGACCTCGGTGGCGGTGAGCACCCGCACCGCGGCCAGCGGGTCGCTGCCGGTCGCGGCGCGCACCAGCCCCGCGAGGGCCTGCGGGTCGCCGGTGTCGGTGCGCACGAAGGCCCGCAGGCCGGCGCCGTCGACCGCGCGCACGTCGAGGGCGGCCGGGGTGGCCAGCACGGCGCCGCTGACCTCGTCGCCCGCCGGGTCGGGGCGCGACGCGACCGCGACCGCCGCGGCCGGCACGGTCCACAGCCCGGGCGCGCTCGCGCCGAGCTGGAGCGGGCGCCCGCGCAGGTCGCCCGCGACGTCCGTGGTGAAGACGTCGCCGTCGGTGCAGGAGGGCAGGTCGGCCACCTCGGCGAGGGCCTCGCAGTCCCCCACGACCAGCTGGGCGCCCACCGCCGGGTCGTCGGCGGCGGCGCTGACCCACGTCGTCGCGCGCACGTCCTCGACGCCGGGGGCTCCTGCCAGCGCCGCCGCGGTGGCGGCGGCGAGCGCGCCGGGCACCCCGGAGGACTGCACCGCGGCGTCGGCGCGCGAGGGGTCCGCGCCGGTGGCCGAGGCGTACGCGGCGCCCAGCCCCGCGGAGAGGACCTGCAGGGCGATGAGGCCGGTGACCGCGACGGCGACGCCGCTGGCCGCGCGCCCGGAGGTGGCGCCGCCGGACTGCAGGCGCCGCACCGCCAGCTGCCAGGGCAGGGGGCCGCTGCCGAGCCGGGCGACCACGACGTCGACCAGCCACGGCAGCACGGCGAGCACCCCGAGCAGGGCCACCACCACCGCGGCCGCGACGAGGCGCTGGTCCGGCACGGCACCCAGCGGGAGCGGGCGGAGGACCTGCCAGACCAGCACGGCCGCACCGAGGCCGAGCAGCCCCAGGCGCCAGGCCGCGCGCCGGCGCGCCGGGCGGGCGCGGCGCACCACGCCCAGCGGCTCCGGCACCAGCGCGTCTGAGGAGGCCGTGCCCCGCCGCGCCGCAGGCCGTGGCGAACGCTCCTGACCCGTGCGGGCCTCAGCCGGGCGCGCGGGCGGCGGCCCGCAGCCGCACGTAGTCGACCACGGGCTCGGGGAGCCGCGCGGCGACCGCGCGCACCACCTCCGAGCGCTGGGCCTGCGGGAGGGGGTCGAGGACGGCGCCGAGGACCACGGTGGCCAGGAAGGCCTCCAGCTGGGCTCCGGGCTGCAGGCGCACCGGGTCCGGAACGAGGTCGACGCGGACGTCGACGAAGCCGGCGGCGGTGAGGCGCTGCGCGCTCCGGTCGGCGCCGGCGAAGGTCAGGGCGCCGCTCACCGGCGGCAGGTCCAGAGCGGTCAGGGCGGCGTCGACGCCGGCGAGGTCGCCCGCCCCGCCCCACTCCGCTCGCAGCAGCCCGCCCGGGCGCAGGACGGCGGCCAGCGAGGTGAAGAGGGCCGCGTGCTCCGGCAGCCAGTGCAGCGTCGCGACGGAGAAGACGGCGTCGACGGGTGCGGCGAGCGCCAGCGGCTCGCGCAGGTCCGCGTGCAGGACGCTCAGCCGCTCGGGGCCCACCGCGGCGAGGCGCTGCCGCAGCCGGTCCAGCATCGCCGCCGAACCGTCCACGGCGATCACGTGCCCGCGCGGCAGGCGCTGCAGCAGCGCCTCGGTGTCCCGTCCCGTGCCGGCCCCCACGTCGAGGACGCGCTCGTCCCCGCACAGGGGCAGGGTCTCCAGGAGCTGGCGCCCCCAGCGCTCGTGCGGCAGCGGCAGGGCGTCGTAGGCAGCGGCGTCCCACTCCCGCGGACCACCGCCCCGCTCCTGCGGACTGCCGCTGCGGCCCACGGCCCCACCCTAGGACGCGCCTCCCGAGACGTGAGACACCCGTCTCGCAGTGCGAGACGAGGGTGAGTCCCTCAGAGCTGGAGCTTGAAGCCCTCGTGCGAGGCGACGAACCCCAGCCGCTCGTAGAAGCGGTGGGCGTCGGTGCGCGACCTGTCGGTGGTCAGCTGCACCAGGGCGCAGCCGCGACGACGGGCCTCGGCGACGGCCCACCCGACCACCGCCGCTCCCAGGCCTCCGCCGCGGCGGTCCTCCCTCACCCGCACCGCCTCGATCTGCGCGCGCAGCGCGCCCCGGCGCGCCAGGCCGGGCAGGAAGCTCAGCTGCAGGGTGGCGAGCACGTCGGCGACGTCGGCGCCGTCAGGGCCGTCGACCGCGACGAGCAGCAGGTGGGCCGGGTCCGCGTCGACGGCCTCGAAGGCGCGCAGGTAGGGCTGCAGCTCCGCCTCGTCGGCGGCCCCGTCGCGGGTGGCGCCGAGCTGGTCGGCGGCCAGGAGCGCCACGATCGCGGGCACGTCGTCCGCCACGGCCTCGCGCAGGAGGACGGTCGCGCCCTGCACGGGCAGCTGCGCCAGCGGGATCACCGCTCCGGCACGCCCTTCCCAGCCCCCGACAGCGCCCGTGACGCCGGCAGGCCCGGCACGGGTCGGCGCGCCAGCAGGTCGTCGAGCAGGTCGCGGAGGACGGCCGGCGAAGGCGTCAGCGGCGCGCCGGGCAGGGAGTCGGCGCGCACCGCCGCGTCCGGGGCCCCGGTCTCGCGCAGGCAGTCGGCCACCGGCTGACCCTCCAGGAGCACCTCGGTCAGCTGCCAGGCGCCCTGCCCGGCGCGGGCCTGCAGGACCACGTCCACGCAGGCGTGGCCGACGTCCTCCTGCTGCCCGGCGGGCGGCGGGGACGGCCAGCGCTCGACGAACTCCCGGTAGGGGTGCACCAGGTGCCGTGCACCTCGTCACCCGTCGCGCTCATCTGGCCCGGGGAGAACCCGCGCAGCACCAGGACCGGGTCCAGCGCCTCCTGCACCTCGCGCGCGACGGCGTCGTCCCGCTGCTGCGCCACGACGCCATCCTGCCCGCGGCGTCAGCTCCCGGCCAGGGTGATCTCGACCGAGGAGCGGCCGACCGCGCCGAGGCCGCGGGCACGCTCACCGGCTGGGTGATCAGCGCGCGGCCTCGGCGGCGTGAGCGCTCAGGCCGCTCGTCCGCGTGGGCGACGTGCCCCAGCTGGCGCCAGATGAGGACGACGAAGACCGCCGAGCCGGCGAAGGCGAACCAGAACGGGGCCGTCACCCCCGCCCGCTGGGCGAGCGCGCCCCCGAGCGCGGAGCCGAGCACCAGCCCGCCGTACACGCCGACGAGGTGGACGCTGCCCATGCGCCCCTGCAGCGCCAGCGGCACGGCGCGCTGGCGCACGGTGACCGACGTCGTCCCCCACACGAAGGCGTGGGCGCCGAAGACGACGAAGACCGGCATCGCCACCCACGGGCTCGTCGTCAGGGCGAGCGCTCCGTGCGTGAGGGTCTCGATCACCAGGCCGACGCGCATCAGGTCGCCGAGGCTGACCCGCCGGGTGATCCAGCCGTAGCTCGCCGTCCCGACCAGGCCCCCGACGGCGATGGCGGTGGTCACCAGGCCGAAGCCGACCTCCCCCAGACCGAGGCGGCGGGTGGCGTACAGGACGAGCACCGACCACGCGGCCCCGTAGGTGGTGTTGAACGTGAAGATGGTCAGCACGAGGGTGCGCACCGCCGCGTGCTGCAGCACCCAGCGGAAGCCCTCCGCGACGTCCTGCCGCAGGCGGGTCGCGCGCTCGCGGTCGCCGGCGCGCGGTGGCAGGACGACGCGCGCGACCAGCACCACGCCGAGCAGGACGAGGACGGCCTGCGCCCCGAAGGCCCAGGCGGCGCCGGCGGCGAACAGCGCGGCGCCCAGGGCGGGCCGGCGAGCTGGTCGAGGGTGAGGAAGCCGGCCTGCAGGCGGGCGTTGGCCACCGCGAGGTCCTCGCGGGCGACGAGCACCGGCAGGAGGGCCTGGGAGCTGTTGTCCGCGAACACCTCGGCGGTGCTGAGCACGAACAGGACTGCGAGGACCACGGCGATCGACGCGTCCTCGGTCACGACCGCGGTCGTCAGCGCCGCGAGGACGGCGGCGCGCGCGAGGTCGACCCCCACCACGATCAGGCGCCGGTCCAGGCGGTCCGTCAGCGCTCCGGCCACCAGCCCGAAGAGCAGGGGCGGCAGCCACTGCACCGTCGCCGCCAGCGCGACGAGGGCGGCGTCCCGGGTGAGCGAGGCGACGAGCAGCGGACCGGCGGCGAGCGCGATGCCGTCACCGGCGTTCGTCGTCCAGGCCGACGCCAGCAGCCACCGGAAGCTGCTCCCGAGACGCCCTGGCGCGACCACTTCGGCGAGGCGCCCCACGAGCGGGTGAGCCCAGGGGGCGTTGTGGCGACCGTCCGAGCCGCCGCGCAGAACCGCCGCGGCATCCGACTCCGCCGGTGATCACGGCCGGAGCGTCGGTGATCATGGCCGGAGCGTCGGCGATCATGGGCCAGGTGCTGTTCGGGCCGTGATCGCACTGCACCTCAGCCATGATCACGCCGTCGAGGAACGCGCCTCGGGGTGGAGGCCCTGGCGCTGGGAGGAGTGGGCGTGGCGGAGCGCGACGGCGGCACCGCGCACGCGGACCTGGCGGTGCTCGCCGACGGGGTGGCCAGCGCCACCCGCCACCTCGTCACCGGGGCTCGCCCCCGGGTCCGCTACGCCGGCCACACCGCCTGGCGCGGCGTCACGAGCCCCGGTGGGCCCGACCGCCGGCCGCCCGTCCCGGACGCGGCGACCGAGAGCTGGGGTCGCGGGCAGCGCTTCGGCGTCGTCCCGCTGGTCGACGGCCGCACCTACTGGTTCGCGACCGCGACCACCGCTCCCGGCGGGCGGGCCCCCGGTGGCGAGCACGGCGGTGAGCACGCCGAGGTGCTGCGCCGCTTCACCGGCTGGCACGAGCCGGTCGAGCGGGTCCTCGCCGCCACGGAGCCGACCGGTGTGCTGCGCCACGACGTGCACCACCTGCACCCGCACCCGGGCACCTGCGTCCGGGGCCGGCTGGTGCTGCTCGGGGACGCCGCCCACGCGATGACCCCCGACCTCGGCCAGCCCGGCGGGATGCGGTCGAGGTTCTCCTCGACCCACGTGCGCAGGTACCGCAGCGGGTCCGCCGCGCTGCGGCCGAGGTCGGCGAGCTCGTAGTCCACGTGCAGCGGCACGCCCACCCGGCGCGGTCGGCGGGGCGTCAGCGGGTCAGGGAACCGGCGAGATGCCCATCTGCAGCTCGACCACGGTCCGCGCCGGGTCCTCGGGGCGGTGCTCCAGGTAGACCTCGCGGGCCGGCTCGTCGACGGAGTACCGGTAGCCGTTGTCGTGCATCCACCACGCCAGGGTGCGCGCGTCGGCGTCCGCGTCCTCCACCGCGCCGGTCACCACCAGGCACGCGGCGGTCGCGATCCCCGGCAGCCGAGCCTCCTCGACGCCGGCGGGCAGGGCCGCCTCCTCGGCCACCACCACCCCGGCGTGCACCTCGACCACGCCCTTGCCGAGCCGGCCGTGGTGCACCACCCGCGGCCCGGCGGGCTCCACCCCGGCCTCCTGCAGCCGCTGGTCCAGCTCGGCGAACAGGCGGTCGACCGGGCCGGAGCCGGCGAGCGCGGAGGAGGGGACGGCGGCGGTCAGCTGCGCCAGGCGCACCGGCTCGAGGGACCTGAGGGTGAACCGGGGCGCCGCGGTGTCGTGGGTGCTCACCGCCCCCGCCTCGAGCGCCCGCAGCCTCGCCTCGACGCTGTGCAGCCGCGCCGTGTCCGCCGCGATCCGCGCCCGCAGCTCGTCGCGCCGCAGCGCGAGCACGCCGCGCAGGTCGGGCGGCGGCACCTCGTCGTCGACGATCGCCTGCACCTGCGCCAGGGTGAGGCCCAGGGACGTCAGGGCCGTGATCCGGTGCAGCCGCCGCAGCTGCTCGACCGCGTAGGAGCGGTAGCTGCTGGCCGGGTCCACCGCGTGCGGGGGCAGCAGGCCCACGGCGTCGTAGTGGCGCAGCATGCGCACCGACACCCCGCCCAGCCGCGCGAACTCTCCGATGCTCACCACGGGCCCACCCTCGGGCCTGACACCGCGTCAGGGTCAAGCGCACGCGCCGCGGACGGCCCGCGCGGGCCCGTCCGGCGCTCAACCGCCGAGCCGGCTGGCCAGCAGCTGCTTGCCCTGCTCGGCGCCCTTGCGGCTCTCGCCCTGGGCGCGGCGGAAGAACTCCGCGAGCTCGGTGTCGCCGTCGCGCTCGGCGTCCTGGACGTACGTCTCCAGGCGCAGCGCGTTGCTCAGGCACGCCTCGGTGAACCAGATGAGGTTGTAGTCCTTGTCCTTCGTCCCCGTGACGTCCCCGGTCTCGGCGTCGCTGCTCATCGCTGCCCCCTCGTGATCCTCGTCCGTCTCCTGGGTGCGTGCGTGCACGCGCTCCCCTCCTACCCACTCCACCGCTCGAGACCCGGGGATGGACCGTGGCACCGCGGGGTAGAGCGACGGACGTGAGCGAGGGACGAGGGCGGCCGGCGGTGCTGCTGCGCGCGGCCGGTCGAGGGGTCGTGGCCGGGCTGGCCGGTGTCGCGGTCATGACGGTCGGGGAGAAGGCCGAGCAGGCCCTGACCCACCGGCCGAACTCCTACGTGCCCGCGCGGGCGCTGCGCACGGCGCTGGGCGGCCACCCGGACGACCGGTACCGGTCCCTGGCGTGGAACCACGCCATGCACTGGGGCACCGGCGCCGTGCTCGGCGCGTTGCGCGGGGTGTGGGCGGCCGTGGGCCTGCGCGGCCCGAGGGCGCACGCGGCGCACGCCGTCGTCCGGCTGGCGTTCGACCAGACGGTGGAGAACGCCACGGGCGCCGGGGCACCGCCGCGCACGTGGCCGGTGCGCGAGCAGGCCTGGGACGCCGCGCACAAGGCCGTCTACTCCCTCGCCACCAGCCTCGTCGCGGAGCGCCTCGTGGCCCCGGAGCTGGAGTCCCGGCGGGGCACGACGAGCCACTGACCCACCGCCGTCCCGCACCGCCGTCCCGCACCGCACGCGGCTCGATCCCGCCCAGCGGCGGACGCATCCTCGGGGGCGTTCCGGGGTAGGTCAGCCGGGGTTGAGCCGACAGCCCGCCGCACCGGGCGCCGCGCAGCGGTCCGGTCCTGACAAGGCGGGAACCTCCGTGCCCCTGGACCTCCCTCGTCGTGCCGCTGCCCGGAGCGCAGCGGCATGACGGACACCACCCCCGACCCGAGCGCCGCCGAGGGAGCCGGTGACCCCGCCGGCTCCGCGCCCGGCCCGCCCATGGACCTCCAGCAGGCGCTCGCCGAGCTGGGGCGCATCCCGCTGTGGGACACCCCGCTGAGCCAGGTCCTCGCCCGCGTCGCCGACCTGGCCGCCGTCACGATCCCCGGCGTCGACGAGGTGTCGGTGACCCTCGTCGAGGGCGAGGAGGCCCGCAGCGTGGCCTTCACCGGTGACCTGGCCGTCAGCCTCGACGAGCGCCAGTACGCCCAGGGGTTCGGCCCCTGCATGGACGCCGCGCTGGGAGGCCAGGCGATCGGGATGCCCGACCTGGCCTCCGAGGACCGCTACCCCGACTTCGTCGCGGTGGCGCGCCGGGCCGGGGTCACGAGCGCGGCGTCGGTGGGCATGCCCGTGCCCACGCGCCTGCTCGGCGGCCTGAACCTCTACAGCACCGGCGGCCGCAGCCTGGACGAGGAGTCCCTGGAGGTGGCCGAGATCTTCGCCAGCTACGCCGCGGTGGCCGTGGCGAACGCCGCCCTGCTCTCCTCCACGGCGCAGCTGGCCGACCAGATGCGCGCGGCGATGTCCACCCGCGCCGACATCGAGCAGGCCAAGGGCATCATCGTGGCGCGCACCGGGTGCACCGCGGAGGAGGCCTTCGCCGTCCTGGCGGCGCAGTCGCAGCGCACGCACCGCAAGGTCAACGAGATCGCGGCCGAGCTCGTGGCCGAGGCCCAGGGCCAGCCGCGCCGCCGACCCCGCTGACGGGCCCCCAGCCGCTCCTCCGCTGCCAGGGAGTTTAGGCTATACCCCCTAGGGGTATAGCTGGTCGCCGAGGAGGTGCACCGCATGAGCGGTTCCGAGACGCACACCCGTCACCAGGCCGTCCCGCACGCCGACCACGGCGCCGCAGGCCGCTCAGGCCATGCAGGTCACCACGACGGCCACCGCACCGTCGCCCCGACGTCGTGGGCGATGGCGGCCCAGGCGACCCTGCACTGCCTCACCGGCTGCGCGATCGGCGAGGTGCTCGGCATGGTCATCGGCACGAGCCTCGGCTGGTCGGCGCTGCCGACGATCGTGCTCGCCGTCGCGCTGGCCTTCACCTTCGGCTACGCCCTGACCCTGCGCGGCGTGCTGCGCGCCGGCGTCGGCCTGCGCGCCGCGCTGAGGATCGCCCTCGCGGCCGACACCCTGTCGATCGCGGTGATGGAGGTCGTGGACAACGCCGCCGTGCTGAGCGTCCCCGGCGCCATGGAGGCCGGCGTGACGTCCTGGGTGTTCTGGGTCTCTCTCGCCGGAGCGCTCGCCCTGGCCTTCGTCGTCACCCTGCCGGTCAACCGCTGGATGATCAGCCGCGGTCGCGGCCACGCCGTCGTCCACGCCCTGCGCTCCTGACCCCGAGCGGCGGCCGCAGCGGCCCGGTCGTCCGGGCCGCTCCGGTGTCCGGGGGCTCGGCGTCCGGGGGGCGCGATAGCGGGCGAGGTGGTCCCCGAAGTCGTCGAGCAGGAAGGCGCGGGCCTGGCGGGTGATCGGCGCCCAGGAGACGACCTGGTCGAACCCGTAGGAGGCGCCCGGGTGGACCCGGCGTCGCCGCGGACCCGGCTCGAGGACCGCCCCGGGCGACGGCTCCGGCGGGTCAGCGCGTCGATGATCCGCACCTGCCGGTTCACACGTTGAAGCGGAACTCCACGACGTCGCCGTCCTGCATCACGTAGTCCTTGCCCTCGATGCGCACCCGACCGCGCGCCTTCGCCTCGGCCATCGAGCCGGCCTCGACGAGGTCGTCGAAGGAGACCACCTCGGCCTTGATGAAGCCGCGCTGGAAGTCGGTGTGGATGACGCCGGCGGCCTGGGGCGCCGTCCAGCCCCGCTGGATCGTCCAGGCCCGCGACTCCTTCGGCCCCGCCGTGAGGTAGGTCTGCAGGCCCAGGGTGGAGAAGCCGATGCGGGCGAGCTGGTCCAGGCCCGCCTCGTCCTGCCCGACGCTGGCGAGCAGCTCGGCGGCCTCCTCGGCGTCGAGCTCGGCGAGGTCGGCCTCGAGCTTGGCGTCGAGGAAGACCGCGTCGGCGGGCGCGACGAGCGCGGCCAGCTCGGCCTTGCGCGCGTCGTCGACGAGCCCGGCCTCGTCGACGTTGAAGACGTAGAGGAACGGCTTGGTGGTCAGCAGCCCCAGCTCGCGCAGCTGGGCGACGTCGACGCCCGCCTTCGCAGCGCCGGCGAAGAGGGTGGTGCCGGTGTCGAGCAGCTGCTGCGCGGCGAGCGCGGCATCGAGCACGGCCCTGTCGGTCCTCCTGCCCTTGACCTCCTTCTCCAGGCGCGGGACGGCGCGCTCGAGGGTCTGCAGGTCGGCCAGGACGAGCTCGGTGTGCACGGTCTCGATGTCGGACGCCGGGTCGACGGCGCCCTCGACGTGGACGACGTCCGGGTCGGCGAAGGCGCGCACGACCTGGCAGATGGCGTCGGCCTCGCGGATGTTGGCGAGGAACTTGTTGCCGAGCCCCTCGCCCTCGCTGGCGCCGCGCACGATGCCCGCGATGTCGACGAAGGAGACCGTCGCCGGCACGACCTTCTCGCTGGAGAACAGCGCCGCGAGCACCCCCAGCCGCGCGTCGGGCAGCGGGACGACGCCCACGTTGGGCTCGATGGTGGCGAACGGGTAGTTCGCCGCGAGCACCTCGTTCTTGGTCAGGGCGTTGAACAGCGTGGACTTGCCGACGTTCGGGAGACCGACGATGCCGATGGTGAGGGCCACGGGGCCCACAGCCTAGGCGCGCCCGCCGGCTCCGGCGCCATCGGCCGCGCGGCCCCCACAGCGGGAAGCTGAGGGCGACGCCTCGCCCCGCACCGCTCGGCGTAGATATTCACTATGGACATGTCTACGCCGAACGGGGGATGCTCTGCACCGGCGGCACCAGCTCAGAGCCGAGCGGGCCGCCGGACGGAGAGCCCGGGCCGCATCGGGCCCGGTGAGCCCTGCACCGCACGGAGGAGAGGCGAACCATGGCGACTGCTCTCGACAGGTACGCGGACATGGAGCCGAGCTGGGACGGCCCCGTCGTCATCGAGTCCCACATCAACGGCGTCCGCACCAAGGAGATGAACCCGAACACCCCGACCACCCACGACGAGATCGCGGAGGAGGCGATCCGCTGCTGGGAGGCGGGGGCGGGAGCGATCCACGCGCACAACACGAGCTTCGACCTGCTGGGCGAGGACGCCTACAAGGACTACATGCGCACGTGGGACAAGGTGCTGGCTCAGCACCCCGACATCACGTGGTACCCCACGACGTGCAACAACCTGCGCCTGCTGCCGCAGGAGAACGGGCTCGAGCACGTGCCCTACCTCAACGACCACGCGAACGCGCGGATCGCCTGCGTCGACACGGGCCTGACCCTGTTCGCCACGGGCCGCGACGAGGACGGGTACCTGCAGGGCCCGGAGTTCGGGTTCGACTACCAGCGGGTGGCCAGCCAGTGGCGGATGCTGCGCGAGCGCGGCGTCCCCATGGTGTACGGCGTCTACGAGCCCGGCCATCTGCGCCACGCGATGTACTACGTGAACCAGGGCATGTCGACGCCGGGGTCGATGTGGGACTTCTACCTCATCGGCGACTACGGGCTCACGGCGACGGAGCCCATCGGCACCAACGGGATGAAGCCGAGCCTGGAGAGCCTGTACTACTACCTGCACATGATCGAGGAGGCCCGGGTCCAGCACCCCTGGTACGTCTCGATCTGGGGGCAGGGAGCCCTCGACGACACCGCGATCCTGCGCCGGGCCGTCGAGCTGGGCGGGCACATCAAGACGGGCCTGGAGCTCTTCTACGACCCGGACCGCAACCCGACCAACCTCGAGCTGCTCCAGCAGGCCCAGGAGATCGCCCGGGAGGTGGGCCGGCCGATCGCGACCCACGAGGAGGCGCGGGCCCTCTACCAGCTCACCTGAGCGGGGGCGCGTCGCCGCCCTCGTCCCCGTGCGGACGGCGGTGGACGACGACGGCGTACGGAGCGCCCGGCCCGGGCGGCGGCGCGGCGGCGTCCCAGGCGGTGTGGCTGCTCACCGGCTCCAGGTCCGCCGCGGCGCACCAGCGCGCGTACTGGTCGGGGCCGACGTGGCGGTCGGCGGCGAAGCCCGCGACGAGCAGGCCGCCGGGGCGCAGCCACCCGGCGACGCGCCTCACGACGCGGGCCTCGGTGCCCTCGGTGAGGTAGACGACGACGTTGCCGGCCAGCACCGCGGCGTCCAGCGGGGCCCCGGCGGCCTCGTCGTCGACCTCGAGCAGGTCGGCGAGCAGCCAGCGCAGGTGCGGCGCGGCGGCGCGGGCCTGCTCGAGCATGGACGCGTCGAGGTCCACGCCCGTGACGCGGTGGCCGCGCCGGGCGAGCTCGACGCCGACCCGGCCGGTGCCGCAGCCGGCGTCGAGGACGGCGCTGCCCGGGGCGAGCAGGGCGTCGACGAAGTCCGCCTCCCCGTGCACGTGCTCCCCCGAGGCCGCGAGGGCGGCGAAGCGGCGCGCGTAGGCGGGCCCGCGGGTGCCGCCGGTCTCGGCGAGCCAGCGGTTGACGGGCCGGGTGCCGTCCGGGTGGGGTCCGCTCACCCGGTGCAGTGTGCCGCGCGGCGTACAGCTCGCCGCGCGGTGCAGCGCGCCGCCGGCCCCTGGGCCCCGTGCGACGTCCTCGCCCCTCGAAGCGCAATCGGGCGCACAGTTGCGCCTCCAGGCGCCCTGGACGCGCAATCGGGCGCGCAATTGCGCTTCCAGGCGCCCTGGAAGTGCAGTCGGGCGCGCGACAGCGCCCGCAGTTCCTCCCCCTGCCGGGCGCCCCGCCTGGCACTGTGCCGGCATGGATCCCGCCGTCCTGGCCGCCGTCCTGCTCGCCCTGCTCGTCGGTCTCGGCGCCGGATGGTCCGCCGGGGGCGCCAGGGCGCGCAGCCGCGACGTGGCCGGGCGCGCGGCGCTGGCCGCCGAGCGCGACCTGCTGCGCCAGCGGGTCGCGCACCTGGAGGACTCGGCCGCCGAGGACATGACCGTCGCCGCTGCCCTGGCGCCGGTGAGCAGCAGCGTGGCGCGCCTGGAGCGCCAGGTGGAGACCCTCGAGCGCGAGCGCGCCGAGCAGTACGGGCGCATCGGCGCGCAGCTGATGGCGGTGCAGGCCTCGGGAGAGGCGCTGCGGAACCAGACCGCCGCGCTCGCCGGCGCACTGCGCTCGCCGAACGCGCGCGGCGCCTGGGGCGAGGTGCAGCTGCGCCGGGTGGTCGAGCACGCGGGCATGCTCGAGCGGGTCGACTTCGAGGTGCAGGTCTCCGCGACCACCCGCGACGGCGCGCCCGTGCGCCCGGACGCCGTGGTGCGCCTGCCCGGCGGCAAGCAGGTCGTCGTCGACGCGAAGGCGCCGATGGCCGCCTTCCTCGAGGCCAGCGCCGCCGGCAGCGCGGGCGGGCAGCGGCGCGCGGCCGCCGCCGCGCTCGAGCACGCCCGGGCCCTGCGCGGGCACGTCGACGCGCTCGCCGCCAAGCAGTACTGGACGGCGTTCGAGCCGACGCCGGAGATCGTCGTCTGCTTCGTGCCCGGCGAGGCGTTCCTGGCCGCCGCCTGCGAGGCCGACCCGGCGCTGCTCGAGCACGCCATGGGGCGCCGGGTCGTGCTCGCCACGCCGACCACGCTGCTCGCCCTGCTGCGCACCGTGGCCCTCACCTGGCAGCAGGCGGCGCTCTCGGACGGCGCCCGGGAGCTGTTCGACCTCGGCCGCGAGCTGCACGCGCGCCTGGCCACGCTCGGGGAGCACACCGGCAAGCTCGGGCGCACGCTCGGGCGCGCGGTGGAGGACTACAACCGGCTCGTCGGCACCCTGGAGCAGCGGGTGCTCGTCTCGGCGCGCCGGATGGGCCAGCTCGACCTCACGGACGCGCGGATCGACCTCGTGACGCCGGTCGAGGCGGCCGCGCGCCCGCTGACCGCCCCCGAGCTGCTGCTGCCCGCCCAGGCGCACGAGGGCCCGTGAGGCCCCCGGCGGGTCCGACGAGCGCGAGGTGTCACCAGACGGGGTCTGGAGGTGCTCCAGACCCCGTCTGGTGACACCTCGGGACAGAACGGGGCGCCTCTCCACCTGCACCTGAGGCTCCGGACCGACCCGGTCCGCGCCGGTCCGTCCCGGTCCGTCCCGGTCAGGGCAGCGCGGGCGCCGGGCGCTCAGCCGGTCGAGCAGCCGCCGGCCGGGGCACCGGCGGGGGTCAGCGAGAGGTCCTTGCGCAGCTCGCGCGGCAGCGAGAACAGCAGGTCCTCGGACGCCGTGCGCACCTCCTCCGCCTCGCCGTAGCCGTGCGCGGCGAGCAGCTCGAGCACCTCGCGCACGAGGACCTCCGGCACGGAGGCCCCCGAGGTGACGCCGACGACGTCGACGCCCCGCAGCCACGCCGGGTCGACCTCGTCGGCGCTGTCGACGCGGTGGGACGCCTCGGCGCCGTGCTGCAGCGCCACCTCGACGAGGCGCACCGAGTTCGAGGAGTTCGCCGATCCCACGACGATCACCAGCTGCGCCTGCGCGGCGATCTTCTTCACCGCCACCTGCCTGTTCTGGGTGGCGTAGCAGATGTCGTCGCTCGGCGGGTCCTGCAGGGAGGGGAAGCGCTCGCGCAGGCGGCGCACCGTCTCCATGGTCTCGTCCACGCTCAGCGTGGTCTGCGAGAGCCAGACCACGCGCTGCGGGTCGCGCACCACGACGGCGTCCACGGCGTCCGGCCCGTCGACGAGCTGCACGTGCTCGGGGGCCTCCCCCGCCGTGCCCTCGACCTCCTCGTGGCCCTCGTGGCCGATGAGGAGGATGTCGAAGTCGTCGCGCGCGAACCGCACGGCCTCGCGGTGCACCTTGGTCACCAGCGGGCACGTGGCGTCGATGGTCTGCAGCGAGCGCGCCTGCGCGGCCTCGCGCACCGCCGGGGAGACCCCGTGGGCGGAGAAGACCACCCGGGCGCCCTCGGGGACGGCGTCGGTGTCGTCGACGAACACGGCCCCGCGGCGCGCGAGCGTCTCCACGACGTGCTTGTTGTGGACGATCTCCTTGCGCACGTACACCGGCGCCCCGTAGTGCTCCAGCGCCTTCTCGACCGTGACCACGGCGCGGTCCACACCCGCGCAGTAGCCGCGCGGGGCGGCCAGCAGCACGCGCTTGCCGGACGGGCTGGCGGAGGGCGGCGGGAGTGTCACTCCCCCATCGTAGGTTGGGCGCATGGCGGCGCAGGCGGGCACGACGTCCCGCACCGTGCCGTCGACGGCCGCGCAGACCAGCGCCGAGCAGCCCTGGCCGGTGCGCCTGCTCACCGCCAAGATCTCCGAGTACGTCGCGCGCATGCCGTCGGTGTGGGTCGAGGGCCAGGTGGTGCAGGCGGTGCACCGCCCCGGCACGAGCACCTGCTACCTGACGCTGCGCGATCCGGACGTCGACATGTCGCTGCCCGTCACGGCGCACGTGCGGCTGCTGGAGGCCCTGCCGGGCGGCCTGGTCGAGGGCGCCCGGGTCGTGGTGCGCGCCAGCCCGGGGTTCTGGACCAA
The DNA here is from genome assembly GCF_900101335.1 of Quadrisphaera sp. DSM 44207. Classification (NCBI taxonomy): domain Bacteria; kingdom Bacillati; phylum Actinomycetota; class Actinomycetes; order Kineosporiales; family Kineosporiaceae; genus Quadrisphaera; species Quadrisphaera sp. DSM 44207. The sequence goes on along the minus strand of NZ_FNKA01000003.1, from coordinate 366,973 downwards.
GCGCGGGGTCCTGCAGCTGTCCGCGCTCGAGGTGCGCGCCGTGGGGGTGGGCGAGCTGCTCGCGCGCCTGCAGCACCTCAAGCGCCTGCTCGCCGCCGAGGGCCTGCTCGACGCCGAGCGCAAGCAGCCGCTGCCGTTCCTGCCCCGCGCCGTCGGGCTGGTCTGCGGGCGCGCCAGCGCCGCCGAGCGCGACGTCGTGCGCACGGCCCGCGACCGCTGGCCCGGCGTGCGCTTCGTCGTGCGCGCCGTGGCCGTGCAGGGGGTGCAGGCGGTGGCGGAGGTCAGCGCCGCCGTCGCCGAGCTGGACGCCGACGCCGAGGTCGACGTCATCGTCGTCGCCCGCGGCGGCGGCTCCCTGGAGGACCTGCTGCCCTTCAGCAACGAGGCGCTGCTGCGCGCCGTGGCCGCCTGCCGCACGCCCGTGGTCAGCGCGATCGGCCACGAGGTCGACGACCCGCTGCTCGACCTCGTCGCCGACGTGCGCGCCTCCACCCCCACCGACGCCGGGCGGCGCGTCGTGCCCGCGGTCGCCGACGAGGTCGCCGGGCTGGCCAGCGCCCGCGCCCGCCTGCGACGCGCCGCGCTGCGCCGCGTCGAGGCCGAGCAGGCGCTGCTGGACGCCGTGCGCTCGCGCCCGGCGCTGGCCGACCCCTCCCGGCTGCTCGCCGAGCAGCAGCAGGCGGTCACCGACGCCGTCGGGCGCGGCCGGCGCGCGCTGGAGGGCCAGCTGCACCGCGCGCAGGACCGCCTCGACGGCCTGGCCGGGGCGGTGCGCACGCTCTCGCCCGCCTCCACGCTGGCGCGCGGCTACGCCGTCCTGCAGACCGACGACGGCGCGGTGGTGCGCTCCCCGCAGGACGCCCCGCCCGGGGAGTGGCTGCGGGCGCGCCTGGCGGACGGCGCCCTGCTGGTCGAGGTGGTCGACACCGAGGACGCCGAGGACGGCGCCGAGGACGGCGCCGAGGACGGCGCTGGGGACGGCGCTGGGGACGGCGCCGGTGCGGAGGAGGACGGCGATGGCTGAGCCGGACGTCGCGCAGCTCGGCTACGAGCAGGCGCGCGACGAGCTGGTCGAGGTGGTGCGGCGGCTGGAGGCCGGCGGGGTGCCGCTGGAGGAGTCCCTCGCCCTGTGGGAGCGCGGCGAGGCGCTCGCGGCCCGCTGCCAGCAGTGGCTGGACGGCGCCCGCGCCCGCCTGGACGCCGCGCGCGCCGACGACGACGCAGCCGCCGGATCCGCCGCCGGGTCCGCTGGCTCCTGACGCTCAGCCGGTGACGGCGGCGGCGAGCCGGTCCAGCTCCTCGAGGGTCGCCGTCCCGGTGACCACGGTCGTCACGGCGTCCTGCTCGCGCACGAGGCTGACGCGCTCGGGGTCCCCGCCCGCGCTCAGCTGCTGCCACGTCGCGCCGGCCGCGGTGCGGGTGCCGACCTCGCGGCCCTCGCCGGTCACGCCGTCCAGCCACCGCGGCGTGACGCCGCGCGTGACGTCCACCCCGGCGTAGCGGCCGCTGGGGGTGACGTAGCCGACGTGCCACGTCGGCAGGCCCTCCGTCGTGTCGGGCGCGAACCGGGCGCCGTTGGGGTCCCACCCCTCGGGCACGTCGGGTACCCGCACCGGCAGCCCGCCGGCGACGGCCTCCTGCACGGCGGCCGCGACGTCCACGGGCCGCTCGATGCGCCCCGAGCGCTGCTGGGTGAGCGCCACGACCGCGAGGACGACGAGGAGCACGACCGCGAGCGAGCGCACCATGTCACCCGCGGTCTCGAACCCGCGCGGGCGCCTGCGGGCCGGCTGGGAGGCGGGTGAGCTCACGGGCCCATCCTCCCACCGGCCAGTAGCATCCCCCGTGCGCCGGGCGGTCCGGCGGAGCAGCCGCGCGCAGCGCGGGCCGGGCGGACCTCATCGGGGAGGCTGGCGTGGGCGGTGTCCTCGTGATCGGCGAGGCCCTGGTGGACGTCGTCGTCCCCGTGGACGGCGAGGCCGTCGAGCACCCCGGCGGCAGCCCCGCCAACGTCGCGCTCGGCCTGGCGCGCCTGGGTCGCGAGACGCACCTGCTCACGCACCTCGGCGACGACGGGCGCGGGGAGGCGGTGCGCCGGCACCTGGAGGCCTCCGGGGTGCAGCTGGTCGAGGGGTCGGTGCAGCCGGGCCGCACGTCCACGGCGGAGGCCGCGCTGGCGGCGGACGGGTCGGCGACCTACGCGTTCGACCTGACCTGGTCCCTGCCGCGCACGCCGCTGCCGCAGGCGCCGCTGGCCGTGCACACCGGGTCGATCGCGGCCGTGCTGCAGCCGGGCGCCGCCACGGTCGAGCGGATCATGGCGGGCGCCTCCGGCGACGCGACGACGAGCTACGACCCGAACCTGCGGCCGGACCTCATGGGCGAGCCCGCCGCCGTGCGCGCCCCGGTGGAGGCGCTCGTCGCCGTCAGCGACGTCGTCAAGCTCAGCGAGGAGGACGCCGCCTGGCTGGTGCCCGGCACCGCGCCGGAGGAGCTGGCGGCGGCCTGGCTGCGGCTGGGGCCGGCCGTGGTGGTGCTCACCCGCGGCGCCGACGGGATGGTGGCGCTGTGCCGCGCCGGGCGCGTGGAGGTGCCGGCCGAGCGGGTGCGGGTGGCCGACACCGTCGGCGCCGGCGACTCCGCGATGGCGGCGCTGCTCGACGGGCTGTGGGAGCACGGCCTGCTCGGCGGGCCCGCGCGCGAGGCGCTGGCGGGCATCGGCACCGGCGTGCTGCAGGACGTCGTCCGCCGCGCCGTGCGGGCCGCGGCGATCACCGTCTCGCGCCCGGGCGCCGACCCGCCCACCCGCGCCGAGCTCGGCTGAGGGCGCGCCCGAGCGCTGGTCCGGGCATCGAGTCGGACGAACGGGTGGCCGTGCACCGGCGGTGAGCCCCCGTTCGTCCGACTCGGCGCCGGGCCGGCGCCCGACCCGGCGCAGGGTCGTGCCCGGTCCGGCGGATCCGCGCCCCGGTCCCCCGCGCAGGCGCCGGATCCGCCACCCTGGACGCCATGAGCGACCCCACGTGCACGCCCGCCGAGGCCTGGGCCCGCCTGCTGGAGGGCAACGCGCGCTTCGTCAGCGACGCGGCCTCCTCGGCCGACACCAGCCGCGCCCGCCGCGCGGAGCTGTCCCTGGGCCAGCGCCCGTTCGCGCTGATCTTCGGCTGCTCGGACTCGCGCGTGCCCGCCGAGCTGGTCTTCGACCAGGGGCTGGGGGACCTGTTCGTCGTCCGCACCGCCGGGCACACCCTCGACGCCGCGGTGCTGGGGTCGGTGGAGTTCGGCGTGGGGGTGCTCGGCATCCCCCTCGTGGTGGTGCTCGGGCACGAGGCGTGCGGCGCGGTCGCGGCCACGGCGACGGCGCTGGAGCGGGGCAGCGTGCCCGGCGGCTACGTGCGCGACGTCGTCGAGCGCATCACCCCGAGCCTGCTCGCCGCCCGCCGCGACGGCGCCAGCACGATCGACGCCTACGAGGCCGAGCACGTGCGCTCCACCGCCGCGCTGCTCGCCGACCGCTCGGCCGTGGTCGCCGCCGCGGTCGCCGGGGGCCGGTGCGCCGTCATCGGCGTGACCTACCCCCTCGTCGACGGGCGGGCGCACCTGGTGGACGCGGTCGGCGACGTCGGCGCCGAGCCGGCGCCGGGCGCCACCCAGGACGCCGGCCGGGACGCCGCCCAGGACGCCGCCCAGGCCGCCGCGCCCGCCTGAGCGGCGCCCGTGGCGGTCTGGGAGGAGCTCGCGCGGGCCGACGGCGTGCTCGGCGAGGTGGTCCTGCGCCGGCGCGACAGCCCGGACGGCCCGCTCGTCGAGCTCGTCGTCGGCGGCGTGCTCGTGATGGACGACCGCGACACCACGACCGAGCGCGCCCTCGCCACGGCGGCGCTGGCCGAGCTGGACGGTGACGACCTGCACGTCGTCGTGGGCGGCCTCGGGCTCGGCTTCACCGCCGCGGGCGTCCTGGCGGACCCTCGGGTGCGCCGGCTGCTCGTCGTCGAGGTCGAGCCCGCGGTCCTCGCCTGGGTGGCGGCGGGCCTGGTGCCCGCGACCGCCGGGCTGCTCGACGACCCGCGCGCGCGAGCGCGCGTCGGGGACGTCGCCGCCGTCCTGCGCGACCTGCCGCCCGGGCGCGCCGACGCGGTGCTGCTCGACGTCGACAACGGCCCCGGCTTCCTCGTCTCCCCCGCCAACGCGCCCCTGTACGAGGTCGCCGGCCTGCGGGAGGCCGCGGCGGCGCTGCGCCCGGGCGGGGTGCTCGCGGTGTGGTCGGCGGACGCCGCCGAGGACGCCGAGCGGCTGACGGCGCGCCTGCAGGAGGCCGTGGGCCCGGCGCGCGCCCGGCGCTGCGTCGTCGTCCGCGAGGGCCGGGAGCTGGAGTACCGGGTGCACCTGGCCCGCCGGAGGGTCTGACGGCGGTCGGGGCCGCCTGCCACCATGGCCCCATGGCTCAGCAGGTCGACGGCGACTACCGGATCGAGCACGACACCATGGGCGAGGTGCGCGTGCCCGCGGCCGCCCTGTGGCGGGCGCAGACCCAGCGGGCGGTGGAGAACTTCCCCATCAGCGGCACGCCGCTGGAGCGCAGCCACATCGAGGCCCTCGCGCGCATCAAGAAGGCCGCGGCCCGCGCCAACGCCGAGCTCGGCGTGCTGCCCGCCGACGTCGCCGAGGCGGTCGCGGCCGCCGCCGAGGAGGTCGCCCGCGGCGAGCACGACGCGCACTTCCCCGTCGACGTCTTCCAGACCGGGTCCGGCACGTCGTCCAACATGAACGCCAACGAGGTGATCGCGACGCTGGCGACCCGCGCCCTGGGCCGCGACGTGCACCCGAACGACCACGTCAACGCCTCGCAGTCGTCCAACGACGTCTTCCCCACCTCGGTGCACGTGGCCGCCACCAGCGCCGTCGTGAACGACCTCGTGCCGGCGCTGGAGCACCTCGCGGCCGCCCTGGAGCGCAAGGCGCAGCAGTTCGCGACGGTCGTCAAGAGCGGGCGCACGCACCTGATGGACGCCACGCCCGTCACCCTCGGCCAGGAGTTCGGCGGGTACGCCGCGGCGGTGCGCTACGGCGTCGAGCGCCTGCGGGCGGCGCTGCCGCGCGCCGCGGAGGTCCCCCTGGGCGGCACGGCGGTGGGCACGGGCATCAACACCCCCGCCGGCTTCCCGCAGCGGGTGATCGCGCTGCTCGCGGAGGACACCGGGCTGCCCCTGACCGAGGCGCGCGACCACTTCGAGGCGCAGTCCTCCCGCGACGGGCTGGTGGAGCTGTCCGGGCAGCTGCGCACCGTCGCCGTGAGCCTGACGAAGGTCAACAACGACCTGCGGTGGATGGGCTCGGGCCCGAACACCGGCCTGGGCGAGCTGCGCATCCCCGACCTGCAGCCGGGCTCCTCGATCATGCCCGGCAAGGTCAACCCGGTGGTCAACGAGGCGGTGCTCATGGTCGCCGCCCAGGTGGTCGGCAACGACGCCACCGTCGCCTGGGCCGGCGCGTCGGGGAACTTCGAGCTCAACGTGGCGATCCCGGTGATCGCCCGCAACGTGCTGGAGTCGGTGCGGCTGCTCGCCAACGGCTGCCGCGTGCTCGCCGACAAGGTCGTGGACGGCCTGGAGGCGGACGTCGAGCGCGCCCGCCGCTACGCCGAGGCCTCGCCGTCCATCGTGACGCCGCTGAACCGGGTGATCGGCTACGAGGCGGCCGCGAAGGTCGCCAAGCACGCCGTCGCGCACGGGCTGACGGTGCGCGAGGCGGTGGTCGCCCTCGGCTTCGTCGAGCGCGGGGAGGTCACCGAGGAGCAGCTGGACGCCGCCCTCGACGTCCTCGCGATGACCCGCCCGCCGCGGGCCTGACCCCGCGGGGTCAGGCCCGCGGGGTCAGGGGGTGAGGACGGGCGCGGCGGCGCGGTCGGCGGCGCGCAGGTGCTCGAGCACCCGCCCGGCGGGCATCGGGCGCGCCAGCAGGAACCCCTGCGCGGCGTCGCAGCGCAGGCCGCGCAGCACCTCCAGCTGCTCGGGGGTCTCCACGCCCTCGGCGACGACGGTCAGGCCGATGGCGTGCGAGAGGTCGACGATGGCGCGCACGACGGCCTCCGCCTCCGCGTCGACGTCGACGCCCTCGAGGAAGGAGCGGTCGACCTTCAGGACGTCCACCGGCAGCCGGCGCAGGTAGTTCAGCGAGGAGTAGCCGGTGCCGAAGTCGTCGACCACCAGGCGCAGGCCCTGCGTGCGCAGGGAGCGGGCGGCGTCCACGGAGGCCGCGTCGAGGAAGGCGCTCTCGGTCAGCTCCAGGCGCAGCCGCTGCGGCGCGGTGCCGGCCCCGGCCAGCAGCCCCCGCACCTGCTCGGCGAAGCCCTCGGCGTGCAGCTGCTGGGCGTCGACGTTGACCGACACCCACGGCCGCTTCTGCCCCGGCCCGATCCCGGCGGCGTCCCAGCGCGCGTCCCAGTCGGCGAGGTCGCGGCAGACCCGCTCGAGGACGGCGTGGCCCAGGCGCGCGACGAGGCCGGCCTCCACCGCCACGTCGAGGAAGGCGCCGGGGGCCAGGACGCCGCGCTCGGGGTGCTCCCAGCGCACGAGGGCCTCCAGGCCCAGGACGCGTCCGGTGCGCGTGGAGACGACCGGCTGGTACCACGGCACCAGCTGGCCCTGCTCCAGCGCGACCCGCAGCTCCTGCTCGACGAGCAGGCGGTCGTCGGCGCGCCGGCGCAGCGCGTCGTCGAAGAGCTCGTAGCGCGCCCGCCCGCGCGCCTTGGCCCAGTAGGCGGCCGTGTCGGCGTCCCGCAGCAGGCTGCGCGCGTCGCGCCCGCCGGAGGAGACGGCGATGCCGATGCTCGCGGAGGCCGTCACCGTGCGGCCCTCGGTGCGCACGCCCGCGGCGAGGGCCTCCTGCACGCGCCGGGCGAGGGCGGTGGCGTCGTCCTCGGCGCAGCGCGGCTCGGCGACCACCACGAACTCGTCGCCGCCGAAGCGGGCGACCGTGTCGCCGTCGCGCACGGTGGCCCGCAGCCGCTCGGCGACCTCGCGCAGCAGCGCGTCGCCCGCGTCGTGGCCGAGGCTGTCGTTGACGACCTTGAAGTGGTCGAGGTCGAGCAGCAGCACGGCCATGGGCTCGCCGCTGCGCCGGGAGCGCCCGAGCGCCCGCTCCAGGGCCTCCAGCAGGTGCGCGCGGTTCGGCAGCCCGGTCAGCGGGTCGTGGTAGGCCAGGTGCACGAGCTCCTGCTCGGCCTCCTTGCGCGCCGTCGCGTCGACCAGCTGCACGATCACCGTCTGCGGGGCGCCGTCCTCGTCGCGGTGCACCGCCAGGCTGGCGATGGTCCACAGCACCGTGCCGTCGCCGCGCCGGTAGCGCAGCTCCACGGGCTCCAGCAGGGGCGCGGGAGCGTCCTGCGCCCCCAGGAGCGCGTCCAGGCGCTCGTGGACGGCGGCCCGGTCCTGCTCGTCGACGAGCTCGACCAGAGGGGAGGCCACCAGCTCCTGCGCCGTCCGGCCGAGCAGCCGGCACAGCGCCTCGTTGACGGCCACGGGCCGCCCGGACGCCGGGTCGACGAGGGCCATCCCGACCGGGGAGCCGTCGAAGGCGCTGCGGAAGCGCGCGTCGCGCTCGCGCAGCAGGCGCGCGAGGTCACCGGCCATGTCGGTGACGACGAGCCGGTAGGTGTTCAGCGCGGTGGCCAGCTCGCGGGCCTCCGCGCCGTCGCCGACCTCCACGGGCCGCGGGAGCAGGTCGTCGGTGACGACCCGGCCCTCGCGCACGGCGGCCAGCACGCGCGGCAGGTGCTCCTCCGCCGCCAGGCGCGCGGACCCGGTCAGGCGCTCGAGGGCGCGGGTGAGCCGGCCGGCGAGCAGCGTCACGGCGAGCACGGGCAGCACGGTGCTCAGCAGCCCGACGCCGACGCCGAGGAGCCGGGCCGCGGCGGCCTCCGCGCGCGCCTCGGCCAGGGAGTACCGCACGACCACGACCCCGATGCGCTCCTGCCCGAGCACCAGGGGCAGCGCGGTGTCCATGGAGTCCCCGTGCTCGGTGACGAGCGGTCCCGCGGCGAGCGCCTGCAGGTCGACGCCGGCGGCGCGCGAGTAGCGCCGCGCCTCGTCCGCAGTGCCGTCGGCGAGGACGACGCCGTCGTCGTCCACCACGAACGCGTCGACCACGCCCGCGTGGCGCCGGACGTCCACGAGCACGTCGTGCAGCCCGGAGACGTCCCCCGCCGCCACGAGGTTCGTCATCCCCGAGCCGAGCAGGTCCAGGACGCTGCGGGCGCTCTCCTGGGCGTGCCGCTCGGCGGTCCCCAGCTGGCGCTGCACCGCCAGCTGGGCGGTCAGCACCCCGGAGGGGACGACGACGAGGGCGACGACGAGCGCGAAGCGGGCCCGCAGGCCCAGGGACCCGGTGCGCGGGCGCGGCGGCGCCTCAGCCGAGCGCATCAGCGAGGACCCGACGCAGCTCGAGCACGGGGGCGAGGTCCTCGGCGGCGAGGTCGTCGAAGCGGGCGGTGCCGTCGAAGTCCGCGAGCGCCTCGGCGCCCTCCTCGCTCTCGTGCAGGGTCGTCAGGACCCCGCGGACCGCCGCCGCGAGCGCGGGGTCGAGGCCGGTGCGGGCGACGACCCCGTGGCGCGGGACGTCGGGCGTGGTCGCGACCACCACCAGCTCGTCGGCGCGGGAGCCCGCGTCCTCCGCCAGGTCCTCCTCGCTGAGCGCGCCGGCGGCGACGCGGCCGTCCAGGACGAGGAAGACGGTGTTCTCGTCATCGCCGGAGTAGACGTACCCGACCTCACCGGCCGGCACCACCGCCCCCGGCTCGGACGCCGGCGCCAGCGGCAGGCCCTGCTGCACCAGCACGGCCGCCGGCAGGAGCCAGCCGTCGGTGGAGGTCTCCTCCTCGAACGCCACGGTGCGCCCGGCGAGCTGGGCCGGGGAGGTGATGCCGCTGTCGCGGCGCGCCACGACCACGCTGCGGTAGGTCGGCGCCCCGTCCTTCCAGCGGCGCAGCAGCGGCGTCGCGGCGCCCTCGGCGACCACCGTCGTCACGCCGTGCATGGAGTCCACGTACAGGTCCACCCGGCCGGTGCGCAGCAGCTCCGCCATCTCCTGCGTGGTCGCCGCGACCTCGACCCGGCCTGCGGTGATCCCGGACGGCGCGAGGGCGGCGGCGAGGTGGTCGGCGAAGGGCTGGAAGACCGCCGCCTCCTCCGCCGGGTCGTCGCTGACGGAGCCCAGCACGAGCGTGGTGCGGGGGCCGTCGTGCGCCGGGGCCGCCGGCGCCGCGGCGCTCGCCGCAGGACCGCTGCCCGCGGCGGGAGCGCCCTGGGCGGGGGTGGCGGCCCCGCCGCCGTGCGCGCAGCCGGCCAGCGCGACGGCGGAGGCCAGCAGGACGCCGGCGAGGACGGTCGGTCGGGCGGTCACGGAGCACGCATCGGCCCGCCGGCGGGGGCGCTGGACGGCGCGGGACCGGGCGCCCCCCGTCCGGCGCAGCGCCCGGACGGGTCAGCGCGTCGCCCCGCGATCCGCTCCGCGGGTCGCTCCGCGGGTCACTCGGCGGCGGTGTAGAACGCGACCCAGTCCACCTGCACGTGCGCGGAGGCCGACGGGGACGGCGCCCCGCCGTCGGTCTCGGTCTGCAGCACCCAGTGCATCGGCGCGGACGGCGCCTGCGCCGAGGTGCCCACGACCTCGTCGTCGAGCAGGTAGCGCACCTGCTCGGCGGTCCACTCGATGCTGGCCGTGTGCCACTCGTCGTACGTCTCGCGGGAGTCGACGGCGAAGCAGACCTCCTGCGGCGCCCCCACGCACCGGTCGGCGGCGCCGAAGGTGCCGTCCAGGGCCCCGAGCGGGAAGGCGACCTCCCCCTCGGCGTAGTCGTCGGAGTCCGGCCACAGCACCCAGGACGTGCGGTAGCCCTCGACCGGGTCGGCGCGGAAGCGCACCGAGTACTTGCCGTGCACCTGGCCGCGCACCTGGCCGTCGTCGGAGCCGCCGACGAGCGGCGCGGGGGCGGCGACGAGCGCCTGCCCGTCCTCGGTGCGCAGGTGCAGGTCCATCACCCCGTCGCCGACGGAGACGACGCGGGACTCCGCGTACAGGCCCGCCTCGGAGGTGTCCAGGGCGCCCTCGTAGCCGGTCCAGCGCTCCCCGTAGGCGTCGGGGAAGGAGCCGAGCGCGGCGTCCTGGGAGAAGTCCTCGACGAACACCTGCTCCCAGCCCGGCAGGTCGCCCACCGGGGCCTCCTCGCGCGAGGCGGGGTCCGCCTCCGGCGCCGGGCTCGGGGCGGGCTCGGGCGCGCTGGGGGCCGGCGGCTGCGGGGCGGCCTCGGCCTCCGGCGCGGGATCCTCGGGCACCGGGGCCGGCGCCGCGGCGACCTCCGGGGCGCTGACGACCGCCGGGCCGCTCGCCTCCTGCGCGCCGGCGTCCGCCGGTGCCGACACGCTCGCGCCGCTGGCCGTGCCGTCGACGGCGCCGTCGACGGCGCCGTCGACCGCGGACGACGGCGCGGCGGGCTGGGTGAGCACGGCGGCGGCCACCGCGACCGCCAGGACGGCGCTCGCGGCGGCGCCGGGCACCAGCACCGAGGAGCCCGCGCGGCGGGCGTGGCCCCCGCGGCTGGGAACGGCGCGCGCCGAGGCCGGTCGTGCCCCGGCACCACGCGCGCCGCGGCGGCGCTCGCTGCGCCGCAGCGCGGCGCGGCCCGGCGCCGGGGAGCCGGCCGCTGCGGGCGCCTCCTCCGCCGCGGGCCCCGGCGGCTCGGGGAACGGCTGCCGCGGCGGGGCCGGGGGCTCCGGGAGGGAGTGCGCCAGCGTCGCGGAGGCCGCCCAGGCCGCGCGGGCGCGCTGCGCCGCCGTGCGCTGCTCGGCCGCGGCCTGCCGCTCGACCTCCGCCCGCCGCTCGGCCGCGGTGCGCTCCGCCGCCGCCTGCTGCTCGGCCGCGGCGCGCTCGGTCGCCGCCTGCTGCTCGAGCGCCGCGCGCTGCGCCTCCGCCCTCCGCGCCTCGGCACGGGTGCGCGGGACGGGCGGGACGGGCGGCACCGGGACGGGAAGGGCCCCCGGGGACGGGAGGATCCCCAGGGACGGGACCTGCCACCCCGGGGGCGGCGTCACGGCCGGCAGCTCCACCGTCCAGGGGCGCGGCTCCTCGGGCCTGCGCCGCTCCTCGGGCCTGCGCCGCTCCTCCGACCTGCGCCGCCCGTCCCGGTCGCGCCCGTCGTCGCGGATCGGGCCGGCCAGCTCGCCCGCCGACCACAGGGCCGTCTCCTGCTCCCAGAACGCCGCAGCCGGCGGGGGCGCGACCTCGGCCCGGGCGCGCGGCCGTGCCGGCTCCGGTGCGGCGTCGCGCTCCTCCGGCTCGGCGCCGCCCAGGACGCCGGCGCTCTCGGGACGCTCCGCCGCCCTGCGGCCGCGCCGGGGCCTCAGCAGCGGGGACGCGCTCGCGTCGTCGACGCCGGCATCGGCTCGGTAGCGGGCGACCACAGGCACTGCTCCTCGTCCAGCGGGGCGTCGTCCGGGCGATCGTCGCACGCGCCCGCTCCTCGCGAGGGCGAATGGACGAACCGGCCGTAACTGTCCGTAACTGGAGGAAAGGGGACGAGCCGGCCCCCGCCGGGGCCCGGAACCGGCCTCCTGGACCGGCGTCCGGGCCCCGGCTCAGCGCCGTCCGGGACCCGGTCCAGCGCCGTCCGAGAGCCGGCTCGGCACCGGTCGACGGCTCAGTACCAGTCGACGCGCTCGCTGTGCGCCCACGCGCCGCACGGGGTGCCGTACGCGTCGGCGATGTACCCCAGGCCCCACGTGATCTGCGTGATCGGGTTGGTCTCCCAGTCCGCGCCGGCGCTGGCCATCTTGCGCCCGGGCAGGGACTGCGGGATCCCGTAGGCGCTGGAGGTGGGGTTGTCGGCGGTGTGCTCCCAACCGCTCTCCTTGGTCCACAGCGCGTCGAGGCAGGAGAACTGCTGCCTGCCCCACCCGCGCTCGGCGGCCAGGGCGCGAGCCACGGACCTCGGGTCCGCCACGGCGGCGGCCACGCGCGCCCGGTGCTCGGCCTCGCGAGCGGCCACCTCGGCCTGACGGGCGGCCTCCTCGGCCTGGCGCGCCGCCTCGGCCTCCGCGGCCCGGCGCTGCTCCTCGGCCAGGCGGCGCTCCTCGGCCAGGCGGTCCGGGTCGTCGACCGGCAGCTGCGGCGCGGGCGCCGTGCGCTCCTGCGAGCGGCTGACCGCCGCGGCGGTCAGCCGCTCGGAGCGCGCACCGGGGTCCTCCGGCTGCGCCCGCTCTCGCGGCGCCAGCTCCTCGGACGGCTGCCGGGGCGGCGCCTGGACGGTGAAGGGGCTGGGCTGGGGCGGGCTGGTGCCGGCGGTGACGCCGGCACCGGTGACCGTGAGGGCGACCGCGCCGGTGGCGACGAGGACGACGGGACGGCGGACGGCGCGCGGCAGCGCGCGCCACGAAGGGCGAGAGGTCAACGAGAGCCTTCCGGACAGCGCACCCCGCACCGCGGCGCGCACCACCACCGGGCGCGGTCCGCGAGGTGGGGAAGACCCTCAGGGTCGGCGCGAGGACCTGGCAGCGGACACCGCGATCCCCTCGAGGGAGCGGGGCGCGCTGCTGCACCCGGTGCTGTCGGGCGCAGACCCTCGCACTTCAAACCTCCCCGTGTCCAGTTCGTCCTGTTCTGTCAGGTTCCTGTCACGGGCGGTGGCGAGCACCAGCCCTCCAGCCCCTCCAGCACCTCCGTCACCAGCGCCGCGACGGGCGCGCCTCGTCGACGACGACGAACGCGTCGTGCAGGTGCCCGTCCAGCCGGTGTCGGCGTCGCCGAGGCGGAGGCGGTCGGGCAAGGCGGCGTGGCCCACGCGGACGTCGCTAGCAGCAGGGGTCCGACGGGCGGGGTCCGGCGCCCGGGATCCACCCGGGCGGAGCGCACCCGACCGGAGCAGCCGCCGGTCCAGCCGCCGGCTCAACCGCCGAAGCGGCGCTCGCGCTCGGCGTAGGCGCGCAGCGCGCGCAAGAAGTCCACCCGCCGGAAGTCGGGCCAGAACGCCTCGCAGAAGTAGAACTCGCTGTGCACGCTCTGCCACAGCAGGAACCCGGACAGGCGCTGCTCCCCGGAGGTGCGGATGACCAGGTCCGGGTCCGGCTGGCCCGCCGTGTACAGGTGGTCGGCGATGTGCTCGACGTCGAGCGCCTCGGCCAGCTCCTCGATCGTCGTCCCGCGGGAGGCGTGCTCGGCGAGCAGCTTGCGGACGGCGTCGGCGATCTCGCGCCGTCCCCCGTAGCCGACGGCGACGTTGACGTGCAGGCCCGGCGTGCCGGCCGTGGCGCGCTGGGCGGCCTGCAGGCACTCGCGGGTGGAGGCGGGCAGCAGGTCCAGCGCGCCCACCGCCCGCACCCGCCAGCGCCCGGCCTGCGCCAGGCGGGTGACGGTGTCCTCGATGATCCCGATCAGGGGCAGCAGCTCGTCGGCGGGGCGGGAGAGGTTGTCGGTGGAGAGCATCCACAGGGTGACCAGCTCGACGCCGGCCTCCTCGCACCAGTCGAGCAGCTCCAGCACCTTGTCCGCGCCGGCGCGGTGGCCGTGGCTGGTGTCCGCGCCGGAGGCGCGGGCCCAGCGCCGGTTGCCGTCGAGGATGACCCCGACGTGGCGGGGCGCCGCGGCACCGGCGAGCCAGGTCTCCAGGCGGTGCACGTACAGGCGGTACAGCAGCGAGCGGGCGCCCAGGACCACGCCGCCACGGTACTCGGCGCCGGCGCGAGGTCGGCGCGGCGGACGGCGCAGGAAACCTACGGCAGCGTAGGTTAAGGTGCGGCCATGACGGGCGAGCCCTCCGAGCACCGCGCGGAGGAGCTCGGCGACGTGGCCGGCACCGTCCTCGCCACCGTCAAGCCGCGCCTGCGGGGCTGGGTGCACGCGGGCGCCGCCCCGCTCGCCGTCGCCGCCGGGACCGCGCTCGTCGCCCTCGCCCCGACCGCAACCGCCCGCAGCGCCACGGCGGTCTTCGCGGTCACCGCGGTGCTGCTGTTCGGCACCAGCGCCGTCTACCACCGCGGGACGTGGTCCCCGCGCACCGGGCTGCTGCTCAAGCGGCTGGACCACTCGAACATCTTCCTCATCATCGCCGGCACCTACACGCCCTTCGCGGTGCTGCTGCTGCCGCGCTCGAGCGCGTCGACGCTGCTGGCGGTGGTGTGGTCCGGCGCGGTCGCCGGCGTGCTGTTCCGCGTGCTGTGGACGGGCGCGCCGCGGTGGCTGTACGTGCCCGTGTACGTGGCGATGGGGTGGATCGCCGTGGCGTACCTGCCCGCCTTCTGGCGCACCGGCGGTCCGGCCGTGGCCCTCCTCGTGGTCGCGGGCGGCCTCCTCTACAGCGCCGGCGCCCTCGTCTACGGGTTCAGGCGCCCGGACCCCAGCCCCCGCTGGTTCGGCTTCCACGAGGTCTTCCACGTCCTCACGGTGGTCGCCTTCGCCGCCCACGCCACGGGCGTCGGGCTCGCCCTCGCCGCCGCCTGAGCCGCCGCCCGAGCCGCCGCCCGAGCCGCCGCGCCCGTACGGGACGCGACCGCGCAGATGGGTGCTTCGCCCCATGCGACGCCTCCCGGCCGCGGCGTTCACTGAGCCGGTCGGCGCCGGGCGGGCCGGGGCCGCTCCAGCAGGGGGGCCCATGGCCAGGAACATCACGCTGCAGCAGGCGACCGCCGTCCTCGAGGCCTGCCAGGCCGAGGCGCGCGCGGTCGGCCAGCCCATGAACGTCGCGGTCGTGGACGACGGGGGCAACCTCGTCGCCTTCGCCGCCATGGACGACACCAAGCTCATCGGCGAGGAGATCAGCCAGCGCAAGGCCCTGACCGCCGTGCTGTTCCAGATGGACACCCGCGACCTGGCGCCCCTCGTTCAGCCGGGCGCGCCGCTGTTCGGGATCGAGTCCACGACCGGGGGCCGCCTGGTCGTCTTCGGCGGCGGGGTGCTGCTGCGCACGCCGGACGGCGCGGTCGCGGGTGGCGTCGGGGTCAGCGCCGGCACGGTCGACGAGGACCACCAGGTGGCCGAGGCCGGTCGCCGGGCGTTCAGCGGCTGAGGCGGGCACCGGCCGCTCGGGACGACGGCTCAGGAGGACCGCGCGGGACGGCGCTCGAGGGCGGCGCTGGGTACGGTGCCGGGGTGAGGTGCGTCGTCGGCATCGACCTGGGCACCTCGAGCGTGCGGGTCCTCGCGCTCGCGGAGGACGGGCGCTCCCTGGCCGTGCGCGCCCGCTCCTACCCGCTGAGCGCCCCGCACCCGGGCTGGGCCGAGCAGGACCCGGCCACCTGGTGGGAGGCGACCGCCGACTGCCTGCGCGAGGTGCTGGCCGACGACGCCGTGCGCGGGTGCGAGGTGGCCGCGGCGTCCCTGTCGGGGCAGATGCACGGCACCGTGCTCGTGGACGCCGCGGGGCTGCCGGTGCGGCCCGCCGTCGCGTGGCCCGACCGGCGCACGCAGGAGGTGGTGCGGCGCTGGTGCGAGCGGGTCGGCGCCGCCCGGTGGCACGCGATCTGCGGCCTGCCGCCCTCCCCCGGCATGCTCGGGCCCACCCTGGCGTGGCTGGCCGAGCACGAGCCGCGGGCGCTGGCGCGGGCGGCCGCCGTCCTGCTGCCCAAGGACGCCGTGCGCGCCCGCCTGACCGGGCGCCTGGGCACCGACCCGACGGACGCGAGCGGCACCCTGCTCCTCGACGTCGCGGCGCGCGCCTGGTCGCCGGAGCTGACCGCCCTGCTCGGGGAGGCCGCCGGCCTGCTGCCCCCGGTGCTGCCCACGCAGGAGGTCGCCGGGGAGGTGACCGCGGCCGCCGCCGAGCGCACCGGCCTGCCCGCCGGCACCCCGGTGGTCACGGGCGGCAGCGACCAGTCGATGGCGGCGCTCGCGCTGGAGCTGGAGGAGCCGGGCACGGCCGCCGCGGCGATCAGCAGCGGCGGCACGGTGCTGGCCCTGACGCACGCGCCCGTGCCCGACCCGGCCCCGGGCCTGCACGTGCTGTGCCACCTGCCCGGCCGGTGGCTGCTGCAGGGCGCGATGCTCACGGCGGGCCTGTCGCTGCGCTGGCTCGCCGACGCCCTCGCCGGCCCGGGCGGTGCGGGCGGTGCGGGCGGCTCGGGCGGTGCGGGCGGCGGGGCGGACGTGGGCGCGCTGCTGCGCGAGGCGGAGCTGGCCGGGCCGGGCGCGCAGGGGCTGCTGTTCCTGCCCTACCTCGCCGGGGAGCGCACGCCGCACCTGGACCCGGCCGCGCGCGGGGCGTTCCTCGGCCTGGCGCTCGAGCACTCGCGCGGGCACCTGGCTCGCGCGGTGGTCGAGGGTGTGGCGTTCGCCCTCGTGGACTGCCTCGCCGTCCTCGGCGGGGCCGGCGCCGCCCCGACGCGCCTCGTCGCCTCCGGCGGCGGGGCCCGCAGCGCCCTGTGGCGGCAGGTGCTCGCCGACGCCAGCGGCCTGCCGGTGCTGCGCAGCCCGCACGAGGAGCACTCCGTGCTCGGCGCCGCCCGCACCGCCGCCACCGGCGCGGGGATGCGCCTGCCGCCGCCGCTGCGCGCCGCGGAGCGCACCGACCCCGACCCGGCGCTGGCCGCCTGGACCGCCGAGCGCCTGGCGCTCTTCCGCAGCGCCTGGCTGGCCGTGCGCGGGACCGTCCACGCGCTGGGCGCTCAGCCGGCGCCGCCCGGCCCCGGGACGTCCGGCCCCGCGCCGCCCGGCCCCTCCCCGTCCGGCCCGGCGCCGGACGGGGCCGCGCCGCCCGCGTCGGGGGCCCGCGCGAGGAAGTAGGCGCCCAGCGCGCCGGCGAGGGTCGCGAACACGGCCACGGAGTAGACGGCGAGGATCACCTCGAGCACGCGGGCGAAGCCCCCGGGGGCGCTCAGCGGCTCCCCGGTGATCGTCGCCAGCGCGGCGGCGTGCAGCGCGTCGCCGTACGCCGGGTAGGCCCCGAGGACGTGCAGGAGCTGGCTGGACGCCAGCACCACGACGACCGTGACCGTCGCCAGCCAGGCGATGCGGCCGCTGAGCAGGCGGCCCGCCGAGCGCGACCCGCGCACCGCCGCCGACAGCACGCTGCCCACCCGGGCCACCCGGGCCACCCGGGCCGCCCGCGCCACGCGCAGCGCGCTCAGCGCCCGCAGGAAGCGCAGGAACGGCACGGCCAGGAAGAGCACCTGCCACCAGTTGCGGCGCCAGAAGCGGCGCTGGTCGCGGGCGACGGCGGCGCGCAGCGCGAGCTCGGCGACGAAGACCGCCCACAGCAGCCAGCCGAGGACGGCGAGGACCCGCACGAGCACGGGGTCCTCGGCGAGGCCCTGGCCGAGGACGACGAAGAGGAAGACGACGCCGAGCGCGCCCATCGGCCGGTCGAGGCGGCGGGCCAGCGCCTCGGCGCGGGTCAGCCGCTGCTCGGCCACGGGGGCGGGCACGGCCCCGCTGCTCGGCGCACCGGCACCCGGCGGCGGGCTCACCCGCAGGTCCGGAGCAGCTGCCCCGGCAGGACGAGGTCCGGGTCGTCGCCGACCACGGCGCGGTTGCCGGCGTACAGCGCCCGCCACCGCTCGGCCACGGCGCCCGGCGCGGCGTCCGGGCCGAGCTGCCGCGCGGCGATCGCCCACAGGCTGTCGCCGCGCTGGACCACGACCTCGCACGCGGCGGGCAGCGGCGCGGGGGTCGGCGCGGCGGCCACGTCGTCCGGGGACGCCGGCGGCTGGGGAGCGACGACCGCGGGCGGCGCCGGCGGTCCGGACGCCGACGGGGATGACGACGGCGACGACGGCGGGGATGACGACGGCGACGACGGCGGGGATGACGACGACGGCGGTGCCGAGGGCTCCTGCGCGGCCGACGACCCACCGCCCGTGCTCGTCGCGCCGCCGGGGGACGGGGCGGGTGCGGCGGCGCCCGCCGCGACCTCGGAGGCCTGGCCCGGCGCGGCCAGGGCGAGGACGACGAGCACCGGGGCGGCGCTGAGGACCGCGAGCAGGAGCGCGGCGGGCAGCCGGTCGGCGCCGGCGGGCGCCGGCTCCACCTGCGTCGTCGGCTCGCCGCGGGCGGGCAGCCGCACGACGACCTCCCGCCGCGCCGGGGGGCGCAGGGCCGCGCGCCCGGCGACCAGGACGGTGCCCAGCAGCCCGGCGACGGCGAGCAGGGCGGTCAGGCGCAGGGCCAGCAGCCACCCGCCGTCGAGCTGGGAGGAGCGCCAGCCGACGAGCGCGAGCAGGGCGAGCAGGGCCCCGGCCGCACCGGCGGCCAGGCGCCACGCGCGTGCCTCCACGTCTCCCCCGATCTCCCCGCCCGCGCCCGCTCAGGCGCCACGCGCGTGCCTCCACGTCTCCCCCGATCTCCCCGCCCGCGCCCGCTCAGGCGCCGCGAGCGGGCGGACCGTCGGCGTCGCCGCCCCGCTCGGCCTCCTGGCGGGCCTCCAGCTCCGCCCGGTAGCGGATCCGGCGCAGCCTGCGCACCAGGGAGAGCGCGAGCAGGACGACGGCCAGCGCGAGCAGGAAGGTGGCCAGGAAGCCGGAGAAGCCCGGGGTGACGTCGTTGGGGTCGACGCCCGCCGGGGCCTCCGGCGAGGGCGCGAGGCCCAGCACCGGCAGCAGCACCGGCAGCAGCACCGGCAGCAGCACCGGGTCAGGCACCGGCGCTCGACCCCGCCTCGCCGGACCAGGCCGCCGCGGCGACGCCGGAGGAGGACGCCAGGTGCTCGCGCACGCCGGCGAACAGGTCGTCCTCGGGCACGGTGGTCGGCACGAGGGAGCGCGCCAGCTCGTAGTCCTCCGTGGGCCACAGCTCCGCCTCGACGCGGCGGTCCACGGCGAACCAGAAGCCGTCGGGGTCGATCTGCGTGGCGTGCGCGAGCAGCGCGCGGTCGCGCACGCCGAACCAGCCGGCGACGGGCACGCGCGTGGTCACGGTGCGCTCAGGCTCGGTCTTCCAGCGCTCCATCCAGCCCACGTACGGGGACTCGCGGCCCTCGGCGACCAGGTGCTCGTGGAAGGCGAGGGTCCGCCCGCGGGAGCGGGCGTTGTAGTACAGCTTCAGCGGCTGCCACGGCGCGGCGCCGTGCCCCGCGCCCGGGTAGCGGTCCGGGTCGCCGGCGGCCTCGAAGGCCTCCACCGACACCCGGTGGCACATGATGTGGTCCGGGTGCGGGTAGTCGCCGTTCTCGTCGTAGGTCGTCATCACGTGCGGGCGGAAGCGGCGGACCAGCCCCACGAGCGGCTCCGCGGCCGCCTCCAGCGACTCCAGCGCGAAGCACCCCGGCGGCAGCGGCGGCAGGGGGTCGCCCTCGGGCAGCCCGGAGTCGACGAACCCGAGCCACTCGTGGCGCACCCCGAGCACGGCCGCCGCGGCGGCCATCTCCTCGCGGCGCACCTGCGCCATGTCCCGCAGCACGTGCGGGTCGTCCTTCAGCCGCGGGTTGAGCACGTCGCCGCGCTCACCGCCCGTGCAGCTGACGACGAGGACCTCCACGCCCTCGGCGGCGTAGCGCGCCGTCGTCGCGGCGCCCTTGCTCGACTCGTCGTCGGGGTGGGCGTGCACGGCCATGAGGCGCAGCCCCTGACCGCTGCCGGCACCACTGCTCACGCGCGGACCTCCACATCAGTGCTGGTGATCGTGCTTCTGCCTGCTCCTCGGTGCTCCCCCGCCGCCGCTGTCGGACGGCGCCGAGGCGGCGCCGCGGGCGGGAGCCCGGTGCCGGGCGTCCCGCGGGAGCGCGGGACAATCATCGCGCACCAGCCGACAGCACGCGCCGAGCGTCCGGGAGGGCCGCCGTGAGCACCCCGCTGCGCCGGCCCGCCGACCGGTACGGCGAGGCCGGTGCCCCGCGCCGGCGCCGCCGGGTCGTGGCCGGCGTCGCCGTCCTGGCCGCCGCGGCGCTCGCCTGGGTGGTGTGGGCGGGGCTGGCGGCCGCGGGCCGCGAGGTGCGCTGGGAGACGCAGGGCTACGACGTCGTCGACGACGGCACGGTCGTGGTCACCTTCACCGTCGCCAAGGACCCGGAGGCGACGGCGCGCTGCGAGGTCGAGGCCCTCAGTTCCACCTTCGCGCGGGTGGGCCTGACGTCCGCGGACGTCGGGCCCGCGCCGCAGCGGGGCGCCACGGCGACCGCCACCGTGCGCACGCAGGAGCGCGCGGTGACCGGCCAGGTGCGCGAGTGCACCGTGCTGTGACGCTGGGGCGCCGGTGCCCACCGCTGCTAACCTCGACGGCTCGTGACCCGCGGTGGGGCGGTGCCCGCACCCGCCCCCCGCACCGAGGAGGACCCATGGCCGAGACGACGAACACCGGCGTCACCTGGCTGACGCAGGAGGCGTACGACCGCCTGCAGGCCGAGCTGGAGCACCGCAGGGGCGAGGGCCGCGCGGAGATCGCGCGACGCATCGACGCCGCCCGCCAGGAGGGCGACCTCAAGGAGAACGGCGGCTACCACGCCGCCAAGGACGAGCAGGGCAAGCAGGAGGCGCGCATCCGCCAGCTCGAGGAGCTGCTGCGCACGGCCCAGGTGGGCGAGGCCGCCGCGGACAGCGACGTGGTGGGCCCCGGCATGGTGGTCACCGCCACCGTCGCGGGCAGCGAGATGCGCTTCCTGCTCGGCTCGCGCGAGGTCGGGGGCGGCACCGACCTCGACGTCTACAGCGAGCGCTCCCCCCTGGGCGCGGCGATCATCGGCAAGCGCGCGGGGGACACCGCCACCTACACGGCGCCCAGCGGCAGGGAGATCGCGGTCACCGTGGTCTCCGCGGAGCCCTTCCGCGGCTGAGCCGCCCGGCGCCGGCCGAGCCGCCCCGCGGGCGGGGCGCTCAGCGGCTGGTGGCCCGCCGGTACTGGCGGGTGGCCAGCGGCACGAAGACCACCAGCAGCAGCAGCGCCCACGCCAGGCTGTACAGCGCAGGGTGCTGCAGCGACCACGCCTGCGGCACGGCGGCCTCGCCGGCAGGGCTGACGTTGCCGAACAGCTCGCGCGAGGCCAGCGCCAGCGACGAGACCGGGTTCCAGTCGGCGAACACGCGCAGCACCGAGGGGAAGTTATTCGTCGGCACGAAGGTGTTGGCGATGAACGTCACCGGGAAGACGACGATGAACGTCAGCTGGTTGAAGGCCTCGGGGCTGCGCATGAGCAGGCCGAGCCAGGCCATCACCCACGAGAAGGCGTAGGCGAAGAAGAGCAGCAGGGCGTAGCCGAGGACGGCCTCGACCACGCCGTCGCGGATGCGCCACCCGACGAGCAGCCCGGTCACCGACATCACGACCATGACGAGGACGTTGCCCACGACGTCGCTGCCGGTGCGCCCGACGAGCACGGCCGAGCGGGCGATGGGCAGCGAGCGGAAGCGGTCGACGATGCCCTTCTGGATGTCGTCGGCCAGGCCCGCGCCGGTGATCGTGGCCCCGAAGATCACCGTCTGCACGAAGATCCCCGGGACGAGGAACTCGCGGTAGCCCACCCCCTCGGGCGCCGCGATGGCGCTGCCGAAGACGTAGGCGAACAGCAGGATGAACATGATCGGGGCCACGGTGCTGCCGACGAGCAGCTCCGGCACCCGGCGGATCTTGGTGACGTTGCGGCCGGCGAGCACGAGCCCGTCGGCGAGGCTGGTGCCGAGCGCGCTCACCGGCGCACCTCCTGCTCCTGGCGGGCCTGCGCCGGCACCCCGGCCGGTGCGGCGTCCTCGTCGGTCGTGCGGCCGGTGAGGGTGAGGAAGACGTCGTCCATCGTGGGGCGGCGCAGCCCGGCGTCCATCAGCGCGACCCCGGCGCCGCCGAGGCGCTGCAGGACCGCGACCAGCACCGGGGCGCCGCCGGAGACCGGTGCGGTGACCCGGCGGGTGTGCTCCTCGACGCTCACCTCCCCCACCGCCACCTCGCCCAGCAGCGAGCGGGCCAGGGCCAGCTGCGCCGGGTCCTCCACCACGACCTCCACCCGCTCGCCGCCCACCTGCCGCTTGAGCTCGTCGGAGGTGCCCTGGGCGATCGTGCGCCCGTGGTCGATGACCACGATGTCGTCGGCGAGCAGGTCGGCCTCCTCCAGGTACTGCGTGGTCAGCACCACGGTGGTGCCGCCGCGCACCAGGCCCTGCAGCAGCTCCCACATGTCGGCGCGGCTGCGCGGGTCCAGGCCCGTCGTCGGCTCGTCGAGGAACAGCACGGGCGGCTCGGCGACCAGCGCGCCGGCGAGGTCGAGGCGGCGGCGCATGCCGCCGGAGTAGCCCTTCACGGGCCGGTCGGCGGCCTCGGTGAGGGAGAACAGCTCCAGCAGCTCGCGCGCCCGCGCCGTGGCCCGGGCGCGACCGAGGTGGTACAGCCGCCCGACCATGCGCAGGTTCTCGAAGCCGGTCAGGTAGTCGTCGACCGCCGCGTACTGCCCGGAGACCCCGATCCGCTCGCGCACCCGGCGCGGGTCGGCGAGGACGTCGACGCCCGCCACCTCGGCGCGGCCCTCGTCCGGCTCCAGCAGCGTCGTGAGGATGCGCACGGTCGTCGTCTTGCCCGCGCCGTTGGGCCCGAGCAGCGCCAGCACGGTGCCCTCGGGCACCGCGAGGCTCACCCCCGCCAGCGCCGTCGTCGTCCCGTAGCGCTTGACCAGGCCCTCGGCCCTCACCGCGTCCGCCACGCGCGGAACCTACCGCCGCGGAGCGACAGTGCGGGGACGCCGCCCGGAAGCCGACCGGCGCGACCCCAGCGACCTGGGCGACCTGGGCCACCTGAGCGACGTGGTCGGCCTCCGCCGCCGGGTCAGTCCTTGACGGGGTCCGGGGCCAGGGGCGCGTCCTCGGCCCCCTCGGGCAGCTCCATGCCCTCGCCCTGGTCGCCCTTGACGAGGTAGGTGATCACCGTGTTGAGGACGGCCACCACCGGCACCGCGAACAGCGCGCCGGGGATGCCGGCGAGCGTGACGCCGGCGGCGATCGCCACGATGACGCCGAGCGGGTGCACCGACACGGCGCGGCCGAGCAGGAAGGGCTGCAGCACGTGGCTCTCCAGCTGCTGGACCAGGACCACCACGCCGAGCATGATCAGCGCGGTGACGGGGCCCTCGGCCACCAGCCCGACGAGGACGGCGACCGCGCCGCTGACCAGGGCGCCGACGATGGGCACGAACGCGCCCAGGAAGACCAGCACGGCCAGCGGCACCGCGAGGGGGATGCCGAGCAGCGCCGCGCCGACGCCGATGCCGAGAGCGTCCACCGAGGCCACGACGACGGTCGCGCGCACGTAGGCGACCAGCGTCACCCAGCCGCGCTGCACCGCGCGGTCGACCGGGCCCTCCGCGCCGCGGGGCAGCAGCCGCACCAGCCACTCCCAGATGCCGCGCCCGTCGTAGAGCAGGAAGATCACGGCGAACAGGGCCAGGAACGCCCCGGCGAGGGCGTGCCCGAGCGTGGTCGTGACCGACAGCGCTCCGGTGGCGAGCTGCTGGCTGTTGGCCGAGACGGCCGCCTGGGCCTGGTCCAGGTAGGCGTTCAGCTGGGCGTTGGTGATCCCCAGCGGCCCCTCGGACAGCCACGCGCGCACCTGCGTCAGGCCCTGCAGGGCCTGGGTCGACAGCTCGGTCAGGCCGGAGGCGATCTGCGTGCCGACCAGGGCCAGGAGCGCGCCCACGACGACGAGCGTCGTGACCAGCGTGGCCGCCACGGCCAGGCCGCGCGGGATCTGCCGGCGCACCATCAGCTCCACCAGCGGGTCCAGCAGGGCGGCGACCAGCACGGCGACGAGCACCGGGATGAGGATCTCGGAGAAGTACGCCAGCACGTAGCCGAGCGCGAGCAGCCCCGCGGCGATGATCAGCAGCCGCCACGACCAGGCGGCGGCCACCTGCACGGGGTAGGCCACGTGCGGCTCGGCGTCGGGGCGCCGCGGCGCGCGGGTCAGCCGCGTCGGGGTGCCCGGGCCCTGCGGCGTCCGGCTCGGGAGCGTTCTCTGCGTCACCACGGCCACAGTGTGGCGCCGTGATCAGCCCAGCGCGCGCTCGAGGTCGGCGAGGAGGTCCTCGACGTCCTCGATGCCGACGGACAGGCGCACGAGGTCGTCCGGGACCTCCAGCACCGAGCCGGCGACGGAGGCGTGCGTCATGCGTCCCGGGTGCTCGATCAGCGACTCCACTCCGCCGAGGGACTCCGCCAGCGTGAAGACCTCGGTGCGCGCGCAGACCTCCAGGGCGGACTCGACCGAGCCGGTGCGGAAGGCGACCATGCCGCCGCCGCGGCGCATCTGCTTCTGCGCGATCTCGTACCCGTCGTGCTCGGGCAGCCCCGGGTGGAGCACGGCGGTCACCTTCGGGTGCTCGGTCAGCCAGTGCGCGATGCGCTCGGCGTTGTCGCAGTGGCGCTCCATGCGCACGGCCAGCGTCCGCAGGCCGCGCAGCACCAGCCAGGAGTCGAACGCGCCCGCCACGGCGCCCATCGCGTTGTGGTGGAACGCCACGGCCTGCGCCAGGTCGCCGTCCTCGCGCAGGACGAGGGCGCCGCCGACGACGTCGGAGTGCCCGCCGGCGTACTTCGTCGTGGAGTGCACGACGACGTCGGCGCCGAGCGCCAGCGGCGTCTGCAGGTACGGCGTGGCGAAGGTGTTGTCGACGGCGACGAGCGCGCCGGCGCCGTGCGCGACCTCGCTGACGGCCGTGACGTCCGCGAGGGTCAGGAGCGGGTTGGTGGGGGTCTCGACCCACACGAGCTTCGTGCGCCCGGGCCGGATCGCGGCGCGCACGGCGTCGAGGTCGCCGAGGTCGGTCGGCGTGTGCTCGACGCCCCAGCGCTGCAGCACCCGCGCGAAGAGCCGGTAGCTGCCGCCGTAGGCGTCGTCCGGCACGACGACGTGGTCGCCGGGCACCAGCGCCGCGCGCAGCAGGGTGTCCTCCGCGGCCAGGCCGGAGGCGAAGGCGTAGGCGGACGAGCCGCCCTCGAGGGAGGCCAGGCACTCCTGCAGGGCGTCGCGCGTGGGGTTGCCGGAGCGGGAGTACTCGTAGCCGCCGCGCAGGCCCCCGACGCCGTCCTGCTTGTACGTGGAGGTGAGGTGGATCGGCGGGGCGACCGCGCCGGTGACCGGGTCGGGCTCGGAGCCCGCGTGGATGGCGCGGGTGGAGAACCCGGCCTTCGCCCACCGCTCGGACGCCGCGGCGCCGGACTCCCGCACGCTGCCGCTGACGGGCTCCTGGGCTCGGCCGCTGGCCTGCTCGCTCACCGCGCGAGCCTACGCCGCGCGCCCTCGCCGTCCCGGGGTGGCCCCGAGCCGCGGTGAGGACGGCGGGCGGGATGGTCGACGGGGCTCCGAGCGTTGACCGGGGCAGGCACGACGACCTGGAGGTCCCGCATGGCACTGTTCGGCGCCCGCGCGCGCATGGTGATGGTCTCCCCCGAGGACGCCCTGCCCGGCCGCGACACCCGGCCGTACTGGGTGCCGAGGGACCACGCCGTCCTCGGCACGCCGCTGGAGGGCCCGTGGCCCGAGGGCACCCAGGTCCTCTACGTGGCGATGGGCTGCTTCTGGGGCGCCGAGCGCACCTTCTGGCGCCGGCCCGGCGTCGTGACGACGGCCGTGGGCTACATGGGCGGCTACACGCCCAACCCCACGTACGAGGAGACCTGCACCGCGCTGACCGGCCACACCGAGACGGTGATGGTCGCCTACGACCCCGCGGTGACCAGCGCCGAGGAGCTGGTGCGGGTCTTCTGGGAGTCCCACGACCCCACGCAGGTGATGCGGCAGGGCAACGACGTCGGCACCGAGTACCGCTCGGCCGTGTACTGGACGACGGAGGAGCAGCGGGCCGTCGTCGAGGCCACCCGCGAGGCCTTCGCGCCGCGCCTGCGCGAGGCGGGGTACGGCGAGATCGCGACGGAGCTGCGCCCGGCGAGCGAGGCGGGGCCCTTCTACTACGCCGAGGACTACCACCAGCAGTACCTGCACAAGGTGCCGAACGGCTACTGCGGCCTCGGCGGCACGGGCGTGTCCTGCCCGGTGGGCGTCGTCGGCGCCTGACGCCGCCCCGCTCCACCCACGACCCCTCCCCTGTCGTGATCGTGCACCTCCCGACCGGGAACGGTCCGGAACTGCATGATCGCCGCGGAGGAGGGGTCGTGCGCGTTCCGACCGAGAACGAACGGTCCGGAAGTGCATGATCGCGACGGAGGAGGGGCTGCGGCTCAGGTGGCCGCCGGGGCCTCCGGAGCGCTCAGGCGCGGCAGCAGGACGTGCACCAGCGGGCCGATCGCGAGCGCGTAGAGCAGCGTGCCGACGCCGACCGTCCCGCCGAGCACGAAGCCGGTGACGACGAGGGCGACCTCGATGCCACCGCGCACCAGCCGCACGGAGCCCCCCGTGCGGCGCACCAGCCCCGTCATGAGGCCGTCGCGCGGGCCCGGGCCCAGGCGCGCCCCGACGTAGAGCGCGGTCGCGAGGCCGTTGAGGAGCACCCCGCCGGCGCACATGGCCGCGGCGGCCGGCCACGACGGCGCCGCCGGCAGGACGGCGAGACACGCGTCGAGCCCGGCCGAGACCACGACGACGTTGGCCACCGTGCCGAACCCGGGCCGCTCGCGCAGCGGCACCCAGGCCGCGAGCACGAGCAGGCCCACCAGGAACGTCACCGTGCCGAAGCTCAGCCCGGTCTGCCGGGCGAGGCCCTGGTGCAGCACGTCCCACGGGGTGGCGCCGAGCCCGGCCTGCACGAGCAGGGCGATGGAGACCGCGAAGAGCGCCAGCCCGGCGAACAGCCGCACGAGGCGGTGCGGCAGCGACCAGGACAGCGGCGGGGCGGGGGCCAGCACCGCGCCGGCGCTCACCGGTCCAGCTCGGCGGCGTACGGCGCCGACGGCAGCGCCGTCGCGCCCCAGCCGGCGGAGCTGGGCGGCGCGGGGCGGACGCCGTAGCCGTCGGCGGAGACCTCGTGCACCAGCCACGGCAGGGCGACGGCGAGGACGGCGAGCAGCGCGACGAGGAGGGCGAGAGCGGTCATGCACCCATGATCGGCCACCATTGGTCCGGAAAGCAGAGGCCAATCCTGCGACAGTGGCCTGCATGACGACCGCGCAGGCGCTGGAGTGGTCCGCTCCCGGGGGTTCCGGCGTGCCGGCGGACCGGCTGGCCACCCTCCTCGGCCGCGACACCCTGCACCCGCCGCTGTACGCGAGCCTGGCCCTCGGCGTGCGGGCCCTCGTCGCCGACGGCCGCCTGCCCGTCGGCGCCCGGCTGCCCGCCGAGCGCGACCTCGCCGCGGCCCTGGGCGTCAGCCGCGTCACCGTCTCCGCCGCCTACCGGCGCCTGCGCGAGGACGGCTGGGCCGACGCGCGGCAGGGCTCGGGCACCTGGACCCGCCTGCCCGAGGCCAGCGGCGTCGTGGCCGCGTGGATCCCCGGCGCGCCGCGCCAGGGCCTGCTCGACCTGGCGCACGCCGCGCCGTCCGGGCCGCCGGAGGTCGCCGACGCCTACACCGCCGCCCTCGCCGCCCTGCCCCGCTACCTGCCCGGGCACGGCTACCTGCCCGAGGGCCTGCCGGAGCTGCGGGCGCGCGTGGCCGAGCGCTACACCGCGCGCGGCCTGCCGACCACCGCCGAGCAGGTGCTCGTCGTCCCCGGCGCCAGCGGCGGCGTCACCGCGGCGATGCGCGCCCTGTGCGGCGCCGGGGACCGCGTGGTCGTGGAGCACCCGGGATGGCCCAACGCGCTCGACGTCCTGGCGGTGCTGCGCGCCCGCCCGGTGCCGGTCGCGCTCGACCCGGGCGACACCGCGGCGTTCGTCGCGGGCGCGCACCGCGCGGCGCGCCAGACGGCGGCGCGCGCCGCCTACCTGGTGCCCGACTTCTCCAACCCCACGGGCGCGAGCCTGAGCGCGCAGGACCGCGAGCGCCTCGTGGTCAGCCTCCAGCAGCAGGACGTGACGGTCCTCGCCGACGAGACGATGGTCGACCTCGCGCTCGAGGGCCAGCGGGTGCCGCCGCCGCTAGCGGCCTCGGGGCGGCCGGGCGCCGTGGTCAGCATCGGCTCCCTGAGCAAGTCGGTGTGGGCGGGGGTGCGCGTGGGCTGGATGCGCGCGGAGCGCCCGCTGCTCTCGCGCGTGGCCGCGGCGATGTCGCGCGAGCACGGAGCGATGCCGGTGCTCGACCAGCTCGCCGCCTGCGCGCTGCTGGACGGCCTCGACGCGGCGCTGGTGCGCCGGCGCGAGCAGCTGCGCGAGCAGCGCGACGTCCTCGTCCGCGCGCTGCGCACGGCGCTGCCGGACTGGGGCGTGCCGGTGCCGGACGGCGGTCTGGCGCTGTGGTGCTCCCTGCCGCCGGGGACGTCGTCCTCGGTGCTCGCGGACACCTGCGAGCCGCTGGGGCTGCGCCTGGCGAGCGGGTCGCGCTTCGGCACCGGCCACGCCTTCGACGACCGGCTGCGGCTGCCGTTCACGCAGCCCCCGGCGGTGCTGCGCGCGGCCGTCGACGTGCTGGCGGCCGCCGCCGGCGCGAGCGCCGGCCGGGCGCCGGCCCGCTCCCCGCTCGTCCTCTGAGACCAGGGGCCGGGTGCACGGGCGCACGACGGACGCACGACGGGCGCGCGGCGCTCAGGCCGGCACGACCCACACCGCCGCGGTGGCGACCTCCCCGAGGTCGAGGACGACGAGCTCGTCCTCGACCTCGCCCGCCCCGGACGGCGCTGACGGCGCTGAGGGCCCGGACGGCGCGCCGGTCGGGGACGCCGCGGCCGGCGCGGCGTCCACCCGCACCGCGGTGCCGGCGCCCATCGGGCGCGGGCCGAGCACGTGGACGGCGGCGCCGAGGACGAGGCCGTGCTCGGAGAAGGAGCGCAGCAGCTGCGGGTCGGCGTCGCTGACCCGGGCCACCGTGCCGCCCGTGCCGGCGGGCACGTCGCTGAGCCGCAGGGCGGCGGGCACGACGACGCGCCCGTCCGCGGTCGGGATCGGGTCGCCGTGCGGGTCGTGCCGGGGGTGGCCGAGCCGCGCGTCCATGCGCGCGACGAGGGTGTCCGAAACGGCGTGCTCGAGCTGCTCGGCCTCGGCGTGCACCTCGTCCCACGAGTAGCCGAGCGCCGCGACGAGGTAGGCCTCCAGCAGCCGGTGGCGCCGCACGAGGGCCAGCGCGGCGCGCCGCCCGGCCGCGGTGAGCGTGACGGCCCCGTAGCGCTGGTGCTCCAACAGCCCGGCCGAGGTCAGCTTGCGCACCATCTCCGAGACCGTCGAGACCGAGACCCCCAGGCGGGAGGCGAGCGCCGACGTCGTCACGGCGTCGGCGCCCTCCGGGGCCCACTCCGCCAGGGTGTAGACGGCCTTGAGCAGGTCCTGCGCCGCCGTGCTCAGCCCCGCCAGCGGGTGCCCGGCCCCGCCCGTCCCGCCGCTCACGCCGCCGCCCCGACGCCGGGGGCGCTGCGCGTGGCGCGCCGGTGCGCGAGCGCCCGGCGCGCGGAGCCCGCCGCGTGCACGAGGGCGAAGAGCACCCCCTGGCAGAGCACGACCATCCCGCCCGGGGAGGTGTCGAGCAGGTACGCCGTCCACAGCCCGGCCACCGCGCAGCCGCTGGCGAGCAGGGGGGCGAGGAGCAGCATGCGGTCGATCCGGTCGGCCAGCAGGGACGCCGTCGCCCCGGGGATGATGAGCATGGCGACCACCAGCACCACCCCGACCGCCTGCAGGCCGACCACGACCGTGACGGTGAGCAGCGCGAGCAGGAGGACGCCGAGGCGGCGGGGGCTGATCCCGATCGCGGCGGCGTGCACGGGGTCGAAGGCGTACAGCGTCAGGTCGCGCCGCTTGAGGACGGCGACGGCCGCCGCGGCGAGCCCGAGCAGCACCACCTGCGCCAGCTCGGCGTCCGGGACGCCGAGCACGTTGCCGAACAGCACGTGCCCCAGGTCGACCTGGCTCGGCACCACGGAGACGAGCACCAGGCCGAGGGCGAACAGGGAGCTGAACACGACGCCGATGGCGGCGTCCCGCTTCACGCCGGTGGTGCGCGCCACGGTGTCGATGAGCACGACGGAGCCGGCGCCGAAGACCACCGCGCCGACCGCGAACGGCAGGCCCGCCGCGTAGGAGAGCACCACGCCCGGGAGCACGGCGTGCGAGACGGCGTCGCCCATGAGCGACCAGCCGACGAGCACCAGCCAGCACGACAGCAGCGCGGCCACGGCGCTGGCCACGACGGTGACGAGCAGCGCCCGCTGCATGAACTCGAACTGCAGCGGGCCGGCCAGCAGCGCCAGCGCCTCGCTCACGCCCGCCCCCCGACGGCTCCGCCCGACCCGACGGCTCCGCCCGACCCGACGGCTCCGCCCGACCCCACGGCCCCGGCGGGCGCGGGGACGCCGAAGGCGCGCACGAGCAGCGCCGGGTCCAGCGCCGTGGCGGGGTCGGTGTGGGCGAGCACCCGGCGGTTGAGGAGCACGACCTCGTCGGCCAGCTCCGGCACGCCGGCGAGGTCGTGCGTGGCCACCAGGGCCGTGCGCCCGGCGGCGGCCAGCTGCCGCAGCAGCCGCGTGATCGTCTCCTGCGAGGGCCGGTCGACGCCGGTGAACGGCTCGTCGAGGAGCAGCAGCTGCGCCTCCTGCGCGACCGCCCGCGCCAGGAAGGCCCGCTTGCGCTGCCCGCCCGACAGCCGCCCGATGCGCCGGTGGGCCAGGTCGGCCAGGCCCACCAGCTCCAGCGCGGCGTCCACCGCGGCGGTGTCCGCCGCCCGCTCGCGGCGCAGGGGCCCCATGCGCCCGTAGCGTCCCATGAGGACGACGTCGCGCACCCGCACGGGGAAGTCGCCGTCGACGCCCTCGTCCTGCGGCACGTAGGCGACGGCGCCGCGGGCGCGCCCGGACGCCGGGTCCGCGCCGGTGAGGAGCACGCGCCCGGACGTGGGGCGCACGGCGCCCATGACGGCCTTGAACAGCGTCGACTTGCCGGAGCCGTTGGCCCCCACCAGCGCGTGCACCCGGCCGGCGCCCAGGCGCAGGTCCACGCCGTCCAGGGCCACGACGTCGCCGTAGCGCACCCGCAGCCCCTGCACCTCGAGCGCGGCCCCGCTCACGCCGCGGCCCCCGCGCCCGCCGCCGCCTCCGCGGCGGCCTCCCCGCTCGCGGCCCCGGCGGGCCCGGCGCGCCCGGTCAGGCCCTCGACGACGACTCGCGCGTCGTGGCGCAGCAGGTCCAGGTACGTGGGCACGGGGCCGCCGGGCGCGGAGAGGGAGTCGACGTAGAGCGTGCCGCCCAGGCGCGCGCCGGTCTCGGCCGCCACGCGCTGCTGCACCCGGTCGCTGACGGTCGACTCGCAGAAGACGGCCGGCACGTCGCCCCGCTCGACGAACTCGACGACGGCGGCGATCCGCCGCGGCGTGGCGTCGGCGTCGCTGTTGACCGGCCACAGGTACCGCGCGCTCAGGCCGGCGTCGCGGGCGAGGTAGCCGAAGGCGCCCTCGCAGGTGACGAGCGCCCGCTGCTCGGGCGGCAGCGCCGCCAGGGCGGCGGCGAGCTCCTGCCCGACGGCGGCGACGCGCTCGCCGTAGGCCCGCGCCCGCTCGGCGTACTCCGGAGCCCCGGCGGGGTCGAGCTCGCTCAGGGCCGCGGCGATGGCGCGCACGTAGTGCTGGGCCTGCACCGGGGACATCCAGGCGTGCGGGTCCTCCTCCCCCGCCGCCGCGCCCTCGGCGATCACCAGGACGTCGACGTCCTGGGTGAGCACCACCTGCGGGGCGCGCACGCGGTCGGTGAAGCGCGACGTCCAGCCCTCCAGCCCCAGGCCGTTGACGAGCACGAGGTCGGCGCGCACGGCGCGCTGCAGGTCGGAGGGGGTCGGCTCGTAGCCGTGCACCTCGGCACCGGGCTTGGTCAGCGACTCCACCCGCGCGCGGTCCCCGGCGACCTCGCGGGCCATGTCGGCGATCACGGTGAACGTGGCCAGGACGACGGGGCGCCCGTCATCGGGCAGCGGCTGCGCCGCCAGCGCCGCGCAGCCGGTGGTGGTGGCCGCCAGGGCCGCGGCGCACGCGGCCGCCGCACCGGCGCGCGCCGCGCGGTTCCGGTGCTCCGAAGACCGCTTCTTCGGCACACCGGAACCGTAGGCTCAACCCGCCAGGTGCGCCAGCAGGTCAGCGCGCGTGACGACGCCGCTCGGCCTGCCCTCGTCCACGACGAGGACGGCGTCGGCGCGCTCCAGGTGCCCGCGCAGGTCGGCCACCGACTCCCCGGCGCCGACGAGGGGCAGCGGCGGGTCCATGTGCTGCGCGACGGGGTCGGACAGCTGCGCGCGCCCGGCGAAGACGGCGTCCAGCAGGGTGCGGTCGGAGACCGACCCGGAGACCTCCCCGGCCATCACGGGCGGCTCCGCGCCGACGACCGGCATCTGGGAGACCCCGAACTCGCGCAGGATCTCGATGGCGTCGCGCACCGTCTCGGTGGGGTGGGTGTGCACGAGGTCGGGCAGCGCGCCGGACTTCGCCCGCAGCACCTCCCGTACGGTGCCGTCGGAGGTGCCCTCGCGGTCGAGGAACCCGTAGGAGCGCATCCACCGGTCGTCGAAGATCTTGCCGAGGTAGCCGCGGCCGCCGTCGGGCAGCAGGACGACGACCACGTCGTCCGGGCCGAGCCGCCGCGCCACGCGCAGCGCGCCGACGACCGCCATGCCGCACGAGCCGCCGACGAGGAGGGCCTCCTCGCGCGCGAGGCGGCGGGTCATGGCGAACGCCTCGGCGTCCGAGACCGCGACGATCTCGTCCGGCACGGAGGGGTCGTAGGCGCTGGGCCAGAAGTCCTCGCCGACGCCCTCGACGAGGTAGGGGCGCCCGGTGCCGCCGGAGTACACCGAGCCCTCCGGGTCGACGCCGACGACGCGCACGGGCCCGGTCGGGCGGTCGGCGGAGGCGTCCTTGAGGAAGCGCCCCGTGCCGGTGATGGTGCCCCCGGTGCCGACGCCGGCCACGAAGTGCGTGACCCGCCCGTCGGTGTCCTTCCAGATCTCCGGGCCCGTGCTGGCGTAGTGGCTGGCCGGGCCGGCCGGGTTGGCGTACTGGTTCGGCTTCCAGGCGCCCTCGATCTCGCGCACCAGGCGGTCGGAGACGGAGTAGTAGGAGTCCGGGTGGTCCGGCGGCACGGCGGTCGGCGTGACGACGACGCGGGCCCCGTAGGCCTTGAGGACGTTGATCTTGTCGGCGCCGACCTTGTCGGGGCAGACGAACACGCACGAGTAGCCGCGCCGCTGGGCGAGCAGGGCCAGGCCGACGCCGGTGTTGCCCGACGTCGGCTCGACGATCGTGCCGCCGGGCTGCAGCAGGCCCGCGGCCTCGGCCTCGTCGACCATCCGCTCGGCGATGCGGTCCTTCACGCTGCCGCCGGGGTTGAGGTACTCGACCTTGGCCAGCACCGTGGCCGCGACGCCCTCGGTGACCCTGCTCAGCCGCACGAGCGGCGTGCCGCCGACGAGCTCGGCGATGTGCTCCGCGTAGTCCACGCCTCCCATCCTCCCAGCCGGGGCGGGCAGGGCGGCGTCCGGGTGAGCCGCCGGACCGCCGTCCGCGCTGTCACCTACCGTGAGGGGATGTCCCGCGTCCGGCGAGCCCGACGGATCGCCGCCGCCGCAGCGTTCGGCGGCGGCGGCCTGACGGTGGCGGGCGCCCTCGGGTGGGCGCTCGTGCGCGTCGAGGCCGCCCTCGCGCAGCGGGCGATCGGGACGTCGCTGGGCCGCACGCCGCCCGT
This sequence comes from Quadrisphaera sp. DSM 44207, assembly GCF_900101335.1. Classification (NCBI taxonomy): domain Bacteria; kingdom Bacillati; phylum Actinomycetota; class Actinomycetes; order Kineosporiales; family Kineosporiaceae; genus Quadrisphaera; species Quadrisphaera sp. DSM 44207. The sequence continues at coordinate 333,326 of NZ_FNKA01000003.1, read as the reverse complement.
CGCGGCCGCCCGGTACGGCGCCGGGGCCGACGAGGAGGTGGACCTGGTGGTCCTCGGCGACTCCACGGCCGCCGGGCTCGGCGCCGCGTCGCCGGAGCAGACGCCGGGCGCGATCGTCGCCGGCGGGCTGGCCGCGATCTCCGGGCGGCCCGTGCGGCTGGTCGGCGCCGCGGTCGTCGGCGCGCGGTCGGAGGCGCTGGGGGCCCAGGTGGACGCCGCGCTGGAGCAGGTCGCGCACCCGCACGTGGCCCTCGTGCTCGTCGGCGCGAACGACGTCACGCACTGGGTGCGCCCGGCGGAGGCCGTGCGCCACCTCGCGGGCGCGGTCACCCGGCTGCGCGACGCGGGCGCGGAGGTCGTCGTGGGCACGTGCCCGGACCTCGGCACGGTCGAGCCGATCGCGGAGCCGCTGCGCACGCTGGCCCGGCGGGCGAGCCGGGAGCTGGCCGCCGCCCAGACCATCGCCGTGGTCGAGGCCGGGGGCCGCACGGTCTCCCTGGGCGACCTGCTGGGGCCGGCGTTCGCGGCGCGGCCGCGGGAGATGTTCGCCGTCGACCGGTTCCACCCCTCCCCCGCCGGCTACGCGCGGGTGGGCGCCGCCGTCCTGCCGAGCGTGTGCGCGGCGCTGGGCATCGGGCTCGGCACGCCCGCTGCCGCCGGCCCGGCCGACCCGGTGCCCGGCGCGCCGGCGCCGGTGCAGCCCGTGGCGCAGGCCGCCGTCCAGGCCGCGGACGCGCCGGGCACGGAGGTCGTGGCGGTGCAGGTGGCGGGCGCGGACCGCGGCCCGGCCGGGCGGTGGTCGCGGGCGCTGTGGCGCCGGCGCGCCGTCCTGCCCGCCGGTGACCCCGGGGCTGTTCGCACGAGGACGGCCTCGGGCGCGCCGTCGTCCTGACGGGGGTGCGGCGCCGAGGAGCGCGCCTCACAGGGCGCGGCGCAGGGCGACCAGCCGGTCGGCGAGGTCGGCGAGCGCCCCGGGTGGCGGGTCGGTGGCGAGGAGGTCGCGGGCCAGGACGGCGAGCTGGTCACCGACCGCGTGGGCGCCCAGCACGGGCACCGGACGGCGCGCGCGCCCCTCGGCGTCGGCCGCCGCGTCGGCCAGGTGCTGCAGCAGCGGGCGGACCCGGTCGACCGGCGCGAGGCCGTCCGGGCCCGGACGCGCCGACCGGGCGGGGCCGAGCCCGCTGAGCCGGGTGAGCACCCGGCCCAGCTCGAGCTCGACCCGCCCGGTCGGTGCGACTGGCCCCGCGGGGATCGTCAGTCCTCGCTGCGGAGGATCGACAGGATCCGCAGGAGCTCGATGTAGAGCCAGATCAGGGTGACGACGAGGCCGAAGGCCGCCGTCCAGGCGTAGCGCTGCGGGATGCCGTTGCGCACGCCCTGCTGGACGAACTCGAAGTCGAGCACGAAGGACAGCGCCGCGAGCACCGCGCCGATCGCGCCGATGACGAGGCCGAAGAAGCCGCCGCGGATGCCGGCGCCCGTGAACAGGAGGATGCCCAGGTTGATCAGGCAGAAGATCGCGTAGCCCATGATCGCGCCGGACAGGATCTTCTGGAAGCGCGCCGTGGCGCGGATGCGGCCGGAGCGGTACAGGGCGAGCATCACGCCGAAGGTGGCGAAGGTGGCGACGACCGCCTGGAAGACGATGCCGTTGAACCGCGCCTCGTAGAGGGAGCTGATGCCGCCGAGGAAGAGGCCCTGCGCCGCCGCATAGGCCATGATCAGCACGGGCGAGGGCTCGCGCTTGAAGGCGTTGACCAGGCCCAGCACCAGGCCGGCGACGCCGCCGACGATCCACAGGAGCGGGTCGCCGAACCAGCCGACCGCGGCGCCGGCGAGCACGACCGCCAGCGTCAGGCCGGTGCGGACCACGACGTCGTCGTAGGTCATCCGCCCCGTCTGCACCGGGGTCGCCGACGGCGCGGCGTACATGTCCTCGAGCGAGGGCTGCGGCGAGGGGCTGTAGGACGGCCCGTAGCCCGTGGCCGGGCCGCGGGAGGCCCCGCGCTCGTCGAAGCCGGCGTAGCCGCCGCCGGTGAACTGCGGGGCCCGGCTCAGGACCGGGTTGTTGCTCTGCATGGACGTCCTTCCGAACGGACCAGGCGCGACGGCGACGTACCGGGCGCTCGTCCAAGAGTAATGCCTGGGTAAAGCTGCGCATTCCCGGGCCCGCCCGCGTGCCCCCGGCGGGGTTCGAACCCGCACTGAGGCGCTTTTAAGGCGCCTGCCTCTGCCTGTTGGGCTACGGGGGCCCGCCGCGCCGCCGCGGCCCACCGGGTCGCGGCGGCGCGGGTCCCGGTCAGGACCCGGGGGCGGACTGCCCGGCCGGGCGCGGCGTCGGCGGCTTGGCGGCGGAGGCCACGAACTCCTCGCGCGGGCGCTCCAGGCGGCCGAGGGCCACGGTGTCGCGCCGGAAGACCGCCGAGCCGGCCCAGTCGAGCAGCACCCGGAACTTGCGGTTGAACGTCGGGATCTGCGAGCCGTGGTAGGCGCGGTGCATCAGCCACGCCGGCCAGCCCTTGACCTTCAGGCCGTAGACCGTGGCCACGCCCTTGCCCAGGCCCAGGGAGGCCACGGAGCCGAGGTACTTGTGCGAGTAGTCGACGGTGGGCTCCCCGTGCAGGACGGCGATGATGTTCTTCGCCATCTGCTTCGACTCGCGCACCGCGTGCTGCGCGTTGGGGGCGCAGAAGTTGCCCGGCTCCTTGGTCAGGTCGGGTACCGCGCACGCGTCGCCGGCGCCCCAGGCGCCCTCGACGACGCCGTCGTTCCCGGCCACGCGCAGGTCGGCGCGCACGCGCAGGCGGCCCATCTTGTCCAGCGGCAGGTCGGTGTCGGCGAGCACCGGGTTCGACTTCACGCCCGCCGTCCACACGATCGTGTCGGTGTCGAACTCGGCGCCGTCGGAGAGGACGACGTGCCCGTCCTCGCAGGACTTCAGGAAGGTCTCCAGGCGGCAGTCGATGCCGCGGGCGCGCAGCTGCGTGAGCGTCCAGCGCCCCATCTGCTCGCCCACCTCGGGCAGGATCCGGTTCAGGGCCTCGACGAGGACGAAGCGCACCTCGGACTGCTCGATCTCCGGGTACTGCGCGACGGCGTCGCGCGCGAGGTCCTCGAGCTCGGCCAGCGCCTCGATGCCGGCGTAGCCGCCGCCGACGAAGACGAAGGTCAGCGCCCGCACCCGGGAGGGGCCCTGCGGCAGCGCCGCCGCGACGTCCAGGCGCTCGAGGACGTGGTTGCGCAGCGCCGTCGCCTCCTCGACCGTCTTGAACCCGATCGCCTGCTCGGCCAGGCCCGGGATGGGCAGCACGCGCGAGACCGAGCCGAGGGCGACCACGACCTGGTCGTAGCGAACCTCGATCTCGTCGCCCTGCTGCGGCTTGACCGTGGCGGTGCGCTCGGCGTGGCGCAGCCCGGTGACCGCGCCGGTGATGACCTCGACGCCCTTGAGGTTGCGCCGGTGGGAGACCACGACGTGGCGCGGCTCGATGGAGCCCGCGGCCACCTCGGGCAGGAACGGCTGGTACGTCATGTACGGGCGCGGGTCGACGATCGTGACGTGCGCCTCGTCGTTCCGGAGGCCGTTGCGCAGGCCCCTCGCGGTGTAGAGGCCGACGTAGCCACCCCCGAGGACGAGGATGCGCTGACGGCCGTTCGCCCCGGAGGGCGCGGTCTCCTGGGACGTCGTGGCGGTCATGGCGTGAGCCTATTGATGCGCGGTCCCCGCGCCACCCCCGGGGCGCGGATCGGCGCGCCGCGCCAGCTCCACCGCCCGCCGCACCACGGCGTCGAGCATCGGCTCGGTCAGGCGCCCGGTGAAGGTGTTCTGCTGGCTGACGTGGTAGCTGGCCACCACGTGCAGCGGCGGGCCGCCGGGCCGGTCCAGGGAGGCCTGGGCGCCGTGGGCGAAGCGCGGGCGCGGGCGGGGCGCCGCCCAGCCGAGCCGGGCGGCGCACGCCAGGGACTGCTCCCACGCGAAGCCGCCGAGCGCGAGGAGCACCGCGGGGCGCACGAGCTGCACCTCCCGGTCCAGCCACGGGGCGCAGGTGTCGCGCTCGGCGGGGGCGGGCAGGTTGTCCGGCGGCGCGCAGCGCACGGGTGCGGCGATGCGCACGCCGGCCACCGCCTGCCCGTCCCCCGCGGCGACGGCCTCGGCCCGCACCGCGAGCCCGGCGCGGTGCAGGGCGCCGAAGACCCAGTCCCCCGAGCGGTCGCCCGTGAAGATGCGGCCGGTGCGGTTGCCCCCGTGCGCCGCCGGCGCCAGGCCGACGACGAGCACCCCGCCGCGCGGGTCGCCCCAGCCCGGCACCGGGCGGCCCCAGTACGGCTGGTCGGCGTAGGTGCGGCGCTTGGTGGTGGCCACCTCCTCGCGCCAGGCCACCAGGCGCGGGCAGGCCCGGCACACCGCGACCCGCGCGTCGAGGACGTCGAGGGTGCGCGCGGACGCCGCGAGGCGGGCGACGTCGTCCGGCGTGCGGGCCCGCGGGGTGCGCGGGGAGGAGGGGTCCTCCGGCCAGCCGGCGCCGGGCGGGACGGGCGAGGCGAAGGGCTGACCGGTCAGCGGGTGCGGCAGCGGCGCGGGGTCGGGGGCCGGGCTCACCCGCCCATGCTCACCCGCCCGCGCGGGCGAGGGCGAGCGCGATGCCGTCGAGGACGTCGTGCTCGCTGGCGACGACCTCGCGCACGCCCGACTCCGCGGCCACCCGGGCGACGACCTCCCCCCACAGCAGCGCCCCGGCGCCGATCACGTCGACGCGCCCGGGGTGCATGAACGGCAGGGCCGCGCGCGCCGCCCGCGGCATCGCGAGGAGGTCCGCGCACGCGGCGAGCACGGCGTCGACCGGCACCGCCGCGCCGTGGATCGCCGCGGCGTCGTAGCCGGGCAGCCGCAGCGCGTGCGCGGTGATCGTGGTGACCGTGCCCGCCACCCCGATCAGGGTGCGGGTGCGGGCCAGCGGCACGGCCGCGGCCGCGAGGTCCAGCGCCGCGCGCGCGTCCGCCCGCGCGGCCGCCACCTGGGCGGCGGCCGGCGGGTCGTCGTGCAGGTGCCGCTCGGTCAGGCGCACGCAGCCGACGTCGACCGAGCGGGCCGCCTCGACCCGGCCGGCCGCGCCGTCGCCGAGGACGAGCTCGGTGGAGCCGCCGCCGAGGTCGACGACCAGGTGCGGCGCCGGGTGCCCCCTGCTCAGCCCGCCCGTGGCGCCGCGGAAGGACAGCGCGGCCTCCTCGTCGCCGGAGACCACCTCGGGGTCCACGCCCAGCGCCTCGCGCACCCCGGCGACGAGCAGGTGCGCGTTGGAGGCGTCGCGGCTGGCGGACGTCGCCACGAACCGCACCCGCTGCGCCCCCCGGGCGCGCACGACCTCGGCGTAGCGCCGGGTGGCGGCCAGGGTGCGCTCCAGCGCCTGCGGGGCCAGGGCCCCGGTGCGGTCCACGCCCTCGCCGAGGCGCACGACCTCCATCCGGCGGTCCAGGTCGGTCACGGCGCCCGTGGCCGCGTCGACGTCGGCGACCAGCAGCCGGATCGAGTTGGTGCCGCAGTCCACCGCCGCCACGCGCGCGCTCGCCACGCCCCCATCGTGCCGGGGCCCGGCGGTCACCGGCGCGCCGGTGTCGGGGCCCGCCGGTAGCGTCGCGGCCGTGGCCAGCACCGAGGTGGACGCCGTCGTCGTCGGCTCGGGCCCCAACGGGCTCGCAGCAGCGGTCGTGCTCGCGGGGGCGGGGCTGAGCGTGGAGGTCCACGAGGCGCACGACGTCCCGGGCGGCGGCACGCGCACGTCCGAGGTCGTGGCGCCGGGCTTCTGGCACGACGTCTGCTCCTCGGTGCACCCGGCCGGCGTGGTCTCCCCCTTCTTCCGGGCCTTCGACCTCGCGGCGCACGGGGTGGAGTGGCTGCACCCGGAGGTGGCCTACGGCCACCCGCTCGACGGCGGCCGCGGCGGGCTCGCGCACCGCAGCCTCGACGCCACGGCCGACTCCCTGGGCGCCGACGGTCCTGCCTGGCGCCGCCTGCTCGGCCCGCTGGTCGAGCACTGGGAGGACGTCGTCACCCTCGCGCAGTCGGACCTGCGCACCTTCCCCGGCCTGCGCCCGCGCACGGTGCTCACCGGCGCGCGGATGGGGCTGCGCGCGCTCGAGCAGGGCACCCGGGCGTGGAACGCGCGCTTCGACACCGACGTCGCCCCCGCGATGCTCACGGGCGTCTCGACGCACTCGATCCAGCCCTCGCGCCGCCTCATGCCCGCCGGGGCGGGCCTGTACCTGGCGGCCATGGCGCACGCGGGCGGGTGGCCGCTGGTGCGCGGGGGCAGCCAGCGCATCGCCGACGCGATGGTCGCCGAGATCGAGCGGCGCGGCGGGCGCGTCGTCACCGGGCACCGGGTCGACTCCCTCGCCGAGCTGCCGCGGGCGCGCGCGACCCTGCTCGACGTCGCGCCGGCGGGGCTGCTGCGCATCGCCGGCGACCAGCTGCCGCGCCTGTACGCGCACTGGCTGCGCGCCTTCCGCTACGGCAACGCGGCCTGCAAGGTCGACTTCGCCCTCTCCGGCCCCGTGCCGTGGGCGACGCCGGGCATGGAGCGCGCGACCACCGTGCACCTGGGCGGCACCCGCGCGGAGATGCTGGCCACCGAGCGGGAGGTGGAGGCCGGCCGCCACCCCGAGCTGCCGTACGTCATCGCCGTGCAGCCCGACGTCGTCGACGACTCCCGCGCCCCGGCCGGCGCCGCCACCCTGTGGTCCTACGCGCACGTGCCGCACGGCTCCACGCGCGACATGGGGGACGCCGTCACGGCGCAGATCGAGCGCTTCGCCCCCGGCTTCCGGGACGTCGTGCTCGCCCGCAACGTCATGACCGCGCAGCGGCAGGGCGAGTACGACGAGAGCTACGTCGGCGGGGACATCGCCGGCGGCGCGGTCACCCCCTGGCAGCTGGTGGCCCGCCCGGTGCCGGCGTGGGACCCGTACCGCACCCCGGTCGACGGGGTCTACCTGTGCTCGGCGTCGACGCCGCCGGGCCCGTCGGTGCAGGGCATGAACGGCGTGTACGCCGCCGCGCGGGCCCTGCGGCAGCGCTTCGGCGTGCGCACCGACCCGCTGGAGCTCGTGCGCGCGCCCGCCAGCCGGGCCGCCGCCTGACCGGTCCCTCCCCGCTCCCTCACCCGACCAGGGCGGGCGCGGGCGCGGGCGCGGGTGCCAGCGGCAGGCGCACCGCCACGGTCGTGCCCGCGCCCTCGGCGGAGGTGACGGCGAGCACGCCGTCGTGGTGCTCGACGATGCTGCGCACGATCGTCAGGCCGAGCCCGGTGCCCTGGATCGCCGCGCGCGTGGCGTTGGAGGCCCGGAAGAAGCGGGAGAACATCCCGGCCTGCTCGGCCTCGGGCACGCCGATGCCCGTGTCGGCCACCTCCACGACGGCCCACCCCTGCTCGGCCCGCGCGCGCACGGCCACGCGGCCGCCGGGCGGGGTGAACTTGACCGCGTTCGACAGCAGGTGGCGCAGGGCCTGCTCGAGCTGGCCGGCGTCCCCGTGGACGAGGAGGTGCTGCTCGCAGCCCTCGACGTCCACGCCCAGCCCGGCGGCGGCCGCGGCGGGGCGCAGGGTCTCGACGGCGGCGGCCGCGACACCGCCGAGCGCGACGTCCGCGCGGCTGACCCGGAACGCCCCGGACTCGATGCGCGAGAGCGCGAGCAGGTCCTCGATGAGCGTGCGCAGCCGCCGGGTGTTGCGGTCGACGACGGCCAGCATGGCCTCGACGTCCTCGGGCACCTCGCCGGCCTCGCCGTCGCGGATGAGCTCGACGTACCCGGCGATGCTCGTCAGCGGGGTGCGCAGCTCGTGCGAGACGGCGGAGAGGAAGTCGCTCTTGGTCCGGTCCAGGGCCCGCAGCTGCTCGACGAGCTCCTGCTGGCGGCGGTAGAGCCCGGCGAGCACCAGCGCGCGCCCGAGGTCCGCCGCGACGGAGCGCACGAGGGCGACCTCGCGCTCGCTCCAGCACCGCCGGTCCGCGCACGTGACGACGCCGAGGACGCCCATGGCCTCCTCGCCCGCCCCGACCGGCACGAGGACGGCCGAGCGCGCGCCGGCGCGCGCGACGAGCGCGTCGTGGACGAAGGCCGGGAGGCGCTCGTGCCCGGCCACGTCGTCGAGGACGACGGCGTCGCCGCGGGCGTAGTGCTCGCGCACGGCCCGCTGCGCCGGGGAGCCGCCGGGCTCGGACGGCGGACCCAGGGGCGGCAGCCCCGCGCGCGCCCAGGACCGCTCGACGGCGCCGGAGGCGGTCCCGTCGAGCAGCCGCAGCCACGCGCGGTCGGCCCCCAGCTCCTCGCCGACGCGGGAGAGGGCCTCGACGACGGACTCCTGGGCGTCGATGCGGTCGCGGATGCTGCGCCCGATCTCGCCGGCGAGCCGGGCCAGCCGGGCGGCGCCCTCCTGCTCCTGGCGCAGGCGCTCGCTCTCGCCGGCGAGCGCGTTGAGGGAGCGGGCGACGGCGCGCACCTCGGCGGGCCCGCTGGCGGCGTCCGCGCGGGCGCGCTCCTCCCCGGCGGCCATGCTGGCCAGGACGCCGACGAGGTCGCTCAGGGGCCGCACGAGCGAGCGCCGCGCGCGGGCGGCGGTCAGCGCCGCGACGCCCAGGGCCACGGCCAGGGCCAGCACGGTGCCGGCCACCGCACCGCGGCGCAGCCGCTCCTCGAGGGTCGCGACGCGCTCGCGCTCCTCGCCCAGCACCGCCTCCAGCTCGCCGTTGGTGGCGCGCAGCCGCTCGAAGATGTCCCTGTTGCGCAGGGTCAGCTCGTGGGAGACCTCGACCTCGCCGGGGGCCATCGCCGAGACCGGGTCGCCGTAGACGCGGAACCAGTGCAGGCCGACGGCCCGCTGCTCCTCGACCAGCCGCCGCTGCTGCCCCGGCTCGGCCAGGGCCAGCGCCTCCAGCGTGCCGGCCCGGAAGGCCTCGCGCCCGGCGGTGAAGGGCTCGAGGAAGGAGCGGTCGCGGGCCAGGCGGTAGCCGCGCACGCCGGTCTCCGCGCCGGTCATCGCCAGCAGCAGGTCCTGGTTGGCGTCGCGCAGCCGCTCCACGGCCAGCTCCCGCTCGCGGCCCTCCCCCGCCGCCACCAGGCCGACCACGCCGGCGCCGCCGACGGCGACGAGGAGGGCGACGAGCAGGCCGAACGCCCACCCCAGCCCGCCCGCGACCGAGGGCGTGCGCGCGCGCCTCACCGGCCGGCCCCCGCGGCGCGGCCGGCGAGCGCCGGCGTCGCGGGCGCCTCGTCGGCGAAGCCGACGCGGGTCATCACGCCCCACACCTGCTCGCGCCCGCGCAGCGCCGCCCACAGCCCCTGCAGGCGCCACCACGCGGTGAGCTGGCGGTACCCCAGGTTCTCGAGGACGGCGACGAGCACGGCGGTGCCCAGGTCGCGCCACCGGCCGTAGCGGTGGAAGGAGAACTCCTCCACGGCGAGGGCGGTCATCGAGACGACGACGGCGTAGCCGTAGGCGACCAGCCCGAACAGCAGCGCGTACGCCGGGTCGACCAGCCCCAGCGCCCACCCGAGCGGGACGACGAGCAGGCCGACGAGCTCGAGGACGGGAGCGAGCAGCTCGAAGACGACGTAGTACGGCAGCGCGAGGAGGCCGACCCGCCCGTAGCGGGGGTTGCCGACCATGTCGCGGTGGCGCCAGAGCACCTCCCACAGCCCCCGGTGCCAGCGGCGGCGCTGGCTGGCCAGCACGCGGCGGGTGGAGGGCACCTCCGTCCACGAGACCGGCTCGCCGACGAAGACGACGCGGTAGTCCCGGCGCGCGTCCCGCATCGCCCGGTGCACCTTGACGCACAGCTCGAAGTCCTCGCCGATGCAGTCGGGGTCCAGCCCGCCGACCTCGACGACCACGTCGCGGCGGAAGAGCCCGAAGGCGCCGGAGATCAGCACGAGCGAGCCCAGGCGCGACCAGCCGGTGCGCCCGAGCAGGAACGCGCGCAGGTACTCCACGACCTGGACGCGCGGCAGCCAGCCCCGCGGCATGCGCACCTCGACGACGCGGCCGGCGACGACGCGGCAGCCGTTGACCGCGCGCACGACGCCGCCGGTGGCCACGACGCGGGCGGGGTCGTCGACGAAGGGCTTGGTGACGGTCAGCAGCGCGTCGGGGTCGAGGATGGAGTCGGCGTCGACGAAGCAGACCAGCTCGTGGCGGGCCGCGTTGACGGCGACGTTGAGGGCGTCGGAGCGGCCGCCGTTCTCCTTGCGGACCACGACCAGCGGGGTGCGCCCGTCGCGGGGCACGTGCACGGACAGCACGCGGCCGCGGGTCGCGACGTCCTGGGGCAGCTCGCGGGGCACCTGCACGAGCCCGTACGCCTCGGCCAGGCGCTCGAAGGTGGCGTCGCGGGAGCCGTCGTCGACGACGACGACCTCGTGCACGGGGTAGCGCAGGGCGAGCATCGCGCCCACCGCCGGCACGATCCCCGCCTCCTCGTCGTGGGCGGGCACGAGCACCGACACCGGCGTGGTCAGCGGCGAGGCGTGCACCTCGTCGTAGCCGGCGAAGGGCACGCGGCGCAGGTGCCGGGCGTGGTCCAGCGCCGCGAGGGCGACCAGCACCAGGTAGCTGGTGTTGATCAGCAGGAAGTACACCAGCACCGGCCACGCCGAGACGGCGAAGAACCAGGCCAGCGCCTCGTCGAGGGGTCCCGAGCGCGCGAGCGCTCCGAGGTCGCTCACGAGGCGCCCACCAGGGCGGGGGCGAGCACCAGGTCGGGCGCCGGGTCGAGCACCGGGTCGGGCACCGGGTCGGGCGCCGCGTCGGGGGCGGGCGCCGCGTCGGGGACGGGCGCCGGGTCGGACAGCTGCGCCACGGCCAGCGCCTCCCGGGCGCGGGCGCCGGCGCGGGCCGACGCGCGGCCGGCGGCGACGTCGAGCAGCACCGCGCGCCCCTCGTCGCCGAGGGCCAGCAGGGCGGTGCCCGCGGTGGACGCGACGCGGGCGTCGGGCTCGTGCAGGAGCAGGCGCAGGCGCTGCCCGGCCGCGGGGTCGCCCAGCTCCCCGAGCGCGCGCGTGGCGGCCAGGCGGACGGCGAGCGGCTCGGCGGGGGAGGCGGCCTCCATGAGGGCGTGCAGCGCCGCGGGCGCGCCGAGGCGGCCCAGCGCCGTCGCGGCGCGGGCGCGCACCTCCGGCAGCGGGTCGCGGAACAGGCGCAGCTGCAGCTGCGGGAACGCCGAGACCGCGCCGACGCGGCCGAGGACCTCGACGGCGGTCGTGCGCACGGCCGGCACCGGGGAGCTCGTCGCGCGCGCGAGCGCGGCGGCGGCCGGCAGGCCGATGCGCAGCAGCGCCTGGGCCACGACGGCGGCCGGGACGCGGCCCTCGGCCAGGGCCGCGAGCAGCGGGACGGCGACCTCGGGGGAGCCCGTGCGGCCCAGCGTGCGGGCGGCGACCTGGCGCACCTCCGGGTCGCGGTCGCACAGCCGCTGCACCAGGCGGCGCGCGGCCCGGTCGTCGCCGGCCGCACCCAGCAGGTGGGCGGCGCCGGCGCGGCGCACGGCGCTGGCCGAGGCCAGGCCCCGGCGGGCGCCCGCGAGCACGCCGCGGTCCTCCAGCAGGCGGACGACGTCGCGCTGGGCGTCGCCGCGGACCTTGCCGAGCAGGGCGACGACGGCGGGCTCGACGACCCGCCACGCGGCGGGGTCGAGGGAGGACAGGCGCGCCGCGGCGGCGGCCGACTCCTCCTCCTCCCCGGCGACGAGCAGGAGCAGCAGCGGGCGCAGCGGCTCGGCGAGGCGCCGGTCGCGCGCGGCGCGGCGGCGGCGCAGCGCGCGGCGGGAGGCGATGGCGGCCGCGAGCGCGGCGACGAGCACGGCGAGGCAGGCGATCGCCGTCAGCAGCGCCGCTGCCGCGCTCACGAGCCGGCTCGGGCGAGGACCGCCTGGACCCGGCTGACCAGCTCCCGAGGGCTGAAGGGCTTGACCACGTAGTCGTCGGCGCCGGTGGCGAACCCGATCGCGACGTCGTGCTCCTGCGCCTTCGCCGTCAGCACGATCACCGGCAGGGACGCCGTCTCGGGCGCGCGGCGCAGCTCGGCGCACACGTCGAGCCCGGACAGCCCCGGCATCATCAGGTCCAGGACCACGAGGTCCGGGCGGTGGTCCCGGACGGCGTCCAGGGCGGCCACGCCGTCGGGCACGGGCACGACCTCGTAGCCGGACTGGGACAGCTTGAAGGCGACGAGCTCGCGGATGTCGGCGTCGTCGTCGGCGACCAGCACGGTGGTCATGAGCGCTCCTGTGCGGTCGGCGGGGCGGTGGTCACCCCGGAGGGGTCGGCACGCGGGGCCCGTTCCTGAACCCCCGGACCCGGCCGGTCCGGCCCGGGCGGGGGCGGTCAAGGAGCGGGCGCGTTCGGCCGATGGGGGGAACGGACCCGCGCGGGCGGGGCCCGCGGCCAGCGCGCCGCGCAGCGACCACCCAGGAGGCGCCGTGGCTGCAGCCGCCGGCCCGCGCACGCCGCGCGAGGACGCCGAGGCCCGGCGCCGGGAGGTGCTGGGCGAGTACGCCCTGCTGTCGGCGCCCGCCGACCCGGAGGTCGCCGCGGTGCTGCGCCTGGCCCGCGCCGCGACGGGCGCCGCGGGCGCCGCGGTGGTGCTGCTGGCCGCGGGACGCCGGCACGTGCTCGCGCGCGCCGGCGGCGACGGCCCCGTGAGCGCGGCCGCGCCCCTGGTCTCCCCCGAGGGCCACGTGCTCGGGGCGCTGTGCGTCCACGGCGCGCCGCCCGAGACGCCGCACGACGCGGCGCTGCAGGACCTCGCCCGCGTGCTCGTGGGCCTGTTCGAGCGCCGCCGCCAGGCGCGGCGCCACCACCACCTCGCGGCCGCGGCGGAGGAGGCGCGCACCACGCTGGAGCTCGCCCACGCCGAGCTGGCCGCGCGCAGCGCCGCCCTCGCCACCGCCGTCGCGGAGCTGGAGCGCTCCAACGGCGAGCTGGAGCACTTCGCCGCCGTCGCCAGCCACGACCTGCGCGCGCCCCTGACCGTCGTCGACGGCTACGTCGAGCTGGTCGCGGAGGTCTACGGCGAGCGGCTGGACCAGCGGGCCCGGGACTGGCTCGCGACGGCCCGCGGCGGCGCCGCGCGCATGGCCGCGCTCATCGACGCCCTCCTCGGCTACGCCGCGGCCGGCGCGGAGGAGGTCGCGTGCACGCCGGTGGACGTCGGCGGCGTCCTGGAGCTCGTGCGCCTGGACCTGCTCGCGGACCTGGAGGCGGCCGGCGCGAGCCTGGAGGCCGGACCCCTGCCCGTGCTGGCGGGGGACGCCGTCCAGCTGCGCCAGCTGCTGCAGAACCTCGTGGCCAACGCGGTGAAGTTCCGCCGCCCGGACCGGCCCCCGCGCGTGCGCTGCTGGGCCGAGCCGGGCGACGGCGGCTGGACGATCGCCGTGGCCGACGACGGCCGCGGCATCCCCCAGGAGCACCGGGCGGCGGTGTTCGGCATGTTCGAGCGCGCCGGCGGGCCCGGCGCGGCGGCGGGCCACGGCATCGGCCTGGCGACGTGCCAGCGCGTCGTGCACCGCCACGGCGGGCGGATCTGGGCGGAGGAGACGCCGGGGGGCGGCGCGACGATCCGCTTCACCCTGCCCGGCTCCGCCCTGCCCGTGGTGGTGAGCCTGGACGCCGCGGCTCAGCCGTCGGTGGCCACGCAGGGGCCGGCGGCGCCGTAGTCCCCCAGCGCCTCGCGCACCTCGTCGCCCAGGGGGCTCACGCCGGGCCCGGCGGCCAGGGCGTGCGCGAGGAGCACGTGCAGGCACTTGACCCGCTCCGGCATGCCGCCCGCGGAGACGCCCTCGATCTCGGGCACCTCCTCCCCCAGCGCGGCGCGCCGGGCCAGGTAGTCCTCGTGCGCGGCGCGGTGCCCGGCGGCCAGCTCCGGGTCCTCGGCGAGCCGCTCGGTCATCCGCCGCATCAGGCCCGAGGACTCCAGCGTCCCCACGAGCGAGGCCGCGCGCGGGCACGAGAGGTAGTAGGTGGTCGGGAACGGGGTGCCGTCGGGCAGCCGCGGGCGGGTGCGGACGACGTCCGGCAGGCCGCACGAGCAGCGGTGGGCGACCCCGGCGACGCCGCGCGGGGGCCGGCCGAGCTGGCGCTGGACCGCCCGCAGGTCGGCCTCGGCCGGCCCGTCCGTCACGGGGCGCCCTCCAGGACGCCGTCCTCCAGGGTGCCGCTGTCCCCGCGCACCGCCCGCCACAGCTCCTGCAGCCAGGACTCGTCCTCCTCCGCCGGCGGCGGCGCGGAGTCCTCGGGCACCGCACCGGTCGGCGGGTCGACCACCACGTAGGCGCGCTCCCCGGGCAGCACGTAGTGCAGGCGCGCGCGGGCCTGGGCGCTGACGTACGCCGGGTCGTCCCAGCGGTCGACCTCCGCCTGCAGCTGCTGCACGCGCACCTGCCGGGCGGCGACGTCCTCGCGCAGCTCCCCGAGCTCGGCCTGCTGGGCCACCCAGCTGCGCAGCGGCGGCACGACGGACACGAGCCCGAACAGCACGCTCGCGAGCACCAGGCCCGCCCCGACGGTCATGCCCCGCAGCCGGCGCAGCCACGGCAGCCGCGCCTGCAGCCCCTCCCAGGCGCGTCCCGCCCGCGCCGCGCCCGCCGCGCCCGCCGCGCCCGCAGAGTCCGCTGTGCCCGCCGCGCGAGCGGCCCGGGGCTCTCGCGCGGGCTCGGCGCGGTCCGCGCCGCCCGCGCGCCCGGCACCGCCCCGCCCGGCAGCGCTCTGCGCGGGGCGGGGAGCGGGTGGGCGGCGGGCGGGCACGGCAGCAGTGTGGCGGATCAGGCCGGGGTTCGGCCCGCGCGGCGCGAGGAGTCCTCGCGCCCGCGGCGTGCGCGCGCCGCTCGCCTCAGTCTCGCCACACCCTCCACGGAGCGTCCCCGGAGTCCCAGCGGTGGTTCAGCTCGGTCCAGTCGCGGTAGGTGTCCATGCCCATCCAGAAGCCCTCGTGGCGGAAGATGCCCAGGCCGCCGTCGCGGGCCAGCTGGCCCAGGGGCGCGTGCTCGAG
The DNA here is from genome assembly GCF_900101335.1 of Quadrisphaera sp. DSM 44207. Classification (NCBI taxonomy): domain Bacteria; kingdom Bacillati; phylum Actinomycetota; class Actinomycetes; order Kineosporiales; family Kineosporiaceae; genus Quadrisphaera; species Quadrisphaera sp. DSM 44207. The sequence goes on along the minus strand of NZ_FNKA01000003.1, from coordinate 318,289 downwards.
CATCTCCGAGGGGTCGTCGTCGAGGTACTTGTCGACGAACTCGCGCTCGAAGACGAAGAAGCCGCCGTTGACGTAGCCGGTCTGGGTGCTCGGCTTCTCGTTGAACTGCTCCACGGCGTCGCCGCTGATCTGCATCTCGCCGTAGCGGCCCGCCGGGTGCACGCCGGTGAGCGTGCCCAGGCGCTTGGAGGCGGTGTGCTGCGCGAACAGGGCCGGGAGGTCGACCGGACCGATGCCGTCGCCGTAGGTCAGGGCGAAGCGCGGGGCGTCCAGGTAGTGGGCGACGCGCTTGATCCGCGCCCCGGTGGCGGTGGTCAGCCCCGTCTCGGCGAAGGTGATCTCCCAGTCCTCGGTGTCCAGGGCGGTGTGGTACTCCGGCTCGCCGCCGCCGTGCAGGACCAGGGTGAAGTCGTTCAGCCGCGAGCGCTGGGAGAGGAAGTACTCCTTGATCAGGTCGCCCTTGTAGCCCAGGCACAGCACGAAGCGGCGGAACCCGAAGTGGCTGTAGGTCTTCATGATGTGCCACAGGATCGGCTTTCCGCCGATGTCCACGAGCGGCTTGGGCAGCTTCTCGCTGGCCTCCCTCAGGCGGGTGCCCATCCCGCCGCAGAGGATCACCACCGGGACATCGGCGAGAGGTGCCTCGTTCGTCATCCTGTCCTCCTCGATCTGAGCGTCAGTGCCGGCCGGCGGTCACCCTGGCAGAGCCGCGCGGGGGCGTGCACGCACGGTTGGCCCTAACGGGTCTTCTCGGGCGCCCGAGAAGACCCGCCGCGGCGCGCGGCTGGCATGGTGTGCCCGTCCACGGGCTGGAGCCCGGTCCCGACGACGTCTCGAGTGGGTGTTCTGCGGTGAAGGTGTTGGTCACGGGTACGGAGGGCTACCTGGGGTGCCTGCTGGCGCCCCTGCTGGTGGCCGACGACCACGAGGTGCTCGGCGTCGACACGGGCTACTACAAGGCGGGGTGGCTCTACCACGACGTCGCCGGGTCCGTGGCGACGCTGGCGCGCGACGTGCGCGAGCTGGAGGCCTCCGACCTCGCCGGCTTCGACGCCGTGGTGCACATGGCCGAGCTGTCCAACGACCCCCTCGGCGACCTGCTCGGCGAGGTGACCTACGACGTCAACCACGGGGGCTCGGTGCGCCTGGCCGAGCTCGCCCGGGCGGCCGGCGTCCGCCGCTTCGTCTACATGTCCTCGTGCTCGGTGTACGGCGTGGCCGAGGGCAGGGTCGACGAGACCTCGCCGGTGAACCCCCAGACCGCCTACGCGATCTGCAAGGCGCGCGTGGAGCGCGACGTGGCGGCGATGGCGGACGGGTCCTTCGCGCCCACCTTCCTGCGCAACGCCACCGCGTTCGGCGCCTCCCCGCGCATGCGCTTCGACATCGTCCTGAACAACCTCGCCGGGCTGGCGTGGACGACGGGGAGGATCGCCATGAACAGCGACGGCAGCCCGTGGCGCCCGCTCGTGCACGGCCTGGACATCGCCCAGGCGATCCGGCTGGTCCTCGCCGCGCCCGAGGACGACGTGCGCGGGCAGGTGCTCAACGTGGGCAGCGACGAGCAGAACTACCAGGTGCGCGAGATCGCCGGGATCATCGCGGAGGAGTTCCCCGGCTGCGAGCTCAGCTTCGGCCCCGCCAGCGCGGACAACCGCAGCTACGAGGTGGACTTCACGAAGATCCGCGAGGTCCTCCCGGGGTTCGAGTGCCGGTGGGACGCCCGCCGCGGCGCGCAGCAGCTGCACGACGTCTTCGAGCGCATCCAGCTCGACGAGGCGACCTTCACCGGTCGCGGGCACACCCGCCTCAAGCAGCTGGAGCACCTGCTCGGCACCGGCCAGGTCGACGCCGACCTGTTCTGGACCACCCGGTGAGGAGGGCCGCCTGATGCGCATCGAGACCACACCCGTCGCCGGGGTCGCGATCGTGCGGATCGACCCGCGCACCGACGAGCGCGGCTTCTTCGCGCGCTCCTTCGACCGCGACGCCTTCGCCGAGGCCGGGCTCGAGACCGAGCTGGTGCAGGCGAACATCTCCTGGAACGAGCGCAGGGGCACCCTGCGCGGGATGCACTACCAGCTGGAGTCCGCCCCGGAGGCCAAGCTCGTGCGCTGCACGCGCGGCGCGGTGCTCGACCAGGTCGTCGACGTGCGGCCGGGCTCGCCGACCTACCTGCAGCACGTCTCGGTCGAGCTGACCGAGGACAACCGCACCGCCCTGTACGTGCCGCCGCTGTTCGCCCACGGGTTCATCACCCTCGCCGACCGCACCGAGGTCACCTACAACGTCTCGGCGCCCTACACCCCCGGCGTCGAGCGCGGCCTGCGCCACGACGACCCCGACCTCGGCCTGTCCTGGCCCGTGCCGGTCGAGGTCGTCTCCGCCAAGGACGCCTCCTGGCCGCTGCTGGCCGACGTCGGCGGGGAGGCCCCCCGGTGATCCTCGTCGACACCGTCCTGCAGCGCCGCCAGCGCGAGGGGCGCCCGATCCGCGTCGGCATGGTCGGCGCCGGGTTCCAGGGCCGCGGCCTGGCCAACCAGATCGTCAACAGCACGCCCGGCATGGAGCTCGTGGCGATCGCCAACCGCACCGAGGCCAAGGGCCTGCGCGCCTACGAGGAGGCGGGGGTCGCCGCGAAGGTCGTCGACTCCCGCGCCGCGCTGGAGCGCGCCGTGCGCGAGGGGACGCCGGCGGTCGTGGCCGACGCCCTCGAGCTCGTGGGCGCCGACGGCGTCGACTGCGTCGTCGACGTGACCGGCGCCGTCGAGCACGGGGCGCGCGTGACCCTGGCGGCCCTCGACGCCGGCACGCCGGTGGTGACGATGAACGCCGAGCTCGACGCCACCGTCGGCCCGGAGCTGGCGCGCCGCTCCGCCCGGGCCGGCGTGGTCTTCACCGGCGCCGACGGCGACCAGCCGGGGGTGGAGGTGAACCTGCTGCGCTTCGTGCGCGGCATCGGTGCCACCCCGCTGGTGGCCGGCAACATCAAGGGCCTGCAGGACCCCTACCGCACCCCGACCACCCAGGCCGCCTTCGCCGAGCGGTGGGGCCAGGACCCGTGGATGGTCACCAGCTTCGCCGACGGCACGAAGATCTCCTTCGAGCAGGCGGTCGTGGCCAACGCCTGGGGCCTGACCGTCCCGGCGCGGGGCATGAACGGCTGGGACCACCCCGGTCACGTCGACGGGCTGACCGGCCGCTACGACGTCGAGGAGCTGCGCGCGCTGGGCGGCGTCGTCGACTACGTCGTCGGCGCGAGGCCGAGCCCGGGGGTGTACGTGCTCGCCACCCACGACGACCCCAAGCAGCGCCACTACCTGGACCTGTACAAGCTGGGCCAGGGGCCGCTGTACTCCTTCTACACGCCCTACCACCTGTGCCACTTCGAGGTGCCGAGCACCGTGGTGCGCGCCGTCGACCTCGGGGACGCCGCGCTGGTCGCCGCCGGCGGCCCCCGCGTGGAGGTCCTCACCACCGCCAAGACCGACCTGCGCGCCGGCACGGTCATCGACGGGCTCGGCGGCTACCACGTCTACGGCCAGGCCGAGGACGCCGGCGTCGCGCGCGAGCAGCGGCTGCTGCCGCTGGGCCTGGCGCCCGGCTGCACGCTGGCGGTCGACGTCCCGAAGGACGCGGTGATCGGCTACGAGCAGGTGCGGGTGCCGGTCGGGCGCGTCGTCGACGAGCTGCGCGCCGCGCAGGACGGACGCTCGTGGTGACCCCGCTGCGCGTGACGCTCCTGGTGCACAACGCGGGCACGGGCGCCGTGGCCAGGGCGCAGGCCCTGACCGCCGTGCTCGAGGAGCTCGGGCACACCCCCCGCTCGGTGTCCATGCGCGGCGGACAGCTGTGGGTCCCGGTGCGGGACACCCCCTTCGCGCGCACGTTCTCGTTCGTGGACGTGGCCGGGCTGGAGGAGGTCGTCGCGACCGGCACCGACCTGCTCCTCGCGGTCAAGCCGCTGTCGAACAGCCTGGGGTTCGCCCTGAGGCTGGCGCACCGCCACGGGGTGCCGCTGCTGGCGGACGTCGACGACCCGGAGCAGGAGGTGCGCACCACCTACCTGCCGGTGCGCGAGCAGCTGCGCCGCCTGGTCGCCGACCCCCGCCTGACCGTGCGGCGCCACCAGCTGCGGCACGTCGCCCGCCTGCTGCCGACCACGGTCTCCAACCCGGTGCTGCAGGCGTGGTACGGCGGCGAGCTGGTCCCCCACCCCCGCCGCGACCCCGGGCCCGGCGCCCCCCACACCAGCGACCGGCCGGTGCTGGGGTTCATCGGCACGGTGCGGGACTACAAGGGCGTGGACGAGCTGCGCGACGCCGTCGCCGAGCTGGCCGGCGAGGGGTGGCGCCTGCGGGTGACCCACGAGCCGCCCGCGGACCCGCGCCCGTGGGAGGAGTGGGTGGGCAGCAGGACCACCGGCACCCGGCGCATGCTGGACACCAGCGACGTCGTCGTGGTGGCCAGCGCCCCGGAGAAGTACGCGCACGCGCAGCTGCCCCTGAAGCTGGTCGACGCGATGCTGTCCGGGCGCGCCGTCGTCGTCAGCGACACCGGGCCCCTGCCCTGGGCCGCCGGGCCGGGCGTGCCCGTCGTCCCCCACGGGGACCGCGCCGCGCTGGTGGCGGTGCTGCGGCGCCTGGCCGACCCCGCCGAGCGCGAGCGCGTCGGCGCGGCGGCCCGCGCGACCGCGCTGGCCCGCTACACCCCGGCGGCGGTGGCCCCCGCGATGCAGCGGGCGATCGACGCGGCGATGGCCCGCGGCGGCGGCCTGGGCCCGGCCGTCGCGCTGCTGGAGGGGCACCTCCCCCGGCGCCGGCGCCGCACCACCAGCACCTCCTCGGGTTGACGACGGGTGCGGCGGGAGCCCGGCCGGGCTCCCGCCGCACCCGTCGTCAACCCGGCCGCCGTCGTCAGCCGGGCGCGCGCGGCGCGACGACGAGGTCGGGGCCCAGCTGGTCCAGGCGGCACGCTCCGGCCAGCGCCATCACGTGCTCCAGGTGGGAGCGCACCGCGCCCACGCAGGCGGCCACCCCGTCCGCGCCGCCGGAGGCGAGCGCCCACAGCACCGGGCGCCCCAGCAGCACCGCGTCGGCGCCCAGGGCGAGCGCGACCAGGACGTCGGTGCCCGAGCGCAGGCCGCCGTCGACGAGCACGGCGCCCCGCCCGGCGACCGCGCCGGCGACCTCCGCGAGCGCGAGCGCGCTGGGCAGCGCGCGGTCGAGCTGGCGCCCGCCGTGGTTGGAGACGACCACGCCGGACGCGCCGGCCTCCAGGCACGCCACCGCGTCGTCGCCGCGCAGGACGCCCTTGACGAGGACCGGCAGCCCGGAGACCTCCGCCAGCCAGCGGATGGTCGACAGGTCGACCGCGGGGTCCTGCTCGGCGGCGGCTCGCTGGGCGGTGATGCTCTGGCCGGGCACCGCGTGCGCGGCCAGGTTGACCAGGAAGTGGTCGTCGGGCACCGCCAGGCGGGTCCCCGACACGCGCCGCTTTAACCCCACGTACGGCGTGTCCCCGGTCAGGACCAGCGCGCCGGCGCCCGCGGCCGCCGCCCGGCGCACGAGGGACTCGGTCAGGCGGCGGTCCTTCATGACGTACACCTGGAACCACCACGGGCCGCTCGCGGCGGCGGCGACGTCCTCCAGCGAGCGCGAGGAGCGGGTGGACAGCACGAGCAGGGCGCCGCTGCGCCCGGCGCCCTGCGCGGTGGCCACCTCCCCGTCCCGGTCGGCCAGGGCGTGGAAGGCCATCGGCGCGACGCCGACCGGGTGCGCCAGCGCGACGCCGGCGGCGGTGGTGGCCGTGGACACCGTCTCGACGTCGCGCAGCACCCGCGGGCGCAGGCGGAAGCCGGCCCAGGCCGGCTCGCTCTCGACCCGCGTGACCTCGTCGCCCGCGCCGGCGTCGTAGTAGGAGAGGACCTCCGGCGCGAGGAGCGCGCGAGCTGACTCCGCCTGGTCCTCCAGCAGCTGCAGCCCCATGGCCGACACCCTAGGGACGCCGCGGCCCCGGCTCCGGGCTCGACACCCGGACGGGCGAGCCCGGCCGCGCACCCGAGGGCCGGCAGCCGGGCCGCGCGTCAGCCGGCGAAGCGCGGGAAGGCGCCGCGCCCGGCGTAGCGCGCGGCGTCGTCCAGCTCCTCCTCGATGCGCAGGAGCTGGTTGTACTTGGCCACGCGCTCCGAGCGCGCCGGGGCGCCGGTCTTGATCTGCCCGCAGTCCGTGGCCACCGCCAGGTCGGCGATGGTGGTGTCCTCGGTCTCCCCGGAGCGGTGGCTCATCATGCAGCGGTAGCCGCTGCGGTGGGCCAGCGCCACGGCGTCGAGGGTCTCGGTCAGGGTGCCGATCTGGTTGACCTTGACCAGCAGCGCGTTGGCGGCGCCGGCCTCGATGCCGCGGGCCAGGCGAGCGGGGTTCGTGACGAACAGGTCGTCGCCGACGAGCTGCACGCGCCGTCCGAGGTAGGAGGTCATGGCGGTCCAGCCCTCCCAGTCGCTCTCGTCGAGGGGGTCCTCGATGCTGACCAGGGGGAACGCGTCGATCAGCTCGGCGTAGTAGTCGATCATCTGCTCGCTCGTGCGGGCGGAGCCCTCGAAGGCGTAGGCGCCCTCGCGGTGGAACTCGCTCGCCGCGACGTCCAGGGCCAGCGCCACGTCGCTGCCGAGGCCGAAGCCGGCCTCCTCCACCGCCCGGGAGATCAGCTCCAGCGCCGCCCGGTTGCTGCCCAGGTCGGGGGCGAAGCCGCCCTCGTCGCCGAGGCCGGTGGCCAGGCCCTGGCGCTTCAGCACCGACTTCAGCGCGTGGTAGACCTCCGTGCCCCACCGCAGCGCCTCGCGGAAGCTGGGGGCCCCGATCGGGGCCACCATGAACTCCTGCACGTCGACGCCGGTGTCGGCGTGGGCGCCGCCGTTGACGATGTTCATCATCGGCACCGGCAGCACGTGCGCGGTCGGGCCGCCGACGTAGCGGAACAGCGGCAGGGACGCGGAGTCCGCCGCCGCGCGGGCCACCGCCAGGGAGACGCCGAGGACGGCGTTGGCGCCCAGGGAGGACTTGTTCTCGGTGGCGTCGAGGTCGAGCATCGCCTGGTCGACGAGGCGCTGCTCGCTGGCCTCGAACCCCAGCAGCTCCGGGCCGATCTGGTCGATCACCGCGTCGACGGCCTGCTGCACGCCCTTGCCCGAGTAGCGCTCGGCGTCGCCGTCGCGGCGCTCGGCGGCCTCGAAGGCGCCCGTGGAGGCGCCCGAGGGCACCGCGGCCCGCGCGATCGTGCCGTCGTCGAGGGCGACCTCGACCTCGACGGTGGGGTTGCCGCGCGAGTCGAGGATCTCGCGGGCGCCGACGGCCTCGATCGTGGCCATGCGGGGACCTCCGGGTGCTGGGTGGGCTGGGGCGCGCCGGGCGGAGCGGCCGCGCGCGGCAGCCTAGCGACGCGCGCGGGCCCGGGCGCCCTCGCGCTCGCGCAGCGCGGCCTCCTGCGCCTGCAGCGCCGAGCGCAGCGCGCCCTCGGCGTCGACGCCGGCCGCCCGCGCGGCGGCGGCGACCCGCAGCAGGTGCTCCCCGACCTGCGCGGGGGTGCGCAGGTCCGCGGCGGGCTCGGGCGCGGGCACCAGGCCGGCGGCCTGCGCGCGCTCGAGCACCTGCTGCGCGCGCTGCAGGGCGGGCAGGGCCGCGGGGACGCCGTCCAGCGCGGACGCCCGCGCGCTCTTCTCGGCCGCCTTGCGCGGCTCCCACGCGGCCTCCTCCTCGGCGGCCGTCCGCGGCGCGCGTCCCGCCGCCGCGCCCGCCGCGCCCGCGCCCGCGCCGGGGAAGACGTGGGGGTGGCGCCGGCGCAGCTTGGCGGCCACCCCCTCGGCGACCTGCCGCAGCCCGAACGGCGCGCCGTCGTGCTCGGCGGCCAGGCGCGCGTGCAGGACGACCTGCAGCAGCAGGTCGCCGAGCTCCTCGCGCAGGTCGTCCCACTCCCCCGTGCGCTCGCCGGCGCCAACGGCCTCGGCGACCTCGTGCGCCTCCTCCAGGACGTAGCGCAGCAGGCTGGCGTGCGTCTGCGCGGCGTACCAGGGCGAGCCGCCCGGCGAGCGCAGCCGGTCGACCACGGCGACCAGGTCCGCCACCGCGCCCAGCGCGTCCGCGTCGACGGGGCGCTCGCCGCCCGGCGGCTGCGCGTGCGCGCCCGCTCCTCCGCTCACCAGGTGCTCCTCCTCCGCGGTCGTTCCCCGGGGCGCCGGCGTCCGGCACACTGGCACGGACGCCGACCCCGGGGAGCGCACGTGAGCACCGACACGGCCCGCACCGCCGCCTCCCGGGAGGACGAGGTCCTCCTCGACGAGCGCCCGTGGGGGCGGTTCCAGCAGTTCTGCCGCAACGAGCCGGTGACGGTCAAGCTCATCACCGTCGAGGCCGGGCACCGGCTGAGCCTGCAGCGGCACGGGCACCGCGACGAGCTGTGGCAGGTGCTCGACGTGCCGATGGACGTGCAGGTCGGCGACCGCACCTGGACCGCGCAGGTCGGCGAGCGCGTCTTCGTGCCCGGCGGCTGCCTGCACCGCCTCGGCAACCCGGGCACGCGCGCCGGGCGGGTCCTCGAGATCGCCTTCGGCGCGTTCGACGAGAGCGACATCGAGCGCCTCGACGACGACTACAGCCGCTGAGGCGCCGCCCGCGCGCCTCGGCCGCCCGTGCTCCTCAGGCGCGCGGGCGGCCGAGGCCCGCGTAGGACCACCCGGCGGCGCGCCACGCGGCCGGGTCCAGGGCGTTGCGGCCGTCGATGACCACGCGCTCGCGCACCAGGGAGCCGATGGCCGCGGGGTCCAGGGCCACGTACTCGGGCCACTCCGTGAGCAGCAGGACGACGTCCGCACCGGAGCACGCCTCCTCCGGCGTCGCGGCGAAGGACAGGTCCGGCCACAGCCGCCGGGCGTTGTCCACGGCGGCCGGGTCGGTGACCACGACGTCGGCGCCCTGCAGGCGCGCCTGGGCGGCGACGTTGAGCGCCGGCGAGTCGCGGATGTCGTCGCTGTGCGGCTTGAACGCCGCGCCGAGCACCGCCACCTTGCGCCCCACGAAGGAGCCGCCGCACGCCTGGCGGGCGAGGTCGACCATCTTCGAGCGCCGCCGCAGGTTGATGGCGTCGACCTCGCGCAGGAAGGTCAGGGCCTGGTCCGCGCCCAGCTCGCCGGCCCGGGCCATGAAGGCGCGGATGTCCTTGGGCAGGCAGCCGCCGCCGAAGCCGACGCCGGCGGAGAGGAACTTGCGCCCGATCCGGTCGTCGTAGCCGATCGCGTCCGCCAGCACGGACACGTCCGCGCCGGCCGCCTCGCAGACCTCCGCCATCGCGTTGATGAACGAGATCTTCGTGGCGAGGAAGGCGTTGGCGGCCACCTTCACCAGCTCCGCGGTCGCGTAGTCCGCGGTCAGGACCGGCGTCCCGGCCGCGATCGGCCTCGCGTACACGCGGCGCAGGAGGGCCTCCGCCCGCGCGGAGGCGACGCCCAGGACGAGGCGGTCCGGGGACAGGGTGTCCTGGACCGCGTGCCCCTCGCGGAGGAACTCGGGGTTCCACGCCAGCTCCAGGTGCGGGGCGCTCTCGGCCAGCAGGTCGGCCAGCCGTGCGGCGGTGCCCACGGGCACGGTGGACTTGCCGACCACGAGCGCCGGGGCGTCGAGGACCTGCGCGAGGGTCTGCACGGCCGAGACCACGTAGCTGGTGTCCGCGGCGAGCTCCCCCTTGCGCTGCGGGGTGCCCACGCAGACGAAGACGACGTCGGCGCCCTTGAGCTCGGCCGGCTCGGTGGTGAACAGCAGGGACTCCCCGGCGGTGCGGGCGAGCAGGTCCTCCAGCCCGGGCTCGAAGAAGGGCGCGCGGGACTCGCGCAGCGCCGAGACCTTGCGCTCGTCGACGTCGAACCCGACGACGCGGTGACCCAGGTCGGCCATGCACGCGGCGTGGACGGCGCCCAGGTACCCCAGCCCCACGACGCCCACCGTGAGCTGCGACCCACCGCCTCCGGACGGCGCGCTCACGTCGGTCGAGTCCATCACTGCTGTCTCCTCTGGTCCGGCTGTCGATCAGACGCCGGGCGCGCGGGCTGCGGCTCGGCCTTCCTCCGGCCCCCGTCGGCCCCGGCCAGCGTAGCCACCCGCCGGCCGGGCACCAGGGGCGCGCGGGCCCGTCCCGCCGGCTTCACCCGATGCGAGCAGTGCTGCACGGACCGTGGGCGCGGCGGGCGGGAGCGGCGCTCACCCGGCTGCCGTGGCGACGCGCGTCGCGACGTCCGCGCCGTCGAGCACGACGGCGTCCAGCAGCCCGCGCGCCCACTCCAGGACCTCCGCGTCGCGCAGCGGGCGCCCTCCGACGCGGGCCGTCGTCGGCCGCGGCACCAGGATCGAGCGCACCGCCGGCTTGACGAGGGTGCCGGGGTGCAGGCGCTTGAGGCGCAGCTGCTGGGACTCGCGCAGCTCGACCGGCGCGAACCGGACGTGGTTGCCCTGCACGCTGACCTCCGTGACGCCGGCGCGGCGCGCGTGCACCCGGAAGCGGGCGACGGCGAGCAGGTTCTCCACCTGCTCCCCCGGCTCGCCGTACCGGTCCACCAGCTCCGCGCGCACGGCGTCGACGTCCTCCTCGCTGGCCGCGGCGGCGAGCTTGCGGTAGGCCTCCAGCCGCAGACGCTCGTGCGGGACGTAGTCGTGGGGCAGCAGCGCGTCCACCGGCAGCTCGACCTTGACCTCCTCGGTCGGGGTCGGGCCGTCGCCGCGGAACTCGGCGACGGCTTCCCCCACGAGGCGCACGTACAGGTCGAAGCCGACGCCGGCGATGTGGCCGGACTGCTCCCCGCCGAGCAGGTTGCCCGCGCCGCGGATCTCCAGGTCCTTCATCGCCACCTGCATGCCCGAGCCGAGGTCGGTGTGCTGGGCGATGGTGGCGAGGCGGTCGTGGGCGGTCTCGGTCATCGGCCGCTCCGGCGGGTACATGAAGTACGCGTACGCCCGCTCGCGGCCGCGGCCGACCCGCCCGCGCAGCTGGTGCAGCTGGCTCAGGCCCAGCAGGTCGGCGCGCTCGAGGATCAGCGTGTTGGCGTTGGAGATGTCCAGGCCGGTCTCGACGATGGTGGTGCAGACGAGGACGTCGAAGCGCTTCTCCCAGAAGTCGACGATGACCTCCTCGAGGCGGTGCTCGGGCATCTTCCCGTGCGCGGTGGCGATGCGGGCCTCGGGCACGAGCTCGGCCAGGCGCGCCGCCGTCCGGTCGATGGACTCGACCTTGTTGTGCACGTAGAAGACCTGGCCCTCGCGCAGCAGCTCGCGCCGCACCGCGGCGGCGACCTGCTTCTCGTCGTAGGCGCCGACGTAGGTGAGCACCGGGTGGCGCTCCTCCGGCGGGGTCGCCAGCGTCGACATCTCCCGGATCCCGGTGACGGCCATCTCCAGGGTGCGCGGGATCGGGGTCGCGCTCATCGCGAGCACGTCCACGTTGGTGCGCATCTGCTTGAGCAGCTCCTTGTGCTCCACGCCGAAGCGCTGCTCCTCGTCGACGACGACCAGGCCGAGGTCCTTGAAGCGCACCTCCCCCGAGAGCAGGCGGTGGGTGCCGATGACGACGTCCACGCCGCCGTCGGCGACGCCCTCCTTCGTCGCCCGCGCCTCCCGCTCCGAGGTGAAGCGCGAGAGGGCGCGCACGGTGACGGGGAAGGGCGCGAAGCGCTCGGAGAAGGTCTCCAGGTGCTGCTGCACCAGCAGCGTCGTGGGCACGAGGACGGCGACCTGCTTGCCGTCCTGCACGGCCTTGAAGGCGGCCCGCACGGCGATCTCGGTCTTGCCGTAGCCGACGTCCCCGCAGACCAGGCGGTCCATGGGCACGGTGCGCTCCATGTCGGCCTTGACCTCGTCGATCGTCACCAGCTGGTCGGGGGTCTCGACGTAGGGGAAGGCGTCCTCCAGCTCCCGCTGCCAGGGGGTGTCCGGGCCGAACGCGTAGCCCTGCGTCGCCATCCGCGCGGAGTACAGCTTGATCAGCTCGCCGGCGATCTGGCGCACGGCCTTGCGGGCGCGGCCCTTGGTCTTCGCCCAGTCCGCGCCGCCCATCCTGTTCAGCGCCGGCGCCTCCCCGCCCACGTAGCGGGTGACCTGGTCGAGGGTGTCGGTCGGCACGAAGAGGCGGTCGCCCGGCTGGCCGCGCTTGGACGGCGCGTACTCGATCACCAGGTACTCCCGCGTGGCCCCGCCGAGGGTGCGCTGGACCATCTCCACGTACCGGCCCACGCCGTGCTGCTCGTGGACGACGAAGTCCCCGGGCCGCAGCTGCAGGGGGTCGACGGCGTTCTTGCGCCGGCTCGGCAGGCGCCGCATGTCCTTCGTGGACGCCGGGCCCGCCTTGCCGAGGATGTCCGCCTCGGTCAGCAGCGCCAGCCGCAGGGACGGGGCGACGAACCCGTGCCCGGCGGAGGCGGTGGTGACCTCCACCACCGCCGGCGGCGGCGGGGCGTCGACGGAGGCCACCGCGCGGGCCGGGACGTCGGCGCCGGCGAGGACCTCGGTGAGCCGGTCCGCGGAGCCGTGGCCCTCGGTGGTGGCCACCACGCGCCAGCCGTCGCGGGCCAGGGCCCGCAGGTCCTCCAGCGCCCGGGGCACGTCCCCGCCGTAGCCCTCGACCTCGCGGGCGCCGAGCGCGAGCACCTCGGCGCCGTCCGCGCGGGAGTCCTCCAGGTCGGCGTCGGCGGCGAAGGAGGTGAGCGACCACCACGGGGTGCCGGTGGCCAGGGCGTGCGCGCGGGTGGCGGCGAGCGTGGCGTAGCTGGCCCGGTCCAGGCCGAGGTCGACGGGCACCTGGCCGCCGACGGCGGCGGACGACCACGCCGCGGCGAGGAACTCCTCGCTCGTGGCCACGAGGTCGTGCGCGCGGCTGCGGACGCGCTCGGGGTCGAGCAGGACGACGTGGGTGCCCTCGGGCAGGACGTCGAGCAGCGGCTCCATGCCGTCGACGAGGGCCGGCGCGAGGGACTCCATGCCCTCCACCGCGATGCCGGCGGCCAGCTTGTCGAGCATCTCCGCCGCGCCGGGCAGCGACGCCTTCAGGCCCGCGGCGCGCTCGCGCACGGCGTCGGTGAGCAGCAGCTCGCGGCACGGCGGCGCCCACAGCCCCTCGGGCACCACGTGCAGGGAGCGCTGGTCGGCGACGGCGAAGGCGCGCACCTCCTCGACCTCGTCGCCGAAGAGCTCGATCCGCAGCGGGTGGTCGGACGTGGGGGTGAAGACGTCGAGGATGCCGCCGCGCACGGCGAAGTCCCCGCGCCGCTCGACCATGTCGGTGCGCGTGTAGGCGGCCGCCGCGAGCCGGTCGACGACGTCCTCGAGGTCCACCCGGTCCCCCGCGCGCAGCGCCACCGGCTCCAGGTCGCCCAGGCCCCTCACGAGCGGCTGCAGCACGGCCCGCACGGGGGCGACGACGACCCGCACCGGGCCGTCCTCGGCGCCCAGCGCCCCCGGGTGCGCCAGGCGGCGCAGCACGGCCAGGCGGCGGCCGACGGTGTCCGAGCGCGGCGAGAGCCGCTCGTGCGGCAGCGTCTCCCAGGAGGGGAACTCGACCACGGACGCCGGGTCGAGGTAGCAGCGCAGCGCCGCGGCGAGGTCCTCCGCCTGGCGGCCGGTGGCGGTGACGGCCAGGACGGGCCGCTCGGCGCCGGGCCGGTCGGTCTCCCCCGGGCCCGCCAGCGCGGCCAGCGCGGCGGGGCGCGCCCCGGGCGGCGCGGCGAGGTCGAGCAGCGCGACGTCGCCGGCGCGGGCGGCCTCCACGGCGCGGCGCAGGGCGGCGTCCTCGGACAGGGCGGTGAGGACTCCGGTCAGCAGCACGGTGTCCAAGGGTAGGCCGCCCGGGGGACGGCGCCGCTGCGCCGGGCGGGTGCACGCTGCGGCGCGGCGGCGCTGCACGGCGGGCACCCGCGGCGGGCGCCCCTACCATCGCGGGTGCACACGGGGACGCCGCGGGACGGGGCCGTCCTGTCGAGGACGCAGCGCGCAGCGCTCGCGCAGCCAGGTGGAGGGAGCGGGCGTGGAGCTCGGCGACTACATGCGCATCCTGCGCAAGCGGTGGCTCTCGGTCCTGGTCATCACCGTGCTCGGCGTGGCCGCCGCCGCCGCCGCCACCCTCCTCGCCACGCCGCAGTACCGGGCGACGACCCAGCTGTTCGTCTCCGCCCAGACCGGCGACTCCGGCTCGGACCTGCTGCAGGGCGGCAACTTCGCCGAGGCGCGGGTGCAGTCCTACGCCGACATCGCCACCAGCCAGAGCGTGCTCGGCCCCGTCATCGCCGACCTCGGCCTGGAGACCACGCCCGCGGCCCTGGCGCAGCGGGTGGAGGCGGTGGCGCCGGCCGGCACCGTCCTCATCGACATCACCGCCACCGACCCCTCCCCCGAGCAGGCGGCGACCATCGCCGAGGCCGTCACCGCGTCCCTCATCGAGGTGGTCAGGACTCTCGAGCAGCCGTCCGACGCCGCGACGGCGGCGCCGGTGCGCATCACGAGCACCCAGGGCGCGGTCGTGCCCAGCAGCCCCGCGTGGCCGCGCGAGGAGCTGAACCTGGCGCTGGGGCTGGTGCTCGGCCTCGGCGCCGCCGTCGCCGTCGTGCTGCTGCGCGAGGTCCTCGACACGCGGGTGCGCGGCGAGGAGGACGTGAGCGCCCTGTCCGTCCCGCTGCTGGCCGCCGTCCCGCAGGACGCGTCCGCGCGCAGGCACCCCCTCGTGGTCGTCGACGACCCGCAGGGCCCGCTCGCGGAGTCCTTCCGCCGGCTGCGCACCAACCTGCAGTTCGCGACGGCGACCAACGGCGCGAAGTCCGTGGTCGTCACCTCCTCCCTCGAGGGGGAGGGCAAGAGCACGACGGCGGTGAACCTGGCGCTCAGCCTCGCCGACGCCGGCGCGCGCGTCGTGCTCGTCGACGGCGACCTGCGCCGCCCGTCGGTGGCCCGCTACCTCGGCCTGGAGGGGGGCGTGGGCCTGACCACCGTGCTGGTCGGCCGCGCCCAGCTCGACGACGTCCTGCAGCCCTGGGGCGACCGGACGAGGCTGTCGGTCCTGCCCGCCGGCCAGGTGCCGCCGAACCCCAGCGAGCTGCTGGCCTCGGAGCAGATGGCCAAGCTCGTGCGGGAGCTGGAGGGGCGCTTCGACGTCGTCCTCGTCGACGGCGCCCCCCTGGTGCCGGTCACCGACTCCGCGGTGCTCGCCGAGGTGGTCGGCGGGGTGCTGGTCGCGGTGCGCAGCGGCAGCACGAGGCGACCGCTGCTGGAGCGCGCCCTGGCGGCCCTGGCGGCGGTGGACGCGACGGTCCTCGGTGTGGTCCTCACGATGCTGCCCACCCGGGGAGCCGACGGGTACCGGACCTACTCGTACACCTCCCAGCCGCAGCCGGGCGGTCGCGACCTGCCGCAGGAGGGGAGCGCCTGGTGACGGCCGGGCTGCCGCGGGCCGGCAGCCGCGCGCGCCGGCGGCTCGGCTGGGCGCTGCTGGGGCTCGGCGCGCTGGCCGTCGTCCTGCTCGGGTGGGGCGCCGCCGCGGGGGCGCTCGCCGCCGCCCGCGCCCAGGCGGCCCAGACCCGGGTCGAGGAGGTCCGCTCCGCCGTCGAGCAGGAGGACCTGCCCGCCGCGCGGGAGGCGCTGCAGGCGGCCGCCGCCGAGCTGGACGGGGCGCAGCGCGCCGCGTCGGCCCTGCCCCTCGTCCTCGCCTCCCACGCCCCCGGCTCCGCCGGGCGCGTGGTCGCCTCCCTGCGCACGACGGTGTCCTCCGCGGACCAGGCCGTCGGCGAGGGCGCGCTCCCCCTGCTCGGGGTGGTGATCGACACCGACGACGGCCGCGCCCTGCTGCGCGAGGACGGCAGCGTCGACGTCGCCGCCCTCGCGGACGTCGCGGACCGGGTGCGACCGGCCGCGGCGGCCCTGGCGCAGGCGCGCCGGCGCATGGCGGGCGTCGACGCGGCGGGGCTGCCCGGCCCCCTCGCCGGCCCGGTCTCCTCCGCCAGCGGAGCCGTCACCGACCTGGCCACCACCGCGCAGGCGGCGGAGTCCGCCCTGACCGTGCTGCCGGCGGCGCTGGGCGCCGAGGGGCCCCGCTCCTACCTCGTGGCCTTCCAGAACACCGCCGAGCTGCGCCCCACCGGCGGCATCATCGGCGCCTGGGCGCTGGTCGGCGTCGAGGACGGGCGCACCTCCCTGCAGCAGACCGGGTCCAACGACGACCTGGAGGACCTGGAGGGCCCCGTGCGGGACCTCGGGCCCGAGCACGCGGCGCTGTACCCGCCCGAGCAGGTGGCCCACAGCCAGAACGTCAACCTCAGCCCCCACTTCCCCTCCGCCGGCCTGCTGCTCAGCGACCTGTGGGAGGCCCAGGGGCGCCCCGCCCCGGACGGCGTCGTGGCGGTGGACCCCTCCGGCCTCGCGCCCCTCCTGGCCGGGGAGGGCGAGGTGGTGGTGCCGGGCGGCCCGAGCATCAGCGCCGAGACCGTCGTCGACGTGCTGCTGCGCCAGGCGTACGAGGACTTCGCCGCCGACAACGACGCCCGCCAGGAGTACCTGTCCGCGGTGGTCGGCACGGCCTTCGCCGAGGCCCTGGGGGGCGGCGCCTTCGACGCGGCGGGCCTGAGCGGGCTGCTGGAGGCCGCGGACGACGGGCACCTGGTGGCCTGGAGCGCCCGGGAGGACGAGCAGGCCGCGCTCGTGCGGGCCGGCCTGTCCGGGGCCCTGCCCGAGCCCGCGCCGGACACCGCCGGGGTCTACCTGACGAACGTCTCGGCCTCGAAGCTGGACTACTACCTCACCGAGGCGGTCCGCACCGCCGGCGGCTGCGCCGGGAGCCCGGTGACGATGCAGGTGGTCCTGCACAACGACGCCCCCGCCCGCGTGCCCGAGTACGTCGCGAGCAAGGTCGACGGCCTGCCCGCGACCACGGAGTCCCTCCTCGTGGCGCTGTACGTGCCGCCGCAGCGCGGCATCTCGCAGGTGCGGGTCGGCGGCCAGCCGGTCGCCTTCAGCGCCGGCACCGAGCGCGGCTGGTCCCTCGCCCGGTTCGAGGTGCAGGTCCCCCGCGACGCCGAGACCGTCGTCGACGTGGACCTCTCCGGCGCCGCCTCCCCCCTCGAGCGCGTGCTGACCCAGCCGCTCGTGGACGACGCGGAGGTCTCCACCGCCTCCTGCGGCTCCTGAGCGCAGCCGGTTTTCCTCTCCGGGCGCCGTCTGCCACGATGCAGCCGGAACTCACCCGTCCAGCCCAGTCCCGGAGGCCACGTCCATGACTCCCCCCCGCCCGTCCGGGCGCGTCCGCCGCACCGTCCTGGCGACCGCCGGCATCGGTCTGGCCGCCCTGTGCGCCGCGCCCGCCGCCTCCGCCGCCGAGGGCGGCTGGACGAAGCCGGAGCACGCCGCGGGCGGCTGGGCCGGCCCGGAGCGCGCCGCGGGCGGCGCCTGGGCGGGGCCGGAGCACGCCGCGGGCGAGAGGGCGAGGCCGGACTACGTCCGGGGCATCGTCCGGCCCCCGACGGACACGGCGATCCGGCCGCAGAGCGGCCCTGGGCCCGAGGAGGCGCCCGGGGGGAAGGCCGCTGCCGCGCCGCTGGCCGCGGCGGCGCTCGCGCCGGCCGCCGGGCACGCCACCACCGCCGCCACCGCGGCGTCGACGACGTCGGGCACCGGCTCCACCGCCGCGGCGGCCGGCGCGGCCGCCGCCGGGAAGAGCACGACGGCGGCCGCCGGGAGCGGGTCGAGCGCCGCCAGCCTCGCGCACACGGGCGCCGAGGTGGGCGGCGTGGCCGCCGCCGGGATCGCGCTGGTGGGCGTCGGCGCCCTCCTTGTGCGCAGCGGCCGGCGTCGCAGCGCCGTCGGCGCCTGAGCCGCAGCCGGAGACCGCCCGGAGGGGTGGCAGCCCGGTGGGCTGCCACCCCTCCGGCATGAGAGCGGTTAGTCACAGCAAGTGACCACCCGCTGCGGGAAGGGCGGGCCGCTGCCCCGAACGGATGGCTGCGCGTCACGACCGGCCACCTCAGGGCCTCCGGATGCTGCCTGGAGGGTCACGCTCTGCCACCATGGCGATGATCATCCACGCGATGCCAGGAGGCACAGCCATGACCGCCCCCCGCACCCTCGCCGCACGGTCCCGCCGCGTCGCCGCAACGGTCGCCGCGCTCGGCCTGGCGGCCGCCGCCTGGGCCCCGAGCGCGCTGGCCCACGGGTACAGCGAGGTCGCCCCGCCGGCGACGACCACCACGGTGCCCACGGCCGCGCCGGCGACCGACGTCGCCGCCGCCCGGCCCTCGACGGCTCCCGGCTCGAGCGCGCTGGCCCACACCGGCGTCGAGGCCGGTGGGCTGGCCCTCGGCGGGGCCGCGCTCGTGGTGGCCGGCGCCCTGCTCGTGCGCGGCGGACGCCGCAGCTCCGCGTCGGCGGCCTGACCCGACCGACCGCGGCGCGGGCCCCGTCACCACGCGGTGGCGGGGCCCGCGCCGTGCTGGGCGCCGTGCTGGGCGCCGTCCTGGGCGCCGGGAGCCTCAGCGGGGGCCGTGGTAGCGCTGCTGCGCCGCGTCCAGGCCGGCGGTGACCACGAGCTCGACCGCGTCGGCGGCGTCCCCGAGCAGGAAGGGCAGCTCCTTGCGCTCGGTCGAGGAGAAGCCGCGCAGGACGAAGTCCGCCGGGTCCGTGCGACCGGGGGGCCGGCCGATGCCGACGCGCAGCCGCGCGTAGTCCTTGGTCGAGAGCGCCTTGGTGATGTCCCGCAGGCCGTTGTGGCCGCCCTCGCCGCCGCCGCGCTTGAGCCGCACGGCGCCGAAGGGGAGGTCGAGCTCGTCGTGGACGACGAGCACCCGCTCGACGTCGACGCCGTAGAAGCGGACGAGGCCGGCGACCGGTCCGCCGGCCTCGTTCATCCAGGACGTGGGCCTGGCCAGCACCACCCGCGGCCCGGGGCGCCCCCCGGGCAGGACGCCGAGGCGGGCCTCCGCGACGAGGGCCCGCGCCCGGTGCGGCCTGAAGCCCGCGCCCGAGCGGGTCGCGAGCTCGTCGACGACCATCGCCCCGGCGTTGTGGCGGTCCTGGGCGTGCTGGGGTCCGGGGTTGCCCAGCCCGACCACGAGCCAGGCGCCGTCAGCCACGGGTGGCCGGCACGCGGGGCCGGCGCGCCAGGAGGCCGAGGAGGACGACGGAGCCCAGCCAGGCCGCGGCGACGACCAGGTCACCGGCGTGGACGCCGTGGTCGTGGGAGACGTCGAACAGGACGGGCCCCTCCCCGGGGTACCGGCCGGCGACCCCCAGCAGCGCCAGGGCGGTGAGCACGGCGGCGACGCAGCCGGCGCACAACCACCGGACCAGGGCCGGACCCTCCCCCGCGGTCGCGCTCGCCATGCTCGTGCTCCTGACTGGTCGTCGTCCTGCCCGGGAGGGGAAGCGGGCCGATCATCGTAGCGGCCGCCGGCGGTGGGCGGGCACCGCGCGGCGCCGGTCCGGGCCCCGCGAGCGCGTCAGCCCTGCGGGGCGACCACCGCCAGCAGCGCGGAGACGGCCGACCCCGCCTGGGCGGCGGCGCGGGCGTAGGTCTCGTCGTCGCGACCGTAGGGGTCCACGACGTCGTCCAGCCCGGCGTCGGTGACCGGCCAGCGCCCGCGGGCCTGCGGCAGCCGCGCGACGAGGTCGAGCAGGCGCTCGCGCGGCCCGCTCCCCTGCACCTCGGCGCCCACCCGGGCGGCCAGGCGGCCGGCCTCGCGGACCGTGAAGGTGCGCCGCAGCAGCGCCGGGCGCAGCTGCACCACCTCGGAGCGGTGCGCGCGCGTGGCGGTGAGGACGAGGTCGACGCCGTCGAGGAGCGGTTCCACCAGCTGGCGGGCGGCGTGGCCGCGCGGGTCGCCGCCGGCGCGCTCGAGCAGGGCCGCGGTCTGCGCCGTCATCGGCTCGCCCACCAGGGCCCGCGTGCCGGCGCTGCCCACCCGCACCCCCGCCCCGGCCAGGGAGCGGGCGAGCAGGCGCTCGACCAGCGGGGACCGGCACACGTTGCCGGTGCAGACGACCAGCACCTGGGGCGCCTCGGGGCTCACTCTGGGAAGGTAGCCGTCCGCACCACCCGATCGGCGCCTGCCACCAGCTGCCGGGGCCCCGTACCCTCGCAGGAGCGGTCGCCCGCCCGGGGCCGCACGAGCTGGGAGGACCATGAGGAGCGCCGTCCTGACGTCGCGGCCCTCGTACCGGCAGTCCCTGGACGGCCTGTCGAGCGCGCAGAAGAGCGCCAAGGGGGCTCCGGCGTACTCGCGGTTCGTCAACCGCCCGCTCGGGCGCCGGCTGGCCGCCGGCGCCCACGTGCTCGGCCTGACGCCGGACCAGGTCACCGCCGCCTCGGCCCTGTGCACGGCGGCCGGCATCGCGACCGTGGCGCTGGGGCCCTCGGCGTGGTGGACGGGCCTGCTCGTGGCGGCGCTGCTGGTCCTGGGCTACGCCCTGGACGCCGCCGACGGCCAGCTGGCGCGGCTGCGCGGCGGCGGGTCGCTGGCGGGCGAGTGGCTCGACCACGTCGTCGACGCCGCCAAGATCCCGGCGCTGCACCTCGCCGTCGCCGTCGGCGCCCACCGCAGCCCCACCCCGCCCTCGGACGCGTGGCTGCTGGTGCCGCTCGCCTTCGCCGTGGTGGCCAGCACCTGGTTCTTCACGATCATCCTCAACGACCACCTGCGCCGCCTGGCCGGCGCCCGCGACGGGCAGGCGGCGGTGGCCTCCGGCGAGGCGCGCCGGCACTCCGCGCTGCGCTCGGCGGCCTCGGTGCCCACCGACTACGGCGTGCTGTGCCTGCTGTTCGTCACCCTCGGTGCGCCGGTGCTCTTCCGGTGGGCCTACGGCCTCCTCGCCCTCGGCTTCGCGCTCCTGGCGGCGGCGTCGATGGTGGTGTGGTACCGGCAGGTCGGATCCCTCGAGCGGGCGCAGGACGGGAGCAGCGCGTGAGCGTGACGGGGTACGTGCCCGGGGTCTTCGACATGTTCCACATCGGGCACCTGAACATCCTGCGGCGGGCGCGGGAGGGCTGCGACGAGCTCGTCGTCGGAGCGGTGACCGACGAGGTCGTGGAGCGCACCAAGGGCAGGCGCCCGGTGGTGCCGCTGGAGGAGCGCGCGGAGATCCTGGCCAGCCTGCGCCTCGTCGACCGCGTCGTGGCCGACGACTGCGGCAGCGACAAGCTGCCGATGTGGGAGCGCCTGCGCTTCGACGTCCTGTTCAAGGGCGACGACTGGCGCGGCACCCCCAAGGGTGACCAGCTGGAGGCGGGCATGGCCGCGGTGGGGGTGCGCGTCGTGTACTTCCCCTACACGCACACCACGTCCAGCACGCTGCTGCGCGACCTGATCACCGCCCACGGGTGAGCATCGGCGGGGTCGGTGACCGCGTGCTCCTGCCGAGGCGCGCGCCCCGGCGCGCCCCCGCGCACCCCGGGCCCGCCGCGGACCGTGCCGCCGGCCGCGGGACGGCGGCACCGCGCGCCGGCTCCCGCCGCCCGCTGCTCGCGCTGGTGCTCGCCACCTGGGCCCTGGTCGTCGTGCCCCGCCTCCTCCAGACGCTCACCGCGCCGAAGTTCCGCGTGTCCGTCGGCGAGGAGGGCGCCGCGCCGACGGCCCTGGCCGCCGCCAGCCAGCTGGCGCTGCTCGGGGCGGTGGCGGCCGTGTGCCTGTGGGTGCTGCTCACCCGCCTGCCGCGCGCGCGGGCGGACCGCTGGGGCAGCCTCGCCGCGGCGCTCGGGCTGTGGGGGTTCCTGGTCTTCCGCGACCTCTACGCGGGCCACGTCCCCGACCGGGCCAGCGTGCTCTTCCCGCTGCTGGTGCTCGCGGTGTGGGTGCTGCGCCCCGCGCTGCGGGACCTGGCCGTCCTCGCCTGGCTGACGGGGCTGACGGCGGCGGTCAGCACGGCGGTCGCGCTGGTCGCCCCGGAGCAGGGCCTGTTCCGCTCCGTGAGAGGGGAGTTCATCCAGCCGGACAAGCAGCTGCTCCCCGGCGGCGTGCTCGTGGGCGTGTTCACCCAGGGCAACAACCTCGGCCAGTTCCTGGTGCTGGGGCTGCCCGCCGTCGTCCTGGTCGCGCGCCGGCGGTGGCGCCTGCTGCTGGTCGTGCTGGTCGCCGCCGCCCTGGTCTGGAGCGCGTCGCGCTCGTCGCTCGCCGCGTTCGCGGCGGCCGCCGCCACGCTGCTCGCGCTGGCCCTGTCGGGTCGCTCACCCGCCCTGCGCGCCTGCGTGAGCTCCGGCGCGCTGGCCGTCGCCACCGCCCTGACCCTGCTGCTGCCGTTCCTCACGCGGGATGACGCGGCGTTCTCCAACCGCGGCTACATCTGGCGGCTCAGCCTGGCCGCGTGGCGCGAGCACCTCCTCGTCGGCCACGGCCCGGACCACTACGCCGCGGTGGCCCGCTTCGCCAACCCCCTGGTCGGCACGGCGTTCCACGGCCACAACCAGGTGGTCCAGGTCCTGGTCACCGGTGGGCTCGTGCACCTGTGCCTGACCGGGCTGCTGCTGGTGCTGCTGTGCCGCCGCGCCGTCGCCTCCGCCCGCGCGGGGTCGGCGTGGCCGACGCTCGCGCTGGTCAGCCTGCTGGTCTCCTGCTCGCTCGAGGTCTCCTTCGGCGTCGTGGACCGCGACTTCCTGCTGCCGGTGACCGTGCTGCCCCTGGCGGTGCTGCTCTTCGCCGACGTCCCGCGACCCGGGCGACCCGCCCTCGGAGGAGCCTCGTGAGCACCGACGCCGACGTGCACCGCCCCTCCAGCACGGTGGTCGTCGCCGTGCTCACCTACCGGCGCCCGGAGCTGCTCGCGCGCGCCGTCCCGGTGCTGCTCGAGCAGGCGGCGGCCTCGCCGGAGCCGGCTCGCGTCCTCGTCGTCGACAACGACCCCGCGGGCAGCGCCCGGCCGGTGGTGGAGCGGTGGGTCGGCGCCGGCCTGGCCTACGCGCACGAGCCGCGGCCCGGCATCGCCGCCGCCCGCAACCGGGCCCTGGACGAGGCGGGCGATGCCGAGGCGATCGTGTTCATCGACGACGACGAGGTGCCCCGGGAGGACTGGCTGGCGCGGCTGGTGCGCGCGTGGCGCGCGTGGGGGTGCACGGCCGTGGCGGGCCCGGCGGTCTCGGCGCCGGAGCTCCCCCTGGACCCCTGGGTCCGTGAGAGCCGGATGTTCGAGCGCCGGCGGCGGCCGACGGGCACCGCCCTGCGCGGGGCGGCGACCAACAACCTGCTGCTGGACCTGCGGCGGCTGCGGGCGCTCGGCGTCCGCTTCGACGACGCCTTCGGGCTCACGGGAGGGTCGGACACGATGCTGACCCACGACCTGGTGGCCAGGGGCGAGCCGCTGCGCTGGTGCGACGAGGCCCAGGTGGTCGCCTCCGTCCCGGCGGTGCGGGCGACGCGGCGCTACGTCCTGCGGCGCAACCTGCGCACGGGCACCACGTGGAGCCGGGTGGAGGTGAAGCTCGCGCGCGGCCCGGTCCGGGTCCTGCGCAGAGCCGAGCTGGTCGCCCGCGGCGTGCTGCGGGTGGCGAGGGGGCTCGCCGCGGCGGTGCGGGGACGGCTGGGCCGCTCGCTCGGGCACCGGGCCCGGGGCGAGTGCGACGTCGCCAGCGGGGTCGGCATGGTGCTCGGCGCCCTGGGCTACGGGTACGTCGAGTACGCCCGCCCGCGCGGGGCCGGGTCCGGCGCCTCGGGCGCCGGCTGACCGCCCTCCCCCGCTCCCCGGTGCCGCTCCCCGGTGCCGGCGCCCGGCTTCAGCCGCGGCGGTACTCCGCGTAGGTGGAGCCGAAGGCGCCGGTGAGCATGCCCAGGCCGCGGGCCGCCGTGCGGGCACCGCGGGCCCGGTGGTGCGCGGAGCGGGACAGCACGCCCCAGGCGAAGCGCCCCGCGCCGCCGAGGGCGCGCACCCCGCCGCGCGCGGTGAGCACCGCCCGCGTGCGCGCGCGCCGGCCACGACCCGTGGCCAGCACGAGCGAGGTCCGGCTCCACCCGTTGCCGCTGCGCAGCGCCCGCCGCAGCACCCAGCCCCGCGTGGCGCGGTGAGCGGGGACGACGTCCGTGACCACGGCCTCGTCGCACCAGACCAGCTGCAGGCCGGCCGCGACGAGCTGGCGCGTGAAGAGGGTGTCCGAGCCGCCGCTGATCCCGAACCGCTCGTCGAAGGAGATCCCGGTCGGCCGCACCCGGCGCAGGTCCAGCAGCAGGTTGTTGGTCGCCGCGACCGCCACCGGCGACCCGGTGGGCAGGCGCCGCCGGCGGAAGAAGTCCCCCGCCGCCACCCACGGGCCGTGCGGCGCGTCGACGCGGGAGACCACCGGACCGACGACGCCGGCGCTGCCGGTCTCCTGCCAGGTGGCGACGAGGTGCTGCAGCCAGGCGTCGCCGGGGCGCTCGTCGTCGTCGATGAACACGAGCGCCTCGGCGTCCCCCGCCTCGTCCAGGGCCCGGTTGCGGGCGGCGGCGATGCCGGGCCGCGGCTCGTGCGCGTACGTCGCCGCGACGCCGGAGGCCGCCACCACCGACCGGGCGCTGCCCGCGGGGTCGTTGTCGACGACCAGCACCCGGGCCGCCGGGTGCAGGGCGCGCGCCTGCTCCTCGAGCAGGGGCAGCAGCTCCGCGAGGTCGTCCGGGCGCCGGTAGGTGAGCACGGCCACCACCACCGAGGTCACGGGGCGCCCTCCAGGAGGGCCTGGACGGCACCTGCCACCGCGGAGCGGTACGCGGAGGGGCTGTGCCGCCGCGCCGCCCGGGCGGCGTCCTGGAGCGCGCCGTCCCGGTGCGCCCGCCAGTCGGCCAGCACCTGCCGCACGGCGGCGGCGAGCGCCTCGGCGCTGCCCGGCTCCACGAGGCGGGCGCACCCGTAGCCCTCGACGGCCTCGCGCAGCCCGCTGGTGTCGCTGACGACGACGGGACGGGCGGCCAGCACGGCCTCCACGGCCGTGTTGCCGAAGGGCTCGTCCGTCCGGGAGGGCACCACGACGAGGTCGGCGCGCTCCAGGTGGGGCCAGACGTCGGCGTCGAAGCCGTGCAGCACCACCCGCTCCGGACCGGCCGCGGCCGCGCGCTCGGCGAGGCGCTGCGCGAACCACTCGTACCCGGGGTAGGCGCTGCCGACGACGTCGAGCCGCACGTCGACGCCCTCGGCGAGCAGCAGGTGGACGGCCTCGACCGCCGCGTCGGGACCCTTGCGCGGCGACAGGCGCCCCACGTAGAGCAGGCGCACCGGCGCGGCCAGCTCCTCGCGCGCCGGCACGACGGCCGGCGGGCCGGGCACGGCGTTGTCCAGGACCGACGAGCGTCCGCGCAGCCGCGGCGCGCTGGCCAGCAGCACCCCGAGGCTGAAGCGGCTGTTGACGAGCACCCTGTCCGCCAGCAGCAGGGGCGCGCCGAGGAGCACCCGCACCAGGGGCGCGGCGGACGCCTCCGCCTCGTGCACGTGCACCAGGCACGGCCGGCGCGCCACCCGCGCCAGCAGGGTCCACAGGGGGATGGTCACCGTGTTGACCAGCACCGCGTCGGGCCGGGTGCGGTGCAGGAGCCCCAGCCCCTGCACCGCGCCCCGCACCGCGCCGGCGAGGAAGCGCCCGAGCCCCCGCGGGCGCAGGACGTCCTTGCGCAGCACGGGCGCGGCGCACAGGACGACCTGCGCGCCGCGCTCGACCAGCAGCGGCACCAGCGGCCCCGCGGCCGGCACGGTGACCACCACCCGGTGCCCCGCGGCCAGCAGGGCGTCGACCGACTCCAGCAGGACGCGGTCGGAGCCGTAGAGGTCGGGGCTGGGGTGGGCGACCAGGACGGTGCCGCCGGAGCGGCCGCGGGGAGCGGGCGACGGGACGGGAGCGCGCGTCACAGCTGCACGACGACGACGGAGACCGAGCTGGTCGAGCTCACCTGCACCTGCAGCGGCCCGTCCCCCGTGGCGGGGTCGGAGAAGGCCCAGGTGCCCGTCGCGCTGCCGCCGGGCTCCAGGACGCCCTGCGCCGGGCTCGCGGGCGGGGAGTCGCTGGGGTCGACGGGCACGCCGTCCGCGGTGGAGGCGGTGACGGCCAGGCCGCCGAGGTCGACGGGGGCGGAGGTGTCGTTGCGCAGCACGAGGGTGACCGCGATGCCGGGGCCGGCGACCTCCCCGGGACCGGACGCGCCGAGCTGCACCGCCTGCGTGTCGGTCACGGTCGCCACCAGGCCGTCCCCGAAGGCGGCGGCGTCCCCCGCCGCGACGGGCGGGAGCGTGGTGGCCCCCACCACAGGGGCCGTCGACGGCGGCGGCCCGCCGTCGGTGCTCGGGCCCGCCGCCGGTGGCGCGCCGGACGGCGAGCCGCTGGTCGACGGCGCGTCCGGTGCCGGGGCCCCGGACGACGTCGGCGACCCGGTCGGCGACGTCGTCGGTGACCCGGTCGGTGACGCGGTCGCGGTCGTCGTCGCAGCCGGTGCCGACGAGGTGGAGGTGCCCGGGCCGCCGCCCGGAGCGTCGTCCTCGCCGCCGGCGCAGCCGGTGAGGAGGACGAGCGCGGACGCCACCAGGACGGCGGCGCGCGGCGCGGAGCGGGCCGACCTCATCGACCTCACCGCGCTCACCGACCTCACGGAGCGGTCGTCGTCGCGGCGAGGTCGTCCCACGCGACGGTCAGCGGAGCGGTCGCGCTGGCGGAGAGGTAGGTGGAGAGCCCGACACCGCCCGCGGCCTGCAGCGCGGCCGTGCTGTCGGTGGCGGTCAGCTGCCAGTCCGCGGGCTCGGGGGTGCCCTCGACCCACGCCCGCGCCCGCAGGGTCGTCGGCGCGGTGCCGACCGCCTGCACCCGCACCAGCAGCCGCTGGCCGGGCGCCAGCGCGGGGCCCGTCAGCGACACGGACTTCAGGACCGTCTCGGTGCCCGAGGCCACCGACGACAGGGCCAGGGTGACCGCGCCGGTGGCCGTGACCCGGGCACGGGCGTGGTACCCGCCCGTGCCGACGCGGCGGGCGATCACCGAGGCGTAGACGCCACCCCCGGTGGGCGCGGCGTCGACGGAGACCGCGGCCCGCACGTCGCTCGCCGTGGCGGACACCGCGTCCAGCGTCGACGCCGACGTCCTGCCCGCGCTGACGGTCGCCCGTCCCGCTCCGCCGGTGACCGCGGTGGTGCCCCCGCTCGTGGTCCAGGCCCCACCGGTCTCGGCGGGGCCCCAGCCGCTGGTGGTGGTGCGGGCGAAGGCGTCCGCCGCCAGCACCTGGCCGGGCGCCGGCGCCGGGGGCGGCGGAGGAGCCGTGACCGTCACCGGCTGCCGGGTGGTCCCCGTGGCGCCGCGGTCGTCGGTGACCGTCACGGTCACGGAGTACGTCCCCGCGGCGGCGTAGGTGTGCCTCGCCGTGGTGCCGCTGCCCGTGGCGCCGTCCCCGAAGTCCCAGGCCACCGCGGCGATGGTGCCGTCGCCGTCCTCGGACGCCGAGGCGTCGACGGCGGCGGTGAGGCCGTCGGTGGTCGCCGTGAACGACGCGGTCGGAGCGGCGTTGGGAGCAGGCGTCGGGGTCGGCGTGGGCGTCGGGGTGAACGTCGGGGTGGGCGTCGGGGTGGGCGTCGGGGTGGCACCGGCGGTCGCGCCGAGGCGGTGGTGCTCGGCGACCCTCGCGGCCGCCAGCTGCGTCGGGTACACCGCGACGTCGTCGATCGTGCCCGCGAGCGCTGCGGTCGCGGGGGCGCCGGACCACTTGGCGTTGACGGTGTCCCCGCCGACGCGCCAGTAGCCGGTGAAGGCCTGCGCCCCCTTGACGCTCGCGTCGGCGGCCACCTGGGCGCCGTCGACGAACAGGGCCGTGCCGGCCGGGCCCAGCGTGGCCACCACGTGGTGCCACGCCCCGTCGTTGTACCGGCCGGGGCTGGTGATGGTCTTGAACGCGCCGGGGTAGACCCCGAAGACCAGCTGGCCGCTGCTGGTCAGGTAGACCTGGCGGTCGTGGCTCCTGCTCGCCGCGGTGGCCGAGTCGCCGAAGCCGACGATCTTGCCGCCCGTCGTGGTGGTGGTCTGGAACCAGGCCTCCACCGAGAAGGTCTGGGGTCCCGGGCGCGGGGCGGTCGTCGTCGCCGGCACGGCCGCCGACCCCGCGAAGGCGGTCGCGGCGTCGCCGTCCCGCGTCGCGCCCTTCGCGCCGCGGCTCGCCGAGGGGTCCAGGGTCAGGTCGCCGGCGCCCGCCCGGTCGAGCGCGACGGTGCCGCTCGCCTCGTCGAGGCGCCAGTAGGACTCCGCGCCGTCCGCGAGCACCGCGTCGCGGTAGGCGCTGGGGGCGCTGGCCGCGGCCGCCGTCGCCGTGAGGGGGGCGCTGGTGGCGGTGTTGCCGTCGGGGTCGGTGACCCGCACCCGGTACGCCGTCGCGGTCCCGACCACGGGCGAGGGGTCGACCAGGCCGAGCCGGGGGCGGCTCCACCACGCGGAGTCGGCGGTCGTGCGGGCCACCACCGCGGGCGACGAGGAGGGGCCGCGCAGGAGTTCGTAGCGCAGGTTGCGGTCGTCGCGGTCCCACGCGGCCGCGAAGGAGATCCTCAGGCCGCCGTCGGCGAGCCCGTCCGCGGCGAGCGCCATGTCGCTGATGGCCTGCGGCCCCTCCTTGCGGGGGGCGGCGGAGCGCACGGCGAACCGGACCAGGCCCTGCTGGGCGCGGCCGTTGACCTTCGGGAACTCCCCGCCCAGGACGACGTAGGTGCCGTTGCCGGCGACCGACCAGGCGGCCTGGGACTGGCCGGTGTAGGTGCCGGCGGCCAGGGTGGGCAGCCACGGGAGGACCTCGCTGGCGCGCTTGCCCTGGAACTTGCCGGAGGTGTTGGTGTTCCCGGTCCAGGCCGTGGTGAAGGCCTGCGCCCGCTGGAACGTCTGCGGGCTCGTCTCCGGCTGGACGCCGATGGACGAGCAGTCGTGCGCGTGGCCGACCGCGTACAGGACGCCGCCCACCGGGTAGCTGGAGTAGGTGTCGCCCCGGCAGCCGTTGACCCACCGCAGGGCCCCTCCCGCCGCGTCGGCGGCGAAGGCGTTCTCGAGGTTGCCCGGCCCGTAGAAGTTGTACCCGGTCCCGTAGACCGCCCCGTCGGCGCTGGAGAGGCTGTAGATCGCCGAGTCCGGCCCGTAGTTCTTCACCGTCGCGTTCGCCGCCCACGGCAGCGTCGCGCCCGAGGTCAGGTCCACCGCGCCCATCCCGGCCTGGGCCTGCCCGTTGAGGGTGGTGAAGCGGCCGCCGACGACGAGCTCGTTCGTGCCCGCCGGCGCGGTCATCGCCATCACGGCGGCGTCGGCGGGCGGCGCCCACGGCGTCACCGCGCCGTCGGAGGCGCGGAAGGCGGCGAGGTAGGAGCGCGCCTGCCCCCCGGCCGCGGTGAAGGACCCGCCCGCGTAGACCGTGCCGCCCGCCGCGGCCAGGGACCGCACGGTGTTGTTGGCGGACGCCTTGAACGCCGTGACCACGGCACCGGAGGCGGCGTCCAGGGCCACGACGCGCGAGGCGCTGGCTCCGTCGACGCTGGTGAAGGAGCCGCCGACGTACACGCGCGAGCCGTCCGGGGACGCCGTGATGGCCAGCCCGGTGCCGTTGAGCTTCGGCGCCCAGGAGGTGACCAGCTTCCCCGTGGTGATGTCGTAGGCGAGGACGTTGGACCGGGCGACCTCACCGGTGCCGGCCGCGGCACCGGCCGGGCGGGCCGAGGTGAACTGGCCCGTGGCGTAGACCCGGTCGCCCACCACGACCTGCGCCCACACCACGCCGTCGACCTGCACCGTGGGCAGCGCGTCCGCGCTCACGGTGGGCTGCGAGGGGACGACCGCCGGCGCCGCGGACGCCGGCTGCGGCGAGACCGGCAGCGCCAGGGCGCTGGCCACGGTGGCTGCGAGACCCGCGCCCAGCAGGGTGCGGAGGCGCTGGCGCGGACGTCTGATCACGTGTCTCCCCGTCGTCGCCGGCGCTGACCGCACCGGCACTCTGGACCGCTGGCCGACACGCCCAGCAGCCTCTTGCGCGGGAGGATATGCCGCGAACCGGGCACCGGTCACCCGTGGTGATCTCATGCCGCCCGCTCGGCCCAGCGGCACCGCAGGATCCTCACTCCGCGTCAGGAGAGAGCGACTCCCGACGACCGGACGGGCGAGGACGCCGCGGTCCCCCGCGCCAGGCGCCGGCACAGGTCCTCGTACCCGGCCGCGACGACGTCCCAGTCGTACCTGCGGGCGCGCTCCCCGGCCGCCTCGCCGCGCAGCCGCGTGCCCTCGACGTCGGCCTCGCCGAGCTCGACGAGGACGCGCACGTCCGCGGGCGTGGTCCAGTACAGACCGGCGTCGGCGAGCACCTCCCGGTTGAAGCTGACGTCGAAGGCGCTGACGGCGGCCCGGGCGCCGACCGCCCTGAGCAGCGACGGGTTGGTGCCGCCGACCGAGTGCCCGTGCAGGTACGTGCGGGCGCCCGCGTACAGCTGGTCGAGGAGCTCCTGGTCCCAGACGCCGCCGAGGAAGCGGACCCGGCCGTCGGCGAGCGAGCGCACCCGGGCGGTGTAGGCGTCGGAGTAGGGCGCGGAACCGACCACGACCAGGGGCAGGCCGGCGCGGCTGGCGCGGTAGCCCTCGACGATGACGTCGACGTGGTTCTCCGGCTCGAAGCGCGCGACCACGAGGTGGTAGCCGCCGGGCACCAGACCGACCTCCGCGAGGCGCTGCGGGTCGCCGCCGCCCTCGATGACGGGCGCGCCGTAGGTCAGGAGGGTGGTCTCGGCGCCGAAGCGCTCCGCGTAGTAGTCCTGGATCCCCGCGGCGTCGGCGATGAGCGCGTCGGAGTGGCGCACGGCGAGCGCCTCCGCGTGGCGGTAGTAGCGCCGGCCCTGCGGTCCCCACTTGGCGCGCTTCCACTCCAGGCCGTCGACGTGCGTGGCCACGGGCAGGCCGCGCGCTCGCAGGAGGGGCAGGTAGGGCGCGTTGGCGGCGTTGAAGACGAGGACGGCGTCCACGGGGTGCGCCAGCAGGTGGGCCACGGAGGCGCCCGTGTGGCTGAGGGTCTCGAGGGTGCGCGCGCGCACGGCGGGCAGGTGCACCAGGCGCATGCCGCGGTGGGTCGCCGGCCGCTCGCTGCTGCCGCCGCCGGAGCTGCGGCAGTAGACGACGACGTCGTGACCGCGCTCGGCGAGACGGGCGCCGACCTCCTCGACGCACGTCTCGAAGCCCCCGTAGCGGGCCGGCACGCCGCGCGTGCCCACCATGGCGACGCTGAGGCGGCCGTGCGCGCCACCCGGGGCGCGCCCGTCCAGCACAGCCACTCCGGTGCCTCCCCCTCGCCCCCGCGCCGGACCTCGACGCCGTGGCGCCCAGTACACATCCTGCAGCGCTCCGTGACAGCCGACCAGCGCCCGCGCTCACCCGATCGGTGCGGGTGGCGCACCCGGTCGACGGTCCACCGCGTCCGGCCACCGTAGTACGCGCCGTCCCCCGCCAGGGTTCACCGCAGGTCGGGGCGGCGTGCGGGAGCGCGGCTGCCGGACCTCACGGGCTCGTGACCACGAGGTCGTCGACGTCGACCGTGCCCGTCGTGGGGCTGGCCCAGCTGGCGGTGCCGCCGCCCCGGAAGACGTGCCAGAAGACGCGGTTGATGTGCAGGTCCGGGTCGTCGCGGTACGTGGCCCGGGTGTTGTCGACCACGAGCTCGCCGTCGATCCACATCCTGTGGACGCCGTCGGCGTTCGGGGTCCCGGACGAGGAGAACGTGTTGAGCTTGTAGTACTGCCTCACCGTGTGCCAGGTGCCCGCGGTGAGCGCCTCGCCGGTGCGCACGTTGTCCCCGCAGGCCTCGCGCTTGTCGTGGTCGTACAGGTAGCCGATCCACTCGTTCGAGCCCGTCACGGACGAGTACGACTCGGGGGTGATCCACATGCCGCGGCCCGACCAGGCGTCGCCCGTCGCGCTGCTGCACCCGGAGGCGACGGAGGGCTTGACACCGGGCAGCACGCCGCCCAGGCCGGGCAGCTTCCCTCCCAGGGACCAGTCGAACCCGGCGCCGAACCGCACGTCGTACTGGATCGAGGCCTCGTCCACGTCCTCGGCCAGCCGCGGGACGGCGGTGATGCCGGACGCGCCGCCGTAGGTGTTCGCCTCCAGGGTCTGGCGCAGGACCCGCCCGCGGCCGGCGACCTCCACCAGCGACGTCCGCTTCAGGGCCGTCTGGCCCGCGACGACCGGGTCGCCCATCGCGGACCGGAAGTCGGCGATCGGCACCGGGGCCGCGGCGTCGAAGTCGTCGAAGTCGCTGGAGACGAGCGTGGTCGCCGGGCTCGACGAGGACGGGGACGCCGTGGGGGACGCCGTGGGGGACGCCGTGGGAGACGCCGTCGGGGACGCGGTGGACGACGCCGTGGCCGACGCCGTGGGAGACGCGGTCGCCGACGCCGTGGACGACGCGGTCGCCGACGCCGTCGGTGACGCCGTCGGTGACGCCGTCGGTGACGCCGTCGGTGACGCCGTCGGTGACGCCGTCGGTGACGCCGTCGGTGCGGTGGTCGCCGCCACCGGGGTGACCACCGACGCCCACGTGGCCCGCGCGGACGGCGCCTCGCGGCGGGTGGCGTCCGCGAAGGCGAGCGACCGGCCCTGCAGGTCCGCCAGCTGCAGCGACGTCGGCTCGGCCCTGCGCGACAGGTAGCCGGACAGGACCACCCGGCCGCGGTCGTCGACGGCGTCCGGGGAGGCGTCCGCCGCGGTCAGCTGCCAGTCCGGGCGCTCCTCGCCCTCGCGCCACGCGCGGGCCCGCAGCACGGGCGGGTCGGTCCCCACCACGCGCGCCTCGACCTGGAGCGGCTCGCCCGGCTCGACCTCGGCGACCTGCGGGCTGCGGGCGAGGACGGTGGTCCTGCCGTCCCGGACGCGGTCGAGGCGCAGCCGGACGTCGCCACCGGGACGGACCACGACGAGGGCGCGGTAGTGGTCGCCGTCCTGCTGCAGGCGCAGCTGGGTGGACTCGTACAGGCCGCCGACGAGGTCATCGGGGTCGGCGACGGACAGCTCGTGGGCCACCTCGACGTCGGCGCCGAGGTCCTGCGCCAGCGCGATCCCGTAGGAGCCCCGGGGGGCGAGTCCCGACACGGAGAAGCGGCCGCCCTCGACCTCGACGTCGGTGCCCTCGGACGCCCAGGTCCGGGAGGCGCCGCCGGCCTGGTGCTCCTGCGCGCCCGCGCCGCCCGAGCTCTGCTGCGACGCGAGGGCGACGCTCCGGGAGGCCTGCGCCGCGTCGAGGACCACCAGCTCGGCGTCGGGCTCCGACGCGGCCTGGACGGCGAGCGGAGCGACGACCCCCGCCACGGCGCAGGCGGCGACCGTCGAGCTCCAGCGCAGGAGGGCTCGGGATCGCTGTCGGCGGGCCCGCGACGCTCGACGCGTCACCGGCGTTCCGGGGGGTGCGGGGACCATGCGCAGGACGCTAGGAGGACGAGGCGCCGAAGGTGGCCGGTTCCCCCCAACTCGTCAGGGGTTCCGCTCCGCGCCACCCGACTACCGCTTCCGCTCTCGGGCATGCACCATGAATCCCGCGCCACCGCCACCGGCGCTCCTCCGGACGGGGGACGAGGACGACACGAGGACCCAGATGCCCAGCCCGATCGGACCCAGCGCCCGTCGCGCGCCCCACGCCTCGCTGCGGGCAGTGCAGCGCGCGGTCGTCGGGTCGGGCGTCCTCAGCGCCTCCCTGCTCCTCGCACCGGCCGCCGCGGCGGACCAGGTCCCCGCGGCGCCGGCTGCCGACCAGGCGACCGAGGCGAGCCAGAAGGCCGCGGAGAAGGCGAGCGAGAAGGCGGACGAGGCCGCGGAGAAGGTCGCCGAGAAGACCACGCCGGCGGCCGGCGAGGAGGCGACCGAGGAGGTCGCGGAGGAGGCGGCGGAGGAGGCCGCGCCGGTGACCACCCCGGCGACGACCGCACCGGCGAACACGCCGTCGACCACCGCTCCGGCGACGACCGCCCCGCCGTCGACCACCGCTCCGCCGGCCAAGACCGCACCCGCGACCACCGCGCCGTCGACCACCGCGCCGTCGACCACCGCGCCGTCGACCACCGCACCGCCGTCGACCACCGCACCGTCGACCACCGCACCGTCGACCACCGCACCGTCGACCACCGCACCGTCGACCACCGCACCGCCGACCACCGCACCGCCGTCGAGCACCGCGCCGTCGAGCACCGCACCGTCGACCACCGCACCGTCGACCACCGCACCGTCGACCACCGCACCGCCGTCGACCACCGGCGGGTCGTCCACCAGCAGCAGCGGGACCTCCACCTCGACCGGTGGGTCGTCCACCAGCAGCGGCGGATCGTCGACCTCGACCGGTGGGGCCTCGGCCACCAGCAGCGGACCGTCCGCCGCCGGCGGCGGGGCGTCCAGCCCGCCCGCGGCGTCGCCGAGCACCTCCGCGACGGGGTCCGCGGGCGCCGGGGTCCCCGCGTCGAGCACCGCGGCCCCCACTCCCCTGCAGCGCCTCCTGTCGCTGCAGCGCGCCACCGCGGCACCGTCCTCCTCCCCGGACCGGGCCTCGGCGGGTGCGGAGCTCCTGCAGCTGCTCAGCCAGCCCGCGACCGCCGCGGGGGGCGGGGGCGTGCTCGCAGCCGGCCCGGTGGAGCAGCTCACCACGCCGGTCGCGGCCGGGTCCGCGAACGCGGGGACGCCCCGGTCCCTGACCACGGCGCTCACCGAACCGGTCGCGGGCAGCACGGACCTGCTCCGGCCCGTCGTCCCCGCGCCGGAGCACAGCTCGCTGGCCCAGTGGGTGCTGCTCGGCGCGGGCCTGACGCTGCTGGCGGCCGCCGTGGTCCGCCTCGAGGCGGCCGACCGGGTCCGGGCGAGGCGGCGCGGCACCTCCGGCTGAGGGCGGCTGAGGGCGCCGGCGCCGCGGCCGTCCGGGCCCGGCCGCGGGCGCCAGGAGCGCCTCGGGAGCGTCCGCAGGAGGCCCGTGCCCCGAACGGGTGCAGTACCGTGTCCGGGCGCGGCGGGCAGCACCGCGGGTGCCTCGCGGAGAGCCAGGACCGCCTACTGTGCCGTCCTCCGCCCTGCACACCCGAGAGCGCTGCTCGCGCGGGGAGGACGAGAGGAGTCGGTGGATGGCGCTCGAGGGGCGCGTGCGGTCGGTGGCGCACGGCGGCCGCTCCCGAGGCACCGGAGCGGCCCGCGGTGCGGCACGCGGCCGCGCCGTGCGCACCGGTGCCCCGGTCGCGGCGGGTCTGCTGCTCCTGCTGGTCGCGCTGCTCGTCGGCGCCGTGGGCCGCTGGCTCCCGCTGGTCGCCGTGGCCAGCCTCGGGCTCGCCGTCGCCGAGCTGCTCCTGCTCCGCCTCCTGACGGCCGCGCTGCCCCGCCAGATCGGCGCCGTCCTCGGCGCCCTGGACGCGCGGATCGCGCTCGAGCAGGCCCTGCTCCTCGTCTTCGTGGTGCAGCTCGACCAGCTGAGCGCCGCGACGCGCGCTGCGGTCGTGGTGGCCGTGGCCGTCTACCAGCTGCTCCGGATGGCTCACGCCGCGCAGGGCCACGCCGTCGAGCGGCTCGCCGTCCCCCGCGCCCAGGTCCGCGGGATCGCGGGTGCCCCGGTGCTGCGCACCCGCCTGTCGCCCCTGCTGGCCGACCAGGGGCAGGAGCTGCTCGTCGCCGCCTCCGCCCTGCCGGGGATCGCGCTGGTGTGGGCCCTGGCGACCGGTTCGCACGTCCTCCTCGCGCCCGCGGCGGTGCTCATGGCGCTCGCCGCCGCCGCCGTCGTCGCGCGCGGCGGGGTCGACGTGCTGGCGCTCGTGCGGCGCCCGCGCGGCGCGCGGCTGTTCACCGCGGTGCACGAGGCCGTGGTGCGCCACCGGCCCGACGTCGTCCTCTACGCCGCCGACGGCGGCCCCCGGGACGCGCACTGGGTCACGCCCTGGCTGGACGTGCTGGACGACCTCGACCGGCCGGCCCTCGTGGTGGTGCGCGACCCCGGTCTGTTCGACGCCCTGCCACCGGCGAGGACCCCGGTGGTCTGCCTGCCCGGCCACCGCGACGTGCGCGCGCTCGCCCTGCCGGACACCCGCGTGGCGCTGTACGTCTCCAACTCCGCCGACAACGTGCGGCTGCTGCGCGACCCGGGGCTGCGCAGCGCCTTCATCGGCCACGGGGACAGCGACAAGAGCTCCAGCACGAACCCGGTGATGAAGGCGTACGACGAGGTGTGGGTCGCCGGCGAGGGCGCCCGCGCCCGCCTGCTGCGCGCGGACGTCGGCGTCCGCGCCGACGCGGTGCGGGTCGTCGGCCGCCCCCAGGTGCGCCGCGTCCAGCGCAGGACCGCTGCGCGGACCGGCGCGCCGGTCACGGTCCTGTACGCCCCGACGTGGGAGGGGGGGTCCGGGGACCCCGCCGAGTGCTCCCTGCTGCACTCCGGGCTCGCCGTCGTCGAGCGGCTGCTCGCCCTCGGGGACGTCCGGGTGCTCTACCGCCCCCATCCGAACACCGGCTCCCGCGACCCCCGGGTGGCCCGCGAGTCGCAGAGGATCCGGGCCGCCCTGGCCCGGGCGGGTGCTCCGCACGCCGTGGTGGAGGCGCCGGCGACGGACGTCTACACCGCGCTCAACGCGGCCGACGTCCTCGTCACGGACATCACCTCGGTGATCACCGACTTCCTCGCCTCCGGCAAGCCGTACCTGGTCGTCAACGGCTCCGACCTGGACGACGCCGCCTTCCGCGACCGGTACCCCTCCTCCGCGGGCGCCCAGCTCGTGGGCCGCGGCGGCGAGGGGCTGGAGGCCGCGCTCGCGGACGCGCGCGGCGCCGACAGCATGCGCCCGGCGCGCGAGGCGCTGCGGGTCCACCTGATCGGGCCGCCCGCGGAGGACCCGGTCGGGGTGTTCTCCGCCGCCATCGACGCGCTGGGCAGCACGCTCGCCCGCCGTCCGCAGGCCGCTCCTCGGGCTGATCCGCGCGCCGCGGTCGTCCCGCCGCCCGGGCGAGCGGCATGACGCAGCCGTCCACCGACCTCGGCGGCGGGGTTCCGGGGACCACGCTCGCCGAGGACGACCTCGCCCAGCAGCACCCCGTCCTGCGCCGGCTGCAGGTGCAGGGGCAGAGCATCGGCGCGGGCGCCCGGTCGGGTGCGGTGTGGGCCGTGGGCACCAAGGTCGGCTCGCAGGTCCTGCAGTTCGTCGGCACGGTGGTCACGGCCAGGCTGCTCGTGCCGAGCGACTACGGGGTGACGGCGATCGTCTTCCCGGTCATCGCCTTCGCGAACATCCTCACCAGCCTCGGCCTGGGCACCACGATCATCCACTCC
The DNA here is from genome assembly GCF_900101335.1 of Quadrisphaera sp. DSM 44207. Lineage (NCBI taxonomy): Bacteria > Bacillati > Actinomycetota > Actinomycetes > Kineosporiales > Kineosporiaceae > Quadrisphaera > Quadrisphaera sp. DSM 44207. Next base: position 281,019 of record NZ_FNKA01000003.1, on the reverse strand, counting down.
CGCCGCGTCACCGAGAAGATGCTCTCGACGGCCTTCTGGATCAACGGCGTCGTCGGGGTCGTCCTCACGGGCGTCGTCGCGGCCCTGTCGGTGCCGCTCTCCCGCTTCTACGACATCCCCCAGCTCGTGCCGCTGCTGTGCCTCGCCAGCCTGCTGTTCACCATCAACATCAGCCTCGTGCCGAACTCGCTCCTGGAGCGCACGCTGCGCTTCAAGCAGCTGGCGGTGGTCGAGGTGGTCTCCCTGGTGCTCGGCACGGCCACCACGATCGTCGCCGCCGTCCTCGGGGCCGGTGCCTACAGCCTCGTCATCGGTCCCCTGGTGCACCAGGTGACCGACTCGTCGATCAAGTGGGCGGTGGTCCGGTGGCGGCCGCGGGCCCTGCCCGACCGGGCCAGCGTCCGCCAGTTCTGGACGATGTCGCGCGGCATCACCGGCTCCCAGTTCCTCAACTTCTGGTCCCGCAACGCGGACAACCTGCTGCTGGGCAAGTTCGTGCCGCTCGCCGAGCTGGGCAACTACAACCGGGCCTACGCGCTGATGAAGCTGCCGGTCTCGCAGATGAACACCATGATGGGCCGCGTCCTCTTCCCGGCGCTGACCCGGTTGCGCGACGACCGCCCCCGCCTCGGACGCGCGTGGCTGCGCGCCCTGTCCACCGCGAACGTGGTGACGGCGCCCATCGCGATCGGCATGGCCGTCGCGGCACCGGCCATGATCGAGGTGCTCTTCGGCCCGCGGTGGCTGGGCATGGTCCCCGTGCTGCAGCTGCTGGCGGTCGCCGCCCTGCCCCAGACGCTCACGACGACCGTCTCCGGCTTCCTGCGCGCCGTCGGCAAGTCCGACACCCTCTTCCGCCTCAGCCTCGTCACCACGGCCATGAGCCTGGTCGCCATCGGCGCCGGGCTGCCCTGGGGCGCCGTCGGGGTCGCCGTGGCGCTGGCGGCGAAGTTCTACCTCGAGGTCCTGGTGTCGCTGCGACCGTGCCTGAAGGAGGCGGCGCTGGGGTGGTCCGACCTCGCCCGGGCGATGAGCGGCGTCTGGCTCGCCACCGGCGCGCTCGCCGCCGCCGGCCTGGCCGTGCGGGTCTGGGCCGGTGGCCACCTCGCGCCGTGGGAGGAGCTGCTGGCGCAGGTCGGCGCGGCGGGCGTCGCCTACGTCGGCGTCCTCGCCCTGGTCGACCGCGGTGCGCTGCGCCAGGCGGCCGAGGTCCTCGGCGCCGTCCGCGGACGGCGCTCGAGGGGCACCGCGACCAGCGGCCCGGCAGGCGGCTGAGCGGCGCGTCAGCCGGTGGTCAGGAGGACGCCGCCGTCGCGCTGACGCCCTCCGGCAGCACGTCGCCCGGCTCCTCCTCGTGCACGGCGTCGGCCGCCGACGCGGCGGCCAGGTGGCTGGCGAGCGCGTCCTCGCGGCGCACGTCCACGACGTGGCCGGTCATGTCGGACGTCAGCACCCTCAGCGCCGCCTCCGCCACGGCGGCCGAGGACAGCAGGGTCCCCTCCGGCTCGGCCCCGAACGCGCGGGTGCGCATCGGGGTCTGCGTGCGCTCGGGGTTCAGGCAGTTGATCCGCACGCCGTCCGGCGCCCACTCGTCGCCCAGCGCCTGCGTGAGGTTGACCACGGCCGCCTTGGCGGAGGAGTACAGGCTGTACCCGCTGCGCCCGCGCGTGTACGAGCTGGAGGTGAACAGCAGCAGCGAGCCGCCCGTGCGCTGCAGGTGGGGGAAGCAGACCTGGGCGATGTTGACCGGCGCCAGGTAGTTGACGTCGGTGGCCAGGTAGATCGTCTCCTCGCTGGTCTCGGCCAGCTCCGCGCGCGGCAGGACGCCGGCGGTGTTGACGACGAGGTCGATGCGCCCGGACTCCTCGATGACCCGCTCGCAGGCCGCGACGATGTCCGAGCGCCGCTCGACGTGCGTGCCGGTCTCGGAGCGGCTGAAGCGCCACGCGCGGGCCCCGCGCTGCTCGGCCAGGCGGGCGATGTCGGCGCCGATGCCGTAGGAGCCGCCGAAGACCACGACGCTCCTGCCCTCGAGGGCGGCGCGCTGCTCGGCCTCGGTCCCGGCGTCCGGGACGCTGTGGCTCTCGAGCTGGAAGAGCTTGTCGGCGATGTAGACGTCGATCGGCTCGGTGACCTTCATGTTGCGGTCCTCGCCTCGCACCACGGCGATGGGGACCTCGGGCGTGTAGCGCAGGACGACGGTGCAGTCGTCGGTCGCCTCGAAGCGGGGGTCCTGCGCGGCGAGGTCGTAGGCGCGCCGGATCACCTCGGAGCGGAAGGCCTGCGGCGTCTGCCCGCGGCGCAGCAGGTGGCGCGGCAGCACCTCCTCCAGCGTCGTCCCGCTGGCGCGGTCGACCCGCACGACGGTGTCGGCGGAGGGGATGGCGGTGTCGACGGCGCCGTACTCCTCGAGGGCGGCGACGCAGTCCGCGATGATCCGCTGGCTGACCAGGGGCCGCACCGCGTCGTGGAAGACGAGGTTGCACTCCTGCTCGCCCACGGCGTCGAGCGCCAGGCGCGTGGTGCCGTTGCGGGTGTCCGCCCCCTCGAGGATCCGGGTGACCTTGGGGTGGCGGCCGTCCCGCACGAGCGCGCGGACGGCGTCCAGGTACCCCGGGGTCATCATCACGACGATCTCGTCGACGTGCGGGGAGGCCCCGAGGGCCGCGATGGTGTGCTCGATGATCGGCTTACCGGCGATCTTGATGAGCTGCTTGGGGAGGGCGAGCCCCACGCGGGAGCCCGTGCCCCCCGCGAGCACCACGGCGATGTTGCGGCGAGTCGTCACGAACGCCAGTTAACCGCACCGCCACCTGCACCGACGACGTGGAGTGGGCCGGGCGGGTGGCACCTCGCCACCGCGGTGGCGGGGGGCACCCGCCCGGCCCAGCGCCCCGCGCTCGCTCAGCCGCGCGGGGCGCTCGGCGTGGTGAAGCCCCGGGCGCCGTAGACGACGGGCCGAGAGCCGACCTCCTGGGCTCCCGCGTCGGGGGCGCTGCCGCTCCAGCCGTCGTTGAAGCCCGGCAGCGGGACGCCGCGGTCCACGCCCGACGAGCCGGCGGCCAGGGAGAACAGGCCGGCGCGCGTCACCGGGTCCATGCCCCAGCCGGCGACGTGGACGGGCTCGGCGCGGACGCCGTTCGCCTCCGCTCCCGGAGCGGCCTTGACCAGGCCGTTGTACAGGTCCCGGTCGAAGTCGTTCGTGGTGGACCTGCCGTCGTCCGAGATGCTGTTGGTGCTCGAGGGGGCCCCGGTGCGCCAGATGTTGTTGCGGGAGAGGGCGTTGCGCAGCACCCGCCCGTCCCCGGCCTCGACCGCCTTGCGGTTCTGCGGTCCCGCCAGGGGCTTGAGGGCCGTGTTGTGGAACAGCAGGACCCGGCCGTCGCCGTAGAAGGTCGAGCCCGAGGTGTTGCCGCCCATCTTGAACATCGCCTGTCCGTAGGTGGCCGTGGCGTCGCTGCGGGCGACGTCCTGCACGTTGCGGTAGGCGTACAGCGGGCCGAGGGAGACCGGCGCCAGGCCGAAGGCGTGGTACACCTCGGTGAGGTAGTTGCCGTGCACGCGCACGTTCATGCCGCTGCCCTCGGCCTCGATGCCGTCGTCCCAGGCGTAGGCGACGTAGTTGCCGTGGATGTCGCTGTCCTGGCCGGGGAAGCCCCGGTGGCTGAAGTTGGCCGTCGCGCCCATGCCGTCGTTGAAGTGGTGGGTGGCGTCCCCGACGACGTCGTTGTAGCGGATCACGTTGTTGCCGGCGCTGCGCCGCAGCGAGATGCCCTGCGGGCCGGCGGGGTGCTTGCTGCCGTTGTGGGTCTGGCTCCAGCTGTTGGAGGTGGTCCGCGGGCTGGTCATGCGGTTGCCCTGCACGACGAGCCGGGTCAGCTTCTCGCTGTCGGAGTAGATCGCCGAGTCCATCGGGGTGCCGAAGCCGCTGGCGTCCGGCAGGCCCCAGCCGGTGATGGTGTTGTCCTCCAGGACGACGTCGTGGACGTCGTCGTCCCTGCCGGTGCCCAGCTGGATGCCGTGGTGGGTGCGGCCCTTGACCGTCACGCCCCGCACGATGACGTAGGCGGACTTCGTCAGCAGCAGCCCGTAGGCGGAGTCCTGGCGCACGTCGATGGTCGCGGGCCCGCCGCCGGGGCCGGTGACCAGGACGTAGCCGTCGGGCGAGCCGGTGCGCCGGATCGTCACGGGCGCGGTCGACGTGGCCGGCAGCTCCACGACCTGGCCGACGGGGAACCGGTCCGACCAGGTCCTCACCCGCTGCGTGGTCGTGGTCGACGTCCCGCCCAGCGCCAGCTCGACCTCGTAGGTGGTCCCGTCGTCCAGGCCGACGATGCTGCCGCGGTACTCGGCCGGTCGCCCGCCCAGCGCCCGCCCGTCGAACCACAGGTCCGCGCCGCGCCGCCACGAGCTCGACCCGACCGGCCGGTACCGCACCTGCGCGGCGACGCCCTGCTTCCCGCCCTCCGGGCTCCAGTACACGCCGACCGAGGAGAAGGTCGGCACGAGCTTCGGCGCGGCGGGGGCGGCGCTCGCCGGCACCGCTCCGGCCAGGGTGGACGCGACCATCCCCAGGAGCGCCAGGACGGCGACCAGCACGGTGGAGCGGACCCTCACGAACGACCTCCAGGACGCGCGGCTGCGCTGGCGAGAGGGCCAGCGGGAGCGCTGGGGCTGCGGTGCCCGGAGCGGGAGCAGCATGAGGCGCTGGCCCGCGACGCTAGTCGAGTCCAGACGCCCTGCGTGCCGGTTTCGCCACTCTCTGCACATGAACGTCCCCATCGTCGGGACGGGCGCGGACCTGCAGCGGCCCGGGACGCCGTTCACCCGGACAGGTGCTCCTCGGCGGCCCGCTGCGCCGGCGCGGCGGGCCGCCCTACAGTCGGCACCGCCCGAGCGGCCAGGACCGCCCGAGCAGCCAGCACCGGACCGCGAACAGGCAGGCAGATGTCCTCACCCCAGGCGTTCCCCCAGGAGCCGTCCCAGGCGTCGCCCCAGGACCGCAGCGACGCCCGCGGCGAGGACCGCGGCGAGGACCGGGCGCCCCGCGCCTCCGCGGAGCCGGCGGCGGGGCGGTTCCCGCGCACCGGCGGCGGAGGCAGCCCGCCCTCGGCGGCCTCCGTGCCGCGGCGCCTGGTGCTCCGGGGTCTGGACCTGGTCAACCGGGTGGTCCCGAAGACCCCGGGCACGATGGTGCTGCACAGCAGCGTCGACGTCGAGGACGGCGTGCTGGCGGTGCTGGAGGAGGCCTCGGCCCGCGGGCAGCGCGTGACGGTGCTCCTGGAGGACCCGCGGCGGGCGGAGCTGGTGCGCCGGTTCGCGTCGGCGCCCGTGCGCACCCTCCCGCGCCACTCCCTGCGGGGCCGGCTCGCCTTCCTCACCGCCGCCTGCGTCATGACGACGGGGCGGCTCTACGGCAGCCGCACGCCGCCGCCGTCCCAGGTGGTGGTGGCGCTCTGGCACGGGGAGCCGCCGACCAAGGCGACCGGGCGCTTCGAGGGCCGCGGAGGGCTGCGGTGCACGTACGCGCCGGTGTGCTCGACGGTGGGCCGCGCCTACCGGGCCGCGGAGTTCGGCATCTCCCCGCTGCAGGTGCCGGTCGTGGGGGCGCCCCGCAACGACCGGATGCTGCGGGCCGATGCCGCGGGCGCGCGCGCGGCGCTGCTGGGCGAGGACGCGCACCGCACCACGTTCCTGTGGATGCCGAGCTACCGGGTGGGTCGCTACGGCGCGCAGCGGCGCCTCGACACCGCCGCGGGCGAGCAGGAGGGGCCCTTCCCCGATCGGGACCTGCGCCGCCTCGACGCCCACCTGGAGCGGGTCGGGGCCCGGGTCGTGCTGAAGGTCCACCCGCGCGACGCCGCCACCTTCGCCGGGTCCTACCGGGCCATCAGGGTCCTGCCGCCCGGGGAGCTGGAGCGCCACGGGCTGACCGTCTACACCGCGGCGCCGGCCTTCGACGCGCTGATCACCGACATGTCCTCGATCTGGGTGGACTACCTGCTGCTGGACAAGCCGATCGTCTACGCCTTCCCGGACGTCGGCGACTACCGGGCCGGGCGCGGGCTGAACCTCGAGCCGTACGAGGACTGGGTGCCGGGGCCGTTCACCACGGACGTCGACCAGCTCGTCGCCGCCCTGCAGGACGTCGTCGACGGACGCGACCCGATGGCCGAGGAGCGCGCTCGCGCGCGCAGGCGCTTCCACGAGCACCACGACGACCGCAGCGCCGCCCGGCTGCTCGACGGGCTCGGCATCCCCGCCCCGCCCCGGTGAGCGGCGCCGGCCGCTCCTCGATGCCGCTCAGCCCTCGGCGACGCTGACGTCGCGCAGGTCGACCGAGGCGCCGTCGGAGACGCGCTGCAGCTCGCCGGCGTGCTCGACGGAGCCGCCCTCCACGACGAGCTCGGCGTCGGTCTCGGTGTCGACGACGACGGTGTCGGGGTCGTCGTCGGTGAGGGTGCAGTCCTGCACGCGCACCTGCGCGCCCTCGCCGAGCCAGACCTGCACCTGCGAGCCGGACCCGCCGCGCTTGTGCGGGTCGCGGCCCTCGCAGTCCTGCGCGGTGACGTCCTGCCCCCAGAACCGGAAGTTGCGCTTGTTGTCGCTGGCGACCGCGCCGACCAGCGTCGTGCGCGAGGACTTCAGGTCGTAGCCCGCGTCGGTGTTGCCGCTGGCGGTGGTGTCCTCGAACCGCACGTCGGAGACGTCGTCCTCGGTGGCGAACCCGTCGCCGTTCCAGTACTCGTGCAGCGTGTCCACGGTGTTGCGCATCGTGACCCGGCGCAGGACGACGTCGTGGACCTCGCCCTCCAGGTGCACCCCGATCGCGAAGTCGTCGCCGTCCTGGGCCCGGGAGTCGCCGACGACGTCCTCGAGGAGGACGTCGGAGGAGGCGTAGCGCAGCCTCAGGACGCGCTTGGAGAAGCCCTCCACGGTGACGTCGCGCAGGACCAGGCCGGTCACGTCGGCGCTGTCCTCCTCGTCGGCGCGCGCGTTCTCGAAGAAGCGGCGGACGTTGGTGGCGGTGCTGCGGGTGACGAGGAGGTCGCCGACGTCCCCGGCGGCGAGGAAGGCGTTCCCGACGTCCTGGAAGTCGACGTCCTCGAAGGAGAGCCCGGAGGCGCCGCTGCGCAGCACGAACACGTCCGGTCCGCTCTCCCCGTCGGGGGAGTACGGCGACGCGCGGTCCCCGCGCAGGACGGCGGCGGCGGCGCGGCCGTCGGCGTCCGCTCCCCGCACGACGACCGGCTCCTGCGCGGTGCCGCCCGAGTCCAGGACCAGCGCCCCACCGACGTCGTAGGGACCGGCATCGGCCCGCAGGAGCACCTCGCCGCCGTCGGCGACCTCGGCGACGAAGCGGGGCAGGTCCTCCAGGGAGCCGGCGTCGTCCCAGCTGCTGCCGTCCCCGGCGCCGGTGGCGCTGGGGGCGATGTGGCGGACCCGGTCCGAGGCCGTGCCGCCGGGGTCGCCGGGGTCCGGCGCGCCACCGCCGCGCAGCGCGAGCACACCGGCGACCGCGAGCCCGGCGAGCACGAGCCCGGCGAGGGCCACCAGCCCGAGCAGGAGGCGGGAGCGGTCTGCCCCGCCGGGGCGGCGCGGCGCGCTCAGCGGGCGTGCCCGGCCGGGTCGAGCGACTCCTGGGCCGGCGCCTGCGCGGGAGCGCGGTGCCGGCGCGCGTACGGCGCGGCCGGGGAGCGGCGACGGCGGAGCAGCTCGGGCAGGGCCAGCAGGGCGATGCCCACCAGCAGCCCGGCGACGGCGGCCACGGCCACGCCCGGCACCACGCTCGTCGAGCGCGGCGCCTCCTCCACGACCATGTCGCGGATGGTGTCGGGGTTCTGCGAGGCGTCGGCGTCCCGGTGGGCCGCGTCGGCCGCCTGCTGGGCGTCGGCGCGCACGCGGTTGGCGGTGTCGACGGCCTCGTCGAGCTCCTCCAGCTGCCGGATCTGCGCCACCAGCTCGTCCTGGCGGGCCTGCAGCGTGCTCAGCTCCGACGCCTGGGCGGGGGTCAGCGGACGCGCGGCCTGCAGGTCGCGGATCCGGTTGGAGACGTCGGCGTAGGCGCGGTCGGGCTGGATGGTGCCGATCTCGTCCTCGAACTGCGCCCGCTCGGCCTCGGCGTCCTGGGCGGCCTGCGTCGCCTGCTCCAGCGCCTCGTCCGCGGCGGCCACCGGCAGCAGGCGCTCGAAGGTGGCGTCGATGACCGAGCGCACCACGGGCTCGACGGTGTCCTCGCTGTCGCCGGTGTAGGCGACGGTGAAGATGCTCGACTGGCCGACCCGGGCGACCTCCAGGCCCTGCCTCACCTCCGACGCGGAGACGCCGGTGCTGCCGGAGATCTCCTCCAGGACCGGGGTGGACACGGCGAGCGCGCCGAAGTCGGCCACGAAGATGCCGACCCGGCTGGCGCTGTCCGCGGCGCTGCCGGGCACCGACACGGTGGCCGTGGCCGTGTAGCGCGCCGGCTGCAGCGAGAGGATGAGGTAGGCGCCCAGCGCCGCCAGGACGGGGAAGAGCATCGCGAGCAGGGTCGCGCGCGGGCGCGAGCGCAGGAAGGTGCCGATCTCCACGGTGGGTGCTCCGTTCGTCTCGTCGGGGCGGACTGCTCAGCCGGCCGGGGACTGCTGCCAGGCGACCTGCCGCGCCAGGCCCTCGGGCACCTCGACGCGCGGGCGCCAGCCGAGCAGGCGCGCGGCGAGCTCGACGCTGCCGCCGGTCTGCTGCACGTCCCCGGGCTGGCGGGGCTCGTGCACGACGCGCACCGGGCGCCCCACGGCGCCCTCCAGCACCCCGAGCAGGCCGTTGACCGTGATGGACCCGCCGCCGGCGACGTTCACGACCGCACCGGGCGGCACGCCGTCCCGCAGGCCGGCGGCCAGGTTCGCGGCGACGACGTCCTCCACGTACGTGAAGTCGCGCACCTGCTCGCCGTCCCCGTACACCCGGATCTCGCGGCCGGCCAGCGCCGCGGCGATGAAGCGGTTCATCGCCATGTCAGGCCGCTGCCGCGGGCCGTAGACGGTGAAGTAGCGCAGGCTGACCGTCGGCACGCCCCAGTTGTCGGCGTACAGGCCGCACAGGTGCTCGGCGGCGAGCTTCGTGACGCCGTAGGGGCTGAACGGGCGGGTCGGCGCGTCCTCGCCCGTGGGGTAGGTCGCGGCCCGCCCGTACACCGAGGAGCTGGAGGCGTAGACGAAGCGGCCGACCGAGGACCGGTGCGCCGCCTCGAGCAGCCGCTGGGTGACCACCACGTTGGCCTGCGCGTACAGCGCGAAGCCCGACTGCCACGAGGACCGCACACCCGGCTGCGCGGCGAGGTGGTAGACCACGTCGACGCCGTCGAGGAGGCCCGACAGCTCGGCGTCCGACAGCTCGCCGAGGTCCGCCTGCCGCAGGGAGAACCCGGGCAGGCCCTCCAGGTGCTGCAGGTTCGCCTTCTTCAGCGAGGGGTCGTAGTAGTCGGTCAGCGCGTCGACGCCGAGCACCTCGTGCCCGAGGCGCAGCAGCGCCTCGCACGTGTGGCTGCCGACGAAGCCGGCCGCGCCGGTGATGAGGACCTTCACAGGACGTCTCTCCCAGTCGAGCGGCCCGGAGGGGCCGCGGTCGCGGGCCGGAGGCCGCGCGTGCGCCGCACGGCGCCCCGAGAACGATAGCCGCTCGGATACGGTCCGGGTTCCAACCGAGGGGCCGGAGGGTCCCGGTCACCCGTACGGACGAGGAGCGCCGCGTTGCTGAAGGTCGTGCACGTCATGGGCCGGTTCGCCGCGAGCGGGACGGAGCGCCAGCTCGCCGGCACGATGCTCGCCGCGGTGCGGGAGGGCGCGTGGGAGCCGACCCTGTGCGTCCTGCGGCCCGGGGAGCCGTACGCGCAGGAGATGGCCGCCGCCGGCATCCCGCTCGTCGAGCTCAGCGGTCGTGACGCCGACCCGCGCCGCCTCGCGTCGCTGCGCCGGGTGCTGACCTCGGGCCGCTACGACGTCGTGCACTCCTCCCTGCACGGGGCCAACGCGCTGACCCGCCTGAGCCTGCTCGGCTCCTCCCGCCCTCCGGTCGTGGTCTCCGAGCGGCGGGTGGAGGACTGGCGCTCCCGGCCGGCCAGGGCCCTGGACCGCGCCCTGCGACCGCTGACGGACCAGTGGATCGGCAACTCCGAGGACGTGGGGGACTTCGTGGTGCGCGCGCACGGCGCCCCGCCCGAGCGCGTGCACGTGATCCGCAACGGGATCGACGCGGGCGTCTTCCACCCCGGCCCGCGCCGGCCCGGCGCCCGCAGCGGACCGGTGCGCATCGGCTCGGTGGGGCGCCTGATCCCCGTGAAGGGCTTCGACGTCCTGGTCGGGGCGGCGCGGCGCCTGGTCACCGAGCTCGACGCCGAGTTCGTCGTGGTCGGGCAGGGGCCGGAGCGGGCGGCGCTGGAGCAGCAGGCGGCCGGGCTGCCGGTCAGCTTCCCCGGGCCGCTGCACGAGCCGGCCGCGGTCGCGGACTTCCTGCGCACCCTGGACGTCTTCGTCCTCCCCTCGCGCTCGGAGGGCCTGCCGAACGCCGTGCTGGAGGCGGCCGCCTGCGGGCTGCCGGTGGTCTCGACGCGGGCGCCGGGCATCGAGGGCGCCGCCGCCGGAGCCGTGCTGGTGCCCCCGGACGACGCGGAGGCGCTGGCCGGGGCGCTGCGGGCCCAGGTGCTGGACCCGGTGCCCGCCCGCCCGCTCGGGGTGCAGAGCTTCGAGGCCGTCGCGCGCGCGCACCGGGACGTCTTCGCCGCGGCCGCCGCCCGGCGCTCGTCCTGAGCGCCTCCCCGCCCGGCGCCGCCCCGCGCGTCCTCAGCGCCCGGCGCGGTGCCGGCTGGGCGCCGGCTCAGCGCCTGGCGCGGCGCCGGGCGGCCAGCCCCTGCTCGTAGGCGTCGAGGGTGCCGTCCACCGCGCGGTCCCAGCTGAAGCGGTCGAGCAGCTCCTGGCCCACCAGACGGCCACCGGCGGCCTCCGCCTCCGGGTCCTGCAGGGCCCGCTCGAGCGCGCGGTGCAGCGAGGCGCTGTCCCCGCTGGTGAACAGCCTGCCGCCGGGGCGGTCGGAGCCGAGCAGCTGCACGTGCACCGGGATGTCGCTGAGGACGAGGGGCAGGCCGTGGGCGGCCGCCTCCAGGACCGTCAGCGGCATCCCCTCGAGCGTCGAGCTCTGCACGAAGATCCTCGCGCCCTCGTACGCGGTCCGCAGCTGCTCGCCGTACAGGAAGCCCGGCAGGTGCGCGTCCGGCACGCCCTGCGCCAGGGCGGCGAGGCGCTGCACGTAGTCCCCGGTGTAGCTGGCGCCGCCGACGGCGAGCAGTCCCGGGCGCGCGCCCGGCGGGAGCGCGGTGAAGGCCTCCAGCAGCAGGTGGGTGCCCTTCTCGGGCACCAGCCGGCCCACGCTGAGCAGGTAGTCCCCGCGCTTGACGCCCAGCTCCGCGAGATCGAACAGGCTCTCCTCGGCCTCCGCGGGCGTGACGCCGTTGGGCACGTAGGAGGTCTCGACGCCGTAGGCCGCGCGGTAGTGCTCGCGCAGCGCCTCGGCGACGACGATGGTCCGGTCCGGCAGGTAGGCGCTCATCCGCGCGCTCAGCTGCAGCGCCAGGCGCGCGCCGGGGCCCCACTTCTCGCGCGCGAAGTCCAGCCCGTGCACCGTCAGGACCACGGCGCTGCGCCGCCTGGCGCGCGAGAGCGGGCTGACCAGGCCGGGGCCGACCGCGTGGTAGTGGACGACGTCGAAGTCCTGCGTGGCCGCGTGCGCCGCCGCGACCGCCGTGTGGGACAGCGCGTCGAGGCGCTTGCTCGCGATCCCCGGCAGCACCACCCGGCGCATGCCGCGGTACCAGGGCCCGGTGTCGGCGTCGCTGTAGTGGGGCCGGCAGTAGACGGTGACCTCGTGGCCGCGCTCGACCAGGCGGGCGCCGATCTCCTCGACGTGCCGCTCCACGCCGCCGTAGGTGGCCGGCAGGCCGCGGCAGCCGAGCATCGCCACCCTCACGCCGGGCCGCCCGCCCCGGCCGGGGCCAGGGCCGGGCCGGGCGTGCGCGGCGGCTGAGGCGCCGGGCACTGCAGCGCGGTGCCGGAGGCCAGCCCGAGGAAGGCGAAGAGGTAGAGGAGCACCACCACCTCGCTGATCAGGTTGCCGCCGATGCTGCCGACCACGAAGGCGGCGGTGCAGGCGATGGCGCCGACGGCGATCCCGCGCTCGAGCCCGCGGCGGTGCCCGGCGCGCATCATGCCGAAGGCCGTGGCGAGCGCGGCGAGGATGAAGGCGAGGTAGAGGGCGGTGCCGACGACCCCGGTCTCGACGTACATCCGCACGAAGTCGTTGTGCGGGGGCAGCACCTCGTCGCCCAGGAAGTCCGACGAGCCCGGGCCCAGGCCCAGCAGCTCGTGCCCGCGGGCGCCGCGGAGGACGACCTGCCAGTGCGTGATGCGCCACATGAAGGAGTTGCCGGGCGTGCCGTTGACCGTCTCCTCCTGCGTCAGGTCCGACAGCCGCAGCAGCACCGACGGGACGGCCAGCACCAGCGCCCCCAGGGCGACGGGCAGCAGCACGAGCAGCTTGCGGGCCTGCAGGGCCCCGACCACGAGGACGCCCACGATGATCGAGATCCAGCTGCCGCGGGAGTAGGAGAGCACCAGCTCGACCGTGCCGAGGACCAGCACGGCGCCGACCAGCAGCTTCGTCCTGCCGTCCAGGTGGCGGAAGACGGCCGCTCCCATCGTCAGCAGCAGCACGAGGTAGAAGCCGAAGGCGTTGGGGTGGACGAAGGTGCCCGTGATGCGCCCGAGCCCGCTGGACTGCTTGAGGAAGCTGCCGGTGAGCTGCTGCTGCACGCCCACCAGCAGGGGCAGCACCGCGGAGGCGTAGCAGGCGGTCAGGACGCGCCAGCGGGCCGCGCGGTCGACGGCCAGCTGCTCGACGACGAGCAGGACGGCGACCGCCGCCGCGAGCCTCGCCACCTGCAGCGCGCTGCGCACCGGGTCGCTGGCGAGCAGCGCGCTCAGGGTCATGACCGCGAGCAGGACGATGAGGACCCGGCTGAGCAGCGAGACCCGCCGCAGCGTGCCCGCGTAGACCTGCGCGGCGAGCCACAGCACCGCGCCCAGGACGATGGCGGCCGCCACGGCGCTGGCGAGCACCGAGCCCCCGCCGCCCGTCTTGGTGATGTCGAGGGCGGGACGCACGACGAGGACGCCGAGGACGAAGTACTCGAAGCGGCTCAGGCACACCACCGCCAGCAGGCCGCCCAGCAGCACCGCGATCCGCAGCAGGGTGCCGACGCCGAAGCCGTCCGTGCCGGCGCTGACCCCCGCGTCGACGCACAGGAGGAGCACCAGCACGGCCCCCAGGGCGGCGGTCGCGCGCCGCAGGAGGGCGGGCGCCGACGAGCGCGGCATCCCACTGAGAGCGGTCACTGGCCTCCTCCGATCATCGTGCCGTGCTCCGGGGTCTCGTCCGCGAGCTCCCAGCCGGTGCTGCACCAACCGCACAGCATAAGTGCCCGGTGCCTGACGCGCCGGTGAGCGCGCCGAGAGCGCACCCGGACGGGCTCACCGGCGGGGGCGGGTCCACCGGCCCGCGCGGGCCGAGCGGCGCGGGCCGGGCCACGCCAGGGCGAAGTCCGTGACGGCCGGGCCGGCCATCCGCCGCACCGGCCCGGGGGCCCCCCAGAAGCGGGTGCGCAGCGCCGCGAGCTCCTGCGGCGGCAGCGCCGCGAGGGCCCGGCCGCTGCGCAGCACCTCGCACAGCTGCTCGAACGCGTCGGCGCGCTGGCCGGTGACGTTCTCCTCGAACGGGAGGGCCAGGTCGCGGTCCTGCGCCACGTAGCGCTCGTAGTCGTAGGCGTAGACGACGACCCCGGAGTCCCTCACGGCGATGTAGTCGTACAGCAGGCTCGAGTAGTCGGTGATGAGGCAGTCGACCTCATCGAGCACCGGGTAGAGGTCCAGCCCCTCCGGCCACACCGCGACGTCGTCGAACGCGTCCAGCTGCTCCCCCACCCGGGCGGCCGTGAAGGGGTGGAGCTTGAGCAGCAGGAGCCCGCCGGTCGGCCGCAGCGCCTCCGAGAGCGCGGCCAGGTCGGGCACGGCCTCGGCGAGCACGTCCGCGTCGTCGTCGCGCAGGGTCGGCGCGTACAGGTACACCGTGCGCCCGGCGCACCGGCGCCGCAGGGCGTCGTAGTCGCCGAAGCGCAGGCACAGCCGGCGGAAGTCCTCGTCCACGAGCGCGTCCAGGCGCGGGTAGCCCAGCTGGGGGCACCGCTCGATCGGGATGTCGAAGGAGCGGGCGAAGTGCGCGGCCATGGTCGGGGAGGTCGCCAGCACCAGCGCCGGACGGCGGAAGCGGTGCGCGGAGCGCAGGTAGACGTCGGGGCGCCACAGGCGGCGGTACAGCCCGGCGTTGGCGCCCACGGTCGCCCCGCGCAGGATGTTCTTGATGCCGACGCCGTGCCAGGTGTTGAGCAGGCGCGCCCCGCCCGAGAGGGCCAGGGAGGTGTCGCTGGCGTCGTTGGCCACCACGTGCCACTGCGCCCGCGCGGCCACGGCCACGCCGGCGAGCGACCAGCGCAGCTCGCAGCGGTAGCCGTGCTCGCGCAGCAGCCGGCGGGTGGCGGGGCTGCCGGTCAGCCACACCGCCCGCACGTCCGGCCGGTGCTCGCTGACCCACAGGAACAGGTGCTTGGGGTTGCCCGAGAACCCGTCCTGCGGCGCCCCGAAGGCCCACAGCCCCGGCCGGCGGGGCACCAGGTGGGACAGCGGGAAGAGCACGCAGCGCTGCAGCAGCGCCAGCAGGACGCTCATCGCGCGGGCTGCGGCGACAGGTAGGAGCGGTCGTGCCAGGCGGGCCAGGCGGAGCGCTGCGAGCGGTCGCGGGGCGGCGGGGCGGGCCAGCGCACCGGCTCGGCGGCCAGGTGCTGCAGCACCCGGGCGCTGGCCCCGCCCTCGGGGTGCTTGTGGAAGACCGAGCGCACCCGGGCGCGCTCGGCGCGGTGCGGGTCCTGGCCCGACAGCTCGGCGTCCAGGGCGGCGAGGAGCTGCTCCGGGGTGACCGCCCTGGTGCCCGGTGTGAGCTCCTCGTAGCGGAAGAAGAAGCCCCGCGCGCCCTCGTACTCCTGCAGGTCGACCGGCGTGAAGACGACCGGGCGGTCGAGCAGCAGGAAGTCGGTGTAGATCGAGGAGTAGTCGGTGACGAGGACGTCCACGTGCTTGAGCAGCTCGTTCGCGTCGGGGAAGACGGTGTCGTCGGCCGCCTGCACCCGCGGGGAGCCGACCCGCTCGATCGTGGCGCGCGCGGCGTCCGCCTCGTAGTAGTGCGGCCGCACGAGCAGCGTCGCGTCGTGCCGCTCCAGGAGGGCGACCAGGGCCGCCGCGTCCGTGCCCGGGACGGGCAGGTAGTCCTCCAGCAGCGCCCAGTCCCGGAAGGTCGGGGCGTAGAGCACGGTCCTGCCCGCCAGCACGGGGTGCCGCTCCACGAGCCCCGGGTCGGCGGGCTCCAGCAGCGCGTCGGTGCGCGGGACGCCGGTGGTCCAGATGTCGGCCAGGGGCAGGCGGTAGGCGCGCTCCCAGAAGGTCGCCTCGAAGTCGGAGGCGCACACCACGTGGGCGTAGGTGCTGGTCTCCCGGTCCAGGGACGGCAGGTCCACGTCGCGCTTGGCGTAGCCCATGGTCTTCGGGCCCACCCCGTGGGTGAGCTGGGTGAAGCGGCGCAGCCGGGAGTAGCCGAGCAGGCCGACGTCGCGCCGCGAGTGCGAGACCAGGACGGCCCGGGCCCGCACCCCGAGCAGGAGGGCCCGCGGGCCCGTGGCCATCAGCGCCCGGCCGGGGTGCTCGGCCCGCACGGCCTCCAGGACGGCGCGCGAGGTGGTGAACCAGTACGGGTCCCAGTCCCCGGTGCGCAGGGCGTCCTCGAACAGCCGCTTCGAGCTGCCCCCGAACTTCGCGCCGTCGTCGCCGCCGAGGGCCAGCACGGTGCGCGACTTGGGCACCGCGTAGTCCAGCGCCGTCACGAGACCGGTCAGCACCGTGCGCACGGCGGTCCGCAGCGGCTGCAGCCGGCCGGCGGTGCGCGCGCGGCGGTTCACGACCCCCTCTCCGGGCGGCCCGCTGGTGGTCATGCACGTCCCTTCCTGCAGTCGAGGCGCCGCGGGTGCGCCGGCCGGCGGCGGGTCCGGCCGC
Organism: Quadrisphaera sp. DSM 44207; assembly: GCF_900101335.1. NCBI lineage: Bacteria > Bacillati > Actinomycetota > Actinomycetes > Kineosporiales > Kineosporiaceae > Quadrisphaera > Quadrisphaera sp. DSM 44207. The sequence goes on along the minus strand of NZ_FNKA01000003.1, from coordinate 264,835 downwards.
CGGGTGCGGCGCCCTGGCCGCGCGGGGAGCCGGAGGACAGTATGGGCGCCGGCTCCCCGGGCGGCCCCCACCGAGCGGGTCAGCGGCGCCAGACGTGCACGGCGCAGGCCAGCAGCGCCGTCATCGCGCCGAGCTCGCCGCCCGCCTCGACGAAGGTCACCAGGAGGTCGACCACGCTGTTGTCGGTCACCTCCTCGATGCCCTCGTGCAGGATGTCGACCCCCGCGCCGAAGAGCATCAGCACGCCCATCAGGGCGGCGAGCAGCCAGGAGTCCCGCCGCACCGAAGGGGAGCTGGCGAGGTGGGTCACCGCCAGCAGGAGCAGGACGGGGACGCCCAGCAGCACCCACGTCACCAGCTCGCCCAGCGCCTGCTGCGGCAGGGAGAGCACCTCGGGCACGAGCTGGCGGCGCGTCAGCCAGGCGCCGCCGGCCTCGTGCCAGCGCAGGGCGTCGTCGAGGGCCACGACCGTCAGCGCCACCGCCCACCCGACGTACGCGAGGCCTCCGCGCTGCCGCAGCCCCCTGAGGAGCAGCAGCACGGCCGCCGCGGCGAGCTGGGCGTAGCCGAGGACCTCGATGAAGGAGCGGTCGCTGTTCACGGCCCACCGCGGGGAGGTGAAGGGCCCCACGTCCCAGAAGTACAGCTGGTGCGCCACGAGCAGGAACGGGATCGGCAGCAGCAGGAGGACCAGCAGGTGCAGGCTGCGGGTGCGGTGCGCCTCTCGCAGCGCGGCGGCCAGGGCCGCCCCGGGGGCGGCGGCGCGCTCGGCGATGCGGGGCATGCGGGTCTCCTCCTGCGGTGCGGCGCGCGCGAGCCGCAGGCGGCGTCCGGCCGGGCGTCGGCCCCCGTCCGTCGCAGGGGGCCCCTCGCGATCAGTCGGAGGGAGTGTGGACCGCCACCGCCTCCGCGCGGAAGACCGGGCCCCCGTTCGGAGCAGCGGCGCCGCGGACGAGGGGCTCGTGCCGGTCGGCCGCCCTCAGGACCGCCCCGAGGACCAGCGCGAGCGCGCAGGCGATGCAGACCCACCCCACCGACAGGGCCAGGATGACCATGCCCCCACTGTCGGGGCCGCAGGTGAACCGGCCGTGACGCGACCGTGGACCGGCCGGGAACCGCGCCGGTCGGGGAGAGGACCGGCCGAGCCCGCGGGGACTACGGTGCGCGGTGTGCAGATCGAGCCGCTGAGCATCGACGGCGCCTGGTCGATCACGCCCCGGCAGCTCACCGACGACCGCGGCACGTTCCTCGAGGCCTTCCGCTCCGACGCGCTGGCGGAGGCGGTCGGGCGCCGGCTGGAGGTGGCCCAGGTCAACTGCTCCGTCTCCGCCGCCGGCGTCATCCGCGGCGTCCACTTCGCCGACGTGCCACCGGGCCAGGCCAAGTACGTCACGTGCCCGGTCGGCGCCGTCCTCGACGTCGTCGTCGACGTCCGCGTCGGCTCCCCCACGCACGGCGCGTGGGACGCCGTCCTGCTGGACGACGTCGACCGGCGCGCCGTCTACCTCGCCGAGGGCCTGGGTCACGCCTTCTGCTCCCTCACCGACGGGAGCACCGTCACGTACCTGTGCTCGACCGCGTACGACCCGGCGGTGGAGCGCGGCGTCCACCCGCTGGACCCGGACGTCGGCATCGCCTGGCCCCGCACCGGGCGCGAGGGCCAGGCGCTGACCTGGCGCCTGTCCGCCAAGGACCAGCGGGCACCCGCCCTCGCCGCGGCCCGCACGGGCGGCCTCCTCCCGGCGGTGGACCGGACCTGAGCGGGCGCGCCCTGCCGGACCGCCGCTCAGGACTGCGCGTCGGAGGCCGCGTCGGTCGCTCGCGTCGTGGCGGCGTCCTCGGCCGCCGGCTCGTCCTTGGGGTCGTGCTCGATGCCGAGCTCGGCCTCGGAGGCGGCCAGGTCGGCCTCGACGTCGGCGGCGCTCGGGGCGGCCACGACGGAGACGACGATGGCCTCCGGGTCGCCGGACAGCTCGACCCCGGCGGGCAGGCGCACCTGGCCGGCCGTGACCTGGGTGCCGGCCTGCGCGCCCTCCACGTCCACCGTGATGACCTCGGGCAGGTGGGTCGCCTCGGCCGTCACGCCCAGGGTGTTCGCCTCGACCGCCACCACCGCCCCGGGGTCCGCCTCGCCGGACAGGTGCACCGGCACCTGCACCTCGATGCGCTCGCCGCGGCGCACGAGGACGAGGTCGAGGTGCTCGATCTCGCGGCGGATCGGCTCGACCTGCACGTCCTTGACCACGGCGAGCGCGTTCTCGCCGCCCTCCAGCTGCAGGGACAGCAGCGCGTTGGCGTGCTTGACGGCGAGCATCGTCTCGTGCCCGGGCAGGGAGATGTGGCGCGGCGCCTCGCCGTGCCCGTACAGGACGGCGGGGATCTTGTGCGCGCGCCGGATCCGCCGCGCGGCGCCCTTGCCGAACTGCGTGCGCGTCTCGGCGGTCAGGCTCGTGCCGGTGACGGTGCCGGCGTCGGTGTTCTGGGACACGGTCGTGCTCCTCGGTGCCTCGCCCGCGCGGGTCGCGCGCGGTCTCCTGCGGTGGTCTCGTGCGGTGGTCTCGTGCCGTCGGCGCGCCCCAGCGCGGACGCGGCGAGCGCCCACCGCGTCGATTCCGGACGGACGGCGGGCCCTCGCCCGCCGTGCGGCGTCCCTCGCCGAGGCAACCGCGCGAGTCTAGCCCGCTCTCAGCTGTTGCCGTCGAAGAGGCTGGTCACCGAGCCGTCGTCGAAGACCTCGCGGATGGCGCGCGCCAGCAGCGGCGCGATGGACAGCACCGTCAGCTGGGGGAAGTGCGCCTTCTCGGGGATCGGCAGGGTGTTGGTGACCACGACCTCGGAGATCGGGCTCTCCCGGAGCCGCTGCACCGCCGGACCGGACAGGATCGCGTGCGTGGCCGCCACGACGACCTCGGCGGCGCCGTTCTCCTTCAGCGCGTGCGCGGCCTGCACGATGGTGCCCGCGGTGTCGATCATGTCGTCGACGAGCACGCACGTGCGCCCCGCGACGTCGCCGACCAGCTCGTGCACCTGCACCTGGTTCGGGCGGTCCGGGTCGCGGCGCTTGTGGATGATCGCCAGCGGGGCGCCGAGCCTGTCCGACCACACGTCCGCCAGGCGCACGCGGCCGGCGTCCGGGGAGACCACGGTCAGGCGCGAGGCGTCCTCGACGCGCCGGCGCACGTAGTCCGACAGCAGGGGCAGCGCCCACAGGTGGTCCACCGGCCCGTCGAAGAAGCCCTGGATCTGCGCCGTGTGCAGGTCCACGCTCATCAGCCGGTCGGCGCCGGCGGTGCGGAAGAGGTCGGCGACCAGCCGCGCGGAGATCGGCTCGCGGCCGCGGTGCTTCTTGTCCTGGCGCGCGTAGCCGTAGAACGGCGCGACCACGGAGATCCGCTTGGCGGAGGCCCGCTTGAGGGCGTCCACCATGATCAGCTGCTCCATGATCCACTGGTTGATCGGCGCGCTGTGGCTCTGCAGGACGAACGCGTCGCAGCCGCGCACGCTCTCCTCGAAGCGCACGTAGATCTCGCCGTTGGCGAAGTCGTACGCGGACGTCGGCACCATCGTGACGCCCAGCTCCCGGGACACCTCCTCGGCGAGCTCGGGGTGCGCGCGCCCGCCGATGAGGACGAGGCGCTTCTCCCCGGTGGTCGTGATGCCGGTCATGCTGGTGCTCCTGACTGCTCGTCGTCCTGCGCCGCCTCGGCGGCCGCGGCGGCTTCGGCGGCCTCGCGGGCGCGGCGGGCGGCCGCGGCGGCCGGGCTGCCGGCGCGGCGGCGCTCCACCCACCCCCGCACGACCCGCTGCCTGCCGCGGGCCACGGCCATCGCGCCCGGCGGCACGTCCTCGGTGATCACCGACCCCGCCGCCGTGTAGGCGCCGTCCCCGACGACCACGGGCGCCACGAGCATCGTGTCGCTGCCCACCCGCGCGTGGTCGCCGACCCGGGTGCGGTGCTTGGCCACGCCGTCGTAGTTGACGAAGACCGTCGCCGCGCCGACGTTCGCGCCCTCGCCGATCTCCGCGTCCCCGACGTAGGACAGGTGCGGCACCTTGCTGCCGCGCCCGATGGTGGAGCCCTTGACCTCCACGAACGCCCCGATCCGCGCGTCCGCGCCCAGGTGCGTGCCCGGCCGCAGGAACGAGAACGGGCCCACGCTCGCGCCCGGGCCGACCTGCGCGCCGCTGCCGTGGGTGCGCACCACGCTGGCGCCCTCCCCGACGACGACGTCGGTGAGGGTGGTGTCCGGGCCGATGCTCGCGCCCTCCCCCACCCGGGTGGCCCCGTGCAGCTGCGTGCCCGGCAGCAGGGTCACGTCGCGCGCCAGCTCGACGTCGACGTCCACCCACGTGGTCGCCGGGTCGACGACGGTGACGCCGGCGCGCATGTGCGCCTCGACGGTGCGCCGGTTCAGCTCGGCGCCGAGCCGGGCCAGCTGCACGCGGTCGTTGACCCCCTCCACCTGCACCGGGTCCTGCACCGGGCGGGCGCTCACGCGGTGCCCGCCGGCGCGCGCCAGCGCGAGCACGTCGGTCAGGTACACCTCGCCCTGGGCGTTGTCGCGGCCCAGGCGCGGCAGGGCGTCGGCGAGGACCGCCGCGTCGAAGGCGTAGACGCCGCTGTTGACCTCCAGGACCGCCCGCTGCTCCTCGGTGGCGTCCTTCTGCTCCACGATCGCCGTGACGGCGCCGTCCGCGTCGCGCACGACCCGCCCGTAGCCGGTGGGGTCGGGCAGGACGGCGGTCAGCACCGTCACTGCGCTGCCCTCGGCCTCGTGCGCGGCGACGAGGTCGCCCAGCGTGCTCGGAGCGAGCAGCGGCACGTCGCCGCAGGTGACGAGCACCGTGCCGCGCAACCCGTCCCCGCTCTCGGGCAGGGCGCCCAGGCCGCAGGCGACCGCCCGGCCCGTGCCCGGGACGTCGTCCTGGTCGGCCACGAGGGCGCCGGGGTCGACCTCGGCGACGTGGGCGGCGACGCGCTCGCGCTCGTGGCGCACGACGATGACGAGGTGCTCGGGGCCGGCGGCGCGGGCCGCGGCCACCGCGTGCCCCAGCAGCGTGCGGCCGCCGATCGCGTGGAGGACCTTGGGGGTCGCCGACCTCATCCGGGTGCCCTCACCGGCGGCGAGGACGACGACGGCGACGGGGCGGGCGGGGCTCACGCGCTCGGCGCTCCTCGCAGGAGGGGTCGGGGCGGGCCCGACTCTACCGGCCGGCCCACCGCCCTCCGGCCCTGCGCTCCCCCGCGAGGATTCGAACCTCGGTGAACTCATCCAAAGTGAGCCGTCCTGCCACTAGACGACGGGGGACCGGCTGCTGCAGCTGCGGCGCTCCTACCCTCCCACGGCCGCGAGGCACGAGCGGCCCCACCAGGACCGGACGAGGCGGCGAGCGGCTCCCCGGCTCCCGGCTCGGGCAGGATGGGCCGGTGAGCAGGACGCGGATGACCGGGGCGCAGCGGCGCGAGCAGCTGCTCGACGTCGGTCGCACCCTGTTCGCGGACAAGGGCTTCGAGGGCGCGAGCGTGGAGGAGATCGCCGCCCGCGCACAGGTGTCCAAGCCGGTGGTCTACGAGCACTTCGGCGGCAAGGAGGGCCTGTACGCGGTCGTCGTCGACCGGGAGGTGCGGGCGCTGCTCGACGCCATCACGGGCGCGCTCGCCGTCCCGGGCCACCCGCGGCAGATGCTCGAGCGCGCCACGATGGCGCTGCTGACCTACGTCGAGACCTCCACCGACGGCTTCCGGATCCTCGTGCGCGACTCCCCCGTGGCGCAGGCGACCGGCACGTTCGCCAGCCTCATCGGGGACATCGCCACGCAGGTGGAGCACCTGCTGGAGGAGCAGTTCTCCCGCCGCGGCCTTGAGACGGGCACGGCGCCGATGTACGCGCAGATGCTCGTCGGCATGGTGGCGCTGACCGGGCAGTGGTGGCTGGGCAGCCGCACCCCGGCCAAGGCGCAGGTCGCGGCGCACCTGGTGAACCTGGCGTGGAACGGGCTCTGCGGGCTGGAGCCGGACCCGCGCCTGACGTCGCGGCCGTGAGCGGCGCCGTCGCCAGCGGCACGGACGGTGGCCTCGACGGCGGCCCCGACGGCGGCGCTGACGGCGGCGCTGACGGCGGCGCTGACGGCGGCGCGCGGGACGAGGTCGACCGGATCGTCGCCGCCTGGCACCGCGAGCGCCCCGACCTCGACGTCAGCCCGCTGCTCGTGCTCTCGCGGATCAGCCGGCTGGCGCACCACCTGGACCGCGCGCGCGGCGCGGCCTTCGCGGCGTCCGGCCTGGAGACGTGGGAGTTCGACGTGCTGGCGGCCCTGCGCCGCGCGGGGGCGCCGCACGAGCTGTCGCCGTCCGCGCTGTCGGCCCAGACGCTCGTGACGAGCGGCACGATGACCAACCGGATCGACCGCCTCGCCGCCCGTGAGCTGGTCGAGCGCCACCCCGACCCGGCCGACCGGCGCGGCGTGCTGGTGCGGCTGACGGACGCCGGCGCGCAGCGCGTGGACGCCGCCATGGCGGACCTGCTGGTGCGCGAGCGCGCCGCCCTGGCGCCGCTGGCGCCGGCGGCGGCGCAGGTGCTGGCCGAGCAGCTGCGCGCGCTGCTGGCGCCGTTCGAGGACTGACGCGCTCAGCCGGCCAGGTCGGCGGCGAGCAGCCACTCCTCCTCCAGCGCGGCGCGCTGGGCGGTGACGCCGCGCAGGTCGGCGTCGAGGCGCAGCACGGCCTCGTGGTCGGTGGCCCGCTCGGCCATCGCGGCGTGCAGCGCGGCCTCGCGCTCCTCGAGGCGGGCCAGCTGCCGCTCGAGGCGGGCCATCTCCTTGCGGGCGCCGCGGACGTCGGCGGCCGAGGCCGTCGGGCCCGCCCCCGCGGCCGGCGGGGGCGCGGGGGCGAGGTCGCGGGCGGGGGTGGGGGCGGCCTGGGCGGCGCGGCGCAGCGCCAGGTACTGCTCGGCGCCGCCGGGCAGGTCGCGCAGCGCGCCGTCGCCGAGCAGGGCGAGCTGGACGTCGGTGGTGCGCTCGAGCAGGTAGCGGTCGTGGGAGACGACGACGAGGGTGCCGGGGAAGGAGTCGAGGACGTCCTCGACGGCGGTGAGGGTGTCGGTGTCGAGGTCGTTGGTCGGCTCGTCGAGCAGCAGCAGGTTGGGCTCGCGGGTGAGCAGGCGCGCGAGCTGCAGGCGGCGCCGCTCGCCGCCGGAGAGGTCCGCCACCGGCGTCCAGGCGCGCTCGGCGGGGAAGCCGAGCCGCTCCACGAGCGTGGAGGCGCTGACCTCCTTCCCGTCCACCTGCACGGTACGGGCCTCGCGCTCGACGGCCTCGAGCACGCGCAGCCCGGCCACCTGGTCCAGCTCGTGCAGGGACTGCGAGAGCACGGCCGGGCGCACGGTGGCGCCGCGGCGCACGCGCCCGGACGCGGGGGCCAGCTCGCCGGTGACGAGCCGCAGCAGGGTGGTCTTGCCCGAGCCGTTGACGCCGACGAGCCCGACCCGGTCGCCGGGGCCGAGGCGCCACGTGACGCGGTCGAGGAGCACGCGCCGCTGCTCGCCCTCCCCGACGGCGCACGTGACGTCCTCGAGGTCCACGACGTCCCTGCCCAGGCGGGCGCTGGCGGTGCGCTGCAGCTGGACGCCGTCGCGCGGGGGCGGCTCGTCGGCGACGAGGGCGGCGGCGGCCTCGAGGCGGAACCGCGGCTTGCTCGTGCGGGCCGGGGCGCCGCGGCGCAGCCAGGCGAGCTCCTTGCGCAGCAGGTTCGCGCGCCGCTCGGCGGTGGCGGCGGCGACGCGGGCGCGCTCGGCGCGGGCGAGGACGTAGGCGGCGTACCCGCCGTCGTAGGCGTCGACGACGCCGTCGTGCACCTCCCAGGTGCGCTCGACGGCCGCGTCGAGGAACCAGCGGTCGTGGGTGACGACGACGAGCGCGCCGCGCCCGGCGGGCCAGCGGGTGCGCAGGTGCTCGGCGAGCCAGGCGACGCCCTCGACGTCGAGGTGGTTGGTCGGCTCGTCGAGCAGGACGACGTCGTGGTCGCCGACGAGCAGGCGGGCGAGGGCGACCCGGCGGCGCTGGCCGCCGGACAGCTGCCCCACGAGGGCGTCGGCGCCGCCGGGCGCCGTGAGCTCGAGGTCGCCGAGCAGGCCGTCGAGCACGCCGCGCACGGCGGCGTCGGCGGCCCAGGCGTGGTCGGGCGCGTCGCCGACGACCGCGCGGCGCACGGTCGCGGCGGGGTCGAGGTCGTCGACCTGGCTGAGCATCCCCAGGCGCAGGCCGCGGCTGTGGGTGACGCGGCCGCCGTCCGGGGCCTGGCGGCGCGCCACCACGCGCAGGAGGGTGGACTTGCCGTCGCCGTTGCGGCCGACGACGCCGACGCGCGCGCCGTCGTCCAGGCCGAGGGAGACGCCGTCGAGCACCGTGCGCGCGCCGGCGACCACGGTGACGGACTCGAGGTTGAGCAGGTGGGCCATCGGCCCCAGGATCCCACCCGCGCGGCGGCGCCCTCAGCGCGAGGAGTGGGAGGGGTGGTGCGGGGAGGTGGCGACCGGCTCGACGGAGCGGGCGCCCGGCACGGGCCCGGTCACGCGCCGCACGTCGGAGGCCACGCCCGAGGCGGTCAGGGCGACGGCCAGCTCCAGCGCCGCGTCGCTGTCGGGGACGAGGAAGGCGACGGTCGGCCCGGAGCCGGAGACCAGCCCGCCGAGCGCCCCGTGGTCCTCCCCCAGCGCGAGCGCGCGGCGCAGGCCGGGCCGCAGCGAGCAGGCGGCCTCCTGCAGGTCGTTGACCAGCGCCGCCCCCACGCGCGCGGGGTCGCCCGAGCGCAGGGCCTGGCCCAGCTCCTGCGGCACGTCCGGCTCGAGCTCGGGCACCGGCGCCTCGCCGGCCGCGCGCAGGCGGTCCAGCTCGGCGTACACCTGCGGCGTGGACAGCCCGTCCGGGCTCAGGGCGAGCACCCAGTGGTACTCGCCGCGCCCCAGCACGGGGCTGAGCCGCTCCCCGCGGCCGGTGCCGAGCGCCGTGCCGCCGACGAGGGCGAACGGCACGTCGCTGCCGAGCTCGGCGCCCAGCTCGGCCAGCTCCTCGCGGTGCAGCCCGGTGCCCCACAGCAGGTCGCAGGCCAGCAGCGCGGCGGCGGCGTCCGCCGACCCGCCGGCCATGCCGCCGCCGACGGGCACCGTCTTGCGCACGGCCAGGCGGGCCCGCGGCGCCGCGCCGGTGCGCTCGGCGAGCAGGAGGGCGGCCCGGACCGCGAGGTTCGAGGCGTCGGTGGGGACCTCCGCGGCGCCCGGGCCGCGCACGACGACGCTGACGCCCTCGTCGTCCTCGGGCAGGCGGGCGGAGACCTCCTCGAACAGCGAGACGGCCTGGAAGACGGACACCAGCTCGTGGTAGCCGTCCTCGCGCAGCGGACCCACCCGCAGCGCCAGGTTGATCTTGGCTGGCGCGCGGACGACGACCCGGTCCCCTCTCGGGCTCACCCGGGGGACCCTACGTGACGAGCGCGGTGCCCGAGGGCGACCCGGGACGGCGCCTGACCGGCAGGGCACCGGCAGCGGGCCGGCAGCGGGTCAGTAGGCCCCGCGGCTGCGCAGCACCGCCCCGACCGTCTTCCACAGGATCATGAAGTCGAACGCGAAGGACCAGTTCTCGACGTAGCGCAGGTCCAGGCGCACCGACTCGTCCCAGTCGAGGTCCGAGCGGCCGTTGATCTGCCACAGGCCGGTCAGGCCGGGCTTGACGAGCAGGCGGCGGCGCACGTCGTCCCCGTACAGGGCCACCTCGCTGGCCAGCGGCGGGCGCGGGCCGACGAGCGACATCTCGCCCTTGAGCACGTTGATCAGCTGCGGCAGCTCGTCGAGGGAGTAGCGGCGCAGGACCTTCCCGACGCGGGTGACGCGCGGGTCCTCCTTCATCTTGAACAGCACGCCGTTGCCCTCGCTGCGCTCGCGCAGGTCCATCAGGCGGCGCTCGGCGTCCGTGACCATGCTGCGGAACTTCAGCATGCCGAAGTCCTGGCCGTCCTTGCCGACGCGGGCCTGGCGGAAGAACACCGGGCCCCGGCTGTCCAGCGTGATCGCCAGGGCGATCAGGAGGAAGAGGGGCAGGAGCACCAGCAGCCCCGCGGCCGAGGCCGTGCGGTCGACGGCGCCCTTGGCCAGGCGGCGCACGCCCGTCAGCTCGGGGCGGTGCAGGTGCAGCAGCGGCAGGCCGCACACGGGCCGGATCGCCACGCGCGGGCCGATCACCTCGGTGACCGCGGGGGCCACGAACAGCTCGGCGCGGGTTCCCTCGAGGTCCCAGCCGAGGCGGCGCAGGGTGGGCCCGTCAAGCTCGGGCGTGGGCAGCACCGCGACGGCCTCGACGCCCTCGCGGGCGGCGACCGCGGCGACCTCGTCCAGCGTGCCGAGCACCGGGACGTCGAGGGCGGCGAGCGCGTCGTCGTCCTCCTCGCCGGGCAGGGCCGGGGGCAAGCACGCCCCCGCCACCCGCATGCCGTGGTAGGAGGCGCGGCTCATCTGCCGGACCATGGCGAGGACGCCGGCGCGGTGGCCGGCGACGAGGACGCGCTGGGTGTACTCGCCGTGCGCGCGGCGCGCGTGCAGCCAGCGCCGCCACGCGTAGCGGCTGACGAGGGTGAGCACGGCGGCCAGCGGGAGGGCGAGGATGACGAACCCGCGGGCGAGCTCCAGCTTGAAGGCCCAGGACGTCGTGGCGACGGCGGCGAGCACGAAGGTGGCGGCGCGCAGGACCCGGTCGAACTCCTCGCTGCCCAGCCCCAGGAAGCGGGCCTCGTAGGCGCGGAAGGTGAGCATCGCCCCCAGCCACAGCACGGGCAGGGCCGGCAGGACCCACAGGAGGACGTCCGGGTGCCCGTCCGACGGCGCCTCGAAGCGGACGAAGTAGGCGAGCGCCGTCGCGAGGGTGATGGCGAGGAAGTCGGTCAGGACGATCTTCGCGAGGTAGTCGGAGCGCCAGTCGCCCGCCGTCGCGATCCGCTTGCGGACCGGGGAGGGCATCCGCAGGGCGGCCGTCCGAGGAGCGTCGTGGCGCAACGGCATGCTGGAGTGCTCCTCGCTCGATGGTCCTGGCGTGCTGGTGCTCGGGGGGTCCTGCTGGACCCGGCCCGGTCGGGGGGGGCGCGCCGTGACCGGATCACCTTCCACCACGCGCCCCGGCACAGCAACAGACTCGGCGCCCCGCGTATGCCGCAGGAGCCAAGCCGTCGCTCAACGATACAAGACGTGACTATGAGTCACAAAACGGCATCCCCGCGTGCGGAGGCGATGCGGGCGAAGTCCGCCACGGACAGTCGCTCGCCGCGCAGCGAGGGGTCCACCCCCGCCGCGCGCAGCACCCGCTCCGCCTCCGCGCCCGAGCCGGCCCAGGGCGCCAGGGCGGCGCGCAGGGTCTTGCGCCGCTGCGCGAAGGCGGCGTCGACGACCGCGAAGACCTGCTCCCGGCTCGCGCGCGTCGGCGGCGGGTCGCGGCGCACGAGGCGCACCAGGCCGGAGTCGACGTTGGGCACGGGCCAGAACACCGTGCGCCCGACGGCGCCGGCCGTGCTGACCTCGGCGTACCAGGCGGCCTTGACCGACGGCACGCCGTAGGTGCGCGAGCCGGGGGCGGCGGCCAGGCGCTCGGCCACCTCCGCCTGCACCATGACCAGCGCCCCCCGCAGGGTGGGGAAGCGCTGGAGCATCGTCAGCAGCACGGGCACGGCCACGTTGTAGGGCAGGTTGGCCACGAGCGCCGTCGGGTCCGGGCCGGGCAGGGCGCCCACCCGCAGGGCGTCGCCCGCCACGACCCGCAGGTGCCCGGCGAGGTCGGGACGGCGCTCGGCGACGGTGAGCGGCAGCTGGGCGGCCAGCACCGGGTCCACCTCCACCGCGACCACCCGGGCGCCGGTGGCCAGGAGGGCCAGCGTGAGGGAGCCGAGGCCCGGCCCGACCTCGACGACGACGTCGTCGGGGCCGACGCCGGCGCGGGCCGCGATCCGGCGCACCGTGCCGGGGTCGACGACGAAGTTCTGCCCCAGCTGCTTGGTCGGGCGCACGCCCAGACGGCCCGCCAGGGCCCGCACGTCGGCGGGACCCAGCAGGCCGTCGGGGGCTGCCGGCGTGCTCAGCTCAGCTCGGGCCTCTCAGCGCGGGCCTCGTCGCTCGGGCCTCGTCGCTCGGGCCTGTCGGCACCGGACCTCAGCGCAGCCCGAGCTTGCGGGTGCAGGAGGGCCAGGCGCCCCAGCCCTGCGCGGCCTGGACGCGCTCGGCGACGGCGATCTGCTGCTCGCGGCTGGCCTGGTGGGCGCTGCCCGTGCCGCCGTGGGCGCGCCAGGTCGACGCGGAGAACTGCAGGCCGCCGGAGTAGCCGTTGCCGGTGTTGATCGACCAGTTGCCGCCCGACTCGCACTGGGCGATCTTGTCCCAGACGCCGCTGCCGCCCGAGCTGCCGCCCGAGCTGGCGCTGGCGCCGGACGAGCCGCTGCTGGTGGCGGTGGGCGCCGGGGCGGGCGCGGGGCGCTCCTTGGTGCCGACGAGGACGACCTTGGTCACCGGCTGGGCGACGACCTCCTCGCCCACGGCGACGCGGTGCACCTCCTGGCCGTCGGCCAGGGTCTGCTCGAAGGTGGTGCGCCTCGTGCCGGCCCTCCCGGCCGTCTCGACCTTCGTCTGCCCCTCGAACAGGGCGTCGCTCGAGCGCTCCTCGGTCGTGAAGTCGATCTTCGTGTCCTCGGTGACCGTGGCCTTCGTCATGCGGGTGACGGCGACGACGAGGCCGTCGACGACGGGCGCGTCGGCCGGCACGGAGAGCCGGTCGGCCTCGCCGACGCTGACGCCGGCCTCGGAGAGGACCTCGGAGACCGTGGCGGCGGTGCTGGTCAGGGCGCGCGCGGAGCCGTCCGCGACCAGCTGCACGGCCTTGGGGGAGCTGACCTCCAGCGCGAGGCCCTCGCGGCCGAGCGGCGCGGAGCGGGACGCCGACAGCTCGGCGCCGGCGGTGCGCACGTCGAGGTCCTCCAGGGCCTCCCCGACGGTCAGCGCGGTGGTCCAGCGGGTCTCGGTCTCGCCGTCGACCGTGAGCGTCAGCGGGCGCGAGTGCCGGACGACGACCGTGTCGCCGTCGTCGACCTGCTGCCCGGCGGCGGGGGCGAGGAGGTCGCCGTCGGCCACCTCCACCTCCGCGGCGGCCAGCACGGCCTCCACGGAGCGGCCGAAGGTGCGGACCTCCTGGGTCTGCCCGTCGACGTCGAGGGTGACGGTGGTGTCCAGGGTGGCGTAGGCGGCGGTGCCGCCGACGAGGGCGGTCAGCACGACCGCCGAACCGGCGAGGCGCGAGGCCCGCCCTGAGGGGATGAGGCGCACGGGGTCCCTTGCGTCGTTCGTCCCGGGTACGGGCCCCGGGCGGTCGACGGCGGCCGTGCGCGACCGGCGGGGTGCCCGCTGCGGCGGCTCGGCCCGGCGCCGTCCGCGCTCGTGCAGCGCGGCGGGCTCCGGCGTGTCGTCGTCCGGGGGCGTTCCGATCCCGGCCTTCGGCGGAAGACCGTAGTCGGCCGTGTCCGTTTCGACCACGTTCCACACGCGCTGGCGCGGAACCTTGACGGTCTCATGACCGTCGGACGTCTCGTCGCGCACCCACTCGAGGGTGTCGATCACGCTCTGCCTGGACATCACCACGGACCGTAGAGGCTGTCCGCGGTCGCAGCGAGGATTTCGCACACCTCCTCCTCGGCGCGTCGCGTCACCTCGGCCACGCAGCGCACCGTGTGCGGCATCAGGTGGCTGGCGTTGCGGCGCCCGCGGTGGGGCACCGGCGTCAGGTAGGGCGCGTCGGTCTCGACGAGCACCTGCTCCAGCGGCACGGCCGCGAGCGCCTCGCGCAGCCCGCCGGCGCTGCGGAACGTCAGCGTGCCGGCGAAGGACAGGTACCAGCCGCGCTCAGCGCAGTACCGGGCCATCGCGGCGTCGCCGGAGAAGCAGTGGAACACCGTGCGCTGCGGCGCGCCCTCCTCCTCCAGGACGGCGAGCACCTGCTCGTGCGCGTCGCGGTCGTGGATCTGCAGCACGCGCCCGGTCCGCCGCGCCATCGCCACGTGGGCCCGGAAGGAGCGCAGCTGGGCCGCCGCGGCGCCGGGGTCGGAGAGGTCGGTGCGGAAGGCGTCCAGCCCGGTCTCCCCCACCACCCGGACGCGCGGGTGCGCGGCGAGGGCCTCGACCTCGGCGAGCGCGGCGTCCAGCTGCCCGCGCGCGGCCAGCAGCGGCGCCTCGTTGGGGTGGATCGCGACCCCGCCGACCAGCTGCGGCCAGCGCTCCGCGGCGCGCACCGTCCAGCGGGCGGCGGGCAGGTCGCACCCGATCTGCACCGCGCGCGGCACGCCCGCGGCGGCGGCCGCGGCCAGCAGCGCCTCGACCGTCGCGTCGTCCAGGCCGTCGAGGTGGGTGTGGTCGTCGACGACGGGGCGGGCCAGCGGCGCGGGCGCCGGCGGGTACCCCTCGGGGAGCTCGACCGCGCTCACCGGACCCCGCCCGTGGGCGCCGTCATGCCCGTCCCCGACGGGCACGGGGCGCCCCCGTGCCCGTCTGACGGGCACTGGGCGCCCCCGTGCTCATCAGCGGTGGGTGCGCAGGCGCCCAGTGCACCGCGCGCACGGTCCGGCACCGGGGTCAGGCCTCGCCGCGCAGGCGGGCCAGCTCCTCCTCGACGACGGACTCGTCGAGCTTGCGGAAGACCGGGGACGGCGGCGGCACGGGCGTGCCCGGCAGCACCGGGCGCGAGGCCCACGGCGGCGGCGCGGAGTAGTCGCCGGTGATGACGGGGTAGCCCGGCCCGCCGTCGAGGTCCTCGACCTCGCGCACCTGCGGCATCGGCTGGAAGGTCCCCGTGCCGCCGAGGGCCTCGTGCACGGCCTGGGAGCTGTGCGGCAGGAAGGGCGAGAGCAGGGTGTTCAGGTCGGTCACCGCCTGCGCCGCCACGTGCAGCACCGTGCGCATGCGCTGCGGGTCGCTCTCCTTCAGCTTCCACGGCGCCTGCTCCGAGAGGTAACGGTTCGCCTCGCCCGCCGCGCGCATCGCCTCGGCCACGCCCTGCTTCTGCCGGTGGGAGCCGATCAGGTCGCCCACCGTGGCGAAGGCGCCGCGCACGACGCGCAGCACCTCGTGGTCGGCGTCGCTCAGCTGCCCGGCCTCGGGGACGGAGCCGACGTTCCTGGCGATCAGCGACGCCGTGCGGTTGACGAGGTTGCCCCACGTGGAGACCAGCTCGTCGTTGGTGCGGCGGCGGAACTGCTCCCAGGTGAAGTCGGTGTCCTGGTTCTCCGGGCCGGCCACCGCGATGAAGTAGCGCAGCGCGTCCGGCTGGTAGCGCGAGAGGACGTCGCGGACGTAGATGACGACGCCGCGGCTGGAGGAGAACTTGCCGCCCTCCATGGTGAGGAACTCGCTGGAGACGACCTCGGTGGGCAGGTTCAGCGCGTCGTAGACCCCCGGCTCGCCGCCGCGCGCGCCGCGGCCGTCGTAGCCGAGCAGCTCCGCGGGCCAGATCTGGGAGTGGAAGGTGATGTTGTCCTTGCCCATGAAGTAGCACGAGCGCGCCGCCGGGTCGTTCCACCAGGCGCGCCAGGCCTCCGGGTGCCCGGCGCGCCGGGCCCACTCGACCGAGGCGGACAGGTAGCCGACGACGGCGTCGAACCACACGTACAGCCGCTTGGTGGGGTCCTCCTGCCACCCGAGCAGCGGCACCGGGATGCCCCAGTCGATGTCGCGCGTCATCGCCCGCGGGCGCACGTCGTCCAGCAGGTTCAGGCTGAACTTCAGCACGTTGGGCCGCCACGCCCCCGACGCCTCGCGCCCGCGCAGCCACTCCCCCAGCGCCTCGGCCAGCGCCGGCAGGTCGAGGAAGAAGTGCTGCGACTCCACGAAGCGCGGCACCTCCCCGTTGATCCGGCTGCGGGGGTTCTTCAGGTCGATCGGGTCCAGCTGGTTGCCGCAGTTGTCGCACTGGTCCCCGCGCGCGCCGTCGTAGCCGCAGATCGGGCAGGTGCCCTCGATGTAGCGGTCGGGCAGGGTGCGCCCCGTGGACGGCGAGATCGCGCCCATCGTCGTCTGCTCGACCATGTACCCGTTGCGGTGCACGGTGCGGAACACCTCCTGCACCACCGCGTAGTGGTTGCGCGTCGTCGTGCGCGTGAACAGGTCGTAGGACAGCCCGAGCGCGGCCAGGTCCTCGACGATGAGCCGGTTGTTGCGGTCGACGAGCTCGCGCGGGGAGACGCCCTCCTTCTCGGCCTGGACGAGGATCGGCGTCCCGTGCTCGTCGGTCCCGGAGACCATCAGCACGTCGTGCCCGGCCATGCGCGCCCACCGGCTGAACACGTCGGACGGCACGCCGAAGCCGGCCACGTGGCCGATGTGGCGCGGTCCGTTGGCGTACGGCCAGGCGACGGCGGACAGGACGCGGCTCATGCCGGGGAGCCTAGAGCGGGGACCTGTGACGAGGGCCGGTCGGGCGATCCGGCTCCAGCCCGGGCGCGGACCCGCCGATCCCCGCTGCGTCGAGCAGGTCGGTCCGGAGGAGGCCCCGTGTCGCTGCGCAGCTCCCGCGCTCCGGGGCGCCCGGGATCGACGGCGCTCCGGCGTGGCGCCGCCGAGAGCGGGCGACCCGACCGCATGCTGGGCCCAGGACACGCCATGACGAACGCCCTCCCGGGCAGGCGCCCCCTGCTGGCGGGGCTCGCCGCACTGCTCACCACCGCGCTGGCCGGCTCCGCCGTGCCCGCGAGCGCCGCGGCACCGGCCGGCCAGGCGGTGGTCGGCACCCTCGTGCGCGCCTACGGCGAGGAGCACGCCCCCGACACCGGGCACGACGCCGGGCACGGCGCCGAGGAGGCCCTGGACCTGCTCAGCTGGGTCGACACCGGCGCGGACGCGGTGCGGGTGCCCTCGGCGGACGTCGCGGCCCTGCCCACGGGCGCGACCGTGCGCCTGCGCGTCGGCGGGGAGGTCGAGGACGGCGCGGCCGACCCGCAGCTGGAGCCCGCCCGCGACGTCCTCGCCGCCCAGGTGCTCAGCACCGGCGGCACCGGCGCCACCCCCACGGCGGCGGCGAGCACCGGCAGCCACGAGGTCACCGTCGTCATGGCCGTGCCCAGCGGCGCGGTGCGGGACGCCGCGACGCTGGAGCAGGTCGTCGGCACCGTGGAGGGCCCGGTCTCGGCGTACTGGTCGGCGCAGACCGGCGGCGCCGTGAGCCTGTCGGTGACCGGCCGGCGCGACTGGACGGCGCTGTCGTCCTCCTGCTCGGACCCCACCGCCATGTGGCGCGAGGCCGCGGCGCTGACCGGCTGGACCCCGGGGCCCCGCAAGCACCTGCTGCTGCACGTCAGCGGCTCTCCCTCGTCGCTGCCCGGGTGCTACGCGGGCCTGGCCGAGCTCGGCGGCGGCGTCGACGCGGGCGGGCGCATGTACACGCGCTACGCCGACGCCTCGGTCATCGCCCACGAGCTCGGGCACAACCTCGGCCTCTCCCACGCCGGGGGCCTGCAGTGCGACGGGACGACGGAGGGCGCCACCGGCGACTGCACCGCCGACGCCTACCGCGACTACTACGACGTCATGGGCTACTCGTGGGGGCAGACCGGCTCGATCAGCGCCTACCAGGCCGACTCCCTCGGCGTCCTGCCCGCCGCCGCCCGCAAGGACGTCTCGGCCGCCGCCGGGTCGGGCACCGCGGTGCTCAGCCCGGTCTCCTCCTCCGGCGGCCTGCGCGCGCTGCGCCTGGACGACGGCACCGGGGCGGTGTACTGGGTGGAGCTGCGCGCGGCCACGGGCGCCGACGCGCACCTGGGCACCGCGGCGAACCGGCTGCGCCTGCAGACGGGCGTGACCGTGCGCCGCCAGGTCGGCACGAGCGCGGCCGCCACGCTGCTGCTCGACCCCACGCCGTCCCCGCGCAGCGGCTGGTCCTCCGACCTGCAGGCCGCCGTGCCCGTCGGCGCCACCACGGCCCTCGGCAGCGGCGGCTGGCACCTGACGGTGCGCTCGGTGGACGGCGCCGGCGCCACCGTCGACCTGCGCCGGGGCGCCGCGCCCACGCCGGAGCCCTCCCCCGGGCAGCCCGAGGAGCCCACCGCCGGAGGGCCCGAGGACGCGCCGCTGGTGCCGCTGCCGGTGGTGCGCCGCTCCGGCGAGGACCGCTACGGCACGGCCGTGGCCGTCTCGCGCGCCGGCTTCCCCGGCGGCGCCGGCGAGGTCGTCGTCGCCTCCGGGCAGGACTTCCCCGACGCCCTCGCCGCCGGCCAGGTGGCCGCCGGCGCCGGCGGGCCGCTGCTGCTCGTGCCCCGCGACGGCGTCCTGCCGGCCGGGGTGCGCGAGGAGCTGGCGCGGCTGGCGCCGCAGCGGATCCGGGTGGTCGGCGGCACCAGCGCCGTCTCCGACGCCGTCCTCGCCCAGCTCGAGGCGCTCGCCCCGACCCAGCGGCTGTCCGGCCGCGACCGGTACGACACCGCCGCGGTGGCGGCGAGCACGACCGGCCGGGCGGGGGGCACGGTGTTCCTCGCCTCGGGCACCGGGTACGCCGACGCGCTCGCCGGCGGCGCGCTCGCGGCGCGCAACGGCGACGCGCTGCTGCTGTCCGCGCCGGGCACCCTGCCCGCCCCCACCGCCGACGCGCTGCGCGTCCTGCGGCCGGGCCGGGTGGTGCTGCTCGGCGGCACGGCGTCCGTCTCCGACGCCGTGCGCGACGCCGTCGCGGCCGCCGTCCCGGACGCCGCGCTGCAGCGCTGGGCCGGGGCGGACCGCTACGCCACCGCCGCGGACGTCGCCGCGCACGGGCACCCCTCGGGCGCCTCCACCGTGGTGCTGACCTCCGGGCGCGACTTCCCCGACGCGCTCGCCGGGGCGCCGGCGGCCGGAGCGGCCGGCGCTCCGCTGCTGCTCGTGGACAGCACCTGCGTGCCCGCGGCGACCGCCGCGGCGCTGCGCTCGCTCTCCCCCGAGCGCGTCGTCGTCCTGGGCGGCCTGCGGGCGGTCGCGGCGTCGGCCGCGGACCTCACGCCCTGCTGAGCCCCACCTGCCCGCGCGGAGCCGCGCGGCTCCTCAGGCCGTCGCGCGGCGGCGCTCCAGGAAGGCCCCGATCCGGGTCACGGCGCGCTCGAGGTCCTCGACCCACGGCAGCGTGACGATGCGAAAGTGGTCCGGGCGGGGCCAGTTGAAGCCCGTGCCCTGCACCACGAGGATCCGCTCGGCCAGGAGCAGGTCGAGCACGAGCTGCTGGTCGTCCTCGACCGGGTGCACGGCCGGGTCGAGCCGCGGGAAGCAGTACAGGGCCCCGCGCGGCTTCACGCACGAGACGCCCGGGATGGCGTTGAGCAGCTCCCAGGTGCGGTCGCGCTGCTCCAGCAGCCGGCCGCCGGGCAGCACGAGGTCGTCGATGCTCTGGTGGCCGCCGAGCGCGGCCTGGATGGCGTGCTGGGCGGGCATGTTCGCGCACAGGCGCATGCTCGCCAGCAGCGTCAGGCCCTCGATGTAGCTCTGCGCGTGCTGGGTGGGCCCGGACACGACCATCCAGCCCGACCGGAAGCCCGCGACCCGGTAGGCCTTGGACAGCCCGTTGAAGGTCAGGCACAGGACGTCGGGCGCCAGGGAGGCGGTCGAGACGTGCTCGGCGCCGTCGTAGAGGATCTTGTCGTAGATCTCGTCGGAGAAGACGATCAGGCCGTGCC
Source organism: Quadrisphaera sp. DSM 44207 (assembly GCF_900101335.1). Classification (NCBI taxonomy): domain Bacteria; kingdom Bacillati; phylum Actinomycetota; class Actinomycetes; order Kineosporiales; family Kineosporiaceae; genus Quadrisphaera; species Quadrisphaera sp. DSM 44207. Next base: position 245,136 of record NZ_FNKA01000003.1, on the reverse strand, counting down.
GGCGGGCCAGCTCGACGAGGCCCTCGAGCACCTCCCGCGAGTACACCGCCCCCGTGGGGTTGTTCGGGTTGATCACCACGATCGCGCGCGTGCGGTCGGTGATCTTCGCGGCGATGTCGTCGAGGTCCGGCCACCAGTCGGCCTGCTCGTCGCACAGGTAGTGCACCGGCGTGCCGCCGGACAGCCGGGTCGCCGCCGTCCACAGCGGGTAGTCCGGCGCGGGCACGAGCACCTCGTCGCCGTCGTCCAGCAGGGCCTGCAGCGACATCGTGATGAGCTCGGAGACGCCGTTGCCCACCCACACGTCCTCGACGTCCACGCCCTGCAGGCCCTTGGACTCGTGGTACTGCACGATCGAGCGCCGCGCCGAGAGCAGGCCCTTGGAGTCGCCGTAGCCGTGCGCCGAGGGGAGCGTGCGGATCATGTCGACCAGCAGCTCCTCGGGCGCCTCGAAGCCGAACGGCGCCGGGTTGCCCGTGTTGAGCTTGAGCACGTGGTGGCCCTCGGCCTCCAGGCGCTGGGCGTGCTGCAGCACCGGCCCGCGGATGTCGTAGAGGACGTCGGCGAGCTTGCTGGACTGCGTCACCTGCACGCCCTCCATGGTGCCCCACGGACGGTGACCGCACAGGCGTTGGACGGCCACGGCAGCTGCCGGGACCGTCCGGAGGGACGGTGGCGCCTGCCTGGGGCTCACGCCCGCGCCGAGGTCGGCCGGGCAGCCCGTAGGAGCTCAGTCCGATGGCAGCGGCCCCCAGCAGGACCAGACCGCCGGTGAAGATGCTGCTCTCGATCGAGCTCATCGACGCCTGCAGGGGGGCGATCCCCAGCCGCTGGGCCTGGCTGTAGACGCCCAGCCCGACCGGGAAGCTCAGCACAGCTGCGCTGGTCGCCACGGCACCCAGGACGCCGGCGAGGACGACGAGGTACCGCTTCACAGCGAGTGCGTGCCCGCTGACGGGTTCGGCCGCGTGCACGTTTCGGATCAAACGCATGCCGATGACCGTCGCGAGACCCGCGAACGCTGACCACAGCCCGCCCACTGCGACGAGCGAGGCCTGCTGGCTAGGAGCCGTGGAGGCGTAGATGCGGAGGATGTCGGGGTGGACCGTCTGCGAAGGGCCGATCACGTAGACGCTGACCAGGCACACGACTGCCAGCCCCGTGGCGGCCAGCAACAGCACCAGCGTCTGCGGTCCTGCACGCACACCACCTCCTCGGGACTCGCTCGTCTCGGGCCACCGGCCCGGCCGGCCGGCGGTGCGAGCGGCCGACGGCGGCTGCTCACACTGGCAGCGTGGACCCCGCCGCGCTCGCGCACCTGGTCACCGCCTGCGCGTACGCCGGGTTCCAGTGGACGGTGCGGGTCGTCGTCTACCCCCAGCTGGGCGCGGCCGGGCGCGCGCACCCGTCCGGCTTCCCCGCCCTCGAGGCCAGCCACGCGCGCCGCACCGGCCGCCTGGTGGGGCCCCTGTTCGCCGCGCAGGTCACCACCGCCGCCGTGCTCGTCGCCGCCCGGCCGGGCTCGCCGGCGGCGTGGGCGTGCGCGGGGGCGACCGCTCTGGTCCTGGTCGTCACCGCCCTCGGGGCCGTGCCGCAGCACCGCGTGCTCGGGCGCGGCTGGGATGCGGCGGCGCACCGCCGCCTGCTGGCGTGGGACTCGGTGCGGGTCGCCGCCGCGACCGCGGACGCCGCCTGCGCCGTCCTGCTGGCGCTCGGGCTCCCCGGCGCGGGGTGAGGGATCGCGGCGAGGCCCGGCGCGCCTGCTGGCAGCGCAGGAGCCGGGGGTGCAGGTGCCGGGGGTGCGGTCCGGGGGTCAGCGAGGCGGGGACAGCGAGCGCCCCAGGTCGTCGGCGGTGCGCTCGAGGTGCGCGGCGAGGCCGCCTGCCGCGGGGTCCTCGCCGGGCGCGGCCAGCCAGTCCTGGTAGGCGACCCGGAAGACCGCGCCGGCGACCGCGGCGGCCAGCGCGGCCCGGGCGGGGTCGGCGCCGTGCTCCTGCATCGCGCGCGCCAGGGCGGTGACCACGCGGTCGTGCTTGACGACGTCGCGCTCGACCAGGTCGGGGTCGGCGGCGATGACGCGGGCCCGCCGGCGCAGCTCCTCGCGGCGGGGCTCCAGCTCGCGCGCCATCGCGGCGAGCGCCCGCCGGGCCGCGTCCCAGGCGTCCGTGGGGTCCGGGGCGTCGCGCACCGCCGCGAGCAGTCCCTCGACCAGGGCCTGGTCGTCGGCGAAGAGCACCTCGCGCTTGTCCGGGAAGTGGCGGAAGAAGGTCCGCTCGGTCAGCCCCGCGCGCGCGGCCACCGCGGCGACCGTCGTGGCGGCGTACCCCCGCTCGGCGAACAGCTCCAGCGCGGCGGCCTGCAGGCGCTGCCGGGCCCCCGTCGTCCACCGACCCACGGCGCCAGGATAGCCGCTCTTGTGTCAGCGGCTGACATCAACCATGCTCATTTCATGACAGCCACTGACATCACAGGGACGGTCCTCCTCACCGGCCCCACCGGCGGCCTCGGGCGCGCTCTGCTCGAGCCCCTTGCCCGCCGCCGGCCCGAGCACCTCGTCCTCCTCGGCCGCTCCGCCGCCGCGATGCGGGACGCCGCGCGCCGCGCGAGCGACGCCGGCGCCCGCGCCGTGTCCGTCGTCGAGGCCGACCTCGCCGACCTCGACGCCGTCGCCCGCGCCGGGCGGCGGGTCAGCGACCTGGCCGAGCGCACCGGGGCCCCCTCACCGCGCTGCTGCTGAACGCCGCCGTGCAGACGACCGACCGCCGCCGCACCAGCGCTCAGGGCCTGGAGCTGACCTTCGCCGTCAACGTCGTCGCCCAGCACCTGCTGCTGCGCTCGACCCTGGCCGCGACCGCACCGGGCGCGCACGCCGTCCTGGTCTCCAGCGGCACCCACCGCCCCGGGCGCTCCTACGGCTGGATCCCGCGCCCGCGCTGGGAGGACCCGGCGCTGCTGGCGCGCCCCGATCCCGACGACGCCCCCGACGAGCGCAGCGCCGGCGCCCGGGCCTACGCCACCAGCAAGCTCGCCGGGGTCCACCTGGTGCACGCCTGGGCGGCCCGCGTCGGTGGGCGGATGCGGGTCAACGCCTACGACCCCGGCCTGATGCCCGGCACCGGGCTCGCGCGCGGTCAGCGCGGCGCCCTGCTGTGGACCTGGAACCACCTCCTGCCCGCCCTGACCCCCCTGCCCGGGTGGACCACACCCCGGCGCTCCGCCCACCACCTGACCGCCCTCGCCGCGGGAGCGGCGCACCCGGACCTGGACGGCGGGTACGTCGAGCTCGGGCGGGTGGGGCGCTCGTCGGCGGAGTCCTGCGACGCCGGGCGCGAGCAGCGGCTGTGGGAGGTCCTCGAGCAGCTCGTCGAGCCCCACCTCCCGGCCGGGAGCGGCGAGCCGCCCCGGGCCGGCGGACCGGTGGGGGACGACGCCTGCTGAGCGGTCGGGTGCGGTGTCGGCGGCGCCGGTGCGCTGCTTGACTGGTCGGGGCCCGCGCCGCGCGGGCCGCGAGAGGAGGGAACGGATGTCCCAGGAATCGCTGGACCGGCCGTCAGCCGACGTGGCCGCCGAGGAGGTCACGTCCGCCGGGGAGGGCACGGACACCGGCAACCCGATCGCCGGCCTGGAGCTGGACCGCGACGAGGCCCCGCCCGTGGTCTCCGGGGACACCGGGCCCGAGGGCACGCGCCGCACGGCGCTGGCACCGCCGACCGAGTGACCACCGCGCGGCGGGGCTGGTCGCCCGGCCCCGCCGCTGCGGCGGGACCACACGACGGGACGGGCTTCCGAACCTGTGAATCTCACTCAGCGTAACTGATCAAGCTACAGGGGGTTGTGCCCGTCGTGGGTGTCGTCCATCCTTCCAAGGACCCCGCTCGGCACCGCCCCGTAGGAGCTCTGCATGACGCCGCCGGAGACCAGCTCGACCCCCGCGTCGACCTGTGACATCCGCACCCCCGCCGACACCCCCGTCCACGACGTCCTCGTGGAGCAGCGCCCGTGGGGGGCCTTCGAGCAGTTCTGCCTCAACGAGCCGGTCACCGTGAAGATCATCACGGTCCAGCCCGGCTGCCGCCTCAGCCTCCAGCGCCACGACCACCGCGCGGAGACGTGGCGGGTCCTCGACGTCCCGCTCGACGTGCAGGTGGGCGAGCGGTCCTGGTCCGCCCAGGCGGGTGAGACGGTGCACGTCCCGGCCGGCACGAACCACCGCCTGGGCAACTCCGGCGCCCGCACGGGCCGGATCCTCGAGGTGGCCCGGGGAGCGTTCGACGAGGACGACATCGTCCGGCTCGACGACGACTACGCGCGGACCCCCGTGGGGTCGTCCCACCGCTGAGCGCACGGCCGTGCCCGAGCGGGGCGCGGGTGCGGGCCCCAGCAGGGCCGAGCTCCTGCGCTGGGCCGCCTGGCTCGGCCTGGGAGCGGTGGTCTGCGCGTCGCTGCCCGCGAGCTCCGACCCCTGGGCCAGCGGCATCCCGGACAGCGCGGGCGACGCCCAGGACGCCCAGGGCGTCCGGGACGGCGGGCCGGGCCTGTGGCGCTCGGGCTTCTACCGCGGCGCGAACACCTCCCCGGACCGCTACGACGACTACCAGCGCGCCCAGCAGTGGCGCGCCTCCGGCAACCCCGCGACCCGGCTGACGGCCGTCCGCGAGTTCCTGCCCTCGGACCTGGGCTGGGACGGCATCCGCGCCACGGGCTCCGCCGGGGTGCACACCACGCTCGTCAACCTCACGCGGTACGTCGAGGACGACCCGCGCACGGTCGTCTCGCTCGCCGTGCCGCTGTTCCCGGCGGACCGCTCGCTCGCCACCCTCGCGGGGGGCCGTCGGGGGCAGTACGCCCACCACTTCACCCGCCTGGCGAAGGCGCTCGTGGACGTCGGGCTCGCCGGCAGCGTCGACGTGTGCCTCGGGTGGGAGATGAACTCGAGCTCCTCCGTCCCCTGGGCCCTGAACGGGGACCCCACGGGCCAGAACCCCGCGTACTCGGCCGGGAACCCCGAGGAGGGGTGCGCCCAGTACGTCGCGCAGTGGAACAGCGCCGCGGACGCCCTGAAGTCCGTGGACTCCCGCATCTCGACCTGCCACAACCCCATCAGCGGCTGGGACGGCACCGGACCGGACCCGGAGCTGATGGTCCCGGCCGAGGAGTGCGTCGACCGCTACGGGATCGACCACTACGACGTCGACTTCACCGGGCGGTACCCGGCCGACGGCGTCGAGGACTGGCTGGAGAGCTGGAGGGCCCGCTACGAGGGCGCGTTCGGCGTGCGGTACTGGGAGGAGCGCGCACGGCGGGAGAGGAAGGGCTTCTGCGTCCCGGAGCACGGCGTGTTCAGGTACGGCTCGTACGACAGCTCCTTCGACTTCGTCGAGGCGTCGCCGCAGCGCGGCGGCGGCGACAACCCCCACTTCTTCCCCCTCCTGAACGCGCGCCTGGCGGCGATGGCCGCCGCCGGCACCGACGTGTACGACTGCCAGTTCAACTACAACGAGCGCAGCGCCGCCTGCCTGCTCACGGGCTTCGGCGGCGCGGCGCAGCGCAACCGCGAGGAGAACGCCCTCTTCCCCCGCGCGGCCTCGGCGTACCGGTCGCTGCGGTGGGGCAGCGCCTGACGGCGTCCTGACCCGCCCGGCGCACGCGCGACCCGCTCCAGGGTGGTGCGTTTCACATCGCCACGGGTGTTCGGCGGGTTATCGTCCTGCGCGACGCAGCTCCGACACGCCGCCCGGGCCCGCTCGACGTCGACGGCCGACACGTCGCCGCTGCCCGTGGTGGGTGCAGCGGCGAGGGCCGGGCGGACGGTCCGCCATCCGGATGAGGACATCGACCCGTCCTCACCCGGACGGCCGCGCGCCCGCTCGAGGGAGCGGGCGCGCCCGCCGATGCCGCGGTCCCGGAGCGCCGAGACCGCCCAGCGACCACCGGTCGCCCGAGCGCGGGAGCGCCCCGGGAGCACGACCCCAGCACGACCCCAGCACGGCCCCAGCACGGCCCCAGCACGACCCCGGCACCGCCACGTCCTGACAGTCACGCACTCCAGGGAGCCCCTCCGTGACCCACCCGAAGAACTCGACGACGCGCACGCGCCTGAGGGCCGCCGTGGTGGCCGCCCTCACGGCGGCGCTGCTGGGCGGGCCCGTCCTGACCAGCGCCACCCCGCCCGCGGAAGCCGCCTCCTCGGCCCTCTCCGGCGCCTACAGCGGCGCCGGGGACGTCACCGGCATCAAGGCGTTCGGCGCCTGGCGCGGCAGGGACGTCGGTGTCGTCACCGAGTTCGTCGACGCCAGCACCTGGACCTCCATCGCCAAGCCGACCTGGGCCGCCGACCGCTGGAAGCTCACCCCGTACCAGATCGCCTGGTCGGTGCCGATGCTGCCCAAGACCGGCGGCACCATCCAGGCCGGCGCCGCCGGGGACTACAACGCCCACTTCAAGACCCTGTCCCAGACCCTCGTCGACCGCGGGCTCGGAGACTCCGTCATCCGCCTGGGCTGGGAGATGAACGGGACGTGGTTCCGCTGGTCGGCGGTCAAGGACCCCGCCGCCTTCGTCGCCTACTGGCGCCAGGTGGTCACCACCATGCGCTCGGTCCCCGGCGCCTCGTTCACGTTCGAGTGGGCCCCCAACATCGGCGAGGGCACGGCCGGCTTCGACAAGACCCGCGCCTACCCCGGCGACGAGTACGTCGACCTCATCGGCATGAGCGTCTACGACCAGAGCTGGAAGTACTCCTCGACCCAGCACGTCGAGCGCTGGAAGGAGATCGTCACCATCAAGGGCGGCCTCCAGTGGAGCGTCGACTTCGCGAAGGCCCACGGCAAGCAGAACAGCCTCGCGGAGTGGGGCCTGTCGGACCGGTGCGACGGGCACGGGGGCAAGGACGACCCGCACTACATCCAGCAGGTGGCGGCGTGGGTCGCCTCCCACGACTACTACTACGAGTCCTACTTCGACTACCGCACCAGCGCCTGCGAGCAGCACTCCATCACCGAGGGCAGCTTCCCCACGGCCCGCACCGCCTACCAGGGGGCCTTCGGGCCGGCCGCGGTGTCGTCCGCGGACGCCGCCCCCGCGCCGAACCGGGCGGTTCCCGTGGCCGTCGACCCGTCCGTGCTCAAGGTGAGCTGGTCCTCCACGCGCACGAACGCGAAGCCGCTGAACTGGATGGGCATCACGTCCAAGGTCTACGTCTTCGCCGACCCCGGGTTCGCCACCACGAGCGTGGACTTCTACCTGGACGACCCGACGAGGTCCAGGGCGCCGATGACGACGGACACCGCCGCCCCGTGGGACCTGGTGGGCGGAGGCACGGCGACCAACGCCAAGGCCTTCGACGCCTCGACCCTGGCGAGCGGCAAGCACACCATCACCGCCCTGTTCCACACGGCCTCCGGCGACAGGGTCGCCACCGCCACCTTCCTGCGCTGACGCTGCGCCGCACCGACGCCGAGGGGCGGGACCCGGACCGGGTCCCGCCCCTCGGCGTCCGTGTGGCCGCGGGCCGCCCGCCTCAGACCGGAGCCACCTCCACGTAGTCGATCTTGGTGTTGATGCCGCCGACCGGGCTGAGGGTCAGGCGCCCGTCCGTCACCGCCACCCTCACCGCGCCCGTGGCGTGCTTGACCGCGCTCGTCGGCCTGAACGCGCCGACGGCCACCGAGCCCTCGACCGTGACCTGGTGGGTGCTGTCCAGCGGCGTGCCGGCGTCACCGACCACCACCGTCACCTCGTAGGTGCCCTCGGGCACCGCCAGCTCCCACGAGGCGTTGCCGGGAGGCGACTTCTGCATGTGCAGGTAGGTGTTCAGCCGCACGTCGCTCGTCGCCGTCCCGGTGGTCCTCGCGCGCCCGTTGGCCGAGTTGTCCACCGGCGTCGAGGTCCCCATCGCCACCCAGCCGTAGGCGCTCCCCTCGCCCTGGTCGGCGCCCGTGCGCTGCCCGTACGGCTCGCCGGAGTCGCGCAGGTACCCCGAGGGCACCGGCGTGGCGGCGTCCTGGAAGTTCACCCTCGTGACCGGCCCCGACGGTGCCGTCGGTGCCGCCGGCACCGACACCTGCACCGAGGAGCTGACGGGGCTCGCGTTGCCCGAGGCGTCCACCGCCACCACCGCGTAGGCGTAGGAGGAGCCGGCCGAGACCGAGGAGTCGGTGAACGTCGTGCCCGTCACCAGCGACGTCCCGGACACCGGCGTGCCCGACGCGGCCACCGGGGACGACGCCGCGCGGTGGACCCGGTACCCCACGACGTCCGGCTCGGGGCTCTTCGCCCAGGACACCGCCACCGACGGCCCGTCCGCCGCCGCGGCGGCCACCCCCGAGGGAGCGCCCGGGGCGGTCGTGTCGGCTCCCGTGCCGCCGAGGACCTCGATGGCCGAGACCGCGGGGTGGTCGCGGGCGGCCTTCAGGACGAGGTCGACCCTGCCGTCGGAGACGGTCACCGCGGGGATGGTGAGGGTGATCGCGGTGTTCACCCCGCCGGCCGCGGCGTACAGGTCGAGGGCGCTGTCGTAGGTGGTGCCCTCCGCCGCCACGGAGAAGACGCGCCTGCCCGCCGCGGCGTTGCCGGCGGAGCGCTCGGCGAAGTGCAGGCGCAGGGTCACCGGGCTGACGGCGCCGGTGGGGATGGAGAAGGCGATCGAGCGCTGCGCCTGCGCCACGGAGCCGACGTTGCCCCGGTAGGTGGCGTAGAGGGCGTCGTCCTCGGTGTTCGCGATGGCCGCAGGGGTGGTGCTCGCCCCCTCGGCCACGGCGGTCGACGGGCTGAACAGCCCCGTGTCCGGTGACCACGTGCGCCCGAGCGCGTCGGTGGAGGCCTTCGTGCTGCCGACGTCGATGCGGGCGATCGCCGGCGGCTCGGGGGCGCTCAGGTCTCCCGGGGCGATGGCGAAGGAGTCGTAGGACGCCGTGAACGGCGACGTCCCCCTGCTCTGGGCGAGGATCCCGGCGCGCGCGTGGCCCGACAGGAAGACGCCCCGCACGGCGCTGGGGATGACCCAGGAGTTGGAGAGCTTCGTGAGGGCGCCGGCGGTGCCCGAGGTGGTGGGGCGGTACCAGGCCGTGACCACCCCGGTGCGGGGGTTGACGACGAGGAGGAGGTCGACGGCGGTCACCGACGAGCTCAGCGTCGCTCCGGTGGAGACCACGGTGGCGGCGCCGCCGGACTCCGCGTACAGGCGCACCTTCGGCACGCCCGCGACGTTGGTGACGGCCAGGCGGACGAAGTCGTCCTGGCCGCGCCCGAAGTGCACCCCCGTGGCGGCGGACCCGGCGGAGACCTCGGGGAAGGGGCCGACCAGGCGCGCGGTGACGGTGAACGGCTCGGCGCTGGCGTCGAAGGGCGTCTCGAGGACGTTGACGCCCGTGTTGTCGGCGCCCTCGTTCGACCCGGTGGTCGAGGTGCCCGTGGTGGTCACCCGCAGCGCGCCGTCGCCCAGCTGCAGCTGGGCCGGGCGGTAGGAGGCGCTCCCGGCGGTGGTGTCGAGCTTGTTGGCCTGCACCAGCGGGAAGCCGGTCCCGCTGCCCGAGGCGTCGGCGAGGGTGCCCGCGACCGGCTCGGCGAAGCCCAGCGAGGTCGACGGCGCGCCGGGGAGCACGGCCGCGGTCGACGGGTCGGGCGCCGTCTCCGGCCGCGCGTTCGTGATCAGGTAGACGTTGTCCTGGTAGTCGAAGTTGATGCCGCGGGAGTCCACGAGCATCAGCCACGTGTTCGCCATCAGGTGGCCCGAGCGGTCGTGCGCCGGGTAGAAGCGCACGTGGTGGCCGCACGCGCCGCTGCAGCCCTGGGCGATGTCGGGCGAGGCGTCGTTCTTCGCGTCGTCGCTCCACTCCGCCTCGTTGCGGAACCCGAACGCGCTGTCGGTGGTGAAGCTGCCCTGGGCGGGAGCCCCCGAGGTGGTGCGGGGCAGGACGGTCTGGGCCTCCACGCCGGCGGACGCGGTGATGTAGTTCGAGGTCGTCGACCCCTTGGCGTGCCAGTAGACCGCCGCGGGGCTGCCTTGGGTGTGGAACGCCGCGAGCTGGCGCACGGTGACCGGGGAGGAGCGGTCCGCGCGGACCCAGTACGGGCTGAGCACCTCCTGCCCGAGGGCGCTGACGGCGCCGTGGGTGTCCAGCGACTGGCTGCCGGTGGTCAGCTTCGTGGTGTAGCCGAAGAGGCTGACGAGGTTGAAGGCGTTGGGCTCGTCGCCGCCCTCGGAGAACTGCTGCCAGCGGCCGGCCAGCTGGTAGGTCGTCGTCGGCCGCGTGGGGTCGTCGGTGGTCACGCTCAGGGTGCCGTTGGTCTGCAGGGTCGGTCCGGTCGCGACGAACCTCACGACGACGTCCGAGGACGCGCCGGGGGCGACCACCACGGGGTAGGCGGTGGGCGAGACCAGGGTGAAGCCGGCGGTGACGGACGCCGCCGTGATGGTCAGGGGCCCGGTGCCCGTGTTGGTGATCCGCGCGGTGGCGGTCTCCTTGGTGACGTTGGCGGGGATGCAGCAGGTCCCGTCCGGGCGCGGCGACGTGCCGTCCTGCGGGGTCTGGATCCGGTTCATCACCAGCCGGTCGGGGAACGGCAGCCCGTCGGCGCTGGCCTGCGAGACCCGCCCTCCGGCGTCGGCCGCGCGGGCCGGCGCGGCGGTGACCCCGCCGCCGAGGACGAGGGCGCACGCCAGCACCACCGCCCAGAGCAGCCGGGCTGCGCGCACCCGGTCCCCGCCTGCTGCAGGCCCCGTCGTGGGGTCGAGCACCCGTGCGTCCACACCAGCTCCCGTCGACATCGCGCGCCGTGCGGCGCGCTGCCGTCGGATCGTAGGTGGGCGATAGCGCAGCGTCGAGCGCCCGTGACGCTCGGCTCATCGACCTCGGGGGCCGTGCAGGGCCCCGCCCGCGCCGACCCCGTTCCAGGGACGTCACTCTCTGTATGCTCGCCGCCATGCCAGAGCCCCGGCGCGGCCCTGCGGACGCGGCCGGGGGGACGGTCGCGCCGCCGGGCACCGGCGAGGACCTGCGCGGCTCGGCCATCGACAGCGTGAAGTGGAACTTCGTCGCCACGCTGGCCTCCCTGGTCGGGCGCCTCGTCTTCACGTTCGCCCTGGCCCGCCTCCTGGGGCCGGAGAACTTCGGCATCGTGGCCCTGGCGACGCTCTACATCACCTTCGCGGTCGTCGTCCTCGACCAGGGCTTCGGCCTGGCGCTGATCCAGCGCAGGGACCTGGGCCCGCGCGACGTCGGCAGCGTGGCCTGGCTGAACGTCGCCATGGGCACCCTCCTCACCGCCGTCACCATCGCCGCCGCTCCGCTGGCCGCCGACTTCTTCGACACGCCGGAGCTGACCGCGGTCCTGCGCGTCCTGTCGGTCACGCTGTTCATCCGGGGCCTCACGCTGGTCCCGCAGGCCCTGATCCGGCGCCACCTCAGGTTCCGCGCCCACGCCGTGGTGCAGGGCGCCGCGGTGCTCGCCGGGGGCGTCGCGGGCATCGCCGCCGCGCTCGCGGGCGCGCAGTACTGGGCCCTGGTGGTGCAGACCATCGTCAACGACCTGGTCGTCGTGACCGCCCTGATGCTCATGTTCCGGGCGACGAGCTGGCTGGCGTCGTGGCGGAGCCTGCGCTCGATGTGGTCCTTCAGCGCCCAGATGATGGCCTCGAACTTCCTGGTCTACCTCGGCAACAACGCGGACAACATCATCATCGGGCGCGTCCTGAACGCCACCGAGCTGGCGTTCTACGCCCTGGCCTACCGGCTGCTGCGGCTGCCGATCCAGATGGTCGGGTCCGTCGTGAACGGGGTGGCGCTGCCCCTCTTCGCCCGCCTGCAGGACGACGACGCCCGCAGCGCCTCGTGGTTCCGCACGGCCACGCAGCTGGTGGCCCTGGTCACCTTCCCCGCCTTCGGGCTGCTCGTGATCGGCGCGGACGCGGGGATCGCCGTGGCCTTCGGGCCCGCGTGGGCGCCGGCCGCCGCGCCGCTGCAGGCCATGGCGATCGCGGGGGTGCCCATGGTCGTGCGCATGCTGCTGGGGCCGCTGGCCACCGCCCGGGCCCACGGCGCACTGGTGCTGCGGTGGTCGGTGATCACCGTGGGCCTGCAGTTCGTCGGGTTCTTCGTCGGGCTGCACGTCGGCGGCATGGTCGGCGTCGCCGTCTCCATCCCGGTCGTGCAGTACCTCACCTGGGTGCCGAACGCGTGGTCGGTCCTGCACCACACCGTCGCGATGCCGGTGCGCACCTACCTGGCCGCGCTCGTCCCCCCGACCCTCGGGTCGTGCGTCGCGGTGGCGCTGTGGTGGGCAGCGCACGCGTCGCTGCAGCTCGGCTCCGCGGCCGTGCCCGACGCCGTGGCCCTGCTCGCCGCCACGGGAGTGGCGCTGGCCGGGTACGCGCTGGTGATCCGGCTCGCCTGGCCGCGCACGTACCGCTCGGCCCTCGACGTCGGCGTCCAGATGCTGCGCCGGCGGGTGCCGGCGTGAGCGCAGCGGGCCCGCAGCACCCGCTGCGCCTGGCGGTGTGCGCCTGCACCAGGTCGCGCCCGGTGGGCCTGGCGCGGCTGCTCGACGCGCTGGGCGGGCTCGAGCCGGTGCCCGCAGCGGACGTGTTCGTGACCATCGTCGACAACGACCCCGCCGGCTCCGGGCGGGACGTCGTCGAGGCCCGCCGCGCCGGCTTCCCGCTGCCCCTGCGCTACGCGCACGAGCCGGCGCCGGGGATCCCCGCCGCGCGCAACGCCGCGATCGCGGCGGCGGGCGACGTGGACGCCCTCGTCTTCGTCGACGACGACGAGTGGCCGGAACCGCACTGGCTGCGCCGGCTGGTGGAGGTCTGGCGCGCCACCGGGGCGTCGGTGGTCACGGGCACCGTGGAGCCGTGGTTCGCCGCGCCCCCACCGGCCTGGGTGCTGGAGGGAGGGTTCTTCGAGCGCCCGCGCTACCCCACGGGCACGGAGCTGGAGTACGCGAGGACGAGCAACGTGCTCGTCGACGGCCGCCTCCTGACGCAGGAGGGCCTGCGCTTCGAGCACACCGGCAGCCAGGGCGGAGAGGACACGCACTTCTTCCGCGCGGCGCGCCTGCGCGGGCACCGGATCGTGTGGGCCGACGACGCCGTGGTGCACGAGGAGGTGCCGGCGTCCCGGATCTCGGTGCGGTGGCTGCTCGCGCGGCACTACCGCTACGGGCTCACCCGCAGCGCGTCCCTGCGGATGCTCGGCGGCTCCCCGCTGCGCTACGCGCGGCGCGCCGCCAACGGCGCGCTGACCGCCGTGTCGGGCCTGCTGGCGCTCCCGCTCGCCCGCACCAGGGCCCGGCGGGTCCAGCGCGGCCAGCGCGTCGCGGTCGGCGTCGGCCTGGTGGCGGGCCTGTTCGGCGCGGGCTACGACGACTACCGGGTCGTCCACGGCGGGTGACCCCGTCGCGCGCGCTCAGGCGCCGCGCCGTGCGCCGACCGCGCGCACCAGCGCCCGCTCCACCCCCGCCACGGTCGCCGCCAGCGAGAAGGAGGCCTGCACGTGCCGGCGCAGCCGCCGCCCCAGCTCCGGGTCGGTGCCGCGCCACGACGCGGTCCGCGCCAGCGCCCCGGCCAGGGCCCGCGGATCCCCGGGGGGCACCAGCAGGTCGGGGAAGCCGGAGAGGATCTCCGGGATCCCTCCCGTCGCGCTCGCCACCACGGGCAGCCCGGACGACATGCCCTCGACCACGACCCGGCCGAAGGGCTCCTCGAACACGCTGGGCACCGCGACGGCGTCCGCGGCGGCGAGCAGCGGTGCCAGGTCGTCGCGCCGCCCCAGCCACCGCACGTCGGTCCCGGACGCCAGCTCGCGCAGGCTCCGCACGTAGGCGTCGGCCTGCTCGCCGCCGTGCTCCCGGGGCGCCCCCGCGACCAGCAGGGTCCGCTCCGGGGGCATCCCGTGGCCGTCCCGCCACGCGCGCAGGAGCACGTCCGGTCCCTTGGCGGGGTCCAGGCGGCCCGCGTAGAGCACCGCGAACGCGGACGCCGACAGGCCCAGGGCGGCACGGGCAGCGGCGCGCTCGGCCGGCTCGGCGGGCCGGAAGGTCGCCGTGTCGATGCCGTTGTGGACGACGTCGACGACCCCCGGGTCGACGCCGTCGGCGACGTGGACGTCGCGGGTGTGCTCCGAGACCGCGACGAAGCGGGTCACGGCCGCCATGCCGAGGCGGTTCTTCACCGACCGCGCGGGCGGCTGGGGCAGGCGCAGGTGGCACACGAGCGCCCTGCGCCGCGGGGCGGCGAGCAGGGCCCCGAAGAAGGTCACCCGCGCGCTGTTGACGTAGACGCAGTCGACCCGGCCCGCGGTCGGGGCGCAGCGGACGGCGGCCGCCAGCAGCTGCGCGTCCGTGCGGCGCGAGCCGTCTCCCTGCACCGCGCCCACCCGCGTGATCGAGGTGGCGAAGCGCTCGTAGCGCCGGCGGAAGGGGCCGTCGCCCCGGTGGACGAGGTCGATGGCGTGGCCGCGGCGCGCGAGCCCCTCGGCGACGTCGACCTGGCTGCGCTCGGCGCCGCCGTGCGGCTGCAGCTCATCCGCCACGACGAGGACGCGCACCCGGCGGTCAGCCCCACGACCGGGTGGCGTACTGGACCTGGGCGAGCAGCCGGTCGTCGGTGGAGGCGAGGCCGCCGCGGTGGATGCTGCGGGTGTCCGCGAAGAGCACCGAGCCCGCCGTGCCCGTGGCGACGAAGCGCTCCCACCCGGCGAGGCGGGTGTCGACCTCCTCGTCCGGGATCCGGTGCCCGAACCCGTCGAACTCCGTGGTGCCCACGTCCAGGCGGCGCCCCTGGGCGCGGTGGGTGCCCAGGACGACCTGGGTCGGGCCGTTGCCCGGGGTGACGTCGCGCAGGAAGACGAACGCCTTGACGATGCGGTGGTCCTGCGGCATGTCGCGGTGCCAGCGCTGGGAGTACGCGGCCTCGCCGTCCGTGCGCAGGTTCAGCCAGATGTCGGTGTCGCGCACGGCCAGGCGCATCCGCAGGTAGTGCTCGGCCACCCCCTTGAACGCCGGGGCCGACGCCAGGGCCAGCACGGCGTTCTGCGCCGGCGGCTGGGGCCGCTCGCGCAGGAGCTCCACGACGAAGGGCTTGACCTTCGCCTCGTGGTCCCCGCTGACCATCCGGGCCCGGCGCTCGGCGATGCGCTCGGCGCCGTCGGCGATCAGCCGGTCGGCCTGGTCGAGGATCCGCTGGAAGCACTCGTCGGAGCCCATGAGGTCGCGCACGGTGGTCATCGCGGCGCCGTTCGCGCGCAGCTCCTCCACCGCCCGGGCCCCCGCGGGGGACAGGGGCGCGGGGTCCTTCGCGTGCTCGAGGGTGGGACCGGCGTTGAAGACCCACCGCCACGTCAGCGGGTTCTCCCGCTTGAGGTACTGGGCGACCTGCTGGCGGACCACGTGCACCTCCCGCTGCCGTCGGTGAACAGAGGGTAGCCGAGTCAGCCGACGGCGAGAATGCCGCCGACGGGCGCAGGTGTCCGACATCGTCGAGATAGTCACTCTGCGTTGACTTTGTATTTCCGAAAGTCACTTCGCGTGGTCGTCAGGGCGTGCGCGGACCGTCTTCGGGACCCCTGATCAGCCCGAGGACCACCGCCTCGAACCGCTCGGCGGTGGGCAGCGCCAGCTCCGCGTCGGGAGGGCCCGCGGCCAGGGCTCGGGCGACGGCGCCGGCCAGCGCCGCGGGGTCCTGCGGCGGGACCAGGACCACCCACTGGCCGTGCTGGGCCGCGACGCCCCGCATGGCGGGCGTCCTCGTCATCACCACCGTGCTGCGGCTGGCCAGCGCCTCCCCGAGCGCGGTCAGGCCGTTCAGGCTCGTGTCCTCCACCAGCGGGAGGACGACGACCGAGGCCTCGCGGTAGAGCGCCGTGAGGTCGGCCAGCGGGAGGGCCTCGCGCTGACCGGCAGCGGGCTTGTGGACCGCCAGGCGCGGCCCGTCCTGCAGCGGGCAGTCCGCGCCGGCCACGACGACGAGCGGGAAGCCGCCGTGCTCGTGCGCTCGCCGCAGGGTGTCCCAGTCCCGCTTGCTGCGCCCGACGGCCAGGGCGAACGGCGCGCCGCCGGAGGCCGCGCCCGAGCGGGCGCCCACCGCCTCGGCCCACGCCTGGCTGGGCCCCCACGGCACCCAGGTCGCCTGCTGGCGCGCCGGGAGGTGGGCGCGCACGGCGTCCAGGTCGGTGGGGCTGAGGAACGCCAGCGCGTCGTGACCGCCGTAGAGCAGCCGGAACAGGCGCGGGTGCCGGGCCAGCAGCCGCGGCAGCCCGTGCAGCACCGTGACCACCCGGCGGGGACGGCGGGTGACCGTGCGGACCAGGCCGGCGAGGACGGCGCCGTAGGTGAAGGTCGAGTACACGACGTCGGCCCGCTGACCGGCCCAGGCCGCGCGGACGTTCGTGACGAGGAAGCGGATCGGGCGCCGGTTGAGGACGCCGGGCAGGGACTCCCCCACCAGGCGCGCGCGGAAGCCCGGCGGCTGCAGCCGCTGGACGCCGAAGAGCAGGTGCCGCGCGTACCGACCCGCCCGGAACCGCTCGACGTTGTCCCGCAGGTCGTACTCGTTGGCGACGACGACCTCGATCACGGCTGCGCGCTCCCCTCGCCGGCCCGGCCCCCGGCTCCTGCGGGCGCTCCGGCCACGGCCGCCGTCCAGCGCCGCGCCACCCGGCCCGGGTCGCAGAGCCGGCCGAGCTCGGTCCTCGCGCTCGCCCCGACCTCTCGCACGCGCTCGCGCTGGCCGGCGAGGACGAGGAACCGCTCGGCCAGGGCCGCCGCGTCGTCCCCGCGGGTGAGGAAGCCCGTCCGCCCGTCCGCGACGAGGTCGGCGGGCCCGCCGCCCATGACGACGGACGGCACGCCGAGCAGGGCCGCCTCGACGACCGTGCGCCCGAACGCCTCCCCGGTGGCGGTGCTGACCAGCACGTCGGCGGCCGCGACCAGGCGCAGGGTCGCGCCGTGCTGCTGGCGCCCGTGGAAGCGCGCGTCGGGCCAGGCCCGCCGCAGGTCCTCCAGGTCGCCGCTGCCGCGCAGGGGTGCCCCGACGACGTCCAGGTCGATCCTGGTGCCGGCGGCCAGGGCCCTGCGCTGGGCCTCCAGGGCCACCTCGACCCGCTTCTCGGGGTCGAGGCGGCCGACGAGGACGGCGCGCAGCCCCGCTGCGGGCGCGTCCTCGCCGGGCGGGCCCCGGTGCGGCGCCGGGAGGTCGCCGGGGAGCTCGACCGGTCGGGGGACGACCGTCGTGCGCCGCTGCGGCCAGCGCCGCACGTGCCCGAGCGCGGTCCGGCTCACCGCGACGCTGCGGGTGGCGAGGAAGGCGGCCTGGGCCTGCAGCGCCGCCCCCGCCCTGCTGAACGGCCCGTCGTGCAGGTCCAGGGCGACGGGGCGGCGCCGCAGCCGGCCCGCCGCGGCGAGCGGCGGGTGCAGCCACATGCTGAAGCTGACGACGGTGCCGCCGTTCCAGATCGGTCGTCGCGCCAGGCGCGCGGCCGCCCGTGCCAGCAGCGGCGGGACCTGCGGCGCCCCGACCCCGACGCCGATCTCGCCCAGGCGCAGGACGACGGGGTCGTCCAGGACGAGGACCTCGTGCCCCTGGCTGCGCGCGCGCTCGAGCAGCTCCCCCTCGGGCGCCACGACCCGCGCCCGCACGGGAGCGTGGCGGAGCAGGGTGAGCAGGCTCTCCTCGGCGCCCCAGCACTGGGTGCTCAGCGAGGCGACGGTCAGCTCCGGAGCGGACCCGGCGCCGCGCGGGGCGGCGTCCGCGCCGCGGTCGGGAGGGCTCACGAGGCGGGAGGGCGCTGCGGCTGCAGCTCGCGGTGCCGCTCGCGACGCGGGAGGGGTTCGCGCCCGCCCTCCTCCGCGTGGCGCGCCCGCACCAGGCGCTGCTTCCTGCGCTCGTCGCGCCGCGGCGGACGGGCGTTGCTGAGCACCACCCCGATCACGGAGCCTCCGGCGTCGTGCACCTGGTCGACCATGCGGGAGACCTGCTCGTCGGCGCCGGAGCGGCGTCCGTCGGCGATGAGGAGCACCGCGTCGACCTTGGCGGCGACGTAGTTGCCCTCCCCCGACCACCCGATCGGCGGGGAGTCGACGACCAGCAGGGGTCCGTCCGCCCGGGAGGAGGCGACCAGGGCGGGCAGGCCCGTGGTGACCACCTCGGAGGGGTGCATCCTCGACGAGGCGGTGCCCGTGCTGTCGACCGCCGTGCGGCGCAGGCCGTCCGCGGGGAGGAAGGACAGCGCCTCGAGGGTCGTCCGCTCCGCCTGGGGAAGGGCGGCGGCGGGGCCGTCGGGGCGGGTGGGGGCGACCGAGGGCGCCATCACCGCGCCCAGCACGCCGCCGCGCAGGTCGGCCTCGACGAGGAGGACCGTGCGACCGGCCGAGGCGAGGCTCCAGGCGAGGTTGGCCGTGATCACGACCCGCTCCTCCGTCTGCGCGCCGGCGGTCACCGCCAGGCTGCGCACCTGCGTGCGGTCCATCTGGATCTCGAGGTTCGTCCGCAGCTGCATGAACGCGTCGACGACCGGCTGGTCGTCGCGCTCGAAGACCACCCGGGGGCTCGCGTCCGCGGCGCGCCGCGGCACGCGGGGGACCTCCCCGAGCACCGGCACGCCCAGGCGGTCGCGGATGGTGTCGGCGAGGCGGCGCGGGGTGCGCAGGCGGTCGACGAGCAGGCCGACGAGCACCGCGGCGATCAGGCCGAGCACGACCCCGGAGACGAGCAGGCTCGCCACGCGGATCCGGGTGTCGCTGGTCGGCGCGCCCGGAGGGTCGATGACCGAGACCAGCACGGGGGTGGACACCGACTGCGCGTAGCCCTGCACCACGGTGGTGTAGGCGTCGGCGACGGGCAGCGGGACGTCCCGGTCGGTGGAGACCACCTCGATGCGCAGCAGGCCCGTGCCGGGGTCGGCGCTCCCGTCCACCGTCCAGTCCGCCTGCTGCGCGACCTGCGGCACCGCCGCTGCCACCTGCTCGCGCGTCGGCGCCGACGTGACGAGTTCCTCCAGCGCCGGCATGAGGAACTGCACCGCGGCGACCGACCCGGTCGCGCCCTCGGCCGACGTGGGCTGCACGTACAGCGTGGTGGCGGAGGTGTACCGGGCGCTCGTCGTCACCGCGGCCAGCGCCATGGCGAGGACGACGACGGCGAAGGCCGCCAGGGCGACGGCGCCCTGGCGGCGCAGGGCGCGTCCGATCTGCTTCAGCTCCACGCTGCGCTCCTCGAGCTCGCGGTCGTCAGGGGCGTCGCGTCCCGGCCGGCGTCGAGGCCCGCGGGTCCCGGCTGCGCGCCGGGGTGGCGGTGCGTCCTCGCCTGCGACCACGCGGCGTGCACGAGGCCGACGGCGACGCCGAGGACGACGGCCAGGCGGTGCTTCTCGAAGATCGACTCGACCATGCCCTTGGCGAGCAGCCCCAGGAGGACCGCGGTGGCCCCCGCCGCGATCGCCCTCGCCGGGGTGGCCGCCGCGGAGCGCAGCGTCCTCGCCCCCGCGACCGCGCCGGCGAGGACGGCCAGGAGCAGCAGCACCACGCCGACGGCCCCGGAGCGCAGGAGCACGTCGAGGAGGATGTTGTGGGTGATGTCCGAGCTCACCAGCTGCCGCGGCCCCTCCTCGAAGTACTGGTACGTCGTCCCCAGCCCCGAGCCGAGCAGCGGGTGCTCGGCCGCCACCGCCAGGGCCTGGTCCCACTGGTTGGTGCGCGAGGCCGCGGACTGCTGCTTGGCCGTGCTGCCGAGCGTCTCGGCGATGCGGGCGGTGACGTCGAACCCCCGGCCGCCGGCGACCCTCCACACGAGCGCACCGGCCAGGAGGGCGCCCAGCACGGCGACCGCGGTCAGGGTCTCCCCTCCCCGCGCCCGCAGGGCCGCGGCGGGGGACGCCGACGGCAGGACGGCGACGAGCCCGAGCACCGCCAGCATCGTCAGCGCGCTGAGCCAGGCGGCGCGCTGCTCCAGGAGCAGCGGGGAGGCGAGCAGCACCAGGGCGCTGAGGAGCCCCGGGACCCGGTGGTCCGGCTTCGTCAGCGTCACGGCCGCGGCGAGCGCACCGACCGCCGCGAGGACCGTGACGGCGTCCGGGCCCAGCTCCCTGACGGTCGCCCCGGGCAGCAGCGGCAGGTCCACGTCGATCGCCAGCCCCGCCGCGTCCAGACCGCCGAGGAGCAGGGCCACGGGCGCCAGCACCGCCGCCGCGCGCGCCAGCGGGCCGGCCAGGCGGTGCAGCGGCGTCCCGGCCGCCAGGACGGCGACCAGGCCGACGTGGAGCACCACGGTCCCCTCGTAGAGCACCGACCTCAGGTCGTGCCCCGCCAGCGCGCCGCGCACCCCCGCTGCCGCCGTCCACGTCAGGAAGGCCGCCCACAGCACCTCCGACGGGCCGATCCGGCGCGGCGCGGCGGTGCGGGCGCTGGGCGCGAGGGCCCTGGCGCCCAGCGCCAGCACCGCCACGCAGGTCGCGAGGTCGAACGAGGACCCGCCCAGGGACGGCTGCAGGAGCCCCGACGTCGTCCCGTAGGACGGGTACAGGAGCGTGTCGAGCACCACGAGGCCGAGGACGACCAGGAGGGTCACCTCCCGGCGACCGGTCCGCTCCGCGGTGAGCAGGGCCCAGAAGGCCACGGCGACGGCGGCGACGCCGAGCGCAGCCACCGCCACCACCGGCATCGCTCCTCCGTCACGTCACGTCGCCTCGCTCGACCGGCCCCCGGGAGGCCGCGACCACCGGGTGCCCGCCCGCGGCGCCGTGCGGCGCTCGGCCGGCGCTCGGCCGGCGCTCCCGGCGTGAGACCGACAGGTCCCGCGGTACGGGCCAGACACGCACGGTAACGCGGGTGGCACCGGAACGGGAACGAGGAGCCCGCCGGCCCGGGCAGCTGCCCGGTCAGCGGGTGACCTTGCGCCACAGGTGGTGCTGCGCCGGCTCCGGCACCCGCCTGAGCCCGCGCAGGACCCGCTGCCGGGCCACCTCGAGCGGCACCGCCTGCATGCCCGCGTAGGAGACCGCGCTGGAGGGCAGGAACCTCGACCGCCGGGTGCCCGCGCGGTAGTCGCGCACCGCCGACGCCAGGGAGCCGAGCACCGGGAGCCGCAGGGGAGCCGGCAGCAGCGCCGTCGCCGCTGCTGTCGCGACCCAGAAGGCACCGGCGCCGACGGTGCTGCGGTACCACTTGTGCACCAGCAGGTGGCGGCCCGCGGCGGTCCTGAGCAGCTGGCCCCGCTGCTGCCGCATGAGCTCCAGCTGCCCGGCCATGATCCGCGTGCGGCGGCCCCACTGCTCCTCCGGCGGGGCCGCCGGCTCCGTGGTGACGATCGCGGGATGGGTCTCGACCCGCCCTCCCCGCGCTCCCACGTCGATCGCCAGCCACAGGTCGTCGTTCACGGCCGTGGTGGGGATCCGGCGGAAGTCCCGGCGGCGCAGCGCCAGGAACTCCCCGACGACCGCCAGGCAGCCGGTGCGGTGCGACGCCAGCTGCTTGACCGTCCGCTCGTAGCGCCAGTAGAGGCCCTCCCCGGCCTCCTCGGTCTTGTTCGCGCTCAGGAGCCCCACCCCCCGGCACAGGGCCTCCCGCACGAGGTCGGGCCAGTTCTCGGGCCTGATCTCGCAGTTGGCGTCGGTGAGGACGACGACGTCGGCCGAGCACGTCTCGACCCCGGCGTTGATCGCCGAGGCCTTGCCGCTGCGCGGCTGCAGGAGGCGCACGTCAGCCTCGTGGGCCGCGTCGAACGTCGCCCGGTCGCTGGCGACGACGACCACCCGCCCGCCGCCGTACCGCGCCAGGTCCCTGCGCAGCCTGCGCACCGCCGCGCCGATCACGGTGGACTCCAGGTAGGCCGCGATGACGACGTCGATCGTCTGGACGGGTCCGCACGACGGCCCGTGCTCGGTGCGGGCGTGGGCCAGCGGGAACACGGCGGGCAGCACGAGCCCGGCGGCGTGCGCCGCGCCTCCCAGCACCAGCCCGGTGAGCGCCCGACGGGACCGGGGTCGACGGGAGCCGGCTCGCGCGCTGCGCGACACGGGCTGCCCTGCGGGCGCTCGAGTCTGGACCGTCACGGGACATGTCGATCACTTGACGTGATAGGCACGCACCAGAGAGTAGGGGAAGTCGGCGCGCCGTCCTAGTCGGGCCTGTCCGGTTCGTCCGGTTCGTCCCCGCCGCGCGCGCGGGGCGCGGCGAGGTCGTCGAACACCGGTGCGTCACGGTCCCAGGAGACGGAGGTCACGACGTCCGGGGAGAGCACCACCGGCTCCCGCAGGGCCGCGACGACCGCCGACGCGAAGGGCTCGGCCCCCTCGACGACGGTCACGCCGTCCGCGTCGATGCCCTCGGCCCCCCGGGGCGTGCTGACCACCGGCGTCGCCGCGGCCACGCTCTCGAGGATCTTCAGCCGGGAGCCGCTGCCCTCGAGCAGGGGGGCCACGGACACCGCCGCGGTCTCGTACAGCGGCTCCAGGCTCGGGACGAAGCCGTGCAGGACCACCCCGGACGTGCTCGCGGCGGCGGCGCGCACGTCGGCCGAGGGGTCGGCCCCGACGACGTCGAGGGCCGCGCCGGGCAGCTGCCGCACCACCAGCGGCCAGACCTCGCGCAGGAACCACACCAGCCCGCGGCGGTTGGGGCCCCACGCCACGGTGCCGACGAACAGCGCCCTGGTCTCCGGCCGCTTGGCCACGGCCATCCGCTCGGCGCCGTTGCGGAAGACCCGCACGTCCCGCGCCCAGGCCGCCAGGCGCTCGCGGTCCTCCGCCGAGCAGCACAGCAGCACCCGCGCCCGCCCCAGGGCGCGCCGCTCGAAGGCGCGCAGCAGGTGGGCCTCGAGGGCGAGCAGCGCTCGCCGCCAGCCGGGCCGCGCCTGCTGGGCGGCCTGCGCGACGAGCTCGCTCTCGACGTTGTGGCAGTCCACGACCGCCCGCGCCCGCGAGCGCGCCGGGACGTTGACCAGCATGTGGGAGTAGTCCACGTGCAGCGGGACGTCGTCGGGCAGGTCGGCCAGCGCCGAGGCCAGCCGGCGCGAGTAGTACCGCGCGGTGGTCGCCGACCGCGACCGCGCCAGGCCCAGGAGCAGGTCCCACGCGTCCTGGCGGTGCCGCTCGACGGGGACGTCGCTGCGCAGGCGGTCCCGGGAGAACCTCTCCAGCGCCACCAGGCGCGAGGGCACCGCGCCCCGCGCCGCGTAGGCGCCGAGCACGGCCCGGGTGCGGGAGGCGCCGCCGCTGCTGGAGGTGAAGGGGTCGAACTTGGTCACGAAGATCACGCCCGCACCACCCCCAGGACGTCCGGTCGCGCGCCTCGGTCGTCCCTGCCGGGCCCGCGGGCCCCCGGTCGGGGCAGGGCCCGGATCACGCGCGCCACCGTACGGCACAGCGCGGGCGCCTCGTCACTGCGCGTCGACCAGGTCTCACCGCCGCGCCTCCGGCCGGCTCGGGTCTTCGGCCCGGGCGCCGGCTACAGCCCCAGCTCGCTCAGGCCCGGGTGGTCCTCGGGACGCCGGCCCAGCGGCCAGCGGAGCTTGCGCTCCGCCTCGGCCACGGGCTGGTCGTTGATGCTCGCCAGGCGCCGGCGCATCAGCCCGTGCTCGTCGAACTCCCAGTTCTCGTTGCCGTGGCTGCGGAACCAGGTGCCGCTGTCGTCGTGCCACTCGTAGGCGAAGCGCACGGCGATCCGGTCGTCGCCGTGGGCCCACACCTCCTTGACCAGCCGGTAGTCCAGCTCGCGCGCCCACTTGCGGCGCAGGAACTCCACGACCTGCGCCCGGCCGGTGAGGAACTCCGCGCGGTTGCGCCACACCGTGTCCTCCGTGTACGCCAGCGCCACCCGCTCGGGGTCGCGGCTGTTCCAGGCGTCCTCGGCCGCGCGGGCCTTCTGCTGGGCGGTCGCCGCGGTGAACGGCGGCAGCGGCGGGCGGTCGGACACGGCAGCGGCTCCTCGGGCTCGTCGTCCAGGCTCGTCCAGGATCGTCCAGGATCGTCGCTCAGGACACCACCGGACGGTAGGGCGTCCCGGCCGCTGCCTTCGGGCTCATCGGGCCGGCTCCCCGATCCCGGTCCGCACCCACGGCGGGGTCAGCGCGCCGACGTCGCGCAGGATCGCCACCCAGTCCTCGGCCGCCCACTGCTCGGCGATCCTCCCGTCGACGAAGCGGTAGGTCATGATCGCCAGCCACTCCACGCGCTCGCCGCTGGGCTCCAGGCCCCACAGCGCGCCCCGGTGGGTCCCGGTCACCGTGAAGCGGGCCGCGACCTGGTCCTCGTCGGCGATCAGCTGCTGCTCGGTGGCCTGCACGTCGGGCAGCGCGGTGAAGAACAGGTCCATCACCGCGGCGTAGTCCTCCCTGCCCCGGACGTCTCCGACGCTGCCTCCGTGCCAGTGCAGGTCGGGCGTGAAGAACCGGCTGGCGATGGAGGTGTCGTGCCCGTTGAAGAACCGGGCGATCAGGTCGCGGACGACCGCGACGTTCTCCTCAGCGCGCCCTCCGGTGCTGGTGCCGGTGCCGTGCTCCATCGGTGGTCCTCCCCCGGCCGGATCGGCCGCTGTTGTGAACGGTACGTTCATACAGAACCACAGTGTGAACGGCCCGTCTACAGGAGAGGATGGACCGGTCCGGCCCATCCGCGAGGAGGACGCCATGAGCCAGCCCCCGGCCGACACCGCTCCGGCTGACAGCGCTCCCCGCACGCATCGGCGAGCTCGCCGCCCGGCGGCCCAGGTCCGCCGCGAGGTCCTCGCAGCGGCCGGTCACCTGCTGCTGACCGAGGGCATGAGGGCGTTCACCATCGAGCGCGTCGCCGCCGAGTCCGCCACCAGCAAGGCCACGATCTACAAGTGGTGGCCGTCGCGGGGCGCGCTCGCCCTCGACGGCTACTTCCACGCCGTGGAGGCCACCCTGGCCTTCCCCGACACCGGCGACATCACCGCCGACCTCACCGCCCAGATCCGGGCCCTGGTGCACCTGCTCACCACCACCCCGGCCGGCAGGGTCGTCGCCGAGCTGCTCGGCGCGGCCCAGACCGACCCCGACCTGGCCACCGCCTTCCGCACCCTGTACTCCGGCCCGCGCCGCGCGCTGGCCGTGCAGGCCCTCGACCGCGCCCGCGCCCGCGGGCAGCTGCGCGAGGACCTCGACGCCGAGGCCGTCGTCGACCAGCTCGGCGGAGCGGTGTACTACCGCCTGCTCAGCCGCGACCAGCCCCTGACCGACCTCTTCGCCCGCACCATCGTCACCCAGCTCGTCGAGGGCCTGCAGCGGCGCCGGTGAGCACCAGCTCGGCGGTTCACCGGAACAGCGGCGCGAACATGGGAGCGAGCCAAGCGCTGTAGCTCGTGGAGATGTGGCTGTCGTCGCGGTACACCAGCATGTTCCCGACGACCGCCGGACAGTCGGAGACGGTGCAGAACCAGTCGGCCGGTTCCACCAGTGCCACGTTGGCCATGGACAGCGTCTCGGCCATGGTCTCGTGCCTGCCGCTGTACGGCCATGCGAGGTTCCGAGGCAACACGCACGACCCCACGTCCTGCAGGTTCTTCGCGACGCAGTCCGACACGTCCTGACCCGGATAGGGCGTGTCCAAGAGGTAGTACACCGGCAGGTCGACCGCCCTGAGACGCTCCACGGTCATGACGGTCTTCTCGGCCCAGTCGAGGTTGCTCACCTGCGTTCCCGGCACCGCATCGCTCTGGGCCACCACCACGACGTCCGGGTGGAGCTCAGCAATGCGCCCGATCGTGCGCTCCCGCCACTCCGAGCACTCGGAATAGGTGCGCTGCAGCTCCTTGCTGTGAACGTCCACATCTGCCATCGGGCATGCCGCCTTCGTCCAGCTCACGACTCGCCAGCGCGCGGCCTGCGCCTGCCGATCGAGCGCGGGAAGCCACTGCTGCGCATGGGAATCCCCGACGAGCACCATGGTGCGCTCACCATCCGCATCCCCGTAGACGCAGTCCCCCTGGTGGACGACCAGGAAACCCGCATGGCACCCGTCCGCCGTTGATCGAGGCTGGTCGTCCTTCACCACCGCGAGGCCGGGCTCGAGGTTGCTCGGAGCCGCCGAGATCGACGTGCCCTCCGCCACAGCGTTCTTGACGCCTTGGATGTCAGACCGGTCCAGGGTGAGAGCGACGGCGGGGCGACCGCTGCCGACGAGCACCGGAACAGTCACGAGCACTAACACGGCGGTCAGAGCGACAGCCCCGTTGAGGACCGTTCCGACCCCCAGCCACGACGGGGTGCGCAGGCGCGCGTGCGCGCTCGGCGACTCGATGATCCAGTAGGTCAGCACGGCCAGCGCGAGGGCCACCACGGACAGCTCAGCGAGTTCCCACCACTGGAAGGTGCGTCCGTACACGCTCGGGACGATGACGATCAGCGGCCAGTGCCACAGGTACCAGGCGTACGAGACATCGCCGATGGCCAGCACGGGACGCCGCGCCAGCACACGATCAGCGCTCAGTCGGCCCTGCCGGCCACCGGCTGCGATGACGGCGGCAGCACCCAGGACGGGCACGAGGGCGGCTGTTCCGGGGAACGGCGTGTCGCTGCTGTAGGACAGGCCTGACCACAGGATCGCCGCCAACCCTGACCACGACATCACAGCAGCGATCGAGCGAGGGATGACGCTCAAGCGCCCTGCTACCAAGGCCACGAGGGCCCCAGCAGCGAGCTCCCACGCGCGCGTCTGCAAGCTGAAGTACGCGAGCGGTGCGTTCTGCGTCGTCGTGGTCACGGAGCAGTAGAACGAGACGGCACAGATCAAGCTCAACACGGCCGTGATCACAGCTGTTCGGTGCCGCCGTGCCACCCAGCAACAGGCCATGAGCACGACAGGCCACAGGATGTAGAACTGCTCCTCGACCGCCAGGCTCCAGAAGTGCTGCAGCGGCGACTCCGGGCCGGCCGCTCGCTGGTAGTCGACGCCCTGGACCGCCAGGCGGTAGTTGAGCGCGTAGACCGCTGCGAACAAGGCGTCGAGGGCCACGCCCTCGATCTGCAGCATCGGCCCCCAGAGGCGGAAGGCGACCACGGTCGTGAGGAGCACGAGCGCTGCCGGCGGCAGGAGGCGGCGAGCGCGGCGTCCGTAGAAGGACAGCAGGTCGATCCTCCCCGTGCCACGCATCTCACGAACGAGCTGGCCGGTGATGAGGAACCCGGAGATGACGAAGAAGACGTCCACGCCCACGTAGCCGCCGGTGACGCGAGGAACACCGGAGTGGTAGAGGATGACGAGGATCACCGCGACGGCGCGCAGACCCTGGACGTCCGCCCTGAAGTGCCCAGGTCCGTGTCGCCGATCCGGCGGAACGGCCCCATCAGTGGAGGCGACACCGGCTGTCGGGCGCGAGCTGATGGCGCTGTGCGGGTGCGGAGAGCCAGGAGCCTGTACGTCGATCCGCCGGGGAGGCGGGACCACAGCGGCTCCCGCTGCCGAGCCGCGCTCCCGCAGGTCAGCCGGTGCTGACGCGCCCTTCGCCATGGTCAGCGCACTCTCCTCGTCAGGGAGCGCGATGACGCCGGGGGCGCTGACGACCGCAGTCTCCGGCAGCCTGATCATCCCTGCGGGAGCGGTGATCGAAGGGGCCACCACCGGTTGCGGCGCAGCCCTGAGGGTCAGGAGGGGCAGGTGGACGTACGCGCCGAGCACGGCCAGGGCGATCATGGCCCAGTACTCGTGGAGGCCGTACAGCCAGGTTCCGCGGACGAGGCCCACGTAGATGAGGACCTGCGTAACACCCACGTAGACCTTGGCGGTACGGGAGATCGTCG
This sequence comes from Quadrisphaera sp. DSM 44207, assembly GCF_900101335.1. Lineage (NCBI taxonomy): Bacteria > Bacillati > Actinomycetota > Actinomycetes > Kineosporiales > Kineosporiaceae > Quadrisphaera > Quadrisphaera sp. DSM 44207. The sequence continues at coordinate 217,388 of NZ_FNKA01000003.1, read as the reverse complement.
TCGCCAGCGGCGTGGAACGGCCGTTCGCCGTGCCCGTCGCCACCCACTCCTTGGTCCGTCCCGTCACGATGTCGAAGATCGCCACGGCATGGGCGAACGAGTACAACAGCTGCACGCGCAACACGTCTATCCGCCAGCGCCCTTTCATGAGCGCCGGCAGGACGAACAGCCACAGGCACAGCGCGCCGACGAGCCAGATGCTGTTCATCGGCTCCACCCACTGCGGCAGGACGTAGAGCATCGCGAGAGCTGGAAGAGGAGCCACGAAGGCGTTGAGCGCAGTCGAGATGTAGTACAGGAAACCCGCCCAGAAACAGATGCGCTGCTTGGGCCTGATGTGCTCAGCTGCGTGGAAGCTCTTGTCGGCCAGGAGGCTCATCGAGCCCGTGCACCAGCGGTACTGCTGGTTGAGGAAGCCCGCCAGGGTGTCGGGGCACAACCCCTTGGCCACCAGGACGGGAACGTACCTGACGTGGAAGCCCGCCTTCATCAGGTTGACCCCGGTGTGCACGTCCTCCGAGTGACCGATCTGTGCGAAGCCGCCCGACTGCTCCAGCGCTGCACGGCGGTAGATGGCGCACGTCCCCACGCAGATCGCCGCACGTGCGCGATCACGGGCGGGCTGGATCCAGCGGTAGAACAGCTCCTGCGTCGCACCGGCACAGCGCTGCAGCCAGTGCATGCCCTTGGGCGCGTCGAAGAACTGAGGTGACTGGACGATCCCGATGTCCGGTTCGTCGAAGTAGGGAACCAGCTCGGAGAGGTAGTCCGGCCTCGGAACGAAGTCGGCATCGAAGATGGCGATGAGGTCGCCGCTGCTGTGCTCGTAGCCGAACCGGAGGTTCCCCGCCTTCTTCAGGCGTCCGCGATCGCTCCGGCTGAGGTAGTGGAATCCGTGCTCGTGTGCCAGCGCTCTCACGTCGTCGCGGGCTCCGTCGTCGAGGACGTAGACCTCCAGCGTCGCCGGCCACTGCATGCGGCTCACGTGGTGGTAGGTGTTCTGCAGCACCTCGAGAGGTTCCCCCGCCGTCGGGAGGAAGACGTCGACGGTCGGCCATGCGCTGGGCCTGTAGGTGCGCACGCGCGATCGGTGGTCAGCAAGTGAGGTCCGCTTCTTCCGAGCGCCGCTCAGCGATGAGATGAGCAGCGTCACGGAGTACAGCGCGACGGGCACCAAGAAGAGCAGCAGCCGAGTGTCCGCAGTGGCGAAGCGCGCAATGCTGTAGGCGATGAGCGCGAAGGACAAGGCCTGCGCCAGCAGCAACCAACGGTGCTGCCGACCCATGTACCAGTGCTTCTCGCCGTCCGACGGCGGCATCGGCATGGCGTTTCGGGACGACGAAGCCGCATCACGGCCCGTTGACGCGACCTTGGAAACAGCAGACAAAAGACCCCCGCATGCGCCCGCCCGACACGGATCGGGACACGCGGCACTGGGTGGCCCTGCCGCCACAGAGATCGCTGTGACGACGTTGGGAACTGTAGGACGGCGGCGACGTCGCCGAGGGGCGATCGGCCTGATCCACCGCAGGGACGGCGATCACCTCGTCACGCGCAGACGCCTGCTCGCTGCGGTGCCCGGCTCTCCAGCAGGTGCCCGGGCGGTGCGCCTAGCCGAGCTTCGGCAGCCCCCTGCGCAGCTGCCGCGCGGCCTGCGCGATGCGCTGCTCGTTCTCGATGAGCGCGAAGCGGACGTAGTCGTCGCCCTGCGGGCCGAAGCCGACACCCGGGGAGACCGCCACGTCGCAGTCCTCCACGAGCAGCTTCGCGAAGTCGATCGAGCGCAGTTCCGCGTACGGCTCCGGGATGCGCGCCCAGGCGAACATCGTCCCCCTCGGGGTGGGGATCTCCCAGCCCGCGCGCGCCAGCCCCTCCACGAGCGCGTCGCGCCGCGACCGGTACACGGCGCTGACCTGCGAGGGGTGGTCGACCTCCTCGTTGAGCACCACGGTCGCCGCGATCTGGATCGGCTGGAAGGTGCCGTAGTCCAGGTACGACTTGAGCTTGGTCAGCGCGGCGACCACCTCGCGGTTCCCGACGAGGAACGCGACCCGCCAGCCGGCCATCGAGTACGACTTCGTCATCGAGTACAGCTCGACGGCGACGTCCTCGGCGCCCTCGCACTGCAGGATCGACGGCGGCTCCACCCCGTCGAAGACGGTGTCGGCGTAGGCGAAGTCGTGCACGAGGACGACGTCGCGCTCGCGCGCCCAGTCGACGAGGCGCTGCAGGTCGGCCAGCGTCGTCGTGGCCGTGGTCGGGTTGTGCGGGAAGGACAGGACGACGACGCGCGGCTTGGGCCAGCCGTACTCCCACGCCTCCATCACGTTGTCGACGTAGTCGTGGACGTTGCCCTCGGCGTCCTTGGGGCCGACGGGCACCTGGCGGGCGTCGGCACCGGCGAAGTACGGCCCCCAGATGTGGATGGGGTAGGACGGCGAGGGCACCAGCGCCGCGTCACCGGGCTGCAGCAGCACCCACATCAGGTGGCTGAAGCCCTCCTTGGCCCCGATCGTGCTGATCACCTCGGTGTCGGGGTCGAGGTGGACGCCGAACCGGCGGGCGTACAGGGCCGAGACCGCCTCGCGCAGCTTGGGGATGCCGCGCGAGGAGGAGTACCGGTGGTTGCGCGCGTTGTGCGCGGCCTCGCACAGCTTCTCCACGGCCTTGTCCGGGGAGGGCAGGTCGGGGTTGCCGAAGCCGAGGTCGACGACGTCCCGGCCGGCGCGGCGGGCCTGCACCTTCAGCCCGTCGATGATGGTGAAGACGTAGGGCGGCAGCCCCTGGATCCGCCGGAACTCCATGGCGCTCCAGCCTAGGCCCGCACGCCGGCGCCCGGCGCGACTCCCGGCGCGACTCCCGGCCCGAGCCCGGGCACGGCCTGGAGCACGGCGTGCGCCGCCGCCTCCCACCGCTGCGCCCACGGCCCGATCGGCTCGACGCCCACCGCCCGCAGCGCCCCGTGCCCCAGCACCGAGAACGCCGGGCGCGCCGCGGGGCGCACGAACGCCGCGCTGGTCGTCGGGGCGACGAGCTGCGGATGGAGCCCGGCGGAGGCCACGACGGCCCGCGCGAACCCGTGCCAGCTCGTCCGCCCGGAGGACGTGGCGTGGTAGACCCCGCCCGGCGCCCCGACCTCCAGCAGCGCGGCCACCACGCCCGCGACGTCGCGCGTCCACGTGGGCTGGCCGACCTGGTCGTCGACCACGCTGACCCCGCCGCGCTCGGCGGCCAGCCGCGCGATGGTCCGCGGGAAGCAGGCCCCGCCCGCCCCGTACAGCCAGGCGGTGCGCACCACGAGCGCGTCGGGGGCGTGCGCGCGCACCGCCCACTCCCCCGCCGCCTTGGTGCGCCCGTACGCCGAGCGCGGAGCCGGCGGCGCGTCCTCGGCGTACGGGTGCCCGGCCGCGCCGTCGAAGACGTAGTCGGTCGAGACGTGCACCAGCCGCGCTCCCGCCGCGGACGCCGCTCGCGCGAGCAGCGCCGGCGCGAGCGCGTTGAGCGCGAAGGCGGCGCCCTCGGCGGTCTCGGCGTCGTCCACCGCGGTCCAGGCGGCGGCGTTGACGACCGCGTCGTGGCCGGGGACGGCGCCGGCGAGCGCGCCGGCGTCCAGCACGTCCAGGTCCGCCCGCGTCGCGGCCGTCACCGCGTGGCCGGCCGCGGCGAGGACGTCGACGAGGTCCTGGCCGAGCATGCCGCCGGCGCCGACCACCAGGCATCGCATGCGCGCACCCTAGGCCGCCGGCGCAGGGACCAGACTGCAGCCCCATGCGCGGCATCGTCCTCGCCGGAGGCTCCGGCACCAGGTTGCACCCGATCACCCAGGGCGCGTCGAAGCAGCTGCTGCCCGTCTACGACAAGCCGATGGTCTACTACCCGCTGTCCACGCTGATGGCGGCGGGCGTCCGGGACGTCCTGGTGATCACCACGCCGCACGACGCCGACGCCTTCGCCCGCCTCCTCGGCGACGGCAGCCAGTTCGGCATCGCGATCAGCTACGCCGTGCAGGAGCGGCCCGAGGGGCTGGCGCAGGCGTTCGTCCTCGGCGCCGGCTTCGTCGGCACGGACGCCGTGGCCCTGGTGCTCGGCGACAACATCTTCCACGGGCCGGGCCTGGGCACCCGGCTGGAGCGCTTCACCGACGTCGACGGCGCCGCGATCTTCGCGTACTGGGTCGCCGACCCCAGCGCGTACGGCGTCGTCGAGCTCGACGAGCACCGGCGCGCCGTGTCGCTGCAGGAGAAGCCCGCGAGGCCGCGGTCCAGCTACGCCGTGCCGGGCCTGTACTTCTACGACAACGACGTCCTCGCCATCGCCGCAGCCCTGAGGCCGTCCGCGCGCGGGGAGTACGAGGTCACCGACGTCAACCGGGCCTACCTGGACGCCGGGCGCCTGCACGTGGAGGTCCTGCCGCGCGGCACGGCGTGGCTGGACACCGGCACCTTCGACTCCCTGCTGGACGCCGGCGCGTTCGTGCGCGCGGTGGAGGAGCGCCAGGGCCTCGTCGTCGGCTCCCCGGAGGAGGTCGCGTGGCGCCGCGGGTTCATCACCGACGAGCAGCTGGAGCAGCGGGCGCGGGCGCTGGCCAGCTCGCGCTACGGCGCGTCCCTGCTGCGGCTGCTCGACCACGGCCGCTGAGGCCCGGGCGCCGGGCCGCTCGCGCCGCACCGCCGCTCAACAGCGGGGCCCGACCTGCCGATGCCCTCCGCGGGCCGACCGCCGCCCCATCCCCCAGGAGACCGCATGCGACTGCTCGTGACCGGTGGTGCCGGGTTCATCGGCGCCAACTTCGTGCACCAGACGGTGCGCGAGCGCCCGGACGTGGAGGTGACCGTCCTCGACGCCCTCACCTACGCCGGGGACCGCTCGTGCCTGGCCCCGGTGGAGGAGGCCGTCGCGTTCGTGCACGGCGACGTCACCGACGCCGCCCTCGTCGAGGGCCTCGTCGCCCGCAGCGACGCGGTGGTGCACTTCGCGGCCGAGTCCCACGTCGACGCCTCCCTGGTCGACCCGTGGCCGTTCGTGCGGACCAACGTCGTCGGCACCACGACGCTGCTGCAGGCGGTGCGCGAGCACGGCGTGCGCTACCACCACGTCTCCACCGACGAGGTCTACGGCGACCTGGCGCTGGAGGACCCCCGGCGCTTCACCGAGACCACCCCCTACGACCCCTCCAGCCCCTACTCGGCGACCAAGGCCTCCTCGGACCTGCTCGTGCGCGCCTGGGTGCGCTCGTTCGGGGTGCGCGCGACGATCTCCAACTGCTCGAACAACTACGGCCCCTACCAGCACGTCGAGAAGTTCATCCCCCGCCAGATCACCAACGTCATCGACGGGGTGCGCCCCCAGGTGTACGGGCGGGGGGCCAACGTGCGGGACTGGATCCACGTCGAGGACCACAACAGCGCGGTGTGGGCGATCCTCGAGCGCGGGCGCGTCGGGGAGACCTACCTGGTCGGCGCCGACGGCGAGCGCAGCAACCGCGAGGTCGTCGCCCTGGTCCTGGAGCTGATGGGCCAGCCGCCCGGCGCCTTCGACCTCGTGCCCGACCGGCCCGGGCACGACCTGCGGTACGCCATCGACGCCACCAAGCTGCGCACCGAGCTCGGCTGGCGGCCCCGCCGCGCCGACTTCCGCGACGCCCTGGCCGCCACCATCGCGTGGTACCGCGCGAACGAGGCCTGGTGGCGCCCCGCCAAGGCCGCCGCCGAGCGCCGGTTCGCGGCCCGGGACGGCTCGGAGCCGGTCGGCGCCTGACCGCGGCCCGGGCCCGCGCGAGTCAGCGGCGGGCCACGAGCGCCGCGTCGTACAGGGCCCGCCTGGGCACGCCGGCGGACGCCGCGACGTGCGCGACGGCGTCCTTGAGCCGCTCTCCCGCCGCCACGCGGGCCAGGACCTCCTCCACGGCGTCCGCCGGGTCGGCCGCCACCGGCACCGCGCCCGCGACGACGAGGGTGACCTCGCCGATCCTCGCCAGGCCGGCCGTCCACGCGGCGAGCTCGGCGAGTCCGCCGCGGCGGACCTCCTCGTGGGTCTTCGTCAGCTCCCGGCACACCGCCGCGGGCCGGTCGCCGCCGAAGGCCTCGGCCATGGCGGTCAGGGTCTCGGGCAGGCGGTGGGGGGCCTCGAAGAAGACCATCGTGCGCCGCTCGCCGGCCAGCGCGGCGAGGGCCTTCGCGCGCTCCCCGGCCCGGCGCGGCGGGAAGCCCTCGAAGCAGAAGCGGTCCGTGGGCAGCCCGGAGACCGCGAGCGCGGCGAGCACGGCGGAGGGGCCGGGCGCCGCGCTCACGCGCACGCCCGCCTCGACGGCGGCGGCCACGACGCGGAAGCCCGGGTCGGACACGCTCGGCATGCCGGCGTCGGTGACCAGCAGCACCGTCGCGCCGGCGGCGGCCGCGGCCACGAGGTCCTCGCTGCGCCCGGCCTCGTTGTGCTCGTGGTAGCTGGTCACGCGCCCGGCCGGCTCGACGCCGAGCGCCGCGCACAGGCGGCGCAGGCGGCGGGTGTCCTCGGCCGCGACGACGTCGGCCGTGCGCAGCAGGTGCGCCAGGCGCGGCGGGGCGTCCTCGGCGTTGCCGATCGGGGTGCCCGCCAGCACGATCCGGCCGGCCCCGGGCTCGCTCGTCACCCCGGCATCCTGCCCTCCGCCCGCGGCGTCCTCGGGCGGTGTCCCGGGGCGGCGTCCTCGGTCGGCGTCCTGGGGCGGGCGGGAACCGGGCGTCAGGTGCCCCGGGCGGCCGGGTCGGGCTCCGGGTCGCGCCCGAGCACCCGGAGCAGGTGGGACAGCAGCACGACGAGGGCGGCCATCACGCTGGCGAACTCGACGAGCTCCTCGACGGTGGTGAGGACGTCGTAGGCCAGCGTGCGCCGTCCGCCGGCGGAGGCGACGGAGCCGCTGACGGTCTCCAGGCCGGCCGCTCCGAGGACGAACGCGGCGCCGCACAGCGCCAGGTCCCGTCCCGTCCTGCCCAGGGTCAGCAGGAAGCGCGCCTGGACGACCAGGAACACGAGCCCGGCGGCGGTGAACGGGAGCAACCAGGCGTAGTGCAGCGGGCCGGACAGCCCCGCCACCGTGCGCAGGGGCACCGAGAACCTGTCGTGGATCGTGGCCACCTCGTCGAGGGAGATGTACGCGAACACCGCGCAGAGCAGCCACCAGTTGCGGTGCCAGCCGTCGCGGCGGCGCCGCGACACGAGCGCGTTGCCGGCAGCGGCCAGCGCGCAGGAGGCGTGCAGGAGCGCGGCCACCCAGGTGCCGAGGCTCGCCTCCTGGTCGGGGTCGAGGAACGGCACCAGGCCGAGCACGAAGTCCCGGCCCAGGAGGTGCTCGAGGGCGAGGCCCAGGACGCTGCCCGCCGCCAGGACGAGCCACGCCCCGACCAGGACGACCCGGATCCGGTCCAGGGCCCGGCGGTCCAGCACGACCAGCGGCGACCACGGGTCCTGGGCACCTGCTCGGGCACCGACGGCGGTGCGATGCTCCCCCACCCTGCTCCCCATCCCCCTCCGCCGCGCCGCGGAGGTGCTGACCAACGATGACCGGGCGTGACAGTACGTGCATCGTGCCCTCCTCCCGGCGCGACGCGGGCGCAGGACGGGCGATCCGCGGCCCGAGCACCGGAAGGCCCCGGCGCCAGGCCCCGGGCGGCCGGGCGAGAGGATGCCGGGCGTGAGGACGCCGCGCCCCGCCCTGACCGCGAGGATGCAGCCGTACACCAGCACGGTCTTCGCGGAGATGAGCGCGCTCGCCGCGCGCACCGGCGCGATCAACCTCGGGCAGGGCTTCCCGGACACCGACGGGCCGGCGTCCCTGCTGCAGGACGCCGTGGCGGCGATCCGCGGCGGCGCCAACCAGTACCCGCCCGGGGCCGGCGTGCCGGCGCTGCGCGAGGCCGTCGCCGCCCACCAGCGCCGCTTCTACGGCCTGGAGGTCGACCCCGAGCACGTGCTCGTCACCGTCGGCGCGACCGAGGCGATCGCCGCCGCCGTCCTGGCGCTGACGGAGCCGGGCGACGAGGTGGTCGTCTTCGAGCCGTACTTCGACTCCTACGCCGCCACCACCGCCCTGGCCGGGGTCACCCGCCGCACCGCGGTGCTGCGCTCCCCGAGCTTCGCCGTGGACGAGGAGGAGCTGAGGGCGGCGTTCACGCCCCGCACCCGGCTGGTGCTGCTCAACAGCCCGCACAACCCGACGGGCAAGGTCTTCTCCCGCGCGGAGCTGGAGCTGGTGGCCCGCCTCGCCGTCGAGCACGACGCGGTCGTCGTCTCCGACGAGGTGTACGAGCACATGACCTACGGCGTCCCGCACGTCCCGGTGGCGACCCTGCCGGGCATGGCCGAGCGCACGCTGACGATCTCCTCGGCCGGCAAGACGTTCTCGGTGACGGGGTGGAAGGTGGGGTGGCTGCACGGGCCCCCGCAGCTCGTGGCCGCCGCCCGGGCCGTCAAGCAGTTCCTCACCTACGTCGGCTCCGGGCCCTTCCAGCCGGCGGTCGCGGGCGCCCTGGCCCTGCCCGACGCCTTCTACGCCCAGCTGGCCGCGGACCTGCGCCGCAAGCGGGACCTGCTGGTCGCGGGCCTGCGGGAGGCGGGGTTCGCCGTGACCACCCCGGACGGCACGTACTTCGCCACCGCGGACGCCGCGCCGCTGGGCCACGACGACGCGATGGCCCTGTGCCTGGACCTGCCGCGCCTGGCCGGCGTGGTCGCCGTCCCGGTCAGCGCCTTCCACGACGACCCGGCCGCCGCGCCGTCGCTGCTGCGCTTCGCCTTCTGCAAGCAGGACGCCGTCCTGGAGGAGGCCGTCGAGCGTCTCGCCGCCGTGGGGTCGCGGCTGGTCCGCTGAGGTGGCGGCCTCCCCCGCGGACCGGGTGCCGCCGCAGCTGGTGCTCGCCGCCGCGGCGCTGAGCCTGCAGGTGGGCGCCGCCGTGGCCACCCTGCTCTTCCCCGCCCTCGGCGCGACCGGCGTCCTGGCCCTGCGGATGGGCGTCGGCGCGCTGTGCCTGGTGGTGCTCGGGCGGGCGTGGCGGGCCGTGCCGAGGGGGCGCACGCGCGGGCTCGTCGTCGCCTTCGGCGCCGTCCTCGGCACCATGAACCTGCTCTTCTACCTCTCCCTGGAGCGCATCCCGCTCGGGGTCGCCGTCGCCCTGGAGCTGCTGGGGCCCCTCGGCGTCGCGGTCGCCGGCTCGCGCACGCGCCGGCACCTGCTGTGGGTGGCCCTCGCGGTCGCCGGCCTGGCGGTGCTGCTCGGGCCGACGGTGCTCGGGGAGGCCTCGGCCGGTGGGGCCGGCGCCGGGCTGGACCCGGCCGGCGTCGCGCTCGCGCTCGCGGCGGGCGCGGCCTGGGCCGGGTACATCCTGCTCGGCTCCCGCCTGGCCGGCGCCGTCTCGGGCACCGCGGGCCTGGCGTGGGCGATGGTCGCCGCCAGCGCCGTCCTCGTGCCCCTGGGCGCGGCCACGGCGGGCGCGGCCCTGCTGGAGCCGGAGCACCTGCTGGCGGGCGCGGCGGTCGCGCTGCTGTCCGGGGTGCTGCCCTACTCCCTGGAGCTGGCGACGCTGCGCCGGCTCAGCCCGCGCGCCTTCGGCGTCATGATGAGCCTGGAGCCGGCGGTGGCCGTGCTCGCGGGGCTGGTGGTCGCCGGGCAGCGGCCGGGCCCGGCCGCGCTGGCCGGGATCGCCCTGGTCGTCGCGGCCAGCCTGGGCGCCGTCCCGGGCTCGGCGGAGGCGTCGGCGGAGGCGGCGCCGGACGCGGCAGCGGGAGCGGCGCCGGGGGCGGCGCTGGAGGAGCGGGGACCGGGGGTGGACGCGGTGGGCCCGGGATGAGGGCGCAGGTGCTGAGCAGGCCGGGCGCGAGGCCGAGGGCCGGCGCCGTGCGCGCTCCCCGAGCGCGCACCGAGCACGAGCAGGCGGCCCTGCGCGAGCGCCTGCTCGGGCCCCGGCGCGAGCGGGCGCGCGGCGACCGGCTGCGGGGCTGGGCGGGGCCGCTGCTGGTCGCCGCCCTGGCCGGCGTCCTGCGGTTCTGGCGCCTCGGCGAGCCGCACCAGCTCGTCTTCGACGAGACGTACTACGTCAAGCAGGCGTACACGCTGCTGCGCGTCGGCTACGAGCTGCGCTGGCCCGAGGGCGCCGACGAGGACTTCACCGCCGGCTCGCCCGACGCCTTCCTCGACGAGGCGGACTACCCCGTGCACCCGCCGGTGGGCAAGTGGATGATCGCCGTCGGGCAGGCGCTGTTCGGGGTGGAGTCCTCGGTCGGATGGCGCTTCTCGAGCGCCGTCGTGGGCACCGTCATGGTGCTGGTCGTGGCGCGGATCGGGCGGCGCCTGCTCGGCTCGACGCTGCTCGGCTGCACCGCCGGGCTGCTGCTCGCGGTGGACGGCCTGCACCTGGTGCACAGCCGCACGGGCCTGCTGGACCTCTTCCTCACCCTCTGGGTGCTGCTCGCCTTCGGCGCGCTGCTGCTCGACCGCGAGGCCTCCCGCGAGCAGCTGGTGCGCCGGCTGTGCGGCGCCGGCCCCAGCAGCTGGGGAGCGCGGCTGCGGCCGTGGCGGTGGGCGGCCGCGGTCTGCCTGGGCCTCGCCTGCGGGGTGAAGTGGTCGGGCCTGTACTTCGTGGCGGCCTTCGGGCTGCTGACGGTGCTGTGGGACGTCGGCGCCCGCCGCGCGGCGAGGCTGCCGCGCTGGGGGCAGGGCCTGCTGCGCGACGGCGCGCCCGCCGCGGCGGTGGTGCTGCCGACGGTGGTCGTCGTCTACGTCGCGACCTGGGCGGGGTGGTTCGCCTCGGACGACGCGCACCTGCGGCGGTGGGCGCAGGAGAATCCGGGCGAGGGCGTGACCTGGCTGCCGCCGGCGCTGCGCTCGCTGTGGCGCTACCACCAGGACATGTGGGCCTTCCACACCGGCCTGACCTCCCCGCACGACTACGAGTCGCACCCGTGGTCGTGGATCGTGCAGGGGCGCCCGACGTCCTTCTTCTACGAGGGCTCCGTCCTCGGCGACCCCGGGTGCGCGGTCGAGCAGTGCTCGAGGGCCATCACCTCCCTCGGCAACCCCGTGGTGTGGTGGGCGGGGGCCCTCGCGCTGCCGGTGCTGGTGCTCAGCTGGGCGCTGCGCCGCGACTGGCGCGCGGGCGCCGTCCTCGCGGGCGTCGCGGCGGGCTGGCTGCCGTGGTTCCTCTACGCCGAGCGCACGATCTTCACGTTCTACGCCGTGGCGTTCCTGCCGTTCCTCGTCCTCGGCCTCGCCCACGCGCTCGGGCTGGTGCTCGGGCCGCCGGACGCCGCGCCCGCGCGGCGGCGCACCGGCGCGGCGCTGGCGGGCGCGGTGGTGATCGGCGCCGTCGTGGCGGCGGCGTACTTCTGGCCCGTGTGGACCGGCGAGGTCATCCCCTACGCGCAGTGGCGGGCGCGGATGTGGCTCCCGTCCTGGATCTGAGCGCGACCGGCGCCTCGCGCGGGGCGGGGATGGCGGCGACCGCCGGCCCCACCGGCCCCACCGCGCCGGCGGTGCGCGGGCCGGCCGCGTCGCGCCGGTCCGCCGTGCGGACGAGGGCACCGAGGAACAGCCCGGCACCGACCGAGGCCGAGGTCCAGAGCAGCGCTGCGAGGAGGATCACGGACACGGCGTCAGTATGCGGACCGGGTGCCGCGATCTCGGGGACCCGGCGCGGGCCGGGAGTGTCGGCGCGCCGGGGCCAGCGCCCGCCCGAGCGCCGTGGCCGTCCCCAGCACCCAGGCCGCAGCGACGAGGACGTCCCCGGCGTGGACGCCGTGGGTGCGGCTGATCGAGAACAGCACCGGGCCCTCGGTCACCACGCGCCCGGTGACGATGAGGACGGCGAAGCAGGTGAGCACCGAGCACGTCACCGCCGCGGACCACCAGCCGCGCAGCACGTCCGCGTCGCGGGGCACGACGCCCCGCGGGGCGGCGGTGCGGGAGGCGGCGGCCCTGCCGCGCGGGACCGACCCCCCCGTGCCGGGGGGCGGCGCCCCGGGTGGGACGCTGCCGCGGAAGACCGGCGGGGCCTCGCCGAGCGGTCGCGGAGCCGCCTCCGGCGGCGTCCACTCCCGCGCGGGCGCCGACCGCTCCACCCGGGCGAGAGCGTCCGGCGGGGAGGGGACGTCCAGCCCGGGCACGGTCACCCGGTGGGCATCGGCACCCGGGCCCCGCGGCTGGAGGGGCCGTCCGGGTGGTCCGGCGCGGCGGCGCCGGAGCGCCGCGCCGTCGTGGACCCTGGACGCGTCAGCACCACAAGAGGAGGCCCGCCGTGCAGATCGGCATCAGCTCGTTCGCGGAGACGACCCCGGACCCCACCACCGGCGAGGTGATGAGCCCGGCCCAGCGCGCCCGCGAGGTGGTCGAGGAGGTCGTCCTCGCCGACCAGGTCGGTCTCGACGTCTACGGCCTCGGCGAGCACCACCGGCCCGACTTCGTCGCCTCCGCCCCGGCCGTGCTGCTGGCCGCCGCGACCGCGCGCACCGAGCGGGTCCGGCTGACGAGCGCCGTCACCGTGCTCAGCTCCGACGACCCGGTGCGCGTCTTCCAGGACTTCGCCACCCTGGACCTGGTCTCCGGCGGGCGCGCGGAGGTCATCGCCGGCCGCGGGTCGTTCATCGAGTCCTTCCCGCTGTTCGGCTACGACCTCGCCGACTACGACGACCTATTCGCCGAGAAGCTGGACCTGCTGCTGCGCGTCCGCGCCTCCGAGAGGGTCACGTGGCGAGGCCGGCACCGCCCCGCGCTCGCCGACGCCGGGGTCTACCCGCGCCCGGTGCAGGACCCCCTGCCGGTGTGGGTCGGCGTGGGCGGCAACCCGCAGTCCGTCGTGCGCGCCGGCACCCTGGGCCTGCCGCTGGCGGTCGCGATCATCGGCGGCATGCCGGAGCAGTTCGCCCCGCTGGTGCGGCTGTACCGCGAGGCCGCCCGGCGCGCCGGGCACGACCCGGCGGCGCTGCCCGTGGCCACGCACTCGCACGGCTTCCTCGCGGAGACCTCGCAGGGCGCGGCCGACACGAGCTTCCCCTCCTACGCGGCGGCGATGACGACGATCGGGCGCGAGCGCGGGTGGGCGCCGTACACCCGCGCGGCCTTCGACGCCGGGCGCACCCTGCGCGGCGCGCTGTTCGTGGGCAGCCCGGCCGAGGTGACCGAGAAGCTGCTGCTCAACCACGAGGTGCTGGGCATCGACCGGTTCATGCTGCACGTGAGCACCGGCACGCTGCCGCACCGCGACGTGATGCGGGCCATCGAGCTGCTGGGCACCGAGGTCGCGCCCGCGGTGCGCGCGGAGGTCGCCCGCCGGGGCGCGTGAGGTCAGTCCTCCTCGCGCGCCGAGCGCTTCGCCGCGTACATCGCGGCGTCCGCCTCGGCGAGGACGTCGGCGGCCGCGCGGCCGGGACGGTCCACGACCGCCAGTCCGCAGCTCGCGCGGACGTCGACGCGGCGGCTGCCGACCGCGACCGTGCGCCGCAGCACGGTGCGCAGCCGCTGGAGCACCTGGTGCGCCTCGGCGGCCGAGTGCACGTGCGCGAGGACGACGAACTCGTCGCCGCCGAGGCGGGCCACCGTGTCGCGGTCGCGGACGGCGGCCGTCGCGGCGCGCACGACCGCGATGAGCACCTGGTCGCCGAACAGGTGGCCGTGGCGGTCGTTGAGGACCTTGAAGTCGTCGACGTCGGCGAGGACGACGGCCAGGACGCCGCCGTCCCGGTCGCGCGCGGCCAGCGCCTGCTCCATGCGGTCGTCGAGGAGCGCGCGGTTGGCCGCCCCGGTGAGCGGGTCGTGCAGGGCGAGCCACCGCAGCCGCCCCTCCTCGTCGCGGCGCTGGTCGACGTGCTCGATCACGGCGACGGCGTGCCCGGGGGCGGCGTCCCCGAGCAGGCGGGCCGTCGTCCGGGTCCACACGGTGCGGCCCTCCTGGTGCACGAAGCGCTTCTCGACGGTGGGGCCGGCGCCGTCGGCGGCCATCTGCGCGACGGCGGCGGAGTCGAGGTGGCGGTCGTCCGGGTGCGTCAGGACGGCGTAGGAGCGGCCGACCAGCTCCTCGCGCGGGTAGCCGAGGAGCGCGACGAAGGCGTCGTTGACGTCCGTGCAGCGGCCCTCGTCGTCCACGACGGCCAGGGCGATCGGAGCGGCGCGGAAGGCGGCCCCCAGCGTCGCGGCGTCCGCGGGCCGGAACTCCCCCTCCGGCTCCGACCCGTCGGCGGTGCGGTGCCGGCCGCTGGTGAGGCGGTGGGGGCCAGAGCGCATCGGGGCAGCCTGCCAGGCGTTCGAGTGGAGGGCCAGGAGCACCTCGGTCCGCTCACGGGGGGTGTGCGCGTGGGTGCGAGCCGTCGACCGGACGGGGCGGTGCGGGCGCCGGGAACGCCGACGGGCGGCGCCCGGAGGACGCCGCCCGCTGCGGAGTGGAGCCGGCTGGCAGAGCCTGTCGGCAGGCCGGTCGGTGGGTCTGCCTGGTGGAGCTGAGGGGACTCGAACCCCTAACCCCCTCGATGCGACCGAGGTGCGCTACCAATTGCGCCACAGCCCCGTAGGACGCTCCGAAGACTAGCACCGGCCCCCGGACCGCTCGGGCACGTCCCCGGCGCGCGACCCCCTCGACGAGCGCACTCCGCCCGCGAAGTGCGGGAAGGGGGACGGGCTCGGCTACTGGCCGACGGCCGGGCGGTAGCGGGCGACGAGCTCGTCGGCGACGACGCGCGCTGCTGCTGGGGCCGGCGCGCGCCGGACGCGCGCGGGCGCTCGGTGCGGACCCTCCGTGCCGGTGCGGCCGGGCGCCTGGGCCCGTGCGCGCGCGGCAGGGGCAGCCGGGGCGCGGCCGGGCCTGCCAGCCGGAGCGCGCACCGGGGCGGGGCGGGTCGTGGTCGCCCGGGACGCCGGAGCGCCCGCCGCGCGGCGAGCGGCCTGCTGGCGCTGGGCCCGGACGGCGCGGGCCCGCAGCACCTGGCGCCGGCGGGCGCGCAGCCGCAGGACGACGACGAGCAGGGCGAGGGCCGCCAGGCCGCTGGGGGCCGCGACGAGCGGCAGGACGCCGGCGACGGAGAGGACCGCGGGCGCGAGGGCGACCACCGCGGTCACCGCGAGCAGCACGACGGCCGCGAGCGGCACCGCCGGCCGGCTCCCCATCCCCGTGGGAGCCGGCGCGGCGGTCGTGCGGGGGGCCGGCGCGGTGCGCGACCGGCCCGGGGCGTCCTGCGCCGCGGCGCGGGCGACGCGCTCGGCACCGCGCTCGGCACCGCGCTCGGCACCGCGCTGGTCGGCGACCTCGACCTCGGGCGGCGCGTCGGCGGCCCAGGCCAGCGCGAGCTCCTCGCGGCGCTGCACGGCGTAGGGCACGGCCCCGAAGAACCACAGCAGCACGATCCCTGCGAGGAGGAACCCGCTGCCGGCCATGGGGTGCACAGTAGGGGGCGACGGGGCGGTTGGGGAAGGCGGGGAGGGCGTGTCTTGTGAGACTGCTGTGACCAGAGTCCGGTTCCTCCCGGATCCTCCCGGTTCGCGGGTGCGGCGTCCAGGAGCGGCGGCCGCGCGCTCAGGCGCCGCGCGAGGAGCGCCAGCGTGCCACGAGCCCCTGCGGCACCTCCTCGGAGGTCACCGCGAAGGCCAGGTGGTCGCGCCAGGCGCCGTCGATGTGCAGGTAGCGCAGCCGCTCGCCCTCGGGGCGCAGCCCGAGCTTCTCGACCACCCGCAGGCTCGGGCGGTTCTCCGGCCGGATGTTGACCTCGATCCGGTGCAGCCCGACCGCGAAGAAGCAGTGGTCGACGGCCATCGCGACGGCGCGGGGCATGATGCCGCGCCCGGCGAGGCGCCCGTCGAGCCAGTAGCCGACGTGGGCCGAGCGCATGGCTCCCCAGGTGATGCCGCCGACGGTCACCTGCCCGGCCAGGCGACCGTCGTGCTCGAGGGCGAAGGGCAGCGCCTGCCCGCTGCGCCCCTGCCGGTTCAGGTCGCGCACGAGGCTGGGGAAGGAGCGCACCGGCGGGACGCCGTCCGGGCTCGTCGCCTCCCACGGCGCCAGCCACGAGACGTTGGCGGCGCGCAGCTCCCACCACGCCGCCGCGTCGCGCAGGCGCAGCGGCCGCAGGACGACGTCGCCGTCCTCCAGGACCACGGGCCAGCCCGTCCCCGCCAAGGCACCGCCTCCGCTCGCTCGCGCTCTCAGTGGTCCCCGCCGCGCAGTTGGTCGACCGCGTGCGGCAGCACGGAGCCGAGCAGCGTCACGGCGTCGCGGCAGGCGCCGGGCGAGCCGGCCACGTTGACCACCAGGGTGCGGCCGGCCACGCCCGCCAGGCCTCGGGAGAGCACGGCCGTGGGCACCCCCTGCTCGCGCCCCAGCGTGCGCAGGGCGTCCGCGAGCCCCGGCACCTCGCGGTCGAGCAGCGGGCGCGTCTGCTCGGGGGTGGCGTCGGTCGGGGCCAGCCCCGTGCCGCCCGTGGTGACCACCACGTCGTAGCCCTGCTCGAGCGCCGCGCGCAGCGCCTGCCCCACCGGGTCGCCGTCGGGGACGACGCGCGGGCCGTCCACCGCGAAGCCGGCGTCGACCAGCCCGGCTGCGAGCACCGGCCCGCCGGTGTCCTCGTACACGCCCGCGGACGCGCGGTTGGAGACCGTGACGACCAGCGCCCGCCCGGCGGTGCGCCGCTCGTGCTCGTGCCCGTGCGAGTGCGCGTGCCGGTGCGGGGACCCCCCCGGCGCCGACGTCCCTGCGGACGCCCCTGCGGACCCCCCTGCGGACCCCTGCGCAGACGCCTCACCGCTGCCAGTCACCGGACCGCCCTCCGCTCTTGGCCACGACCCGCACCCCGGTGATCTCCGAGAGCCGGTCGAGCCCCTTGACCATGTCCACCAGGGCCAGGCCCGCCACCGCCACCGCGGTCAGGGCCTCCATCTCCACGCCCGTGCGGTCGGCGGTGCGCACCACGGCGGTCAGCCTCACGCCGCCGTCCTCGACCTCGGCGGCCACGTCGACGGCGTGCACCGCCACCGGGTGCGCCAGCGGCACGAGCTCGGGCGTGCGCTTGGCGGCCTGGATGCCGGCGATGCGCGCCACCGCGAGCGCGTCGCCCTTGGGCACCCCGCCGCCGCGCAGCGCCGCCACCACCTGCTCCGAGCAGCGCACGAACCCCTCCGCCCGCGCCTCGCGCACGGTGACCGCCTTGGCCGACACGTCGACCATGCGGGCACGCCCCGCCTCGTCCAGGTGCGGGAAGCCGGCGTCGGAGCTCACCGCCGCCCCCGCTCGAGCACCATGCAGCGCACGAGGTCACCGGGCTCGACCTGCGCGACGTCCTCGGCGACGACCGCCAGCGCGTTGGCGACCGCGAGGTCGGCCACCAGGTGCGAGCCGTGCCCGCCGGCGGGGCGCACCCTCGGGCGCCCGGCGGCGTCGGAGGTCAGGACGGCGCGCACGAACTGCCGCTTGCCCGCCGGGGAGGTCCAGCC
Organism: Quadrisphaera sp. DSM 44207; assembly: GCF_900101335.1. Taxonomy (NCBI): domain Bacteria; kingdom Bacillati; phylum Actinomycetota; class Actinomycetes; order Kineosporiales; family Kineosporiaceae; genus Quadrisphaera; species Quadrisphaera sp. DSM 44207. The sequence goes on along the minus strand of NZ_FNKA01000003.1, from coordinate 199,951 downwards.
CTCGGTGACCTCCGCCGTCACCGAGGGCCGGTGCAGCTCCGGCTCGCCGAGCACGCGGCGCAGCGCCGGGCGCACGAAGACCTCGAAGGAGACGTAGGCGCTGACGGGGTTGCCGGGCAGGGTGAAGATCGGCGTGCCGTCGCCGATGGTGCCCAGCCCCTGCGGCATGCCGGGCTGCATGGCGACCTTCTCGAAGGTGACCGTGCCGAGGCGCGAGAGCACCTCCTTGACGACGTCGTAGGCGCCGGCGCTGACGCCGCCGGAGGTGACGACGACGTCGGCGCGCACGAGCTGGTCCTCCAGGACCTGCAGCAGCCGCTGCGGGTCGTCGTCGACGATGCCCACGCGGTAGGCGACCGCGCCGGTCTCCTGCACCGCCGCCGTCAGGGCGGTGCTGTTGGAGTCGGTGACCTGCCCGTGCGCCACGGGACGGCCGGGCTCGACGAGCTCGCTGCCCGTGGAGAGGACGACGACGCGCGGGCGCGGGTGCACGCGCACACGCCCGCGCCCGGTGGCCGCCAGCAGCGCCAGCGAGCGCGGAGTCAGCCGCGCGCCGGCGTCCAGCAGCGCCTCGCCGGGCTGGACGTCCTCCCCCGCCCGCCGCACGTGCTGGCCCGGGCGGGGCGCGCGGGTGATCGTCACGGACGCCACGCCGGCGTCGGTCCACTCGACGGGCACGACGGCGCCGGTGCCGCGCGGCACGGGCGCGCCCGTCATGATCCGCGCGGCGGTGCCCGGCACGAGCACGAGCGGCTCGCCGGCGCCGGCGGGCAGGTCGGCGACCACGGGCAGCACCACGGGCCCCGACCCGCTGGCACCGGCGACGTCCTCGACGCGCACGGCGTACCCGTCCATGGCCGAGCCGTCGAAGGCGGGCAGGGCGCCGGGGGCCACGACGTCCTCGGCGAGCACGCAGTCCAGGGCCTCCAGCAGCGGGACGTCGAGGGGCGCCAGGGGCGCCACGAGCCCCAGGGCGTCGGCCAGGTGCTGCTCGACGGGCTTCAGCGGCACGGTCAGCGGCGCACCGGGGCGTGCGTGGGCGCCTCGGTGTCGAAGCCGGAGGCGACCCACTCGGCCAGCCACTCGCGCAGGCCCGGGCCGAGGTCCTCGCGGCCGCTGGCCAGGCGGACGACGGCCTTGAGGTAGTCGAGCTTGTCGCCGGTGTCGTAGCGGCGGCCGCGGAAGACCACCCCGCGCACCCCGCCGCCCTGCTCGGGGCTCGTGCCGGCGAGGGTCTGCAGGGCGTCGGTCAGCTGGATCTCCCCGCCGCGGCCGGGCGGGGTGCGCTCGAGCACCTCGAACACCGCCGGGGACAGCACGTAGCGGCCGATGATCGCCAGGTTGCTGGGGGCGTCGGCCGGGTCCGGCTTCTCCACCATGCCCGCCAGGCGCACGACGTCCTCCTGGCCGGCGGTGGCGTCGTCCTGCGCCAGCTCGGCGCAGCCGTACAGGCCCACCTGGTCGCGCGGGACCTCCAGCAGCGCCACGACGCTGCCGCCGTGCTGGGCCTGCACGGCGACCATGCGCTGCAGCAGCGGATCGCGCTCGTCGATGAGGTCGTCGCCGAGCAGGACGGCGAACGGCTCGTCGCCCACGTGCCCCTTGGCGCACAGCACCGCGTGGCCGAGGCCGCGGGCCTCGCCCTGGCGCACGAAGTGCACCTGCGCGAGCTCGGTGGCGCGGCGCACGAGCGCGAGCCTGGCGTCGTCGCCCTTGGCCTCCAGCGCCGCCTCGAGCTCGGGGACGCGGTCGAAGTGGTCCTCCAGCGTCCGCTTCGTGCGGCCCGTGACCATCAGGACGTCGGTCAGGCCCGCCGAGACGGCCTCCTCGACCACGTACTCGATGGCCGGGCGGTCGACGACCGGCAGCATCTCCTTGGGCGTGGTCTTGGTCGCCGGCAGGAAGCGGGTGCCCATCCCGGCGACGGGGATGACGGCCTTGCGGATCGCCTCGGTCATGCCGGGCAGGCTAACGGCGATGGGCGACGATCTGCTTCGTGGGAGCCGCGCCGTCCCCCGGGCAGCCGGGTGCCTCCGCCGAGAAGGCGCGCCTGCGCGCGAGCGTGCGCGCGGCGCGGCGCCGGCGCACCCCGCAGCAGCGCGAGCGGGACGCGCGGGCGCTGGCCCGCACGGCCGCCGCGGCGCCGCAGGTCGCCGCCCTGCCCGCGGGCGCCGTGGTGGCCGCCTACGACTCCCGCCCGACCGAGCCGGGCACGCGCCCGCTGCGGGCGGCGCTGCGGGCGCGCGGGCTGCGGGTGCTGCTGCCGGTGGTGCCCGCCGCGCCCGGGCCGCTGGCCTGGGTCGAGGACACCGGGCCCGACGGCCCGCCCGACGGCCCGCTCGGTGTGCCGGCGGGCCTCGCCGCGGCGGCGCTGGTGCTGCTGCCCGCGCTCGCCGTGGACGCCGCCGGCGCGCGGCTGGGCCAGGGCGGCGGCCACTACGACCGCGCGCTGGCCGCCCTCGCCGGTGCCCCGGCGCGCCCGCTGCTGGTCGCCGTCGTCCACGACGAGGAGCTGCTGGCCCGCGGCGCGGTGCCGCGCGAGGCCCACGACGTCCTCGTCGACGCGGTGCTCACGCCGCTGCGGTGGCACCGGCTGCCCCCCACCCCGTGACCGCTTCCCCGCTCCCCGTCGTGATCTTGCACGTCCGGTCCGCCACCGGTCCGGACGTGCAAGATCACGCGCGGGGGGTGGGCGCGATCGCGCGGGAGCGACCCGGAACTGCAAGATCACGACGGGAGGAGGGGGTCGGGTCACCGTAGGATCAGGCCCCACGGGGCCACCGCCGGGCCGGACGGGAGGGGGCTCGGGATGGGTGTCGACGCGCTGGACGCCGGCATCCTCATCGGCGCGGCGGTGCTGCTCGCGGCCGTGGTGGCGGTGCGGGTCTCCGTCGGCACCGGGACCCCGTCCCTGCTGCTCTACCTGGCCCTGGGCGTCGCGCTCGGCGAGGACGGCCTCGGCATCGAGTTCCGCGACTACGAGCTGACGGTGGTGCTCGGCTACTGCGCGCTGGTGCTCATCCTCGCCGAGGGCGGCCTGACCACCCGCTGGTCGACCGTGCGCGGGGCCATGGCCCCGGCCGCCGTGCTCGCCACCGCCGGCTCGGCGGTCTCCGTGCTCGTCGTCGCCGCCGCGACGCACTGGCTGCTGGGGACGCCGTGGACCCTCGCGCTGCTCCTGGGCGCCGTAGTCGCCTCCACCGACGCCGCCGCCGTCTTCTCGGTGCTGCGCCGCCTGCCCCTGCCGCCGCGCCTGACGGGACTGCTCGAGGCGGAGTCCGGCGTCAACGACGCGCCCGTCGTCATCGCCGTCGTCGCCCTCAGCGAGGCCCTGGCGGGCGAGCCGCAGCACCCGTGGTGGGCGCTCGGCCTGCTCGCGCTCGTCGAGCTCGCCGGCGGCGCGGCGCTCGGCGGCCTCGTGGGCTGGCTCGGGGTGCGGCTGGTGCGCTGGATGGCGCTGCCGTCGTCCGGCCTGTACCCCGTCGCGGTGCTCGCGCTGTGCGCCCTCGCGTACGGCGCGGGCACGCAGCTGCACCTGTCGGGGTTCATCGCCGTCTACCTGGCGGCCCTCGTGCTCGGCAACGCCGACCTGCCGCACCGCCAGGCCGTGCGCGGGTTCGCCGAGGGGGTCGGGTGGCTGGCGCAGATCGGGCTGTTCGTGCTGCTGGGGCTGCTGCTGGCGCCGTCGCAGCTGCCGGAGGTGCTGGTCCCGGCGCTCCTGGTCGGCGGCGTGCTGCTGCTGGTCGCCCGGCCGCTGTCGGTGCTGGTCTCGGTGTCGTGGTTCCGGATCCCGCTGCGCGAGCAGGCGCTGCTGTCGTGGGGCGGGCTGCGCGGGGCGGTGCCGATCGTGCTGGCCACCGTGCCCGCGGCGGTCGGCGTGCCGGGCAGCGGGAACCTCGTCGAGCTCGTCTTCGTCCTCGTCGTCGTCTTCACGCTCGTGCAGGCGCCGACGCTGCCGTGGGTGGCGCGCCGGCTGGGGCTGGCGGGCACCGAGAGCCGCGAGCTGGCCGTGGAGGCCTCCCCGCTGGGCGCCATCGGCGCCGACGTGCTGCAGGTGCGGATCGGGCCGGGATCGCGCCTGCACGGCCTGGAGGTCTTCGAGCTGCGGCTGCCGCAGGGCGCGGACGTCGCGCTCGTGGTGCGCGACGGGCGGGCGCGCGTGCCGGAGCCGCGCACGGTGCTGCGCCACGGCGACGACCTGCTGATCGTGGCCGTGGAGGAGGTGCGCGCCGCCGCGGAGGCGCGCCTGCACGACCTGGACCGCGGCGGGCGGCTGGCGACGTGGTCCGCGCCCGGCGACCGCGCCCCGGGCCGTGCGGCGCCGGGGCAGCCGCCGCAGCGGCAGCGGTAGGATTGGCACTCCGGCACGCCGAGTGCCAGCACCTGCGAGGGAGCCCCCGTGCCGACGTACGCCTACACCTGCACCGACTGCGGCCACGGCCTGGAGGTGCGGCAGTCCTTCACCGACGAGGCCCTGACCGAGTGCCCCGCCTGCTCCGGGCGCCTGCGCAAGGTCTTCAACAGCGTGGGCGTCGTCTTCAAGGGCAGCGGCTTCTACCGCACCGACTCGCGCGGTGCGGGCGCCAAGGACGGGGACGGCGGCTCCGGTGGGGACGGCGCGAAGGGCGCCGACGGCGGCGCGGCCGCGAGCAACGGCTCGTCGAGCCCGTCCAGCTCGACGGGCTCGACCGGCTCCTCGGGCTCGTCCGGCTCCTCGGGCTCGTCCGGCTCGGGGTCCTCGGGGTCGTCCAGCAGCGCGTCGACCGGGTCGGCGGCGTCGACGTGAAGCTGACCCGCCCCGCACCCGCGCACCGTCGAGGCCGCCTCCGGCGCCGCCGTCCACAGGCCGCGGGCCGTCCGCAGCGGGCGGAGCGCCCGGCGCCCTAGCGTCGCGGCGGTGAGGACCATCGGCGCCGCCCCGCCCGCTGCACCGGTGCGCGCCGGGCCCGGTGCGGCGTCCCGGCTGCGCCGCGCCCTGCGGCGCCGGCGCCGCCTGCTGGCCGCCGTCCTGCTCGCGGCCGCCGCCGGCACGGGGGTCGCCGCGCTGCAGCCCGCACCGCCGCCGTCGGCGCAGGTGCTCACCGCGGCGCGCGACCTGCCGGCCGGGCACCGCCTGGCCGAGGGCGACCTGCGGCCCGTGGCCCTGCCGCCGGAGGCGGTGCCGGACGGCGCGCTGTCGCCCGCTGCGGCCACCGGCGGCCTGCTCGCCTCGCCGGTGCGCCGCGGGGAGCCCGTCACCGACGCCCGCCTGGCCGGCCCGAGCCTGCTGCGCGGCGCGGCGGACGGCGAGCTGGCCGTGCCCGTGGCCGTGGACGGCCCCCTGCCCGCCGGCCTCGTGCGCCTCGGCGACCGCGTGGCCGTGCTGGCCGGCCCGGGCGCGGACGCGCTCGCCGGCGCCTCACCCGAGGGCGGCGAGGTGCTGGTGCGCAGCGCCCGCGTGCTGCTCGTGGAGGGCGGCGAGGGCAGCGGCTCGCTGCTGGCTCCGGCGGCCGGTGCGGGCGGCGCCGTCGCCGTCCTCGCGCTCGACCCCGCCCAGGCCGCCCGCGTGGCCGGTGCGGCCGGTGCACGGCCCCTGCAGCTCGCCCTCCTGCCGCCCCCGCCTGCCCTAGCCTCCTGAGGTGGCCAGGAACGCCCTGAGCGGCTTCAAGGACTTCATCCTGCGCGGCAACGTCGTCGACCTGGCCGTCGCCGTGGTCGTCGGCGCCGCCTTCACCGCCGTGGTCGACGCGATCGCCGTCGACTTCTTCGGCAGCCTGCTGGCGGCCGTCAGCGGGGTCCAGGACGGCGAGCTGCAGCGCGTCGGCATCCCGACCGGGGTGGTCGGCTCCGACGGGCGGCCGACGGTGCTGTCCGTCGGGCCGTTCCTCGCAGCCCTCCTGCAGTTCCTCATCGTCTCCGCGGTGCTCTACTTCCTCGTCCTGCGACCGACGAACCGGCTCCTGCAGCGCCGCGCCCGCGGGGAGGAGCCGGAACCGGTGGCGACCCCGGAGGACGTCGCGCTGCTGCGCGAGATCCGCGACCTGCTGCGCGCCCAGCAGGCCGACGGCGCCGGCTCGGGTGCCAGCTCAGCCGCCCCGCGCCCGCCGGCCTGACCCGAGCCCGGTCCGAGCCCGAGCCCGAGCCCGCGCTGAGCTCAGCCCGCGCGAGCGCAGGCCGGGAGCGGCTCAGCCCCAGTGCGGAGGACGCTCGCGCAGCCAGCGCTCGTCGTCCCCAGCGGCCCCGGGCCGCTCCCAGCCGGCGTCCGCGTCGTCGGCGCCGGCGCCGCTCGCCCCGGCGTCCGGATCGGCGCTGCCGCCGGTGGCAGCCCGCACCGCGCGGCGCGGCCCGCGCCGGCGAGCCGCACCACCCGCTCCGGTCTCCGGCGGCCCACCCGCCGCGGCGGTCACCGCACGGACTCCCGCGAGGGGCGCGCGTCGGCCGAGCCCACCGTGAGGTCGACCTGCCCCGAGGCGGCCGCTCCCCCGCCGTCCTGGCCGTGCCCGTCCTGGCCGTGCCCGTCCTGGCCGTGGGCGTCCTGGCCGTGCCCGGTCGAGCCCAGCCGGTCCGGGCCCGCGTCACCGGGATCCGCACCGTCCGGGCCCGGCTCGAGCGGACCCCCGCCCGCGTCGTCCGGCTCCTCCGCGCCTGCGGGCACCGGCGCGCCGGGCTCCTGCTCGGCAGCCGCGGCGCCGTCGCCCGGCGGCGCGAGCAGCGCCTCGTCGGGGACGACGGGCCCGGAGGCGGGCGAGGACGGACGCACCGCCTCGAGCTCGCGCTGCACGCGCCGGGCCGCGGCGTCCGGATCGGCGAACAGGTCCACGGCCCCCAGCCGCACGGTGCGCCAGCCGAAGCGGGCCAGCTCCTCGGGCAGCAGCAGCTCGCGGTGCAGCAGGTCGCCGCCCGCGCCGGGGTCGGCGTCGTCGGGCGCGTCCGGCAGGTCGGTGATCACCGCGACCGCGGGCGACTCGCCGCGGCCGGGCTGGACGACGAGGTCGGGCACCGACGCGCCGGGGCGCGCGCGCAGGCCCCGCGCCGACAGGCGCTGCGCGAGCCGCGCCAGCAGCGGGTCGGCGGCCTCCGCCGCGAGGGGGTGGACGTCGGAGCCGCCGGCCCGCGCGCGCTCGGCGCCGGCGCGCGCCGCGGCGTCGGCGGCCTCCAGGGCGAGCAGCACCCGGCGCAGCGCCAGGCCGCCGTCCGAGCGCAGCCGCCCCTCGTCCAGGGCCGAGCCCGCCACGCAGCTGACCACGGTCAGGCGCAGGCGCGCGCGGGTCAGCGCGACCGCCAGCCGCCGGTGCCCCTCGGGCTCGTCGAGGGGGCCGAGGCGGTGCACGAACCGCCCGAGGGGGGTGATGCCGAAGCCGACGCTGACGACGACGGCGTCGCGCACGGTGTCCGCGCAGCGCTCGACGTCGGTGACGACGAAGGGCTCCGGGGGCCGCAGGCCGCGCTGGCCGGCGTCGGCGCCACTGAGGTAGCGGGCCAGGTCGGGCCGCTCGGGCAGCACGGCCCGCAGGGCGTCGGCGATCCGCCGCGCGTGCGGGCGGGTGAGCGCGATCACGGCGAGGGACTCCGACGGGCGGGTGCGCGCGTGCTCGGTGACGAGCTCGACGACGCGCGCCACCTCCCCCTCGGGGCTCTCGACGACGCCCTCCTCGTCGGGCCGCCCGGTCGGCTCGGCGACGAGGTCCAGGCGCGCGGCGGCCGACCCGGGGGCGGCGGGCACGGCGCTGGAGCCGGTGCGGGCCCCCGGCACCAGGCGCGCGAGCTCGGCCAGCTGCGCGGGCATGCGGTGCTGGTGGTCCAGCTCGAGGGTGGGCAGGACGCCGGCCAGGGCCGAGAAGACGCTGTCGCGGCTGCTGACGGCGGTGGTGCCCGGGCGCGGGGCGACGGGCGCGGGCGGCAGGCCCCCCGGGTCGCCGACGACGACCACCTGGCGCGCGGAGGCCACCGCCAGCACCGCCTCGGGCACGCCGGTGCGGTGGGCGGCGACCAGCACCACGACGTCCTGGCGCTCGGACGGCGGGACGTCGTGCGGCAGCGCGAGGGGGCTGCAGACGCGGCACGGCGGCGCGCCCGCGAGCGCCGTGGCGTCGCGCACCCGGCGCACGGCGGCCGCGACGCGGCGGCGCTCGTCGGCGGCGAGCGCCGCGACGACCTCGGCGCGCCGGCCCGGGTCCAGGCCCGCCAGCACGGGCTCCTCGGCCAGGACGGCGTCGAGCACCGAGCGCCACCACACGCGCAGCAGCTCGCGGGGGGCGTCCTGCGCCGGCACCTGGCGCTCGCGCAGGTCCTCCAGCAGCGGGCCCAGCCCGCGGGCGCGCAGCTGGCGCACCAGGGAGGTGCGGCGCGGCAGGTCCACCAGGGCGCTGTCGTCCCCGGCGAGGGTCTCCAGCCGCTGCAGCAGCGCCTCCCAGGGGGTGGCGAGCAGGTCCCCGCCGCCGGCCGTGGGCGCGAGCACCTGCTGCAGCCACGCCAGGTGGTCGACGACCTCGGTGCAGGCGACCTCCGCGGCGGGCACGCCCTGCGGCACCGCGGGCAGCAGGCCGGCGGCCTCCGGGTCCTGCCAGGCCGTCCACGCCCGGCGGCTGGCCTCGGCCGCCGCGAGCGCCGCGTGCAGGTCCTGCGGCAGGACGCCGGGGCGCAGCAGCTCGCGCGCGGCCCGCTCCAGGCGGCGCCGCTCGAGGATGCCCATGCGCACGCCCCGCTCGCCGCGGTCGGAGCTGGAGGCGGTGGCGTCGAGCAGGTCGTCCAGGGGCCGCTCGAAGACCGCCGGGGTGAACAGGTCGAGGTCCTCGCGCACGGCGGTGAGCAGCTGCAGCTGGTCGGCGCACTCGACGACGGACTGCGGCGCGCGCAGGCCGCTGGCTGCGGCCAGCGCGGCGGCCTGGGCGCGCAGCGAGGGCACGAGGTGGTCGTGGAGGGCGCGCACGGTCGACAGCGCCGCGGCGGCGTCCTCGCTGCGGGTCAGGGACGCGCCGGCCCACGGGCTGTCGCCGGTGTGCACGGTCAGCGCGCCGAGCTCGATGGCCTCGGCCAGCTGCTCGGCGGCCTGGTCGCACGCCTGCGCGTCCAGCTGGCGCAGCGCCAGCGCGGACAGGCGCACGCCGGTGGGCGGGCCCTCCAGGGCGGTCAGGGCGTGCAGCGCGTCGAGCGCGCTGACCCCCCACGGCTCGCGCACGGCGTGCAGGGCCCGGTGGTGGGCGCGCAGCTCCGCGGCGGGGTCGCGGTCGGGGCGCGCGAGGCGCTCCGGCTCGGCGTGCACCCGGGCCAGCGGGCCGGTGGCGCGGGCGTCGAGCGCCCCGGCGGGGTCGCCGACGAGGTCGGCCAGGCCCAGGCCGGCGAGGCGGCGCGCGACGTCCTCGGCCTCCACCTGCTGCCCGGGCACGAGCAGCACGCGCCGCCCGGAGCCGGCGAGGGCCGCCACGGCCGCCGCGACCAGCTGGGTCGCGCCCGTGCCGGGGCCGGCCTCCACGCGCAGCGACGCCCCGGCCAGGACGGCGTCCAGCACGCGCCGCTGGTGCGGGTCGAGGGCGAGGACCCGCAGGTCGGCCGCCGCGGAGCCGTCGCCCGGCGCCGCCGGTGGCAGCGCGGCGTCCTGCTCCTGCAGCCGCACCCGGGCCGCCGGGTCCCCCGCCAGCGCCAGGGCGACGTCGCACTCGGCCAGCGCGGCGGCCGAGCGGTCCAGCTCCGCCACGAGCGCGGGGGCGACGTCCACCAGGGCCGTCACGAGCAGGGCGGTGCGGATCTCCACGCCGGGCGCCTGCAGGCGCGTGAGGGTGCGCAGGCGCTCCAGCGTGGGGGTGGGGTCGAAGCCGTGCTGGTGGCCGGCGAGGGCGGCGAGGGCCTGCGGGTCCACGGCCACGCCGCGCCGCTGCAGCTCCCGCACGAGGGCGGGGTTGGTGCGCACGGCGCCGCCGAGGTCGAGCTCGTAGTCGACCTGCCCGGAGCCGCGCGGGCGCAGCTCCAGGGGCCGCAGCAGCACCGGGGTGCTCACGACGTCCCCGGTCTCGGCGTCGCGCCAGGAGGCCAGGCCGACGGCGAGCACGCACGCGCGCAGACCGTGCTCGTCGCTCAGGGCCGCGGCGGCCTGCCGGATCGCGCGGGCGCGCCGGCGCGTGTCGCCCAGCACGCCCGGCTCGCGGAACATGTGCGACAGCCGCGTCGGGCGCCCGGCGAGGAACATCGCGATGCCCGATGGGTGGGCCGTGGAGAGGTCGAGCGAGCCCTCGTGCAGGTCGCGGAAGCTCATCAGCGGCTCCGGGCCCCCGAGGCCGGCCAGCTCGCGGCGCCACACGGCGAGCGCGTCGGTCAGCACCGGCGGCGCGATGGCGCGCGCCCGCTCCTCGCCCGCTGCAGGGCTGTCGGCGCCGACGGGACCGCCCCGGGCCCCGTCGTCCACCGGCTCACCGCGCACCGCCCCACGCTAGTCGTCAGCGCGCACGCTCGTCTCGCCCCCGGGGTCGGCGCGCCGGGACGGCCCCCCGGGGCGGTAGCGTGTCCGCGCCGTCCCCGCCCCCGTAGCTCAGGGGATAGAGCATCGGTTTCCTAAACCGTGTGTCGCCAGTTCGAATCTGGCCGGGGGCACCTCTCTGACCTGCAGCGACGGCGCCCAGCAGGCGCCCCGACGGGGCGCGGGACCGCTCCAGGTCCGCATCTGGTCCGCACCGGTCCGCAGCACCTGTGCGCGGATGGCCTCGTCGAGGCGCTCGGCGACGTCGCCGTGGTCGGCGTCGAAGAGGTCCGCGTGGACGTCGAGGGTCATGGCGGCGGAGGCGTGCCCGAGCATCCGCTGCACGGCTCTGACGTTGGCGCCGGCGGAGACTGCGAGGCTCGCGGCGGTGTGCCGCAGCTCGTGAGGGGTCAGCCCAGCCAGGCCCGCCCGCCGGCGCCGAGGACGCCGGGACGCTGCCGATGGCGCCACCCGTCAACAGCACCACCGCGGCAGGCAGCATGACGGCGGCCGAGACGAGCCCTTTCACGACGTTCCCCCGGTGAGCGCGCAGCCGAGCGACCGCCCGGAGGTCCAGCGCTGGACGGGGCCGGCGGGTGCCGTCATGTCGATCACCCCTGTCTGATGACTCTGCCGCCGCCTGCGGCTGTCCCGAGCCAGTGAGCCGGCCTGGTCCTGCCGAGGGCCTCGTCGCGGCAGCGGCCGGCATCTGCGGTGACCAGCTGGGCGTCCCCGCCCGCCCGCAAGTAGCCGCGCCGAACCGCTGTCGGCGGCACGGACGGGGTCAGCGACCTCGGGACAGGGCGGGCAACGCCGTGGGCAAGAGGCTCGGCAAGCCTCAGCCTCTTCGGGTTTCGAACACGTGTACCAAGGTGCGGTGCTGGCAGGCGGGCTGAGCCGGCGAGGCGGTCCCCTGCCGGCGTTCTCGCGAGAGGCCGCCACCCGGGCTACGGCACGGGCCCGCGCACCTGCTGGGTCCAGGGGCCAGTCGAGGAGCCCTCTCGTGTCCAGGCGTCACGCTCGTGAATGTGCAGGACGACGGCTGATCAGCCGTCGTCGTCTACGTCGTCACCGACACCGCAGGCGAGTGGCGGGTCGCCGATCCGACGGTCGCAGGTTCGAATCCTGCCGGGGGCACCGACGACGTCCCTTCTTCCGCTCCGCCGCCCACTTGTGGTCGTGTCGCGCAGCGCGTCCGCAGGAGCCATGTCCACAGCGCCGATGATGGCGGAGGCTCGAGCTGCTCGACGTGAGTATCGACATCGCTCAGTCGTGCACACAGGGTCGAGGTCGACCTAGCGGGCCGGTGCCTGGCCGCGCCCGGCGTTTCGCACGATCTCGGCGGCGATGTCGTGGAGCTTTCGGTTGGCGTGCTGGGACTGGCGTGCGAGATGGGTGAACGCCTCGTCCGGGCTGACGCGGAAGTGGGCGATGAGGATGCCTTTGGCCTGCTCGATGGTGGCGCGGTTGACCATGGCCTGTTCCATCTGGCGGGCCAGTCGCGTGGAGGAGTCGAGCAGGTCCGCGTTGATCAGGGCGACGGCGGCGTAGTCGACGAAGACCTGCGCGGCTTCGACCGCGGCGTCGTCGAAGACGCCTGCGGTGCGGCTGTAGAGGTTCATGCCGCCGACGGTGCGCTGGGGCACGGGCATGCCCACCGACAGGGAGGAGCGGACCCCGGCCCTGGCGGCGGCACGGTTGTAGTCGGGGTAGCGGTCGTCGTCGCCCACGTCGGCGATGCTGATCAGCGTGCCGGCGGTGGCGGCATCGGTGCACGGGCCGAAGCCGCGCTCGTACTGGCGCTCGTCGAGGTGCACGGCGAGGTCACCGGTGAAGGCCACGCTGGCGGGCCTGCCGTCCTTGATGAGGGTGACGGAGACGTCATCGGCGCCGGGAATGGTGGCCCGGGCCAGCTCCGCGACGCGCTGCATGACTTGGGTGAGGGTCAGGTCGCTCAGCGGGATCCGGGCGAGTTCCGCCCAGGCTCGGGATGGCTCCGTCAGCGATCGCTCACCGCCCCCGTCGCCGGAGGAGGTGGCGTCGGGGGGCTCCTCCGTGCTGAGTCGGTGCCCCCGCATGGGCTCCGGACCTGCGGTGCTGCGTCCCGATGGGGTGGGCTCGTCTTCGGCCATGCGCCGCCGTCCTGGGAGTCGACCCCTGCCACCACCACGGCCGGCGGCGGCGCGCGTGGGCAGCAGGTCTGGTGAGTGCTCGGATGGAGAGTACGGCGACCGCGCGGTAACGGGAAGCGCGGTGGTCGCGTCAGCGCCCGCAACTGGAGCTGACGACCCGGCGGATGCTCGGTGTGCCATCACCAGGTAGAACGACCTCGTGAAGCGCGCGCGCCGGCGGGGGAGCCTTGGCAGCGACCGGACGCGGCGGAGGCCTGCGCTCCGGGCGTGCGTGCGGTGACGACATCGGACAGGACGGGGAGCTGAGTGGACGAGTCTGAGCTGCCTGTCGATGACGGCGTCGGCAGTGACCGTGTGCGCTCTGCGGTTCTGCACCAGCTGCCCTGGTACGTGATCGTCTACGAGGGTCCCGAGCACCGGGCTGCGGCCCTCAACGCCGAGTTCCTCCAAGTCTTGGGCGGGTTCAACCCCGTCGGCATGCGCGCCGCGGACTTCCTCGGCGGCAGCGAGGACCAGGGGATCATCGGCATCTTCGACCGCGCCTACGTGGGCGAGCAGGCGCTGTTCCACCGGATGCGCCTGGGCGTGGCCACGCCGCACGGGCACCAGCAGGAGATCGTCCTGGACTTCGAGGTCAGCCCGTTCCGGGACCGGCACGGTGCGATCGTCGGCGTCGTCGGCGTCGGCCGTGACGTCACGGCCACCGTCCGCCAGCAGGAGGCCGACGCCGCGGCGGCGGCCGAGCTGGGCCGGCGGTACCGGCGCGCCACCGACGTGATCGAGGAGGTGCAGCGCGCGCTGTTGCCGACCCGGCTGCCGGTGCTGCCCTCCGTGGAGGTGGCGGCCAGCTATGTCGTCGGCGGAGAGGAGCAGGCCGCCGGCGGGGACTGGTACGACGTCCTGCCCCGCCCGAGCGGAGTGGTGGCCGCGGTGGTGGGTGACGTCGTCGGGCACGGGGTGGGCGCCTCGGCGGTGATGGCGCAGCTGCGCGCTGTGGCCCTGGAGCGCCTGCACGCAGGGGCGAGCCCGGCCGACGTCGTCCGCGCACTCGACCGCTTCGTCGAGGTCGTGCCCGAGGCCCGCTCTGCGACGATCTGCGTGCTCCACTTGCGCCCCGGTGAGCGGTCCCTCGAGTACTGCACCGCCGGGCACTCACCACCACTCGTCATCGACGGTGACGGCGACAGGGGCAGCCGGTACCTCGACCCCGTCCCCGCCCCGCCGCTCGGGGAGGACGCCGAGCGCACCACCTCCACCGCCGTGCTATCACCCGGGGAACTCGTGCTGCTCTACACCGACGGGATCATCGAGCGGCCCGGGACCAGCGCGATGGCCGGCACGGCCGAGCTCGCCCAGGTCGCCGCCGCGGCCGCCGCTGACCGGCTCATGCCGGTGTTCACGCTGCCCGCGGCGGTCGACCGGGTGACGGTGCAGACCCTGGAGCGTCTGACCCGCGTCACCGGGTCGACGGACGACATCACCCTCCTCGCCCTGCAGCCCACCGCACCGCTGCCGGACCTGCACCTGGCCGCTGAGACCACCCGAGCCGACATCCCCCGGGTCCGCGCGGAGGTGCGCCGATGGCTGGGCGCCGAGCGGGTCGCCGAGCACGCCCTCGACCGGCTCGACGAGATCGTCACCGAGCTGGTCGACAACGCCGTCGAGCACGCTTACGCCGACGCCGGCCCGAGCACCCACACCGGCGATGGCTCCGGTCACGTCGCCGTCGACGCCCACCTCGACGAGCGCGGGGTGGTCACCTTGACGGTCACTGACCGGGGACGCTGGCGCCCCCCGCCGCAGCCCACCACCGGCCGCGGGCTCGGGCTCGCCATCGTCCAGCACCTCACCGACCGCATGCAGCTCGACCACACCCCCGAGGGCACCACCGTCACCGTCCGGTTCCAGCCGTGGAAGATCTCTCACGGGGCCGGCCCACAAGCCCCCCGCACCGCTCGCGAAGTCTTCGACGCCTTCACCGAACACCGCGCCGATCGCTCCATCCTCACCGTCCGCGGACCGGTCGACGCGTCCAACATCCTCGAGCTCGACGCCGAACTCTCCCTCGGTGTCACCCCCGGCGCCCCACCCCTGACCGTGGACCTCGAGCAGGTCACCGTGCTTTCCAGCGCCGCCTTGCACGCCATCCGCCGCCGGCTCGATCAGGCCCGCCTCGCCGGCGTCGACACCCACCTCGCCAGCAGCCCCGGCACCGTGGCCCAGCAGGTCTTCGCCCTCGTCGGCATCGACACCCACAGCCAGCGGGCGTAGACACCGACGCCGCCGACTCGACGCCCAAGGCCCTTCGCAGAGGAGGATCCGCTGTGGAGCCATTGCCGACAGCGGTTGGTGCGGCGCGGATCACCGCGTCCCCTGCGCCATGGCTACGGGCCTCGGGACTGCCCAGACTCCGGTTGACTCGCTCGGGTAGGGGTGGTCATGGCGCATGGACGCCTGCCATGGCCTCCGCTGTCATGGGGACCAGCCGTGCAGCTGTCGCCCGCTTCTTCCATGAATGGACATGAATGCCACAGCAGCACCACGGCCAGGTGACGCAGCACGTGACCCCGTTGATGGCGCCTCGTGCCGAAGGCTGGGGACGGGGCGTCCTTCCGGTGCGACGGGCGGGGGAGGACTGGGAACGCCGTGGTGACGGACCGGGCATGGCGCTGTACCGGGCGGGCCAGCCGACACTGCACCTCGCCACTGAGCTGCCAAGATCCTCGAGTCGGCTCTGCCCGTCACCACCCGGTACAGGTTCAGCCGCTCCTCTGACGCGGTGCTGCCCGCCCGGCGACTGCGAACACGGTGAACCCGTGACGACAGCGGGCGCCCTCCCGGGGCAGCGCGTCGCGAGCGCACCGCCACTGCCACTGCCGAGGACCGGAGGCCGGCCACCCTCCTCAAGGCGTGGAGGACTCGCAGCATGCACCGGGCGTGGCTCTTGCCCGCTCTCGGCAGGAGGGCGGAGCGAGGTGTGCGTCTGCTTCGCAGACGCCGCCGTCCTGGCCGCTGGCGGGCGGTCAGGACGGCGACCTGCGGCGCCGCGGGCGCCACACGGTCTGGACGCCGGCACGCGCCGTCGCCCTGGCAGGGCGGTGAAGCCGGGAGGCTCCATGCGCCACCGGTGAGGCCGTCAGCGGCCAACGGGCCTGTGACGGCCGGGTCGATGCCGCGTCCCTTCCGGGCGGACCTCGTGGGTGTGCCCGTCGCGTGCGGCTCGCGCGGTCGTGGGAGTGCCGCGGCCGGCGCGGTCTCGACCGGGCCGCAGCTGGCGTTGGTCCCGTCTTCCTGTGCGGCACCTCACCGCCTCGCACCGCTGTCGGGTGCTGGACTCGGGTCGAGCCCCGTGGTGTCGCACGGTCGGGCAAGGGTCTGGGCAAGGCCGCCCGGTCAGCGTCGCCTCCGGGAAGGAAGTGTCGCCCCATGCCTGATCCGGACCCTCAACGCCGACCGTTGCCCGACGGCCTAGCGCCGGCGACCGCGCCGGTGGCCCGGCCCAGTTCGCCGCCGTGGGCCCGGGCCCAAGACCACAACCGCCCGAGTCCGTGGCCCGCATCCGGTTCGCCAGACCGTGGCAGGCAGTTCTTCCCGCGCCAGCAGGGATGAGTCATCTCGGCTCAGCTGCGACTCGCACTCGAATGAAGTGCCGGAGGTGAAGTACGACCCCGTAGGCCACGACGGCACCAGGTGCCCTTGCTCGTACTTCTGCAAGGCCATCGCTGTGCCGAACGGCTCAGCTTCCGGGCTGGGCAGCGTCAAAGTGGTGTTGAGGACCACGTGCAACGCCCGACAGGTGGTACGCACAAGGTCAACACATCCCTCGAATGCCGCCACCACGTCGCCTTCGCTCGGCTCGACTGGCACCGAAGCGGTCAAATGGGCCACCGTCACGCTGCTCGACCCCCAGGACGTCACCGCCGGCAACGGCGACGGCCGCCAACTCAAGATCACCGCCTCCGCCGACCAGCTCGCCCTGATCGCCGCCACCGTCCTGGTCCTGATCGACGAGGCCCGCTTGCTGTACGAGCAACGCCGCACCCTCCACCACTGACGCAACGACGCGCCGACACCCGCGCCCCACAGTCTTCGACAGGCCGACGGCCAACAACCGCTGCGACGGCCCGCTGGCCAGCGAAGAGGATCCCGACCTGCGCCGGCGGGGCTGCCCGTCAACCCAACTGCAGCAGTCCCGGTAGACGCTCCCAAGCAGCCAGATACCGACCACAAGCCCTGCCCTGGGCATCGCACCCTGCAGCGGCGAGAACCTTCCTGCTGTTGTCCGCAATCAGTCCGCAGCGCTGTAGTCGCCAGGGGTCACAAGAAGATCCTCGATGCAGGCATCGTCGCAGGTCAGAGGCGGTTCGCCGCCTAGCGCCGCTAGCCCGTACCGCCTTCCTGAACCGTGTGTCGCCAGTTCGAACCTGGCCGGGGGCACCGCCACCGCGTCGACCTCCGGGGCCCGGGCGCCCGGGGGGCTGGGTGCCCGGGAGGGCTGGCTGCTCAACCCGCCCGGGCTCTCGTCCTCGGTGGAGTCCGGGCTCGACCTGGACGTGGCCCGACCCTCCCGCACCGACGTCCCGATGGACACCCGTCGCCGCACGAGGCTTCGTCTGGCGGCCTCCGGCTGCGCGAATAGTCTTCCGCGTGGGCAGGCCCCCCCGCTCGTCCGCATCTCAGGAGGCGAAGTGCCCACACCGCAGACACAGCCCGCCCTGGTTCAGCGGTCGTCGTTCTCCTCCGCCGACGACGTCGAGATCACCGACTTCATCCGGCAGATGTACGTCGACGGCAGGGCACGGTTCGCGCCGATCAGGAACGGCGCGCGGTTCTCGGCGCTGACGAACGACACCCCGGTCATCGCTGCGGACCGGGTGCGCACCTCCATCGACTTCGACGGCACCGTCCCCGACGGGTTCGACGACTACGTGTTCTTCCTCGTCCACGCCGGCAGCATCCAGGTCGGCAGCCGGACCGGCGACACGCTCGCGTCCCGCGGTGACGTCGCGTTCTACCCCCTGCACACGCCGGTCGAGTACGCCACGCAGCACTTCGACGTGACCACCCTGCGGGTCCCGGCCGAGCGGATCGCCCGGGTCGCCGAGGAGGCGGCGGGGGTGCCCGCCGCCGCGGTGCGCTTCCACGGCACCACGCCGGTCTCGGCGTCGATGCACCGCTACTGGCGCTCCCTGGTCGGTCTCGTCAGCGGCGCCCTGATGGACGCTCAGTCACCGCTGAACTCGCCCCTGCTCGCCGAGGAGATGGCCCGCACCGTCGCCACCGCTGCACTGCACACCTTCCCCAACTCGACGATGACGCGCCAGCACCTGCCGGGCCCGGGCACCACCGCGCCGGCGACGCTGCGCCGCGCGGTCGCGCACATCGACGCCCACGCCCACCTGCCGCTGCAGCTGAGCGAGATCGCGGCGGCTGCGGGCACCAGCGTCCGCGCCCTGCAGTACGGCTTCCGCCAGCACCTCGGCACGACACCCCTGGGGTACCTGCGTCGCGTACGGCTCGAGCTCGCGCGAGAAGACCTGCAGCGCGCGGACCCGACCCGCGGGGACACCGTCGCCGCGATCGCCGCGCGGTGGGGCTTCGCCAACCCCGGCCGCTTCGCCACCGCCTACCGCGCCGCCTACGGCGTGCTCCCGGGCCAGACGCTGCGGGGTTGACACCGAGCGTCGACACCGAGCGCGGTACCCGGCGACCCCGCAGCTCCTAGGGCCGGGCGGGCACACGGGAGCGGCCGATGAGGTCGGGTCAGCAGCGCGTGCCAGGCGGTTGCCCACGAGCTGCCCCACGACGACGATCGCCGCGAGGCTGGCGTGGACCACGCCCCCGACGTAGCGCTGCGAGCCGTACTGGATGGCTGGTCGGCCAGGCCGCCGCCGCCGACCAGGCCCGCCTGCGCCGACATGTCGATGATCCCGACGACGATGAGGTGCAGCCCAGCACCAGCGGTTCCAGACCCTCACCGACGACGACGCCGACATCCCGATCCCGGCGCGGGCCCGCCGCAGCCCCTTCTCGTCGAGGCGCGTCAGGTCCTCCCCCGCCACCCGCATGCTGCCGGACGTCGGAGCCTCGAGGGCGTTGACGAGCCGCACGAGCGCGGACTCCCGGCCCCCGAGCAGCCGATGACGGCGAGCACCTCGCCGCGCGCGACGGTGAGCGAGACGTCGTCCACTGCGGTGACGGGAGCCTCGCCACCGGGTCGCCGACCGCCCGGACCTGCACGAGACCGCGCGGGTCAGCCCGGCGGGCACGGCGCTGGCCCGATGGGACCAAGCGGCCGACCACGCCGCCATCGCCGATCCTGACGCATCCCCGGTCCCCCGGAGTGGTGATCGATGCCATCATCGCCGAGCACCGAGTCTCGCCCGATCCGGTGGAGGCACTGGTCCTCGCCCTCCTGGCACCCGGCCTCTAGTGGCACCGCTGGTCCCCCAGGGCGTCTCGTGCCTCATGACGCGGTGTGCAGCGCGGTCACGGCCCGCGGGCTGCTGCATCACGCCTTCGCCTCCAGCTCGTGAGCGGCGAGCTCCCTAGATGCCCATCTCCGCCGATCAGCGCAGTGCCGCAGGTGGCGGTCCTCGTGCGCCGCAGCCGCGCTGCTCGGAGCCGTCGCTAGCGGCGGACGCGCTCGAGCGCCTCTCCCAGCACGCGCGCGCCCGCCGGGAAGGCCCCCGGGTCCGGCCCGGCGTAGTTGAGCCGCACGAAGGGCGCCGCGGGCTCGGCGGGGAACCACTCGGTCCCGGGCGCGAGGAGCACCCCGGAGCGCTCGCACTCGTGGACCAGCTGCTCGACGTCGGTGCCGTCGGGCAGGCGCGCCCACAGGTTCAGCCCGCCCGCCGGCACGTGCTCGACGTGCGCGTCGGGGGCGTGCTCGCGCAGGCTGGCGAGGAGCAGGTCGCGGCGCGCGCGCAGCTGCTCGCGCACGCCGCGCAGGTGCGTGCGCCAGGCGGGCTGGGTGACGACGTCGAGCGCCGCGGCCTGGAGCAGGCCGCTGACGTACATCGACTCCGCCCCGCGGTCGGCCAGGACGCGCTCGCGCGCCGGTCCGCGGGCGATGACGGCGGCGACGCGCAGGGCCGGGGAGACGCTCTTGGTGAGGGAGCGCAGGTAGACCACGTGCCCGCCGTCGTCCCGGGCGGCCAGGGGCGCGGCCGTGGTGGTGATGCCGAAGTCGTGCGCCCAGTCGTCCTCGACGAGGAACGCGCCGCGGGAGCGGACGACGTCCAGCACCTGCTGCGCGACCCGGGACGACCACTGCGCCCCGGTGGGGTTCGCGTAGTTCGGCTGCGCGTAGAGGACGCGGGCGCCGGTCTCCTCGAAGGCCCGCGCCAGCTCCTCCGGGTCCGGGCCGTCGGGGCCGGTGGGCACGGGCACCACGCGGACGCCGGCCTGGGCCGCGGCCGAGATGGCGCCCCAGTACGTCGGGGACTCCAGGAGCAGGGGCCCACCGCCGGGCACGAGGGCGCGGAAGACGGAGCTCAGCCCGCTCTGGCTGCCCGGCAGCACGACGGTGTCGCCGGGCGCCGGCGGGGTGGTGCCGACGGGGGCCGAGGCGCCGAGCTCGTGCGCGAACCAGGACTGCAGCTCGGGCAGCCCCGCGGCAGGAGCGCGCGAGAGGGCGGGCTCCCCGCGGGCCGCCCGCGCGAGGGCCGAGCGCACCAGGCGCTCGGGCAGCAGCTCCCGGTCGGGGTAGCCGGCGTGCAGCGCGACGACGTCGTTCGCGGCGCTGCGCAGGGCGGGAGGGACCGTCCGGACGCGCGCACGGGGAGAGCCGAGGGCCGCGGTCTGCCACCCGTAGTCCGGGGGCCGCGCGGTGCGGACGGCGCGCACGAAGGTCCCGACGCCCGGACGGCTCTCGACCAGGCCCTGGGTGCTCAGGGCGCGCAGGGCCTGCTGCACCGTTCCCGGGCTGGCGCGGTGCTGGGCGACCAGGGCCCGGGTGGAGGGCAGGCGCGCTCCGGGCGGGGCGGTGGCGATCCACGTCCGCAGCACGCCGGCGAGCCGGGCGCTGCTACCGTCGGACATGACGGAACACAGTAGCGCTACTCCCCGGCTGGCCCGAGCGGTACCGCGAACCCGGGCCTCGGGGCTGCGGTGGGGCCTGCTCGGAGTAGCGGCGTTCTCCTTCACCGTGCCGTTCACCCGGGTGGCCGTCGCGGGCCTGTCGCCGCTGTTCATCGGGGCCGGCCGGGCGGTGGTCGCGGCCGGCCTGGCCGCGGCCGCCCTGGCCCTGACGCGCCAGCGGCTGCCCCGCGGCCGGCAGTGGGCGCGCCTGGCCGTGGTGGGCGGCGGGGTCGTCGTCGGCTTTCCGCTGCTGACCTCGTTCGCGCTCACGACCGTCCCCGCCAGCCACGGCGCCGTCGTCATCGCCCTGCTGCCCGCGGCGACGGCGACGACGGCGGTCCTGCGCGGTTCCGAGCACCCGCCGCGCGCGTTCTGGATCGCGGCCGGCGCGGGCGCGGTCGCGGCCGTGGGGTTCGCCTCGGTCCAGGACGGCGGCCCGGGATCCCTGCGGGCGGGCGACCTGCTGCTGTTCGGCGCCGTCGTGGCCGCGGCGGTCGGCTACGCCGAGGGCGGCCTGCTGGCGCGCGAGCTGGGCGCCTGGCAGACGATCTCCTGGGCCCTGGTGCTGTGCGCGCCCCTGATGCTCCTCCTGGCGCTCGGAGCCGGAGCGCAGCGGCCGCCGTCGGGCACGCCCGTGCAGTGGGCGGCGTTCGCCTACCTGGGGGTCGTCAGCATGTTCCTGGGCTTCTTCGCCTGGTACCGCGGCCTCGCCCTCGGGCCCATGGCGCAGGTGAGCCAGGTCCAGCTCGTCCAGCCCGTGCTGTCCCTGGTCTGGGCCGGCCTGCTGCTGGGTGAGCAGCTGACGCGGGCGACCGTCGTCGGCGGCCTGGTCGTCGTCCTGTGCGCCGGCGCCGCGGTGCGCGTGCGGCTGGACGCACCACACCGATAGCTCCAGGGATGATGTGCTTGAACAGCGCGGTTGCGTCGGCATCCGACTCGGATGCCGACGCAACCGCGCACGTCTGCTTCGGCGACCGTGAACGGCTCCTGCCACGTACGTCGTGCGAGGTGATCGGGTGCGGAACCTCCACCCTCGGCTTGTCTGCGCTGAGGGTGGCCAAGGGCTACCCGGTCGCCGTGAGCTCGGTGCCGGAGGTCATGAGGCGACCGGGGATCTTATCGGCATCCTTGCCGACGCGAGTGAAGGTGCCGTCCTTCTTGCCCCCAACGGCTGGTTCAGCACTGTTCAGGGCGTCTGCCGCGCTGTAGATGCCTGCCGAAGCGCCTGTCACGTAGAAGGTCGGAACGTTGTACGCCCTTCCGTCCTCAGTGGGGTGCAAGAAGAGCAGGTAGGTGCTTCCGGTTCGGAGCAGTGGAGCGGGAACCTCGACCATGCCGGGATCTCCGAGCTGCTTCACATCTACCGTGGTACCCGCCTCAACAGCAGACTCAGGCAACCGCGGAAGACCGGTCCGAGACTGCTCGATCACACTATCAACTTTCAAGCTCGTGATCGTGTAGGGGGGAACGGCAGCGGCCGGTCCAGATCCACCTGGCTCGACGGACTGGCTGACCGCGGTGCCGACTACGACCACACTCGTGTCCTTGAGCAGTGCCGGGAGGGATGAGTAGTACGTATGCCTCGAAGCGTCGATGCCTCGCAAGACTTGCTCCTCTGGAACAGGCGTAGCTGACGTCGTACCGGAACTCGCTGAGCATCCAGTCAGCGTGCTGGCCAGTACAGCAGAGCTCAGCGCTCCGATCACACGCGTGAAACGACTGTTCATGCCAGCCCCGATTTTCATCATGATGGACTCCCGAACAAGTGTTGCAGACGAATGGACTAGTAACGAGCATTCATTCCGTTCACGTCATCGGACTGCAAGGTGTAGAAGCTGAGCGACCCAGGTGACGAGTACATGATCGCGTTGCTCGAGGAGTGGTTGAGCCCGAGTCCATGGCCGATCTCATGTGTAGCCACCGCTTGCCTGCGAGTGGCCGAGTAACCATCGGTGTAGTAACCGTTGATCGACGCCGTCGAGCGGAGGGTCGTGCCGTTGCTGCACTCCCAGTTGGCGTACCCGTCGTAACCGTTCGCGCCGTTGTTGTTGCGGATCAGGAAGAAGGTCGCCGAGCTGACGTTCGAGCTCAGGTTCACATCAGTCCGGGACGACCACTGTGATACACCGTTCGCGAAGGCTGTGGCACTCACACCCGGAGCTTGGTTGTTGTACAGGACGTTGGCTGAAGCCCATCGACAACCCGTGAAGCTGTACGCCTCGGCCGCGGGGGCTACAACAGCTGCAGCTGAGAGCGTGACAGCGACCGCTGCCCCAGCGCCCAATGCTCTTCGCACGACCGAAAGATTCATTCGCCTACCTCCTGGGTGGTTTCGAACGCGCACGAACGCTCTCGGTCATCGTTGACCAGAGCGGCTCCGCTGTCCGTGCTACTCGCGCCATAGGGGAGCTCAAGCAACCTAGCTCGAACG
This sequence comes from Quadrisphaera sp. DSM 44207, assembly GCF_900101335.1. NCBI lineage: Bacteria > Bacillati > Actinomycetota > Actinomycetes > Kineosporiales > Kineosporiaceae > Quadrisphaera > Quadrisphaera sp. DSM 44207. The sequence continues at coordinate 176,877 of NZ_FNKA01000003.1, read as the reverse complement.
CAGCAAAGCCCGTAAGAGTTGACTTTTTGATTTCGGTACGCTAATAGCTGGATCAAAGGGCAGAGTCTGATACGTCGCCGGACTCCTAGGGCTCGTCCTGCGGATCAGGTGCGGAGCCACACGATGAGGCTGACGAGGAGGACGGTGGCTCGGTAGTGGGCGGCGCGCTCGGCGTAGCGGGTGATCAGGGTGCGGAGCTGCTCGAGCCGGTTGAAGGCTCGCTCGCTGACGTCACGTCCTCGGTAGCGGCCTCAGTCAAGGGCGGGTGACCGTCCATCGCGGAAGCCCAGGCGCCAGCGGTCGGAGCGTCCCGGATTCAGGTCGCTCCCTGCTCGGGCCCGGCACGTGGTCTCAGGGGTGCTCGACGCGGCCGAGGACGTGCACGGGGACCTCTTCGACCACGCGCTGTCCGAGACCGAGGCGTTCCTGGCCGTCGTCGACGCCGGGGAGGCCGGCGCGGACGCCGGGCTGGTCGCCGCCGCGGCCGTCAGCGCCTGCCGCGCCGCCCGGCGGGCGGGGCGCAGCCTGCACGGGCAGGCCTCCGCCGTGGACGACGCGCTGGGGACCGCCTGCGGCGGGGCGACGGCGACCGGCGTGCTGGCCGCCCTGGACCTGGACACCGGGCGCCTGCGCTACGTCAGCGCCGCCCACCCGGCCCCGCTCGTGCTGCACGGGGGCCGGGTCGTCAAGGCCCTCCCCGGGGGCCGCCGCACGCCCTTCGGCGTCGACCCGGTGGAGCTGGCCGTCGGCGAGGAGGCGCTGGAACCGGACGACTGGCTGGTCCTGCACACCGACGGCGTCACCGGGGCGCGCGACGCGCCCGGGGTGCCCTTCGGGGTCGACCGGCTGGTCGACCTGCTCCAGCGCGGCGCGGCCGCCGGGCAGCCGGCCCCCGAGACCCTGCGCCGCGTCGCGCGCGCCGTCGAGGCGCACCGCGGCGGGCGGCTGCAGGACGACGCCACCCTGCTCGTCGCGCACTGGAGCGACGCCGGGGTGCGCCTGCGCGGCTCACCCCGGCGGCTCACCCCGGCCGGCTCACAGGGGGCGGCCCTGCCCGTCGGTGGCTCGGAGGTCGTTGTTCGTGAGCACCTCGTCCGGGGCGAGGGCGTCGTCGTCCGGTCCCGGGGTGTCTCCGGGCGTGTCCAGGACGGGCGTGCCGGCCAGGCCGGCCTCCGCGGCGGCGGGGCTGACGGCGGGGCTGACGGCGGGGCTGACCGCGGCCGGGGCCGCCTCGCCCGTCGCGACCGGCGGCGCGACCTGCCCGCGGCCCGTGGCGGCGTCCTGCGGCAGCCCCGTCACCGAGGCCGGCGCCCGCTCGCCCTCGTCCGCGTCGTCCGAGCCGCCCCGCAGGGCCTTGATCGCCGCCACGCCGGCAGCGGCCACGCCGGCCACCACGGCGGCACCGGCCACCGCCGCGCCCGCCGAGACGCCCGCGCTGCCGCTGTCCCCGCGGGAGGCGGCCGCGGACTCCACGCCCGGCGTGCCCACCACCGTGCCGTCGTCCACCGAGCCGCGCCACGAGCCCGTGGCCGAGCCGCGGCTCTCGATGAAGGACTTGAACCGCTCCAGGTCCGACTCCGCGCGGCGCCCGATGACGCCGAGAGCGTCACCGGCCTTCTCGACGAGGCCCTCCGGCTCGTACTCCAGCGACAGGCGCACCACCGTCGCGCTCGGCCCGACGGGCGCGAAGTAGACGGCGCCCGCGTTGGTCGAGCCGCTGGTGGCCGCCCACGCGACCTTCGTGTCGGGCACCTGCTCGAGGATCGCGGCGTCCCACTCGCGCTTGACGCCGCCGATCTCGGCGACCCAGTGGGTCGTGCGCTCGTCGAGCTGGCGCACCTCCTGGACGCCGCTCATGAAGTTGGGGAACTCCTCGAACTGCGTCCACTGGTCGTACGCGGTGCGCACGGGCACGTCCACCTGGATGGACTTCTCGACCTTCGTCGCCATGGTGCCTCCTCGTCGTGGCGGGCGCCGGGCGCGGGGCCCGGCTCTGCACCCGTCCCCTACCCCGTCGGCGCCGCGAGAACGCCTGCTGCGGCGCCCGCGCGCTCGCCCGGGCGCGCGCGGCCCGCTCAGGCCGCGGTGGTGCCGAACGCCAGGCCGAGCAGGTACGTCACGGCCGCCGCGCCGAAGCCGATGGCGAGCTGGCGCAGGGCGCGGCGCAGCGGCGGGGCGCCCGAGAGCAGGCCGACGACGGCGCCGGTGGTCATCAGCGCCAGGCCCACGAGCACGCACGCGGTGACCAGGGCCGCCGTGCCCGTCAGCCCCAGCAGGTGCGGCAGCACGGGCACCACGGCCCCGGAGGCGAAGAAGGCGAAGCTGGAGGCCGCGGCGCCCCACCCCGTGCCGACGGCCTCGTGGGGGTCCTGGTCGGGCGCGGCCCCGACGGGGGCGGCCGGCGGGCGGTCGCTGCCCAGGCCGGCGAGCACCTCGCGCGCGCGGGCGGCGGCCTCCTGCGCCGCCATCCCCCGCGCCCGGTACACGAGCGTCAGCTCGTTGGCGTCGACGTCGAGGTGCGGCAGGGCGGTGCTCGCCTCCGGGTCGGGGGTGGACGCCTCGAGCAGCTCGCGCTGGGAGCGCACGGACACGTACTCCCCGGCCCCCATGGACAGCGCGCCGGCCAGCAGCCCGGCCAGGCCGGTGAGCAGGACGGTGCGCGCCGGCGCGCCGCTGGCGCTGATGCCGAGCACGAGCGCGAGGTTGCTGACCAGGCCGTCGTTGGCCCCGAACACGGCGGCGCGGAAGGTGCCCGAGAGCCGGTTGCGCCCGCGCGCGGCCAGGCCCCGCAGGACCTCGCCGTGGATCCGCTCGTCGGCCGCCATCGCCGGGGAGGCGTCGGCGTCCCGGCTGTAGGGCGAGCGGGCCTCCGCGCGCTGGGCGAGCGCCAGCACGAACACCGACCCGAAGCGGCGGGCGAGGACGCCGAGCAAACGGGTGCGCAGGTCCCCCCGCTGCGGCATGCCGACGTGGACGCCGAGCAGCTGCTCCCAGTGGGCCTGGTGGCGCCCCTCGGCGTCCGCGAGCGCCAGCAGGATCTCGCGCTCCTCCCCCGTGCGGCGCTGGGCGAGGTCGCGGTAGACGGCGGCCTCGGCCCGCTCGTCCGCCAGGTACCGGCGCCAGCGGCGGACGTCCGCGGGCCGCGGCTGGCGGTCCGGGGCCGGGCGGGGGTCGGCGTGGCCGGTCTCGCGCACCCGGGCAGGCTAGGCCGTGGCGGGCGCGGCCTGGACCGCCTCCCGCGGACCGCGCGCGCTCACTCCCGCGCGGGGGCCCCGGTGCCGCGCGGACGCACGGTGACGGGACCGCTCATGACGCGCTGCTCCCAGCGGGTGAACGCCATGAGCGCCGGCAGGGTCAGCAGCGGCAGGGCGAGGGTCAACCACATCACGCACGGTGCATCCCCTGGCCGAACGCCGCGCAAACGCGTCGTCACCCAACTGTGACGACCTGCCACCCGGATGTGGCACGGCCCTGCCAGCCGCACGGCGCGGGCCTGCCGCGCCGGCCCTGCCGCGCCCGCGCGCTCAGCGGGCCAGCTGCTCGACGGCGGCGCCGAACAGGCCCGGCACGGCCGCGGCCACCGGCACCAGCCGGCGGCGGACGGCGGGCAGGCGGGTGGCCGCCACCAGCCCGGTGGTCACCGTCCGGTAGTCACGGCTGAGCGCCCGCCAGTCCCGCTCGTACGCCGCGACCGCCGCCGCCTGCGCGGACGGCGAGGGGGCGCGGTCCGCCGCCGCGAGCGCCTCGACCGCCGCGCGCGCGGCCGCGAGCCCGACGCGCAGCCCCTCCCCCGTCAGCGCGTCGACGTACCCGGCGGCGTCGCCCGCCAGCAGCACGCGGCCGGCCGTGCGCGCCCGCACGCGCTGGCGCAGCGGGCCGGCGCCGCGCGCGGGCGTCGTCCACGCCGCCCCCGCCAGGCGGGGCGCGAGGGCCGGCAGCTGCGCGAGGGCGGACTCGAACCCGGTGCCGCGCGGCCCCTCGACCGCGACCCCCACCTCCCCGGGCCCGACGGGGGTGACGTAGGCCTCCACCGAGCGGCCCCAGTGCACCTCCACCTGCGACGTCCAGGGCGCGAGCGCGGCGTGCCGGCGCACGCCGTAGCGGCGCCCGTCGCTGCCGGCGTCCAGGCCCGCCAGGCGCCGCACGCTCGAGTGCAGGCCGTCGCAGCCGAGGACCCACCGCGCCGTCAGGGAGGCCGGGCCCTCGCCCTCGAGCACCAGCCGCGCCCGCGCGCCGTCCTGGAGGAGGTCGCGCACCCGCCCGGGCACCGTGGCCACCCCCACCGACGCCGCCTGCTCGGCCAGGCGCGCCTGCAGCTCCGTGCGGCGCACCCCGCGCCCGGGCCCGGTGCGGAAGGCGTGCTCCGCGCGCGTGCGCCCGTCGGGGGCGACGTAGGTGATGCCGGTCAGGTCGGCGCCCGCGGGGTCCACGCCGAGGCGGCGCACGGCGGCCAGGGCGCCCGGCATCAGGCCCTCGCCGCACGCCTTGTCCACCGGGGCCGGCCGCGGCTCGACGACGAGCACCTCCAGGCCCGCCGCGCTCGCCTCGATCGCCGCGGCCAGGCCCACGGGCCCTCCGCCGACGACGAGGAGGTCGGCGTCCAGCCCGGCGCCCGCCAGCGCGCTCACGCGGCGGCGGGCGGCGCGCCCGGCGCCCGTGCCGCCGCCCGCAGGGCCGCCTCCTCCGCGGGGATCCGGTAGCGCAGCAGCAGGACGGCGTCGGCGGCGCTGAAGACCACGGCCGTCAGCCACGCGGTGTGCACCAGCGGCAGGGCGAGCAGCTCGACCGCCACGACGACGTAGTTGGGGTGGCGCAGCCACCGGTACGGGCCGCCCTGCACCAGCGGCAGGCCCGGCACGACGACGACGCGGGCGCTCCAGCGCGGGCCGAGGGTGCGGATGCACCACACCCGCACGGCCTGGGTGAGCACGAGCACGGCCACCATCGACCACCCCAGGGCGGGCAGGAAGGGGCGGTCGAGGAGGAGCACCTCCGCCAGGCACGCGAGCAGGAACGCGGTGTGCAGGGCGGCCATGGCCGGGAAGTGGCCCCGCCCGGCCTCGACGCCGCCGCGCGCCCGCGCCCAGCGCAGGTTGCGGCGGGTCAGGTGCACCTCGAGGAGCCGCTGGGCCGCGACCAGCGCGAGCAGGACGGCGTACCAGCCGGCGCTGCTCACGCCGCGCCCGCCCCCGCGCCCGCGCCCGCCGTCGTGCCCGCCCCTGCGCCCGCCGTGGCGCGCACCGCCCGCTCGTCCCAGCGCAGCAGCACCAGCTCCGCGCAGAAGCCCGGCCCCATCGCCAGCAGCACCCCGTGCGAGCCGGCGGGCGGCGGCGGGTCGGCCAGGGTCGCGGCCAGCACGTGCAGCACCGAGGAGGACGACAGGTTGCCCGTGGCGGCCAGGGACTCCCACGAGTGCCGCAGCGCCCCGGCCGGCAGCTCCAGGGTGCGCTGCACCGCCTCGAGCACCTTCGGGCCGCCCGGGTGGGCCACCCAGCGGGCCACGTCCGCGCGGTCCAGGTCCGCCGCGGCGAGGAAGCCCTTGAGGTCGTCGGCCAGGTGGTCCTCGACGACGTCCGCCACCGACTTCGACAGCACGATGCGGAAGCCGCTGCCGCCGACGTCCCAGCCCATGACGTCGGCGGTGTCGGGGTAGAAGCGGCTGCGGGAGGTGACGACCTGCGGCCCGGGCAGCCCGAGCGCGGCCGCGCGGCGCTCCCCGAGCAGGACGACGGCGGCCGCGCCGTCCCCGAACAGGCCCGAGGCCACGAGGTTGGCCGTGGAGGCGTCGTCGCGCTGCACCGTCAGGGAGCACAGCTCCACGCTGAGCAGGACCGCGACGTCGTCGGGGTGCCCGACCAGGTGGTCGTGCAGGCGGGCGACGCCGGCCGCGCCGGCGACGCAGCCGAGGCCGAAGACCGGGATGCGCTTGACGTCGGGCCGCAGCCCCAGGGGGGCGACCATCCGCGCCTCCAGGGAGGGCGCCGCGACGCCGGTGACGGTGGTGGACAGGACGACGTCGACGTCCTCCGGGGCCAGCCCGACCCGCTCCAGCGCCTCGCGCACGGCGCGCGTCCCCAGCTGCACGCCGACCTCGAGGAAGGCGTCGTTGGCGCCGGTGAAGCCGTCGAGCTCGGCGTAGCGCTCCAGCGGCAGCGCCAGGTGGCGCGCGCGGACCCCGCAGTTGCGGTGCAGCCGCTCCATGAGGGCCCGGCGGTCGGGCGCCAGCGGGTGCTCGCCCGCGACGAGGTCCAGCAGCATCGCGGTGATCTCGGCCTGCTCGTGGCGCCGCTCGGGCACCACGGGGGCGACGGACACGATTCGGGTCACCGGCTGCTCCTGCGGACGTCCACCCGCGCATCCTCACCTGCGCCGACGCCGGCGCACCACCCGCCCCGGCGTCTCGCGGGCACGGGCTCAGGCGCTCCGGCGGGTGCTCCGCCTCGCGGGAGCCTCGACCGCGGGAGCCTTCGCCGCGGACTCCGGCGCCGCGGACTTCGACGACTTCGGCACCGGGGCCTTCGCTGCCGGGACCTTCGCCGCCGGGGCCTTCGCCGCGGACTCCGGCGCCGCGGACCTCGCCGCCGGGGCCTTCGCCGTCCTGGGCCTCGGCGCGGTGACGACCGGCGCGTCCGGCGGCGCGGACCTCGCCGCCGCGACCGGACGGCGCGACGCCGTCCGGCGGGCCGGCGCCTGCACCGGCTCCTGCACCGGCTCCTGGGCCGGTGCGTCCGCCGGCTCCGCGGCCGCGCGGCCGGCGCGGGCCCGCTCGACGCTGCGCTGCAGGGCCTCGAGCAGGTCGACCACCTGGCCGTCGCCGCCGGCGCCCTCGGCCGCGGGCGCCGGGCGCTGCACCTGCCCGCGGGAGACCTTCGCCTCGATCAGCTCGGTGAGGGCCTGCGTGTAGCCGTCGGTGAAGGTGGAGGGGTCGAAGTCGGCGGTGAGGGACTCCACGAGCGAGGCGGCCACGGCGAGCTCCTGCGGGCGCAGGGCGACGTCGGCGTCGAGGACGTCGAAGTCGGGCTCGCGCACCTCGTCGGGCCACAGCACGGTCTGCAGGCAGATGACCCTGCCCCGGACCCGGAGCACGGCGAGGGTCTCGCGCTGGCGCAGCGCGACCTTCACCACGGCCACGCGCTCGGTGGAGGTCAGCGCCTCCCGCAGCAGCGCGTACGGCTTGGCCGCGGCGCGGTCCGGCTCGAGGTAGTAGCATTTGGCGAAGAGGATCGGGTCCACCTGGTCGGCGGGCACGAACTCCACGACCTCGATCTCGCGGCCGCTGGTCAGCGGCAGCCGCGCCAGGTCCTCGTCGGTCAGGACGACCAGCTCCCCGTCCGGCGTCTCGTACCCCTTGGCGATCTCCGCGTAGGGCACCTCCTCGCCGTCCGCGCTGCACACCCGCTGGTAGCGCACGCGGCCGCCGTCCACGGCGTGCACCTGGTGGAAGCGGACGTCCTTCTCGCCGGTGGCGGCGTAGACGCGGACCGGCACGCTGACCAGCCCGAAGGACACCGCGCCCTTCCAGATCGCTCTCATCGACGCCTCCCCTCCTGCTCCGCGCAGGGTGCACAGCCGGAGGGACGCGGAACCACCCGTCCTGCGCCGTCCGTGTGACGAGCAGCAGCCGCGGCCGACCTGCTGCGACGCTGGCTGGGCCGATCGGATGGTCGCGCGCGCGGCGGCGTCCCCCGAGGGGGTGGCGCCCCGCGCCGCGCGCGGCACCCGGCGCGCCGGCGGGCCCAGGATGGCGCCCGTGCGCCCCATGCTCGCCTCCCCGCTGCCGCCCGGCGGGGCGCTGCCGTCCGGCCCCGAGTGGGTGCACGAGGTGAAGTGGGACGGCATGCGCGTGCTCGCCGACGCCGGCGAGGGCTCGGTGCGCCTGACGTCGCGCACCGAGCGCGACACCACGGTCGCCTTCCCCGAGCTCACCGGCCTCGCGGACCTGCCCGACGTCCTGCTCGACGGCGAGGTCGTGGCGCTCGACGCGCAGGGGCGGCCGTCCTTCCCCGTGCTGCAGGAGCGCCTGCACGTGCGCGACGCGGCCCGCGCCCGCGCGCTGGCGGGCGCGGTGCCGGTGGCGTACGTCGTCTTCGACGTCCTGCGCCTGTACGGCGCCGACCTCACGCGCCGCCCCCTGGAGGCGCGGCGCGCGGCCCTGGAGCAGCTGGACCTCGGCTGCGGCCGCTACGGGCCCCTGCAGGTCTCCTCCTGGCACGACGACGGCGCCGCGCTGCTGGCGGCCACGGCCGAGCAGGGCCTGGAGGGCGTGGTCGCCAAGCGCCGCTCCTCCGCCTACGCCCCCGGACGGCGCGCGCCGGCGTGGGTGAAGCAGGCGCACCGGCTCTCGCGCACCTGCGTCATCGGCGGGTGGCGCCCGGAGGTCGGGACGACGTCGCGGGTGGGCTCCCTGCTCGTGGGCGCCCCCGACGCCACGGGGGCGCTGCGCTACCTCGGCCGCGTCGGCAGCGGGGTGGCCGGGGCGGCCGCGACCGACCTGGGCCGGCTGCTGGGGCCGCTGCGCACCAACGCCTCCCCGTTCGCGGCGGCGGTGCCGCGCATCGACGCCGCGGGCGCCACGTGGGTCCACCCCACCCTGGCGGTGGAGGTGCGCCACCTCGGCTGGACGACGGGCGGGCGGCTGCGCCAGCCGTCCTACCGCGGACTGCGCCTGGACGCCGGTCCGGACGCCGTCGCCCGCGCCGCCTCGCCGTGACGCCGTCCGCGGGCCCGTCCGCGGGCACGGCGCAGGTCGTGGACGTCGGCGGGCGCCGGCTGCGGCTGACGTCGCTGGAGAAGGTGCTCTGGCCCGCGAGCGGCACCACGAAGGCCGAGCTCGTGCAGTACCTGGTCGCGGTCTCCGAGCCCCTGCTGGCCCAGCTGGCCGGGCGGCCGGTCACGCGCGTCCGCTGGCCGCACGGGGCGAGCTCCCCGCAGGGCTTCTACGAGAAGAACGCGCCCGCCGGGGCGCCGCCGTGGCTGCGCACCGTGCGCCTGCCGACGTCCGGCTCGCGCGCCGCCGCCGCGGGCTCGGCGAGCTCGCGCGAGGTGCTCGTGCAGCCGGTGCTCGAGGACGTCGCCGGGCTGGTGTGGGCGGCGAACCTCGCGGCCCTGGAGCTGCACACGCCGCAGTGGCGGGTGGGGCCGCGCGGCGCCGTCCGCTGCCCCGACCGGCTCGTCGTCGACCTCGACCCCGGCCCGGGCGCGGGGCTGGCGGAGTGCTCGACGCTCGCGCTGCTGGTGGCCGAGCGCCTCGGGGACGACGGGCTGCAGGCCGTGCCCGTCACGAGCGGCGGCAGGGGCCTGCAGCTGTACGCCCCCGTCTCCGGCCGGCAGGAGGCCGCGGTCGTCTCCGCCTACGCGCGGCGCCTGGCGCAGGGCCTGGCGCGCGACCACCCGCGCCTGGTGACCGCCGTCATGACGAAGGCGCTGCGGCCCGGGCGGGTGCTGCTGGACTGGAGCCAGAACTCGGCCGCCAAGACCACCGTCACGCCGTACTCCCCGCGCGGGCGCGAGCGCCCCACCGCGGCCGCCCCGCGGCGCTGGTCGGAGCTGGGCGAGCACCTGGTGCAGCTGGAGCTGGACGAGGTCGTCGCCCGACTGGCCGCGGACGGCGACCTGCTGGCCGCCGCCCTGCGGCCGGGCTCCCCGCCGGGCCCGCGCCTGCCGGAGCGCTGACCCGCCCGCTCCTCGTGGTGATCTTGCAGGTCCGGACCGCCGGCGGTCCGGACCTGCAAGATCACCACGAGGTGACGGGGTGGGCGGGTCAGGCGGCGTCCGGGACCTCGGGCAGGTAGTCCAGCCACAGCGGGCTGGAGTGCTCGGCGCCGCGCAGCAGCCACGCCGCGCCGCGGGGCGTGCGCGGGCGGTGGCGCAGCGACCAGCCCATCTCCTCCGGCGTCCGGTCGCCCTTGGCGCCGTTGCAGCGCAGGCAGCAGGCGACGAGGTTCTCCCAGGTGTCGGTGCCGCCGCGGCTGCGCGGCAGCACGTGGTCGACCGTGCTGGCGCTGCGGGCGCAGTAGGCGCAGCGGGAGCCGTCGCGGCGCAGCACCCCGCGGCGCGAGACGGGCACCGCGCGCCCGAACGGCACGCGCACGTACCGGGTCAGCACGATCACCGCCGGGCGGGGCACCTCGCCGCCGGGGGAGGTCACCGGCAGGTCCTCGGCGACGAGCACGCTGGCCTTGTCGGTGAGCACGAGCACGATCGCGCGGCGCAGCGGCACCACGGCCAGCGGCTCGTAGCCGGCGTTCAGCACCAGGGTGCGCACGGCGCCCTCCTCCCCCGCGCCGGGCCCGGGACGCCGACAGGCGCCGTCCCGGGCGGGACGGCGCCTGTCGGCGGTGCTGGGGAGGGCCGGCTCGGGGCCCCGGCATGCGCGCCGGGACCACCCCCGCGAGGGGCTGGCGAGGGTGGCACGACCACGGGCAGAGCGTACGACGCGCGGGAGCCGGCGATCATCCCCGTTCCCGCGGCGCCGTCAGCCGACGCGGGTGAACGTGACGTCCGAGGACCAGATGGAGCGGACGTCGATGCTCTTGCCGCTGCGCGGGGAGTCGATCATCATGCCGCCGCCGACGTAGATGCCGTTGTGGTAGACGCCGCCGGAGCCGGTGAAGGAGACGATGTCGCCCGGGCGCGCCGCGGCGGCGGACACGCGCGTGCCGGCGGCCTGCTGCGCGGAGGCCGTGCGCGGCAGGGAGACGCCGAGCTGGCCGTAGACGTACTGGATGAAGCCGGAGCAGTCGAAGCCGGCCGGCGTGGTGCCGCCGTAGCGGTACGGCGTGCCGATGTAGCGCTTGGCGAGGTCGACGGCGGCGCCGGCACCCGCGCCGGCGCCGGTCACCGCGGCGACGGTCTCGGCGCCGTCGTCCTCGGGCTCCTCCGCGGGCGCCTGCGAGGAGCGGCTGCTGCGGCTCGCGGTCTGCGCGGCGGCGCGCTCGCCGGAGGCGGCGGCCTCGCGCTCGGACTCGCGCTCCGCCTCCCGCGCGGCCTCCTGCTCGGCCTGGCGCCGCGCCTCGCGCTCGGCGGCGCGGGAGGCGCGGGCCTCGGCGGCCTCGCGCTCGGCCCGCTCCGCGGCCTGCTGGGCCTCGAACTGCGCGGTGTCGACGGTGGTCACGGCGCTCAGGGCGAGGCTGACCTGCGCGTCGGCGGGGACGCTGATCGGCGCGGCGGGCGCGGGCGGGGCCGGCGGCGCGGCGGGCACGGCGGCCAGCTGCTGCGTCGTCCCCGCGGCGGCGGGTGCGGACGCCTCGAAGACGGTGGCTCCCGCGGCCGGCAGCCCCATCGTCACCAGCAGCCCGGAGGAGGCGGCCAGGACGGCGGAGCGGCGGCTCACGTTCGTCGCGTTGGCGGACACCGCCTCACCGATGGTGGTGAGGGGGGTCTTCGGGCGGACCGCAGCGCGGTGCCGGCCGAGCGTCCGAGTCGTCACGTGGTCAGACCTCTCCAGTCGCCTGCGAGGTGAGCTGTCGGGTTCGGGCGGGGTCGCGCCCGGCGCCGTCCCGGCCGCCGAGCGGCCGTGCTGCGCGCTTCACCCCGAGGAGCTCCGCCTGTGGAGCCCCGGAAGTGGGTCCCCCGCCCCTGCCGGCGGTGTCGATCGGCCTCTCGCCGGCGGCAGGGCTAGGCGTCCGGCAGAGCGTCTCCGGAGGAGGGGCCCGAAGACGTCGCCGACACTAACGGAGCCCGACCCCGAACCAGCAAACAGACACAGGCCCGATGAAACGTGATCTGCATCACATGTCGTGGGAGGGCTGTGACGCTCCGGAGCCGTTGATGACGAACACGTGAGCAGCCACCTCGTCCGCCAGCTCCAGCGAGCCGCCGCCGTCCAGGGAGCTGACGACCACCGCCCCCCGCTCGGGGCGGTGCACGCGCACGCTGCGCCCCGGGCGCAGCCCCACGTGCGCCAGGCGGGCCATCGACGCCGGGTCGGTCTGCGCGGGCTCGCCCAGGCGCCGCACCCGCACCTCCTGCGGCTCGGTGGTCGCCGCCTGGGTCAAGGGGACCAGGCCGGCGCGGAAGTCCTCGACCTCGGCCTCCTCCCCGATCTCCCCCAGGCCCGGGATCGGGTTGCCGTAGGGGGACTCGACGGGGTGGTCCAGCAGCGCCACGATGCGCCGCTCGACGCGCTCGCTCATCACGTGCTCCCAGCGGCACGCCTCCTCGTGCACGTACTCCCACTCCAGGCCGATGAGGTCGGTGAGCAGGCGCTCGGCGAGGCGGTGCTTGCGCATCACCCGCGTCGCCTTGCTGCGCCCGTCCTCGGTCAGCTCCAGGTGGCGGTCGCCGCTGACGACGAGCAGGCCCGCGCGCTCCATGCGCGCCACGGTCTGGGAGACCGTCGGCCCCGACTGCCCGAGCCGCTGGGCGATGCGCGCCCGCAGCGGCACGACGCCCTCCTCCTCGAGCTCGTAGATCGTCCGCAGGTACATCTCCGTGGTGTCGATGAGGTCGCTCACGACCGCCGTCCTCTCCCTCGTGCCGGGGTGGTGGACCCTGTCGACACCGTATTGCGACGGGCCGCCGTCGGCACCGAGGACTAGCCTTCGCAGGTGCCGCCGACCGTGCTGTGGTTCCGCCGCGACCTGCGCCTGGGCGACCACCCCGCCCTGCTCGCCGCCGCGCGGGCCGGCGGGGACGGCGTCCTGGCGCTGTTCGTCCTCGACCCGGCGCTGCTCGACCCCGCCGGGGCGCCGCGCACCGCGTGGCTGTTCCGGTCGCTGAGGGCGCTGCGCGAGTCCCTCGGCGGGGCGCTGGTGGTGCGCTCGGGCGACCCGGCGCGCGTCGTCCCGGCCGTCGCGGAGGAGGTCGGCGCGCAGGAGGTGCACGTCACCGCGGACACCGGGCCGCACGGGCGCGCCCGCGACGAGCGCGTCGACGCCGCGCTGTCCGCCGCCGGCCGGCGGCTGGTGCGCACCGGCACGCCCTACGCCGTCGGTCCCGGCACGCTGCTGACCAGCAGCGGGACGCCGTTCAGCGTCTACACGCCCTTCTCCCGCGCCTGGGAGGAGCACGGCCGGCCCGCTCCCGCCCCGCGCCCGCAGGGCGTGCGCTGGCTGTCGGTGCCCGGCGAGGACGTCCCCCCCGACCCGGACCTGCAGGGGATCGTGCTGCCGCCCGTCGGCGAGGCGGCGGCGCTGGAGCGCTGGCGCGCGTTCTCGGGCTCGGTGGCCGGCTACGGCGACGCGCGCGACCGCCCGGACGTCGCCGGCAGCTCCCAGCTGTCGGCGCACCTGAAGTACGGGGAGGTCCACCCGCGCACGCTGCTGGCCGACCTCGACGCGGCCCCCGACCCCCGATCGCCGGGCGCGCAGGCCTACCGCCGCGAGCTGGCGTGGCGCGAGTTCAACGCCGACGTGCTGTGGCACCGCCCGGACGCCGCGCGCCGCTCCCTGCGCCCCCGCATGGACGCGATGCGGTTCGCGAGCGAGGCCGAGGCCGCGCGCGAGGTGGCGGCGTGGGAGGAGGGCCGCACGGGCTACCCGTTCGTCGACGCCGCGATGCGGCAGCTGCGCGCCGAGGCGTGGGTGCACAACCGGGCCCGCATGGTGGCGGCCAGCTTCCTCGTCAAGGACCTGCACGTGCACTGGCGGGTCGGGGCGCGGTACTTCATGCACTGGCTGCGCGACGGCGACCTGGCGAGCAACCAGCTCGGGTGGCAGTGGGTGGCCGGCACGGGCACGGACTCCGCGCCGTACTTCCGGGTCTTCAACCCCGTCACCCAGGGGGAGAAGTCCGACCCGGACGGCGAGTACGTGCGCCGCTACGTGCCCGAGCTGCGCCACCTGGCCGGGGCGGCGGTGCACGAGCCGTGGGCCGCGCCCGACGGGTACGCGCACGGGTACCCGCAGCGGATCGTCGACCACGCGGCCGAGCGGGCGGAGGCCCTCGCCCGCTACCAGGCCGTCAAGGACTGAGGCGCCGTCCGCCGTCCTGCGCTCCTCGCGCTGCACGTCGCGGGCGGAGTGCAGCGCGAGGGGCCTCCTGGAGTGCGCTTCGCCGGCGGAGTGCGCTCGGGAGGGCGTGCGGGCACGGGAACGCCCGCGGGCTCCCCTCCGCAGAGGGGGCGTCGCGCTGGACGAGGGCGCGACTCCCGCGGGCGCCGGTGACTGCCAGGGATTCACTGGCCGTCCGGGTGGCTCTCGCTGCCGGATCGGCTAGCGGGCAGTCACCTCACGAGTCCGAGAATCACACACTGTTCGGACCACCTCCTCTCCCGTGTGCATCGAGGGTACGTCGCGGCGCGGAGCCGGTCCACGGCTTTTCGCCCACGGCGTGACGGCGACGGCGCACCGGGTCCTTGGTCCCCTCTGCCCCCGCGGGGGTGTCCCTCGGCCCTCCTCCTCGGGATCATGGTCGCGCCCGGTGGCGGGAGGGCCACCGGCCGCGAGGAGCGGGGGCGAGATGGCGCAGCAGCAGGCCGTGGTCGTCGGGAGCGGACCGGGCGGGACCACCGCCGCCCTGGGCCTGGCCCGTCAGGGGTGGTCGGTCACCGTGGTCGAGCGGGACGCCTCGGGGCCGCCGCAGGGCGGGGACGTCGAGGCGTGGGAGCGCAGCGGCGTGGCGCAGTTCCACCACCCGCACGCCTTCCTCGCCCGGCTCTTCGCCGAGCTGCAGCGCGAGCTGCCCGACGTCCTCGACGCGCTGTCGGCGGCCGGGGCCGTCCCGGTGCCGCTGCCCGGACCCGTGAGGGCGGCCTGGTGCCGGCGCAGCACCCTGGAGCGGGTGCTGCGGGAGGTGCTCGCGGCCGAGCCCCGCGTGGGCCGGGTGGCCGGGAGCGCCGCCGCGGTGGTGCGCTCCGGCGGGCGGGTGACGGGCCTGCGGCTGCGCACCGGGGACGTGCTGCCGGCGCGGCTCGTCGTGGACGCGGGGGGCCGGCGCGGGCGGCTGACCGAGGACCTGGTCGGCGACGAGGTCGACGAGCCCTCGAACGAGGTCTACGCCTCCCGCCGCTACCGGCTGCGCCCGGGCGCCTGCGCGCCCCGGGCCAACCGGAGGATCATCGCCGTGGCCGAGAGCGACGGGTACGCCGTCCTCGTCTTCCCCCACGACGCCGGCACGTTCACCGCGGCCCTGGCCCGCCTGCCCGAGGACGACGAGCTGGCGCAGGCCCGCCACGGCGAGGTCTTCGACGCGGCGCTGGCCGCGGTGCCGATGGCGCTCGAGTGGATCGCTCCCCAGCAGGCCGAGCCGATCTCCGCGGTCCGGGTCATGGGCGGGCTGCGCAACACCCACCGGGTGCTGCGCGAGGACGCCCCGCTCGGCCTGCACCGGGTGGGGGACGTCGTGTGCACCACGAACCCCCACTTCGGGCGCGGGACGGCGCTGGCCGTGGCCTCGGCGCTGCGCCTGGCCTCCGCGGTGGCGGCCGACCCCGGCGACGCCCGCTCCTGGCGGGAGGCCACCGACGCGTGGGAGCGCGGGGAGCTGCGGGAGTGGTTCGAGGACGGCTGCGAGCTCGACCGCTCGCGCACCGCCGTGTGGCGGGCGGGGATCGCCGGGCGGCCCGCCGGCCCGGCCCTCCTGGCCTCCGTCCCGCCGGGGCAGCTGCCCCGGCTGGCGGTCCTGGCCGCGGCCGGCGCGGATCCGGTGATCGCGCGGACCGTCCTGCGCCACATGCACATGGTCGACGCGCCGCAGGCGCTGCTGACCGCGGCGCCGCGCGTGCAGGACCTGCTCGCCCGCGGCTGGCGACCCGGCGCCGACGCGGAGGGGGCTCCCGCCCCGGCCCGCGCCGACCTCGTCGAGCGGCTGCGCCGCCACGCGCGGGGCGCCGCGTCGTCCAGCGGCGCCGGCGTCAGCACCACGGCGACCCCGAGCACGTCCTCGTCCTGACACAGGGCCGAGGCGGACGGCGCGTCAGGGCTGGCGGCGGACGACGCGCCAGGCGCCCGCGTCGTCCAGCGGCGCCGCCGCCCCGGTGCGCGAGACGTAGACGAGCCGGTCGTGCAGCCGGGAGGAGCGCCCGACCCAGAACTCGACCTCGACCGGCCGCACGAGGTAGCCGCCCCAGTGCTCCGGCAGCGGCACCTGCGCCCCGCCGTCGGGCCAGCGGGCGGCGGCCGCGTCCCAGGCCGCCTCCAGCTCCCCGCGCGAGCCGACCTCCTGCGACTGCTGCGAGGCCCACGCCCCGATCCGCGACCCCCACGGGCGGGACGTGAAGTAGGCGGCGCTCTCCTCCCGCGGCACGTGCTCCACCGCCCCGCGCACGCGCACCTGCCGCTGCACGCCGTGCCAGGGCAGCACGAGCGCGGCCGCCGGCACGGCCGCGAGCTGGGCGCCCTTGGCCGAGCGGTGGTTGGTGTAGAAGGTGAACCCGCGGGCGTCGACGCCCTTGAGCAGCACGGTGCGCGCGTCGGGCAGCCCGGCGGCGTCGACCGTGGCCAGCACCACCGCGTTCGGCTCGGGCACGGCCGGGGCGTGCTCGACCTCGGCGTACCACGCCTCGAACTGGGCCAGCGGCGCGGCGGCGAGGTCGGACTCGAGCAGCCCGGCGTCCGGGCCGCGCCCGTAGTCCACGCGGCGGTCGGCCAGAGAGCGGGTGTCCACGGCCCGCACGCTACGTCCGCGCCGTCCCCGCCACCCGCGCCACCCGCTCCGTGCCCGCCGCCCGCGCCGCTCGCGCCGCCCGGGTGCGGGAGGATGGCCCGTCGTGAGCACCGTGCCCGCCATCACGATCCCGGTCGACCTGCTGCCTCGGGACGGGCGGTTCGGCTCCGGTCCCTCCAAGGTGCGCCCCGCGCAGGTCGAGGCGCTGGCCGCGGCGGGCACGACCCTGCTGGGCACCTCCCACCGGCAGGCGCCCGTCAAGGGCCTGGTGCGGCGCGCGCGCGAGGGGCTGCGCGCCCTGTTCGAGGCCCCCGACGGCTACGAGGTCGTCCTCGGCAACGGCGGGTCCACCGCCTTCTGGGACGTCGCGGCCCTGTGCCTGGTGCGCGAGCGCTCCCAGCACCTGGCGTTCGGGGAGTTCGGCGACCGCTTCGCCGCGGTCACCGCGGGGGCCCCGTTCCTCGCCGATCCCGACGTGCGCCGCGCCGAGCCGGGCACCCGGCCCTCGCCGTCCGCGGTGGCCGGCGTCGACGTGTACGCGTGGCCGCACAACGAGACCTCCACGGGCGTCGTGGCCCCGGTGCAGCGGGTGGCGGGCGCGGACGACGGCGCGCTCGTCGTCGTGGACGCCACCTCGGCGGCCGGCGGGCTGGCCGTGGACGTCGCCCAGACCGACGCGTACTACTTCGCGCCGCAGAAGTCCTTCGCCTCCGACGGCGGGCTGTGGCTCGCGCTGCTCTCCCCCGCCGCCGTCGAGCGCGTCGGGGCGCTGGCGGGCGCGCGGTGGGTGCCGCCGAGCCTGGACCTCGGCGTCGCGCTCGCGAACTCCCGCCGGGACCAGACGCTCAACACGCCCGCCGTCGCGACGCTGCTGCTCCTGGCCGAGCAGGTGGACTGGCTGCTCGAGCGCGGCGGCCTGGCGTGGGCGGCGGCCCGCACGGCGGACTCGGCCTCGCGGCTGTACGGCTGGGCCGAGGCCAGCGCGCACGCCCGGCCCTTCGTCGCCGATCCCGCGGCGCGCTCGAGCGTGGTCGGCACCATCGACCTGGACGCGTCGGTGGACGCCGCCGCGGTCGCCGCCGCGCTGCGCGCCAACGGCGTCGTCGACCTCGAGCCCTACCGCGGCCTGGCCCGCAACCAGCTGCGCGTGGGCATGTACCCGGCCGTCGAGCCGGACGACGTCTCCGCGCTGACCGCCTGCGTCGACTTCGTGCTCGAGCGCCTGGCCTGACCCCCTGCGGGTCAGCCGGCCAGGTGGCCCCAGGCCGGGGCGAGGTCCTCCCAGCGCCCGGTCGCGGCGACCCGCCCCTCGTCGAGGACGACGACGCAGTCGGCGCGCGCCAGGGCCGAGCGCTTGGAGCTGGCGCCGACGACGGTGGCGCCGCGGTGGCGCAGCGCCTCCCACAGCTCGATCTCGGTGCGCGCGTCGAGGGCGGAGGAGACGTCGTCGGCGACGATCAGCTCGGCGTCCGTGGCCAGGGCCCGGGCGAGGGCGACGCGCTGCACCTGCCCGCCGGACAGCCGCACCCCGCGGTGGCCCACCAGGGCGCCGTGGCCGCCGGCCTCCTCCACGTCGCGGCCCAGCCGCGCGTCCTCGACGGCGGCCTGCACGGCGCGGTCGTGGTCGAGGGCGATGTTGTCGACGAAGGAGCCCGACAGCACGCGCGGCACCTGCCCGACCCAGGCGACCTGGCCGGGGCGCAGGAACAGCTGCGGGTCCTCGACCTCGAGCTCGTTCCACCGGATCGAGCCCTCGTGGTCCACCAGCCCGGCCAGCGCCGCCAGCAGGCTCGACTTGCCCGACCCGACGCGCCCGACGAGCAGCACCAGCTCGCCGGCGTCGACGCTCAGGTCGACGTCCGCGACCCCGACGGTGCCGTCGTCGTGGACGGCGGTCACGCGCTCCAGCACCAGGCGCTCCAGCGGCACGCGCCCGGTGAGCGGCGGGGACGGCGCCGCGCCGGTGACGAGGTCGACGCCGTCCGGCGGCGCCACCAGGTCGGTGCCGCCGGCCAGCTCCGAGGACGCCTGCAGCCACCGCCGCGCCACGGGGGCCTCGGTGATGGCGGCGCCGGCGACCGTGCCGAACCAGTCCGACCCGCTGACCGCGGTCGTCACGAGCAGGGTCGTCGGAAGGTCCCACACCCCGGTCAGGTGGGCGGCCCACGCCGCGACCACGCCGGTCCGCACGAGCAGGTTCGGCACGCCCTCCAGCAGGGTCCGCACCCGGAACTCGCGCACGGACGCCGCGACCCGGCGCGCGTCGACCGCCGCCAGGTGCGCGAGCACGGCGGACGTCGCGGCCGCCAGCTTCACGGTGCGCGCGGCGTCCAGCGCCGAGACCAGGGAGCGCCCGAAGCGGGCCCGCTCGTCGCCGGCCTCGCGGGCGGAGGACCCGGCCAGCGGCGCGCCGGCCACGGACACCAGCGCCGAGAGCACCAGCACGCCGCCGACCACGGCACCGGCCAGCAGGCTCTGGCCGGCGACCGCGGTGGCGACCACGACGAGGACGCCGATGGTGACGTCCACCCAGCGGTCGACGTAGACGACGAGGCGGTCGGTGTCCAGGGCGCGGGCGGCGACCTCCCCGGGCGGGGTGCGCGCCAGGCGCCGCTGCATCGTCTGCCCGCGCAGCACGCCCAGGCGCAGCCGCAGCGTGACCGCCGACCACCACGGGAAGTAGGTGCGGAACGCCACGGCGAGCAGCAGCGGCGCGGTGAGCACCGCGGCGGCCAGCAGGCCCGCGGTGCTCCACGGGGCGCGCCCGGCCTCGAGCCCGCCGACCACGCGGCCCCACAGGTACCCGGTCACGGCGCCGTAGGCGCTCAGCAGCGACACGCCGAGGAAGCACAGCGCCCCGAGCAGCCCCCACTGCGGGTGCACGGCGATCAGCCGCACGACCGTGCGGGCCAGGCCCGGGGGCCGCACCGGCGGCGCGGGCGGCAGGGCGCGCCGCTCGGCGCGCACCGACAGCGCCCGCCCCGCGGCGGGGGCCGGCGGGGCGTGCCCGGCCGCGCGCAGCAGCTCGGCGAAGGGGCCGGGTGCGGCGGCGAGCTCCTCGCGCGGCCCGGACTGCACCACGCGGCCGCGCTCGAGCACCGCGACGGAGTCCGCGCGGCGCGTCGTCGACAGCCGGTGCGCGACGACGACGCCGGTGCGCCCGGCGAGCAGGCGCTCGGCGGCGCCGGTGACGAGCGCCTCCGTCTGCGGGTCCATCCGCGCGGTGGCCTCGTCGAGGACGACGACCGCGACGTCCCGCACGAGCAGCCGGGCGAAGGCGACCAGCTGCTCCTCCCCCGCCGACAGCGTCGTGCCCCCCGTGCCGAGCCGGGTGGCCAGGCCGTGCGGCAGGGAGGCGACCCAGTCGGGAAGGCCGAGCGCCTCGACCGCGTCCTGCACGGCGCCGGGCGGGACGTCGGCGAACAGGGTGATGTTCTCCTCCAGCGTCGCCGCGAGCAGCTCCGTGCGCTGGGTGACGACGCCGACCGTGCGGCGCAGGTCGTCCACCGCGGTCGCGGTGACGTCCTGCCCGCCGACGAAGACCGTGCCCGGCGGCGGCTCGACCGCGCGCGAGAGCAGCTTGGCGAGCGTGGACTTGCCCGCCCCGGTGCGCCCGACCAGCGCGCACGTCGCCCCCGCCGGCACGAGCAGGTCGACGTCGGAGAGCGCGAAGCCGCCCGGGTAGGCGAACGTCAGGTGCCGCACCTCGACGTCCGCGGGCCCGGGCGGCACCGGGGCGCCGCCGTCCGGCTCCTGCGGCGCGGACAGCAGGGACCGGATGCGGGCGAGCGCCCCGAGGCCCGCCTGCAGCTCCGGCAGGTGGTTCGTGACCTGGCTCAGCTGCCCCGCGAAGGCGGTGACCAGCAGCCACAGGGTCACCAGCTCGGCCGTGCCGAGGCGGCCGCCGCTGACCAGCCCCACGCCGGCCACCGCGAGCGCGGCCAGCATCGCGTGCACGACGAGCCCGGTGCGCAGGCTCACGGCGGTCGAGGCGCGGGCGGTGGCCTGCACCCGGCGCAGCACCTCGGCGGCCTGGCGGGCGTAGGTGCGGACGACGTGCGGCTGGCCGAGCGAGGAGCGCACGTCGTCGCGCCCGGCCACGGCCTCCTCCAGCTGGGCCGAGTGGTCGGACCAGGCGGCCTCCTCGGCGAGCTTGCGCTCGGCGACGACCCGCGCCAGGCGCCGGGAGACCGCCACCGCCGCGAACGCCACGAGGGGGAAGGCGAACCACGCCGGCCACCAGGTCAGCCCCGCCACCACCCACGCCAGCACCGAGCGCAGCACCGAGCGGCCGAGCTCCCAGCCGGTGCGCCGCAGCAGCTCCCCGACCTGGCGGGGGTCGTCGTCCACGCGGTCGAGGACCTCCCCGACCGCCTGCTCCTCCAGCACCGGCAGGGGCTGGCGCAGCGCGGCGCGCACCAGGTCGGTGCGCAGGCGGCCCTCGGCGCGGCCGACGACGCCGGAGAACGCGGTGCGCCCGGCGGTGTCGAGCAGGGTCGCGCCCAGCAGCAGCACGGCCAGGGCCGCGAGCAGGTCGGGGGTGGGGGCGTCGGCGAGGCGGCCGGCGACGACCGTGGCGAGGGTCTCGCCGACGGCGGCGACCGCGGCCGCGGCGACGGCGAGCGCGCTCGGGCGTCCGGCGAGCCGGCGCCAGGTCAGCGGCGCAGCGCGCACGGCACTCCTGTCCGCGCCGCGGGATCGCCGCGGCGGTGTGGTCCTGGGCGGGGGAGGGCCGACGCTAGCGCCGGGCACCGACGTCCCGCCCCCGGTTTTCGCCGCGCCCGGTGCCGCACCTGGCTCATCGCTGTCGTGCGCCCGATTGCGGTCCTACGGCGCCCAGGACCGCTGTCGTGCGCCCTATTGCGGTCGAGAGGGGGCGCCTCAGGCGGCGGGGACGGCGGCCAGCGCGGCGTCCAGCTCGGGGCGCAGGCGCTCGGCCAGGGCCGGGACGACGCCCCACGCCCGCGTCAGCTCCCGGTGCTCGGCCACCAGCGCGGGCGTCGGCGGGGCGCCGGTGCGCACCGCGCGCAGCAGCGCGTTGCGCGGCGTGTGCCGGGAGTCGACGAACTCGACGACGTCCACGCGGTAGCCGAGCAGGCGCAGCACCTGCGCGCGCAGGGCGTCGGTGAGCACGTCGGCGAAGCGCTCGCGCAGGATCGCGTGCCGCACCAGCGCCGCGTACGGCTCCGGCGCGCCGGAGGTGCCCGTGCCGATCTGCTGCTGCACGTCGTGGTGGCAGCACGGCGCCGCGAGCACCACGGGCGCGCCCCAGCGCACCGCGCGCGCCAGGGCGTCGTCGGTGGCGGTGTCGCAGGCGTGCAGGGCGAGGACGACGTCCGGGGCGCCGCCGAGGTCGGGCACCGGGTCGGCGTCCGCGATGGTGCCGGCGGTGAAGGACAGCCCCGCCAGGCCGGCCTCGCCGGCGCGCCCGGCGCTGCGGGCGACGAGGTCCTCGCGCAGCTCGACCCCGACGGTGCGGGCGCCGCGCGGCTGCTCGGCGAGCCAGCGGTGGGCGGCGAAGGTCAGGTAGGCGTTGCCGCAGCCGAGGTCGACGGCGCGCAGCGGGGCGTCGGCGTCGGGTGCGGCGGGCAGCCCGTCGCGGACGGCGGGGGCCAGCTGGCGCAGGAAGGCGTCGACCTGGCGGCGCTTGTCGGCGTCGGCGCCCAGGACGGCGAACAGCGGGTCGCCCGGGTCGAGCAGGCGGGCCCGGGCGCGGTCGTGGGCGCGCGGACCGGCGGAGACGTCGCGGCGGCTGGTGGCCGCCCGGTGCACCTGCGCCTGGCCGCGCTTGGTCACGCGCAGCTGCAGCACCTCGTCGGCGGTCTCCACGTGCCAGTTGCCGAACGGCAGCGCCAGCAGCGCGTCCACCGCGGCGGGCGCCGCCGCGGCGTCGTGGTTGTGCGTGCGCACGGCCGGCCCGGTGCGGTGCACGGCCTGCAGGTGGCGGCCGGCGCGCAGGTCGACCGGGCGCAGCTCCACCCGGTCCACCGCCGGCGGCTCGCAGCCGCGGCGGCGGCCGGTGCCCACGGCACGGACCAGGCGCTCGCCGTCCAGCAGGAGGGCGCGCACCTGCTCCAGCGCGGTCGCGAGGTCGGTGGTCGGCACGGCTCAGCCCACCCTCGCGCCGCTGCGGCGGCGCTCGCCGGGCGCCCGGGCGGCCGGCCGCGCTCCCGGACGGCGCTCCCCGCCCGACCGGGCGGCCGCCGGGCGCGGCGGGTCCGCCACCGGTCCGCGCGCGGGCGCCGGGGCGCCGTCCCCTGCACTCTCCCGAGAAGGTGCGACCGCCGGGACGCCGTCCCCCGCACTCTCCCGAACAAGTGCGGCAGGAGGGGCGGAGCGGGACACGTCGGGGCGCTCGGTCCCGAGGTCGGTGAGCTCCAGCTGCAGGTGCGGGCGCGCGTGCACGGAGGCGTGCACGGTGATCTCCTGGCGGCGGGCGACGACGGCGACCACCACGGCCGCGGCGAGCAGCGCCGCGACGCCGCCGACGGCGATCGACCAGCGCGGGCCGGCGACCTCCCCGACCCAGCCGACCAGCGGCGCCCCGATCGGCGCGGTGCCGGCGAAGACGGCCATGTACACCGCCATGACGCGCCCGCGCAGGGCCGGCTCGGTCGTCGTCTGCACCGTGGCGTTGGCGGCCGTCATGAGGGTCAGCGCCGAGAGGCCGACCGGCACGAGGGCGACGGCGAACAGCTCGTACGTCGGCATGGCCGAGGCCACCAGGGCCGAGACGCCGAACGCGACGGCGGCGCCGACGACCAGGCGCAGGCGCGGGCGCTCGCGCCGGGCGGCCAGCAGGGCGCCGGACAGCGACCCGATCGCCATCACCGAGCCGAGCAGGCCGTACTCGGTGGCGCCGCGGCCGAACTCCACGCGCGCCATGAGGGCCGTCGTCATCTGGAAGTTCATGCCGAAGGCCCCGACGAGGCCGACGACGACGAGGATCAGCAGGATGTCCGGCCGCCCGCGCACGTAGGCGAAGCCCTCGCGCGTGGCGCCCCGGCCCCGCGGAGCGCGCGGCAGCGGGTGCAGCTCGCGGGTGCGCAGGGCCAGCAGCGCGGCGAAGGTCGCGCCGAAGGAGGCGGCGTTGGCGAGGAAGACCGGGCCGGTGCCGAACGCGGCGATCATCAGGCCGGCGACGCCGGGGCCGACGAGGCGCGCCGCGTTGAACGAGGCGCTGTTGAGCCCCACGGCGTTCGCCAGCTGCGCCGGCGGCACCATCGAGGCGACGAACGTCTGGCGCACCGGCCCGTCGAAGGCCGAGGTGGCGCCGAGCAGGCCCGCGAGCACGTACACCTGCCACAGCTGCGCGTGCCCGCCGATCACCAGCAGGCCGAGCAGCAGCGCCCACAGGCCCGAGAGCAGCTGGGTGGCCATGAGCAGCCCGCGCTGCGGCAGGCGGTCGGCGACCAGCCCCGCGAGCGGGCCGAGCAGCAGGATCGGCCCGAACTGCAGGGCGGTGGTGATGCCGAGGGCGACGGCGGACTCGTCCGTGAGCTCGGTGAGCACCAGCCAGTCCTGGGCGACGCGCTGCATCCAGACGCCGACGTTGGAGACGATCGCGCCGGTGGCCCAGATGCGGTAGTTGCGCACGCCCAGGGAGCGGAACACCGGGCCGAACGCGGAGGTGAGCGCGGCTGCGGCCGTGCTGCCGGCGCTCATCGGGACGCCAGTCCCTGCAGCAGCACCACGGCGCGCGCGAGCACCTCGCGGTCGGCGGGCGCGAGCTCGGCCAGCCGCGCCGCCAGCCACGCGTCGCGGCGCCGGCGGGTCTCCCTCACGTGCCGGGCGCCGGCGTCGGTGAGGGCGACGAGCACCTGCCGCCGGTCGTCGGGGTGGTCGGTGCGCACGACGAGGCCGGCCTCGGCGAGGGCGTTGAGGGTTCGGGTCATGGACGGCGGCTGCACGCGCTCGGAGTCGGCGAGGGCGCGGGGGGTGGCGGGGCCGCCGCGGTCGAGGGCCGCGAGCACGGAGTGCTGCCCGTCGGTGATCTCCTCGCTGCTGCGCTCGCGGCGCAGCCGGCGCGCGGCGCGCAGGACGGCGACGCGCAGCTCGGCCGCCAGCGGCGCGGGGCGGCAGCGGGAGGCGGGGACGGCGGAGGTGACGGGGGCAGGGGCGGGCGCGGGAGCAGAAGTCATTACTCGTGCTAACGACTCCGGGAGCGCTGGTGTTCCCGCCCGCTCCCGTGGCGCGCCCGGGCGCCCCTGCGCCGCGCGACCGTAGGGTGGGCGCCGTGTGGCTGATGGTGCCCCCGGCCGAGCGGCGCCCCGACCCGGAGCCGCTCGCGACCGACGACCGCCGGGCGGTGGTGGTGGGCACGCTCGTGTGGGCGGTGCTCGCCGTGGCCTGCGTCGTGGCCCGCGACCGCCTGGCGGCCCAGGGCACCGGCTGGTGGCTGGAGGTGTGCGTGGCCGGCGCGCTGCTGGGCCTGGCCGGGCTGGCGCACCTGCAGCGGCGCGAGGGCCTGAAGCGGCGCGGCCTGCGCCGCTAGCTCTCGGCGGCGTCCTCGACGAGGACCCCCTCGGCCGCCGCTCCGCCCAGCAGCGCCTCCACCAGCCAGCGCCGCGACCACGTCCCCGCCGCCTGCGCCAGCCCGCGCGCCAGGCCCGCCGCCGTCGCCGCGTGCACGACGGCGTCCGGGCCGGCGCCGTGCACCCACCAGTGCGCAGCGACGCCGTCCACGCGCAGCTCGTCGTGGGCGCGCCACGTCGCCGGCGCCCCGGGAGCGGCCGCGAGCACGGCCGGCGCGACGGGCTCGACCGACCCGCGCCCGGCGACGCGCCCGGGCGCCCGCTCGGAGGCGAGGTCGAGCTCGAGGACGTCGGCGAGCGCCTCCGCCCGCGCGGCGCCGGGCACGAGGCGGGCGCCGAGGTCGGTGCGCTGCAGCCACATCGGGGCGTCCACCACGAGCGCGTCGTCGGCGTCGGCGAGGGCGGGTGCGCCGTCCGGGCCGAGCGCCGCCACCCGCGCCGGCGGCTCGAGCAGCGGCGCGACGTCGTCGGCGGCGTCGGCGAGGGCCCGCCACAGGGCGAGCAGGTCCGTCACCGCGGGCAGGGCGCGGCGCCCGTCCGCCAGGGCGTCCAGGAGGCGCTGCCAGGCGGCGGGCGGCACCTGCTCCCACGCCGCGACGAGCCCGAGCGCCGAGGCCAGCTCGGGGTCGAGGTCGCGCGCGGCCGGCGGCGCCGGGCCGAGGAGGGCGGCCAGGCCCGGCGGGGCCGCGGGCGCGGGCCGGCCGGCCAGGCCCAGGCGGTGGCGCAGCCACCAGGCGGCGTGCCCGGGACCCGTCGCGCTCGCGCCGGTGGGGCCGGCGAGCACCACGGGCGCGACGACGGCCTCGCGCAGGGCGGGGTCGGCGCGCACGGCGGCCAGCAGCGCCTCCCGCCGGTCCTCGCGCACCAGGTCGAGGTCGCGGACGGCGACGACCTCCGCCGCCCGCGCCCCGGGGGCGCCGGCGCGCCGCGCGGTGGTCGCCAGCTCCTCGAGCCAGGCGTGCGCGCCGTCGAGGTCGGCGAGGACGTCGGGCGGGTCGTCGGGGTCGACGTCCTGGGCGCGCACCAGCGCCAGGGAGCGCGCCACGCCCACCGCCTCGAGCACCGCCGGGCCCTCCCGCCGCAGCAGCGCGGGCGCGACGACGTCGACCTCGTCGGGGTCGAGCAGGTCGGCGGCGGGCGAGCCGGGCAGCACGAGCCCGGCGGCGGGCAGGTGCTCCCCCGAGGCCCCGGGCAGCTCCAGGTCCGCCAGCGCCGGCAGGTCCCCGGCCCGCAGGTCCCCGTCCGCGACGGCCACGGCCACGAGGGCCAGGACGGCGTCCGCGAGCTCGCCGGTGCCGCCTCGCTCCGCCGCCTCCTCGTCGACGGCCCGGGCCGGGTCCTCGAACGCCTCCTGCAGCGCCTCCTCGTCCTCGTCGGCGTCCGCCGCGAGCGCCGCGGCGACCGCGGGGTGCGCCAGGAGCGCGCGCGGGCCGGCGGGGCGGGCGCCCAGCCGCTCGAGCAGGGCGGCGGCGCGGGGGTCGGCGGCCACCGCACCCGCGACGGCGGGCAGCCCCCGCCGCGCCAGCACGGCCACGGCCGCCGGCGGGCATGCCGGGGCGGGCAGCAGCAGGCCGCGCGCGCCGCGGGCCGTGCGCCCGTCGGCCAGCGGCACCGGGAGGGCGCCCAGCTGCTCGCGCGCGCTCGGGTCGGCGGCGGCGGCCTCGAAGGCGGCGGCCCGCACGAGCCACGCGGCGGCGTCGGGCGGCGGGGGCAGCGCGTCGACGAGGTCGGCGAGGAGCAGCTCGCGCACGCCGAGGGCCCGCAGCGCCGCGCGCCCGGAGCGCGGCGCCGCCACCAGGCCGGCGACGAGCGGGCCGAGCGCCGCCAGGGCCGCGGGGTCGTCGGCCAGGGGGCCGTCGAGGACGACGGCGTCGCGCGGGCGCACCGGCGCGCCGTCCTCGGCGGAGCGCAGCACCGGCGCGCCGGGCAGCCGGGCGAGCACCGCCTCCCGCAGCGCGGCGTCCACGGGCCCGGCGGGCAGGCCCGTGGGCACGAGGGGCAGCGCGTCCTCGCCCGCCGCGGCCCGCCCGGCGAGCAGGTCGGCGTAGGCGCGGGCGGCCTGCGCCAGCACCACGTCGGTCGCGGGCCCGGCGGCCACGGCGCGGCGGCCGGGGTCGAGCGGCAGGGAGGCGACGAGGAGGGCCGGCCACGGCAGCGGCTCGCCCGTCGGGGTGGGCGCGTGCACGACCGGCTCGACGCCGGGGGGCAGGTCCGCGCGCCCGCGCGGCAGGGCCCAGGTCAGCGACCAGCCGGTGCGGGCGAGCCGCTGCCGCTCCTCGACGGGCCGGCCGGCCAGCGCGCCGTCCGGGAAGGCGCCGGTGCGGCGCAGCAGGTGCCAGCGCCCACCGGCGTCGGCCAGGCGCCGCGCGGGCGCGCCGGGGCGCTCGACGACCACCTCGGCGAGGGCGGGCAGCGCCAGGAGCAGGGCGTCGTCGAGGCCGGCGAGCTGGCGCTCCACCGCGGCGGCCGCGGCCTCGTCGCGCAGCGGCAGCACCACGGCGGTGTCCCAGCCGCCCGGGATGTCCCAGCCGCCCGGGATGTCCCAGCCGCCCGGGATGTCCCAGCCGCCCGGCACGAGGCCACCCGGCGCGACGGGGGGCGCACCGGCGGACGCCGGCCACGGCAGCCGCAGCACCGGCACGGCGCCGCCGCGGCGCGCGACCTCGGCGGCCAGCTCGGGCGCTCCTGGCGCGGCCCGCGCCAGCGCCGCGGCCGTCGCCGACCGCGAGAAGCGCACGCCGGGGCCTGCCGCGGTCAGCACGGCCGGCTCGTCGGTGACGGAGCGCACCGCGGCGAACCCGACCCCGAAGCGGCCCGCCGCGGCGGCGTCGTCCCGCTTGGCGGAGGCCCGCAGCGACGCCAGCGCCCGCACCCCGGCGGCGTCCAGGGCCGCGCCGGTGTTGGCGGCGAGCAGCACCGCGCCACCCGGCCCGGGAGCCAGCCGCAGCAGCAGCCGGCCCGGTGCGCCCGCGCGGGCCGCGGCGT
The DNA here is from genome assembly GCF_900101335.1 of Quadrisphaera sp. DSM 44207. Taxonomy (NCBI): domain Bacteria; kingdom Bacillati; phylum Actinomycetota; class Actinomycetes; order Kineosporiales; family Kineosporiaceae; genus Quadrisphaera; species Quadrisphaera sp. DSM 44207. The sequence continues at coordinate 148,813 of NZ_FNKA01000003.1, read as the reverse complement.
CCGCGGCGTTCTGCGCCAGCTCGACGACGACGCGCTCGCGATAGGCGCCGAGCGCGAGGTCCTCCTCGGCGTTGGCGTCCTCGCGGAACCGGTCCGGGTTCGCCGTCCACGCGGCGAGCACCGCCGCCCGCAGCGCCGCGGTGCCGAACGGGTCGTCCCCGCCGCCCGTCACCCCGCGGTGATCATGCACTCCAGGACCGCCCGGTCCGGACGCGCGCGACCACCACGAGAGGCGGGGGCTCAGTCGCGCACGCGGACCGGCTCGTAGCCGGTCTCGTCGAGGATCGGGCGGGGCAGCGGCTCCGGCTCCGCGCGCGCGTCGGTCTCGCTGTGCGCGCCGCAGCCGTGGTCGCGGCTGACGACGCGGCCGTCGTCCGGGGACCACTCGTTGGCGCACACCCCGAACACCTGCCGCAGGCTGCCCGCCAGCGGCACGAAGAAGCCGCAGGTGGTGCAGGGCGCCGCGGCGGCCCGGGCGCTCTCCGCCTCCGGGCCGGAGCCGCCCTCGTACCAGCGGGTCGCGGCCTCGCTGCGCCCCACCCACGAGAGCACCCGCGGACGCCCCAGCCCGAGCTCCCACAGGGCGACGGCGTCGACGTCCTCGTCCCCGGTGGCCGAGTAGCCGGGCTCCAGGCGCGGGTCGTCCTCGATGCGCGGCAGGACGTCGGTGGGCCCGACGTCGCCCGGGCGCAGCCGCTCGCTCCACGGCAGCCACGCGGGCGCGAGGACGGCGTCGTCCGCGGGCAGCAGCGCGGTCTCCGAGACGGTCGCCGCCCGGGCGCGCGGAGCGCGCGCGACGACGACCGACCAGACCCAGCCGCGGTAGCCCGGCGCGGTGCACGCGAAGCGGTGCGTGACCACGCGGTCGCCGTCGGCCGTGGCGCCGAGGTGGTCCCCGACCTGGCCGGGGCCCGCGACCTCCTGCGCCGCGGCCAGCGCGAGGTCGACGGCGGCCGCGCAGACGGCGTCCAGGACGGGACGGCGGGCGCGCGTGGCGGGCACGGGTCAGCCCTCCAGGTCGTCGGCGACCTTGCGGAGCACGGCCGCGACCTTGCCCGTGGCGGAGCGGTCGGGGTAGCGGCCCCGGCGCAGCTGGCCGGAGAGGCCCTCGAGCACCTTGATCAGGTCCTCGACGATGCGGACCATGTCCTCCGGGTCCTTGCGGTGTGCGGCCACCACGGAGTGCGAGGGCTCGAGCAGGCGCACCGACAGCGCCTGCTTGCCCTTGCGGCCGTCGGCGACGCCGAACTCCAGGCGCGCGCCCTGCTTGACCGTCGAGGTGCCCGGCGGCAGCGCCGAGGCGTGCAGGAACACCTCCTCACCGTCGTCGGTGGCGAGGAAGCCGAAGCCGCGCTCGGCGTCGAACCACTTGACCTTGCCAGTGGGCACGGGAGGACCTCAGGACCTTCGTCTCGGAGCTCGTCGAGCTCGTGCGGAGTGCTGCTGCGGAGTGCTGCTGCGGAGTGCTGGCGGGACCGGTGCGCCAGCGCGCGGGCGGCTGCGCCGGTGCGCGGGCGGGCGCGGCGCGCCAGGGTATCCGCTGGGGTCAACGCCCGTCGCCCACCGCACCTTCCCGCAGCCGCGCCGTGTGGCCCTCCAGCCAGCCCGGCAGCGCGGTCAGGTCGGCCAGCACCGTGGTCGCGCCCGCGGCGCGCAGCTGCGCCTCGGGCACCGGGCCGGTCAGCACCGCCACCTGCTCGACCCCCGCCGTGCGGGCGGCGACGACGTCCCCCGGGTGGTCCCCGACGTACGCCGTGGCGCCCAGCCGCACGAGCACCTCGCCCTTCGCCTCGGCGAAGCGGCCGCCGACGACGACGTCCACCAGGTGCGCCAGGCCGGCCTCCGCCAGCACCAGGGCGACAGCCCGATCGACCTTCGCGGAGACCACGAGCGTGCGCCCGCCGGCGGCGCGCACGGCGGCCAGCGCGTCGGCCGCGCCGGGCAGGGCCGGCACCGGCGGCGCCGAGGGCGCGTCGTGGCGGGCCCGGTAGTCGGCGGCCACGGCGGCGCGCACGGCCTCGCCCGCGCCGGGCGCCAGCTGCCGCAGCGCGACCTCGAGCGGGACGCCGATGGTCGGCCACACCTGCGCGGGCGTGACCGCCACCCCCTGCGCCGCCAGCGCCGCCGCCAGGCAGGTGCCGATGCGCGTCGAGGAGTCGACGAGGGTCATGTCCAGGTCGAAGCCGACGACGGGCACGCGCGCCGCCGGGGCGCCGTCCGGCGCCGGCGCGGCTCCGGCCCCGCTCACAGGGCCCTCAGCTGCGGCGGGCGCGCGGCGACCTCCTCGAGCGCCGCCTCGTCCCCCGCGCAGACGCCCCGGGCGCGCGGCCGGTGCGCGACGACCTCCGTGGACCCCGCCTCGGCGGCGCGAGCGACGGCGTCCTCGCGCCAGCGGGGCTGGGGCAGGAGCACGATCCCGATGCGCACGGCCGGTCACGCTAGCCCGCCGCGCGGGCGCGCGTACCGTGGAGCGGATGCCCGCCCGCACCTCCTCCCCCCGGTCGCTGGCCGAGGACCTGCGCTCGCGGGACGACGCCGCGCTCGGCGCGCTGCTGCGCTCCCGCCCCGACCTGGCGACGCCCGTGCCGGCGGACACCGCCTCCCTGGCCGCCCGGGCGAGCACCCGGGTCAGCGTGCAGCGGGCCCTGGACCGGCTGCCGACGCCGGCGCTGCAGGTGCTGCAGGCGCTCGCGGCGCTGCCCGAGCCGGTGCCCCTGGCCGACCTGGCGCGCGCCTGCGACGCGCCGCTGCCCGCCGTCCGGCGCGTCGTGGAGGACCTGCGGGTGCGCGCGCTGGTGTGGGGCGGTGAGCGGGCGCTGCACGTGGTGCGCGCCGTTCCGGACGTGCTGGGGCCGGCGCCCGCCGGGCTCGGCCCGCCGCTGCGCGACGCGCTCGGCACCCGCTCCCCCGCCCGCGTCGCGGCCCTCGCCGCCGACCTCGGGCTCGAGCCCAGCGGCGACCCGGTGGCCGACCTGGACGCCGTCGCCGCCCTGCTCGGCGACCCGCAGCGGCTCGAGCGGCTGCTCGCCGACGCGCCGCCGGCCGCGCGCGAGCTGCTGGACCGGCTCGCGTGGGGCCCGCCGACCGGCGCCGTCGAGCACGCCGAGCGCCCGGTGAGCACCGCGCGGGCGAGCACGCCGCTGGAGTGGCTGCTCGCCCGCGGCCTGCTCGCGGCCGCGGGCCCGAGCTCCGTGGTGCTGCCGCGCGAGGTCGCCGTGGCGCTGCGCGGCGGGCGCGTGCTGGCGGGCCTGGACGACGAGCCGCCGCCGCTGGCGACGACGTCCCGGCGCCCCGACCTCGTCGACGGCACGGCCGCCGGCGCCGCCGCCGAGGCGGTGCGCCTGGTCGAGGAGCTGCTGCAGGGCTGGAGCGCCGCCCCGCCGCCGGTGCTGCGCGCCGGCGGGCTGGGGGTGCGCGAGCTGCGCCGCGTCGCCGACCGCCTCGAGGTGGACGCCGAGCAGGCGGCCTTCGTCGTCGAGCTCGCCCGCTTCGCCGGGCTGGCCGCCGACGACGGCGAGGCCGACGCCGCCTGGGCGCCGACGCCCGCCTTCGACGACTGGCGCGCGCAGGAGGTGCCGCAGCGGTGGGGACTGCTCGCGAGCAGCTGGCTGCGCACCTCCCGCGTGCCGGCCCTGGTCGGGGAGAAGGACGCCCGCGGCGTCGCGCGCACCGCGCTGGCCGACGACCTGGACCGCACCTCCGCCCCGCTGGTGCGCCGGGTCGTCCTGGACGAGCTGGCGCAGCTGCCGCCGGGCGCGGCCGCGGACGCCGAGGGGCTGGCCGCTCGGGTGCGCTGGCGCGCGCCGCGGCGGGCCGGGGCCCTGGCGGGGCGCCTGGTCGGCTGGACCCTGCGCGAGGCGGCGTGGCTGGGGGTCACGGGCGCGGGCGCGCTGTCGACCGCGGGCCGGCACGTCGTCGCCGAGGACGCCGACGCCGCGGCCGCGGCGCTCGCGGCCGTGCTGCCGGCGCCGGTCGAGGCGGTGCTGCTGCAGGCGGACCTGACCGCCGTGGCCCCCGGGCCCCTCGTGCCCGCGCTCGCCGCGCAGATGGCGCTGGTCGCGGACGTCGACAGCCGCGGCGGCGCCACGGTCTACCGCTTCACACCGGCCTCGGTGCGCCGGGCCCTGGACGCCGGGCGCGGCGCCGCGGACGTCCTGGCCTTCCTCGCCGCGCACTCCTCCACGCCGGTGCCGCAGCCGCTGGAGTACCTCGTGGCCGACGTCGCGCGCCGCCACGGGCGCGTGCGGGTCGGCGTGGCGGGCTCGTACCTGCGCAGCGACGACGAGGCGCAGCTGGCGGAGGTGGTCGCCGACCGGCGCGCGGCGCCGCTGCGGCTGCGCCTCCTCGCGCCCACCGTGGCGGCGGCGCAGGCCGACCCTCCCGCCGTGCTGGAGGCGCTGCGGGCGATGGGGCTGGCCCCGGCGGTCGAGGGCGCGGACGCCGACCTGGTGCTGCGCCGTCCCCGCGAGCACCGCTCGCCGCCGCGCGAGCGGCCGCGCCCGGTCACCGGGGAGCCGCCCGCGGCGCTGCCGACGCTCGTCGACGCCGTCGTGCGCGCCCTGCGGGCCGGCGACGCCGGGGACGAGCCGGCCGGCGCCGGGCGCGGGGGCGCCGGCGGCCGGGACGGCGGCAGCGGCCGGTCCGCGCGAGACGGCGGGGGCCGCGGCGGTCCGCCGGTGCTCGCGGCGACCGAGCCCGCGGTGGCCCTGGAGGCGCTGCGGGAGGCGGCCGCCTCGCACCGGTCGCTGTGGGTGGGCCTGACCGACCGCACGGGGCGCACGAGCGTGCGCCTGGTCGAGCCGGTCACCGTCGAGGGCGGCATGGTCACGGCCCTGGACGCCGCGTCCGGTCAGGTGCGCACCATGTCGGTGCACCGCGTCACGGGCGTCGCGCCGGCCTGAGCGCCGGTAGCGTGCTGCCCAGCGCTGCGGCACCGCCGCAGGAGGGAGAGGACCGATGAGCCACCCGTCGCAGGACCCCTCGGGCTACCCGTGGGGCCCGCCGTCCGGTGAGCAGCGGGACGCCGGGACGCCGCAGGGCGGGCCGTCCCGGGGCGGGCCGTCGCAGGGCGGGACGTCCCAGGGTGCGGCGCCGCAGGGCGCGGCGCCGCAGGACGACCGCTACGGCGGCGGGCAGTACCGCGGCCCGTGGGCCCAGCAGGGCGAGCAGGCGCAGCAGCCGCACGCCGGCCGTCCGGCGGCGGTCCCGGCGTCCTCCGCCGGCGGCTCCTCCACCGGCACCCCGTACACCGGCGGCCCGTACACCGGCACCCCTTACACCGGTGGCCCGTACACCGGCGGTCCCGGTGGCGGAGAGGGCGTGCCGGCGTCCACCGTCGTGCTGCTGGTGGTCAGCGGCCTGTCGGTGATCAGCGGGTTCCTGTTCCTCGCCGGCGTCGCGCCGCTGGTCCTGGCGATCCTCGCCCTGGTGCGGGCCGGCCAGGACCGCGAGGGCGCCCGCCGCCTGACCCGCATCGGCTGGATCGTCTACGCCGTCGTGGCCGCGCTCTCCGTCGTGCTGGTCGTCGTGGGCGTCGTGCTCCTCGTCACCCTCGGAGCCCAGGGCACCGCGGCGGGGATCTCCGCGGCCTTCCCGCTGGCCTGGCTCGACGCGCCGGGCGGTCTCGTCTGAGGGAAGCCCTGCGCCGTGCGCGCCGTTGCACCCGCAGCCGGCTCCTGCCCGCCGGCGCCCACCCGTGAGGAGTCCCGTGAGCGACGGCCCGCTGATCGTCCAGAGCGACAAGACGCTGCTGCTGGAGGTCGACCACCCCGCGGCGGCCGCGGCGCGCAAGGCGATCGCCCCGTTCGCCGAGCTCGAGCGGGCGCCCGAGCACGTCCACACCTACCGGGTCACCCCGCTGGGCCTGTGGAACGCGCGCGCCGCCGGGCACGACGCCGAGCAGGTCGTCGACGCGCTGCTGGAGCACTCGCGCTACCCGGTGCCGCACGCGCTGCTCGTCGACGTCGCGGACACCATGGACCGCTACGGGCGCCTGCAGCTGCTCAAGCACCCGGCGCACGGGCTGGTGCTGCACGCCCTCGACGTCCCGGTGCTCGAGGAGGTGCTGCGCTCGAAGAAGGTCGCGCCCCTGGTCGGCGCGCGCCTCGGCGCCGAGGCGGTCGTCGTCCACCCCTCCGAGCGCGGCACGCTGAAGCAGGTGCTGCTCAAGCTCGGCTGGCCCGCCGAGGACCTCGCCGGCCACGTGGACGGCGAGGCGCACCCGATCGACCTGGTCGAGGACGGGTGGGCGATGCGCCCGTACCAGGCCGAGGCCGTCGAGGGGTTCTGGCACGGCGGCTCCGGGGTCGTCGTCCTGCCCTGCGGTGCGGGCAAGACGATCGTCGGGGCCGGGGCGATGGCGCGGGCGAGGGCGACGACGCTGATCCTCGTCACGAACACCGTCAGCGCGCGGCAGTGGCGCGAGGAGCTGCTGCGCCGCACGTCGCTGACGGAGGACGAGATCGGGGAGTACTCCGGTTCCCGCAAGGAGGTCCGCCCCGTCACCATCGCGACCTACCAGGTGGTGACGACGAAGCGGAAGGGCGCGTACCCGCACCTGGAGCTGTTCGACGCCCGCGACTGGGGCCTGATCGTCTACGACGAGGTGCACCTGCTGCCCGCCCCGATCTTCCGGATGACGGCCGACCTGCAGGCCCGCCGCCGCCTCGGCCTGACCGCCACCCTGGTGCGCGAGGACGGGCGCGAGGGCGAGGTGTTCTCCCTGATCGGGCCCAAGCGCTACGACGCGCCGTGGAAGGACATCGAGGCGCAGGGCTGGATCGCGCCCGCCGACTGCGTCGAGGTGCGCGTGACGCTGCCGGACTCCGAGCGGCTGCTGTACGCGACCGCCGAGCCGGAGGAGCGCTACCGCCTGTGCTCGACGTCGGAGTCGAAGTCGCGCGTCGTCGAGCAGGTCGTCGCCGCGCACGCCGGGCAGCAGGTGCTCGTCATCGGCCAGTACCTCGACCAGCTCGCCGACCTCGGCTCGCGCCTGGACGCGCCCGTGATCACCGGTGAGACGACGGTGGCGGAGCGCCAGCGGCTGTTCGCGGCGTTCCGCGCGGGCGAGCTGCCGGTGCTCGTGGTCTCGAAGGTCGCGAACTTCTCCATCGACCTGCCCGAGGCGTCGGTGGCGGTGCAGGTCTCCGGCTCCTTCGGCTCGCGCCAGGAGGAGGCCCAGCGCCTCGGCCGCGTGCTGCGCCCGAAGTCCGACGGCCGCACCGCCCGCTTCTACACCGTGGTCGCGCGCGACACCCTCGACCAGGACTTCGCGGCGCACCGGCAGCGCTTCCTGGCCGAGCAGGGCTACGCGTACCGCATCGTCGACGCGGACGACGTCCTGGCCGGCTCGGCGGACCTCTAGCCCCTGCCCCCGGCGCGCGGGACCCTCCTGCCACCTGCACGGCCCCGCCCGCTCGCCGCCCGTCGTCGTCGATCATGGGGTTGCGGGGCCCTGCGGCGGCGTGTCGGCGCGCGCAGGCCCACGGGGACGTGCGCTGGACGCGCTGAGCCCCATGGCGGTGCAGCCGCAGCGTCGGCCGCGGCCCGTCCCCCGTCCGCCCACAGGCGCCGGTACAGCCCCGCCGTCCACAGGCGCTGCGCGGGCACCTCCGCAGGCGCCCGCGCGGCCCCAGGCTGCCGGCGTGCCCGCTCCGCTCCTGCTGCTCCCGCCGAGCCATCCCCCGCAGGTCCCGGCCGCCCTCGCCGCGCTGGCCGCGGAGCAGGACGCCGTCGTCACGGCGGCACAGGCGCGGGCGGCGGGCGTCGCGCCGCACGTGGTGAGGTCCCTGGTCGCGCAGGGCGAGTGGACCGTCCCCCTGCGGGGCGCCTACCTCACCGATCCGCTGCGCGCGGGCCGTGACCTGGCGAGGTCCTGGGCGCGAGCGGCGTCGATGGCCGTGCCGGGTGCGGTGATCGGCCTGGGCAGCGCCGCGGTGCTCCACGGCGTGGACGGCGTGCCGCGCCGCGGAGCCGTGCAGGTGGTCGTGCAGCGGGGCGCCGAGAAGGCGCGGCGCCGGTTCCTCGAGCCGCACGCCTTCCTGCTCGGGGCCGGGGACGTCGTCGACCTGGGTGGCATCCCGGCCACGGGCGTCGTGCGCACCCTCGCCGACCTCGTGCCGCGGCTGGAGCGGCCGGACGCCCTCGCCGTCCTCGACTCCGCGCTGCGCAGGGGGCTGGTCGACCGCGCCGGGCTGCTCCGCGCGGCGGACGGCTCGCGGCGACGTCCCGGCTGCCGGCGCGCGGCGGACCTGTGGGCGCTCGCCGACCCGCGGGCGGAGTCGCCCCTGGAGAGCCGCGCACGGCTGCGCTGCATCGAGGACGACCTCGCTCCGGACGACCTGCAGGTGGAGGTCCGCGACGAGCGCGGCCACCTCGTCGCCCGCGCCGACATGGTGTTCCGCCGGCGCACCCGGCCCGGCGCCCTGCCGCTGCTGCTCGAGGCGGACGGCCGCGGCCCCCACGACCTGCCCGAGGCGGTGCACCGCGACCGGTGGCGCGCCAACGCCCTGGTGGCGCTCGGCTACGACGTCCTGCGGTGCACGTGGGCCGACACGACGTCCCCGCTGCGCATCCCGACGATGGTGCGCGCAGCGCTGTGACGACGCCGGGCAGCGTCCGCCGCCATGGGGCTCAGCGCGTCCGGCGCACGTCCCCATGGGCCTGCGCGCGCCGACACGCCGCCGCAGGACGCCGCACCCCCATGATCGACGACGACGGGCGGTGAGGGACGGCGAGAAGCGGGCAGCCGCCGGCGGTCAGCCGAACAGCTCGTCCAGGAAGGACTTCTTGCGCCTGGACTGCCCGTACCCGCTCTGCCCGTACCCGCTGGAGCTGCCGTGGCCCGAGCCGGACGAGCGCGTGCCCGCCTGGCGCAGCACCTCGCCGACCACCGCGCCCAGCCCCCCGGCCGCCGCGCCGCCGTGCCCCGACGCCCCGTGCCCCGAGGACCCCTGCGCGTACCCGGCCGCGCCCTGCGCGGAGGACGGCTCGTGCTCGTGCCAGCGGTTCTCCGCGTCGACGAGGCGCTCCAGCTCACCGCGGTCGAGGAAGATGCCGCGGCACTCGGTGCACTGGTCGACGGTGACGCCGTTGCGCTCGTAGCTGCGCATCGAGCCGTGGCACTTCGGGCAGGTCAGGTCCATGCCCGCAGGATCCTCGCCCGCGCGGTCGGGCGCACCCGCGGGCCGGCGCAGCACCCGCGGAGTCAGCGCAGGTCGACGGGCAGGGACGGCGCGAGCCGGCGCAGCGACGCGTAGGTCGGCGCGAGCGCGTCGTACAGCTCGCCGAACACCGGCAGCAGCGAGGCGTAGACGGCCGAGTCCGCCGGGTGCGGGCGCGCGGTCTCGCCCGTCCGGACCAGGTCGGCCGCCACGTCGATCGAGCCGACGAGGCCGAGGGCCTCCATGCCGAGCAGCGCCGCGCCGAACCCGGAGCCCTCGTGGCCGCGCGCGAACCGCACCTCCATCCCCAGGGCGTCGGCCAGCAGCTGCCGCCACCACGGGCTGCGCGCGAAGCCGCCCGTGGCGCGCAGCTCGCGCACCTGGAGGCCCGCCGAGCGCATCGAGTGCAGCACCAGCGCCAGCTGCAGGCACACCCCCTCGACCGCCGCCCGCACCAGGTGCTCGCGCCGGTGCGCCCGGGTCAGGCCGACGTAGGCGCCGCGGGGCAGCGAGCTCCAGTGCGGCGCCCGCTCGCCGAGCAGGTACGGCAGCATCACCAGCCCTCCGGAGCCGGCCGGCGCGCGGGCGGCGAGGGCCAGCAGCTCCTCCTCCGCCCCCTCCCCCAGGTCCGGCGCGAGGGCGTCGCCGGCCCACTGCAGCACGACCCCGCCGTTGTTGACAGCCCCGCCGACGACCCACCGCCCCGGCGTGAGGGCGTAGCAGAACACCCGGCCCAGGGGGTCCACGGCCGGCCGGTCGACGACGACGCGCAGCGCGCCGCTCGTGCCGATCGAGCACGCCGCCACGCCCGGGCGCACGGCCCCGAGGCCGAGGTTGGCCAGCGGCCCGTCGCTGGCGCCGACCACCACGGGAGTGCGCTGCGGCAGCCCGGTCGCGGCGGCGCCCTCGGGCGTCAGGCCCGGCAGGACGTGCGTCGTGGGCACCAGCTCGGGCAGCTGGTCGGCCAGCACCCCGGCCAGGGCGAGGGCCTCGCCGTCCCAGGCCAGCGCCTCCAGGTCCATCAGGCCGGTCGCCGAGGCCACCGAGTGGTCCACCACGAGCGCGCCGCACAGGCGCCAGAGCACGAGCTCCTTGATCCCGACCCAGAACCCCACCCGCTCGCACAGCTTCGGCTCCTGCTCGGAGAACCACACGAGCTTGGCCAGGGGCGACATCGGGTGCAGCGGGGTGCCGGTGCGCCGGTGCAGCGCCAGGCCGCCCGTGCTCGCGCGCAGCCGCTCGGCCTGCCGGCCGGCGCGGGTGTCGGCCCACGTGACGAGCGGCGTCAGCGGCTCGCCCGTCGGGGAGAGCCCGACCAGGGCGTGCATGGCCGCGCTGAACGACAGCCCGGCCACCCGCGCCGCCCCCACCTCGGCGACGGCGGCGCGGACGGCGTCCAGCACGGCCCGCAGCACCAGCTGCGGGTCCTGGACGGCGTGGCCCGGGTGCGGCTCCTCCAGCGGGTACCCGGCCGAGTGCGCGGCGAGCAGCCGCCCCGCCGCGTCGAAGGCCACCGCCTTCGTGCTCGTCGTGCCGATGTCGACGCCGATCACCACCGGCCCCGCACCAGCTTCGTCCCGCCCGGCGGGGCCTTCGCGACGGTCCACGCCCCCAGCGTGGCCCTCTCCGTCCGGCCCGCGGAAGCGGCTCCCAGGGAACGCACAGCCGGCGCCGAGCAGGGCCCCAGCCGCGGGCGCTCGACTAGGGACACCGAAGACCCGCCCTCCTGCTCGGAAGGTCGCCGCCATGACCCAGCTCCACGGCTCGCACACCGCCCCCCCGGCCCCGCAGCAGCCGCCCCACGCCTGGTCGCCTCCCGGCGCGGGCTGGGTCGGTCAGACGGGCGCCCCCCAGCCCGGCGCCCTCCAGCAGGGCACCCCCCAGCCCGGTGGCCCCTACGCCGGCGGCCCGCAGGGCCCCGGCGGGAGCGGCGGCGGCCGGCGCCGGGGCCCGGGCTGGGCCGGCGTGCTCGTCGCCGCGGGCCTGGCGGCCGTGCTCGCCGGCGGCGGTGCGGCCGCGGCCGTCACCGCGCTGCAGGACGACGGCGCCGCCGGCACCAGCGCCGCCGCCGCGACGGGGTCGACCGCGGGCGGCTCGACGGCCTCCGTGCCGCTCACCGAGGCCGTCGACTGGGCCTCGCTGGCCGAGACCGTGGCGCCCAGCGTCGTCACCATCCAGGTCTCCGACGGCGCCACCGGTGGCGAGGGCACCGGCGTCGTCCTGGACGCCGAGGGCCGGGTGCTGACCAACAACCACGTCGCGACGGCCGCGGGCAGCGACGCCGAGATCCGGATCGTCCTCTCCGACGGGCGCGTGCACTCGGCCTCGGTCGTCGGCACCGACCCGTCCACCGACCTGGCCGTGCTGCAGGTCGAGGACGCTCCCGACGACCTCGTGCCCGCCACCTTCGGCGACTCGGAGCAGGTCGTCGTCGGGCAGCAGGTGATGGCGCTCGGCAACCCCCTGGGCCTGTCCGACACCGTGACCACGGGCATCGTCTCCGCGCTCGACCGCCCGGTGACCACGCAGGCGGAGACCTCGAGCACCGACCCGTTCGACCGCTCCGGGCAGACCCCGTCGCAGACGGAGCCGGTGGTGACCAACGCCATCCAGACCGACGCCGCCATCAACCCCGGCAACTCCGGCGGCCCGCTCGTGGACGCCGCGGGCCAGGTGATCGGCATCAACTCCTCGATCGCCTCCAGCACGGGCGGCTCCGTCGGGCTCGGCTTCGCCATCCCCGGCGACGAGGCGTCCCGCATCGCGAGCGAGCTCATCGCCGACGGCGCCGCCGACCACGCGTGGCTCGGCGTCCAGCTCGGCGACGCCACGGCGAGCGCGGACGGCGCCACGCGCCAGGCCGCCGAGGTCTCGCAGGTCGTCGACGGCACCCCCGCCGAGGAGGCGGGCCTGCAGGACGGCGACGCGGTCGTCGCGGTGGACGGCGAGGGCGTCTCCGGTGCGGAGTCCCTGACCGCCCGCGTGCGCGCCGAGGCCCCCGGCACCGAGGTCGTGCTGACCGTCGTGCGCGACGGCGGGAGCCTCGAGGTGCCGGTGACCCTGGGCACGCGCCCCGCCGAGGACTGATCCAGCCCCTCCTTCGCGGTGATCTTGCACGTCCGGGCGACCGGACGTGCAAGATCACCGCGAAGGACTGATCCCTCAGCGACCGGGGTGGACGACGGCCTTCAGCGAGCGCGGGTCGGTGCGGCCCTTGCGCAGGGCGCCCTCCACGTCGTCCAGGCCGTGGTGGGAGGTCACCAGCGGGGCGAGCCGCACCTTCCCCGACGCCGCCAGCTCGATCGCCGTCGGGTAGACGTGCCGGTAGCGGAAGACCCCGGTGAGCGTGATCTCGCGGGCCTGCAGCTGGTCGACGGGCAGCGGCACCGGCGCCCCCATGCCGATGAGCACGATCGTGCCGGCCGGGGCCGTGCGGCGCAGGCACCACAGCGTCGCGCTCGGGAACCCGCTGCACTCCAGGACGACGTCGAACAGCGCCTCCTGCGGCCCGGCCGGCTCCTGCGCGCTCGCGCCGGTCACGTCCACCACGCCGGTGGCGCCGAGCTCGCGGGCGACCGAGAGCCGGTGCGCGTTGACGTCGGTGACGACGACCTCGCTCGCCCCGTGCGCGAGCGCCACCTGCAGGCACAGCAGCCCGACGGGGCCCGCGCCGCTGACGAGCACCCGCGCGCCGGGGCGCACCGGCGCCTTGCGGCACGCGTGCACCGCCACCGCGAGCGGCTCCACGAGCGCGGCCTCCTCGTCGGAGAGCGCGTCCGGCACCGGGTGCACCTGGACGGCGTCGACGACGACCTCCTCGGTGAAGGCGCCGTCCACGGGCGGGGTCGCGAAGAAGACGACGTGCGGGCACAGGTTGTAGCGGCCCTGGCGGCACTGCTCGCAGCGCCCGCAGGTGGTCTGCGGCTCGATCGCCACGCGGCGCCCCACCAGCGAGGCGTCCACGCCCTCCCCGGCGGCGGTCACCGTGCCGGAGGCCTCGTGCCCGAGCACGAGCGGCCCCTCGACGACGTAGTCGCCGATCCGCCCGTGCTCGAAGTAGTGCACGTCCGAACCGCAGATGCCGACCGCCGCGACCCGCACGGCCACCTGCCCCGGCCCGGGCGCCGGCACCGGGCGCCGCTCCAGGACGATCGAGCCCGGCGCGTCCAGCACCGCCACCCGCTGCGTGCCCGCTCCCGCCGTCCCGGCCTGCGCGCTGCTGCTCATCGAGGTCCTCCTCCGCCGTTCGCCTGCGTCCCCGGGCCCGTCACCGCGGGGCTGTGGAGCTGTCGCGGACGACGAGCTCGGTGGCCATCTCCACCCGCGGGCTCTCCACGCGCTCGCCGTGCACCAGCCGCAGCACCGTGCGCGCCGCGAGCATGCCCATCTCCGCCAGCGGCTGGCGCACCGTCGTCAGCGGCGGGGAGGACCAGCGGGCCTCGGGCAGGTCGTCGAACCCGACCACGCTGACGTCCTGCGGCACCCGCAGCCCGGCGCGGCGCACGGCCTCGTAGACCCCGAGCGCCATCTGGTCGCTGGCCGCGAAGACGGCCGTGGGGGGCTGCGCCAGCTCGAGCAGGCGCGCCCCGGCGCGGGAGCCGGACTCGTAGTCGAAGTCCCCCTCGGCCACGAGCGCGGGGTCGAAGGGCAGGCCCGCGGCGGCCAGCCCGGCGCGGTAGCCGTCCAGGCGCGCGCGGCTGCACCACAGGGAGGGCCGCCCGGCGACGAAGGCGACGCGCCGGTGTCCGAGCGAGGCCAGGTGCTCCGTGGCGCTGACCCCGCCGGCCCAGTTGGTCGCGCCGATGGTCGGCACGTCGAGGTCGGGGACGCCGGCGGGGTCGATGACGACGGCGGGCACCTGCAGCCGCCGCAGCTCCGAGCGCAGGGCCGGGTCCAGGTCGGTCGTGACGAGGACGGCCCCGTCGCTGGCGCGGGCGCCGAGGTTGTCCAGCCACGCGCGGGTGGCGCTGGCGCGGCGGTGGATGGCGGAGACGACGGTGCCGACGCCGAGCGCGTGCGCGGCGTCCTCGACACCGCGGATGATCTCCACCGCCCACGGGCTGTCGAGGTCGTTGAAGACCAGGTCGATCAGCCCCGCCCGCCCGGGCGGGCGGCCGCCGCGGCGCTGGTAGCCGGAGTCGCGCAGCAGCTGCTCGACCCGCTCGCGGGTGCGCGGGGCGACGTCCGAGCGGCCGTTGAGCACCCGGGAGACGGTGGGCACGGACACCCCGGCCTCCGCGGCGATGGCCGCGATCGTGACCGTGCGACCGTCAGTGCGGTCCTCGGTGTGGGGCACGGGCTCCTCCTCGTCGGGCCGCCAGCCTACGGCCCGCGCCCCGCCGGACGGCGGCGCCACCTGCGGCGCCGTCCGCTGCCCCGCTTGCGGCGCCGTCCGCGGCGCCGGGACCCCTTGACGCTCTCCGGGCACGCTTCGTAACCTCTTCGTCACCTGTTCCGGAAACTACCGGAAACGGCGACGGAGCCGACGAAAGGCGAGAGATGCGCTCATCCAGGTCCCACTCGAAGGTCGCGCGGAGCGCGGTGGCGGCGGGTCTGCTGCCCCTGCTGCTCGCCACGGCGGCGGCGCCCGCGACGGCGGCGCCGCCCGCGAAGGCGCAGGAGGACGCCTCCTACGGCCAGGCGAAGAAGAACGGCCTGCGCACGGTCGCCCCGGACGACCTCGTCATCGGCACGGCGGCGGCCGGCGGCGGCCACCACCTGACCGCGGGCTACCCCGACCCGTTCACCTACGACAAGCAGTACCGCAAGATCCTCAACGCGGAGTTCAACTCGGTCTCCCCGGAGAACCAGATGAAGTGGGACTTCATCCACCCCGAGGAGGGCGTCTACGACTTCGCCGCTGCCGACGCCATCGTGGCCAACGCGCAGGCGAACGGCCAGGTCGTGCGGGGGCACACCCTGCTGTGGCACAGCCAGCTGCCGGCGTGGGTGACCGAGGGCGACCACACCGACGCCGAGCTCGAGGCCATCCTCAAGGACCACATCCAGACGGTGGTCGGGCGCTACAAGGGCCGCATCCAGCAGTGGGACGTCGCCAACGAGATCTTCGCCGACACGTGGGACGCGGGCGGCGTGCGGCTGCGGGACGACCCCGAGCTCGCGGCGTCCAACATCTTCATCGAGCGGCTGGGCCCGGAGATCATCGGCAAGGCCTTCCGCTGGGCCCACGAGGCCGACCCCGAGGCGAAGCTCTTCCTCAACGACTACGCCGTCGAGGACGTGAACACCAAGAGCACCGCGTACTACGAGCTCGCGAAGGAGCTGCTCGCCGAGGGCGTGCCGCTGCACGGCTTCGCCTTCCAGGCCCACCTGGACCTGCAGTACCCGTTCCCGGCGTCGCTCGAGGCGAACATGCAGCGCTTCGACGACCTGGGTCTGGAGACCGCGGTCACCGAGCTGGACGTCCGGTTCACCCTCCCCGAGAGCGGCGTGCCCACGGCGGAGCAGCTGGCCGAGCAGGCGGACACCTACCAGGGCGTCCTCGAGGCCTGCCTCTCGGTCGAGGACTGCAACTCGTTCACCATCTGGGGCTTCACCGACAAGTACTCGTGGGTCCCGAGCTTCTCGCCCGGTCAGGGGGCGGCGACCGTGATGTTCGAGGACTACGAGCGCAAGCCCGCCTACTACGCGCTGCACGAGACGCTCGCGCAGGCGAGCGGCGAGGAGGGCTGACGTGGCGACCCGCCGCACCCGCGCGCTGCGCCGCCTGGCGGCGCCCCTCCTCTTCGGCGCGGCCGTGCTCGGCGCGACCGCTCCCGCCCAGGCCGCCGGCGCCGGTTCCGGCGCCGGTCCGGGCCAGGGCGGGAAGGCGACCGCCGAGATCGTCACCACCGCCGAGCACCAGGGGAACGTCGCCGCCCTGACCTTCGACGACGGCCCGAACCCCGTCGACACCCCGCGCCTGCTGCAGGTGCTGCGGGAGAACCGGGTCAAGGCGGTGTTCTGCCTCTGGGGCGAGTACGTCGAGCGCCACCCCGACGTCGTCCGGCAGATCGCCGCGGCGGGCCACACCCTGTGCAACCACACCATGCACCACGACAATCTCGCCGGGTGGACGCCGGACCAGGCCTTCACGGAGGAGGAGGTGCGCGCGGACCTCGAGGCGACCAGCGCCCTGATCCGCGAGGTCGTGCCCGGTGCGCGGATCCCGTACTTCCGCGCCCCCTACGGCGCCTGGGGCGAGCACAGCCCGCAGGTCGCCGCCGACCTGGGCATGCAGCCCCTGGGCTGGGCGGTCACCATCGAGGACTGGGAGACCCAGGACGCCGACGTGCTCGCCCAGCGCCTGGAGGAGCGGATCCGGGCCAACCCCGGCGGCGTCGTCCTGCTGCACGACGGTCCCGTCGTCTACGACGAGGCGGGTCAGCCGCAGTCCTTCCGCGCCGGCACGGTCGAGGCCGTCGCCCGCGTCGTCCCGGAGCTGAAGGCCGAGGGCTGGCGCTTCACCAAGCCCGCGCGCCGCGGCTGACCCGCAGCCCGCAGCACGAGAGGGGCCCGACGCGCTCGGCGTCGGGCCCCTCTCGTGCGCGCTGCCGCGCGAGGCGTCAGCACCGGGGCGCAGCGGCGGTCACCGCTGCGGGGCGTCGGGCAGCACGGTGACGTCGACGAGGCGGCGGTCCGCCGTCGTGACCTCGTGCACGGGGCCGACGAGCTCGACGCCGGCCTCGAGCACGGGGTCCTGGCAGGACGTGCCGATCGCCAGCTCGATCGTCCCGGGCTCGACCACGCGCACCGTGCGGCGGTCGGAGAACGCCAGCCGCGTCGTCGGCACGTCGAAGGCGACCTGCGCGCTCTGCCCCGCCTCCAGGGGCACGCGCGCGTAGCCGAGCAGCTGCACCACGGGGCGGGTGACCGACGCCACGGGGTCGGTGGCGTACAGCTGGACGACGTCCGCCCCGGCGCGCTCGCCGGTGTTCGCCACCCGCACCGAGACCCGGATCGACCCGTCGGTGGGCACCTCGGCGTCCGCGACGCGCAGGTCGGTGTGCTCGAAGGTCGTGTAGGACAGCCCGTGCCCGAACGGGAGCACCGGCGCGGTGTCGAGGTTGCTCACCGAGCTGGCCCCGCCGAGCCGAGGGTGCAGGTAGCTGTACGGCTGGGCTCCCACGGAGCGGGGCAGGCTGACCGGCAGCCGGCCGGAGGGGTTGACCCGCCCGGAGAGCACCCCCGCGATCGCCCCGGCGCCCTCCTGGCCGGGGAAGAACGCCTGCACGACCGCGGCGCAGCGCGCCAGCGCCCAGTCCACGGCGTAGGGGCGCCCGGTGAGCAGCACCAGCACCACGGGGGTGCCGGTCTCCAGCAGGGCCTCCACCAGCTGGCGCTGCACGCCGGGCAGGTCCAGGTCGTCGGCGTCGCAGCCCTCGCCGGAGGTGCCGCGGCCGAACAGGCCGGCCCGGTCGCCGACCACCGCGACGCACAGGTCGGCCCCGCGGGCGGCCGCCACGGCGGCCTCGAGGCCGCTGGTGTCGTCGGTGTCCACGTCGCAGCCGCGCACGTGCTCCACCTGCGCGGACGGCAGCTCGGCCCGCAGCGCCTCCAGGACGGTGGGGGCCCGCAGGCCCAGCTCCACGCCCGGGTGCTGCGCGAGCACGTGGTTGGCGAAGCTGTAGCACCCGAACAGGGCGGAGCTGTCGTCGGCGTTCGGCCCGACGACAGCGACCCGTCCGGTCGGCCCCTGCGCCCCGGTGCCGAGCGGCAGGGTGGCGTCGTTGCTCAGCAGCACCACGCCCTCCTCGGCGAGGACGCGGGCCAGCTCCCGGTGCTCCGGCGGGTCGAGGTCGATCGGCCCCACGGCGTCGGGGTCGAAGGCGGCGTCCAGCAGCCCGAGGCGGGCCTTCTGCTCCAGCACCCGGCGCAGCGCCCGGTCCACGACCTCCTCGGGCAGCTGCCCGGAGCGCACCTGCTCGGCCAGGGGCTCCAGGTACGCCGTGCCGGTGGGCAGCTCGACGTCGATGCCGGCGCTGATCGCCTGCGACGCGGCGTCCCCGAGGTCGGCGGCCACCCCGTGCAGGGTCTGCAAGAACGCGACGGAGAAGTAGTCCGCGACGACGGTGCCCGTGAAGCCCCAGCGCTCGCGCAGGACGCCCGTGAGCAGCGAGGCGTCGGCGGCGACGGGCAGGCCGTCGACCTCGGCGTAGGAGTTCATCACCGAGTCCACGCCGCCGTCGAGCACGGCCATCTCGAACGGGAGCATCAGCACGTCGGCCACCTCGCGGGGGCCGGCGTGCACGGGAGCGAGGTTGCGGCCCGCGCGGGAGTTCGAGTACCCGACGAAGTGCTTGAGCGTGGCCACCACCCCGGTGGACTGCACGCCGCGCACGTAGGCGGTGGCCACGGTGCCGACGACGTACGGGTCCTCGGAGATGCACTCCTCCACCCGGCCCCAGCGGGCGTCGCGGACGACGTCCAGCACGGGAGCGAGGCCCTGGTGGACGCCCAGGGAGGCCATCGAGGCGCCGATGGCGGCGCCCACGCGCTCCACCAGCTCGGGGTGGAAGCTCGCGCCCCAGGTCAGCGGCGCGGGGAACGTGGTCGCCCGCCACGCGGCCAGCCCGGTCAGGCACTCCTCGTGCACGAGCGCGGGGACGCCGAGGCGCGTGTTCTGCGTCAGCCACCGCTGCTTGGCCGCCAGCCGGCGCGCGCCCTCGACCGGGTCGACCGGGGCGGTGCCGAAGGGCCGGGTCAGCTGGCCGAGCCCCCGTGCGGCGAACGCCTCGAACTCGGCGTCCTCGGACTGCATCGCGTCCTGCATCGGCGCGACGTCACCGCCCTCGCCGTCGCCGCCGCGGCCCTCCCACAGCCCGACCAGCTGGGCCAGCTTCTCCTCCAGCGTCATCGACGCCAGCAGCTCCTCCACCCGTGCCGTGGCGCCCTCGGGGCGGCGCAGGCCGGTGGACGGGGACAGGTCGGTGCTCATGGGGTCCTTCCGGAGGTGGTCTCCCGCGACCGGCGGCCGCGGGAGCGCGGGGCTCAGCCCTTGACGGCGCCCTGCAGGCCGTTGACGATCCGCTTCTCCATGGCGAGGAAGAAGACCAGGGCCGGGATCATCGCCAGCGAGGTGAAGGCCAGCACGCCGGCCGTGTCCTGGGCGTACTGGCTTGAGAAGCTCGCCACGCCCAGCGGCAGCGTCTGCGACGCGGGGTCGGCGAGGATGAGCAGCGGCAGCAGGTAGGAGTTCCACGAGGCCACGAAGGCCAGCACGCCGACCGTGACGAGGCCGGGGCCCGACAGCGGCAGCAGGATCCGCCAGAAGAAGCCGATGCGGGAGGTGCCGTCGAGCATGGCCGCCTCCTCCAGCTCCTTGGGCAGCGCCATGAGGAACGGGCGCAGGATGACGACGGTCAGGGGCAGCGCGAACGCCGCCTGCGGCAGCGCCACGCCCCAGACCGAGTTCGTCAGGTCCAGGTCCCGGATCATGAGGAACAGCGGGATGATCGCCACGGTCAGCGGGAAGAGCAGGCCGAGGGTGAAGACCATCGCGAGCGCCTCGCGGCCCCTGAACCGGTACCGGGCCAGCGGGTACGCCGCCATGATCCCGAACACGGCCGTGATCGCCGTGGTGAGCAGGGCGATCACCGTCGAGTTCAGCGTGTAGCGCCAGAAGCTCGCCGAGGTCACGACGTTGACGTAGTTGGACGTGACCCACGGGTCCGGCAGGCCCACGGGCTCCGCGGCCAGCTGCGCGTTGGAGCGGAAGCCGCCCAGGAACGCGTAGACCACCGGCGCCAGCGTGGCGACGACCACGAGCAGCGCGCACGCGTAGACGACCGGGCCGCCGCCGGCGAAGGTCCTGCGCCGGCGGCGCGGGGACTCCAGGAGCACGGGCCGGCCCGGCGCCGGCGTCGTGGTGGGGGCGCTCATCGCGCGGCCGCCTTCCGCGGTCGAGGGGCGTCCTCGTTGTCACGGCGGAGGACGAAGAACTGGTAGACGACCGCCAGCACCAGCGAGATGCCGAACAGGACCACGGCCACCGCGGAGGCGTAGCCGTACAGGCTCCGGTCGGTGCCCTGGTTGATGAGGTAGGTCGCCATCGTCATGGTCGAGTTCGCCGGGCCGCCGCCGGTGAGGATCCACACCATGTCGAACAGCTGCAGCGACCCGATCATGGACAGGAAGCCCCAGGTGCGGATGGTCGGCCCGAGCAGCGGGATGGTGACCCGGCGCTGCACCTGCCACCAGCTGGCGCCGTCGAGCTGCGCGGCCTCGTACAGGTCCTCCGGCACCCCCTGCAGGCCGGCGAGGAAGAGCAGGACCGCCAGGCCGAGGTACTTCCAGGTCAGGACGACCATCACGGTGTAGAGCGCGATCTCCGGGTCGCCCAGCCACAGCTGCGTCAGCCCGCCCAGGCCCACGCCGTCGACGACGGCGTCGACCAGGCCGCCCGGCTGCAGCAGCAGCACCCACACCACGCCGGCCACGACCTCGGCCAGGACGTAGGGCACGAAGATGATGACGCGCAGCGCCGAGCGGCCCCGGATCTCCCGGTTGAGGAGCAGGGCGATGGCCAGGCCCAGCGGCAGCTGGACGGCGATGGACAGGACGATGATGACCAGGTTGTGCACCACGGCGTCGGTGAACACCTGGTCGCGCAGGGCGGTGGCGTAGTTCTCGAGCCCCACGAAGTCGTCCAGCGGGCCCAGGCCGTTCCACGAGTACGTCGAGTAGCGCACGGCCTGCAGCACCGGCACCACCACGAAGACGGCGAGCAGCGCCAGCGCCGGTGCCACGAAGAAGGCGATCTCCAGGCGCTTGCGCCACGCCGGGGAGAGCGGAGCGCGCCGCTGCGGGCCGCTCGCGGGGCGTGCCGCCGACCGGGCCGGAGCCCGGTCGGCGGCACGCGCGGGATCGCGGAGGGTGGCAGCGACGTCCGCGCTCGTCGCGCGTGCTGTCACGTCGTTCGCCTCCCCGTCACTCGCTGTCGGCCGCGGCCTGGGTCGCGTCGACGACGTCCTGCGGGCTCGCCTGGCCGGCGAACATCAGGGCGATCGCGTCGTTCATGGCGCCGCCGACGTTCTCGCCGAACGCGGTGTCGAAGTACAGCTGCACGTAGGGCGCCGAGTCGCGGAAGGAGATCAGCTCCGCGAGCGCCGGGTTGGCGACCGCCCCGGTCGCGGCGGGGTTCGTCGGCAGGCCCATGTCCCGCTCGGCGAACCCGGTCTGCACATCGTCGCTGAGGAGGTGGTCCACGAAGGCCGCGCACTCCGGCGGGGCCTCCGCCGAGCACGCCCACGCGTCGCCGCCGCCGAGCGCGGCGGCCGGGTCGCCGGCGCCGCCCTCGATCGCCGGGAACGGGAACCAGCCGGTCTTCTCGCCCAGGCCCTGGTTGTCCTCGGTCAGGCCCTGCATGACGCCGGGCTCCCAGTGACCGGCCAGCTCCATGGCGACCTGCCCGGTCGCGAGCAGGCCGGAGGCGCTGGTGGGGCCGGTCTGGGCCGCGGTGGCCAGGAAGCCCTCGTTGAACGGCTCCGTGGCGATGAACGCCTCGAGCTCCTCGCCGGCCTCGACGAAGCAGGGGTCGGAGAAGTCCAGGGAGGTCTCGACCTCCTCCAGCACGTCCTGGCCGCACTCGCGCAGCGCGGTGTAGTACCAGTAGTGGGCGGCGGGCCACTTGTCGCCGGCGCCCACGGAGATCGGCTGGATGCCCGCAGCCTTGAGGGCGTCGGTCGCGGCGACGAGCTCGTCCACGGTCGTGGGCGGCTGGGTGATGCCCGCCTGGGCGAAGAGGTCCTTGTTGTACCAGAAGCCGACCACGCCGACGGAGAACGGCAGCGCGTAGGTCTGGCCCTCCACCTGCCAGCCCTCGACGACGGGGCCGAGCTTCTCGACCGTCTCGGCGGCGTCCTCGGAGAGGTCCTTGACCAGGCCGGCCTCGACGTGGTCGGCGAGCTCGCCGCCGCCGCGCTCCATGAAGACGTCGGGGGTGTCGCCGGTCTGGAACGCGGCGTCGAGGCGGGTGAGCATGTCCTCGTGCGCCAGGGCGCTGATCTCCACGGTCACGCCCGGGTTCTGCGCCTCGAAGTCCGCGGCCACCTGCTCGTAGTAGCCCTTGCCCGGGTCGCTGTTGGAGTTGTGCCACCACGTCAGGGTGGTCCCGCTGCCCCCGCCGGACTCGCTCTCGGAGCCGCCGCCGCAGGCGGCCAGCACGGACGCGGTCGCGAAGACCGCGACGGCGGAGAGGGCTCGATTCCTCGCCATGTCCAGTGTCCTTGTCGTCGTCGACTGGTGAACGCGGCGAGGATGCCAACCCGCTCGCCGCGATGTCAATCGTTGTCGATAACGTTTTCGCAGCGATACGGTCGGCCCGTGACCGATCTGCGCGAGCCGGCGACGACGCCTCCCGATGTCCAGCGCGTGACCATCACCGACGTCGCGCGCGAGGCCGGCGTCTCCGTCGCGACGGTCTCGAAGGTCGTCAACGGGCGCTACGGGGTGGCCGCTCGCACGACCGCGCACGTGCAGCGCGTCATCGAGGAGCTCGGTTACGAGTCCAGCCTGGTCGCGCGCAGCCTGCGCAGCCACCGCACCAACGTCCTCGGGATCCTCGTCGCGGACTTCGAGCCGTTCAGCACCGAGATCCTCAAGGGCGTCTCGCGCGCCATCGCCGGCACCGGGTACGAGCTCCTCGCCTACTCCGGCGGCGGCCGCGCCGGGCAGGCGGGCTGGGAGCGCCGGTCCCTCTCCCGCCTGGGCGGCACCCTGGTCGACGGCGCGATCCTCGTCACGCCGACCGTGGTGGCCACCGGGGGGTCCGTGCCCGTCATCGCCGTCGACCCGCACGCCGGCCCGGCCGACACGCCCACCGTCGACGCCGACAACCTCACCGGGGCGCTGCGGGCCACCGAGCACCTCCTGCGGCTCGGCCACCGCCGGATCGCCTTCCTGGGCGGGCGCCCGGACCTGGAGTCGGCCCGGCTGCGGGAGGAGGGGTACCGCACCGCGCTGCGCGCGGCCGGCGTCGAGGTCGACCCCGCCCTCGTCCGGGTCGCGGAGTACCGGCGCGAGCTCGCGGCCGGCCCCGCGCGCGAGCTGCTGACGCTGCCCGAGCGCCCCACCGCGATCTTCGCCGCCAACGACCTGTCCGCGATCGGGACGATGGAGGTCGCCGTCGAGCTCGGGCTGTCGGTGCCGCAGGACCTGTCGGTGGTCGGCTTCGACGACGTCCCCGAGTCCGCCCTGACCACCCCGCCGCTGACCACGGTGCGCCAGCCCCTGCAGGAGATGGGCGCCGAGGCCGTGCGCCTGCTGGTCGGTCTCCTCGACGGGCGCGGGGACGGCGGCACGCACGTGCGGCTGCCCACCGAGCTCGTCGTGCGCGGGTCCACCCGCGCCCCCTAGCACCGCCCGTCGGCCCGCGTCGCGCAGCCCGTCGGCCCCGCAGTCCAGACGTCCTGACGCCCCACGACCAGGGAGGACCATGTCCCCGCAGCACCGCTCGCCGGCCCCGGACCCGCAGCTGGGCCACCGCACCGCGCAGGCCGCCGTCACCGTCACCGGCCCCGACGGGCGGGTGCTGGCGGACGCCGACGTCGTCGTCGAGCAGACCCGCCACGCGATCGCGTTCGGCAACATCGGCTTCGACTTCATCGGCTACGCGAACGGCGAGACCGAGGCCGACCCCGACAGCCCGTTCGGCGGCGCCCCGCCCTCGCTCGGGCAGCGGCTGGCGGAGCTGTACGTCGGCCTCTTCGACACCGCGACGCTGCCCTTCTACTGGGGCGGCTTCGAGCCGGAGCGCGGCCGGCCGGACACCGCGCGCCTGCTGCGCACCGCGCGGTGGTTCGCCGAGCGGGGCGTGCGGCTCAAGGGCCACCCGCTCGTGTGGCACACCGTGACCGCGGACTGGCTGCGCGAGCTGCCCACGGACGAGGTCGAGGCGGCGGTGCGCGCCCGCGTCCGGCGCGAGGTGGGCGACTTCGCGGGCGTGGTCGACACCTGGGACGCCATCAACGAGGTCGTCATCATGCCCGTCTTCGCCAACGAGGAGCGCACCAACGGCATCACCCGCCTGTGCCGCGAGCGCGGGCGGATCGCCACCATCCGGACGGCGTTCGAGGAGGCGCGCGCCACCAACCCGCGCGCCACCCTGCTGCTCAACGACTTCGACACGTCCACCGCCTACGAGTGCTTGATCGAGGGCGTGCTCGAGGCGGGCGTGCAGGTCGACGCGCTCGGCCTGCAGAGCCACATGCACCAGGGCTACTGGGGCGAGGAGAAGACGCTGCGGGTCCTCGAGCGGTTCTCCCGGTACGGCCTGCCCATCCACTTCACCGAGAGCAGCCTGGTCTCCGGGCACCTGATGCCGCCGGAGGTCGAGGACCTCAACGACTACCGGATCCCCTCCTGGCCCTCGACGCCCGAGGGCGAGGAGCGGCAGGCCGAGGAGGTGGTGCGGCACTACCGCACCCTGCTCTCCCACCCGTCCGTGCAGGCGATCACGTACTGGGGCCTGACCGACGAGGGCGCCTGGCTCGGAGCGCCGATCGGCCTCGTGCGCGCCGACGGCACGCCCAAGCCGTCCTACGACGCGCTGCGCGGGCTGGTCCGGGGCGAGTGGTGGCTCCCTCCGACGACGCTGCGCACGGACGCCGAGGGGCGGGTGCGGGTCCGCGGCTTCCTCGGGGACTACCGCGTCACCGCCGGCGGCGCGAGCGCGCCCTTCGCGCTCGCCCAGCCCGGCGAGGTCTCGGTCGAGGTGGCGCTGGGGCGCTAGGACGCCGGCGCGAGCAGCTCGGCGGGCCGCTCGAGCACGCGCTGCAGCACCACGGCGGCCGCGCCGAGCATCGCGGCGTCCGGCCCCCGGGAGGAGACGAGGACCCGCACCGGGTCCAGGCGCGCGCGCAGCACGCGCAGGGCCAGCTCGCGCTCGACGTGCTCGCACAGCCACGGCGCCAGGGGGGCGTAGATGCCGCCGAGGACGACGGCGCCCACGTCGAGGACGTTGACCGCCGCCGAGGTCGCCAGCCCCAGCGCGCGCCCGGCCCGCGCCAGCGCGGCCAGCGTCGCGGCGTCGCCCGCCTCGGCGGCGGCGAGCAGCGCCGCCAGCGCCCCCGAGCCGCCCAGCGCGGTGGCCGCGCGCGCCTGCAGGCCGGCCGCGCGCAGCAGCGCCTCCTGGCCGGCGTAGACCTCCAGGCAGCCGCGCGAGCCGCACGAGCACTCCGGGCCGTCGGCGACGACGCTGACGTGGCCCAGCTCCCCGCTCCACCCGCGCGCGCCGGTGACCGGGCGCCCGCCGAGGACGAGGCCCGCGCCGATGCCGACCTCGCCGGTGACGAGCACGAAGTCGCTCGCGCCCGCACCCGCGCCGTCCGCGGCCCCGATGCCCGGGGGCCCCAGCTCGGCGACGGCGGCCAGCGCGGCCTCGTTCCCCACCGCCACGGGCAGCCCGGCCAGGTCAGCCGCGGCGCCCAGCAGCGCGACGGCGTCGACGTCGCGCCACCCGAGGTTCGGCGCCAGCAGCACCCGGCCGCTCCCGCGCTCCACCAGGCCCGGCACGGCCCAGGTGGCGCCGACGACCGCGAGCCCCTCCCGCCCGGCCTCCGCCACGAGGTCGGCGGCCAGGGCGGCCGAGCGCGCCAGGACCTGCGGGGCCGGGCTCCCCCGGTGCTCCGCGGGCTGCACGCGCCGCAGCCGGACGGCGCCGGACAGGTCGCGCACGCAGGCGGCCAGGTGGTCCACCCCCACCTCCACGCCGAGCGCGGCCACCCGCTCCCCGGACAGGTGCAGCCCCACCGCCGGCCGGCCGGCCCCCGTGGGGGGCGGCGGCGCGGACTCCGCGAGCAGGCCGCCGTCCAGGAGGACCTCGACGAGCGCGGAGACGGTGGCGCGGGTCAGGCCGGTGCGCGCGGCGAGCGCGGCGCGCGAGACCGGTGCCGCCGAGCCGGCCACCGACCCGAGCACCGTGGCGAGGTTCCGGGCGCGCAGGTCGCTCTGGCGGGCCGGTCGCACCCGTTGACAGTGGCACGGGCCCCGAATAAGTTCAACGACTGCACCTAATCACCGGCGACCGGACGCGGCCCTCCGCACCCCGACCTCGCCGACGTCCTCCGGACCCCGACCTCGACGACGAGGAGCGCCCCCATGGCCCTCGAGCCCACCCGCGACGACCAGTTCTCCTTCGGCCTGTGGACCGTCGGCTGGCCCGCCGCCGACCCCTTCGGCGCCGCCACCCGCCCGCCCATCGACCCGGTGGAGTCGATCCACCGCCTCTCCGAGCTGGGCGCGTACGGCATCACCTTCCACGACGACGACGTCGTCCCCTTCGAGGTCGGCCTCTCCGACGCCGCCGAGCGCGACCGGATCCTGGGCCGCCTGCGCACCGCCCTCGACGAGACCGGCATGAGCGTGCCGATGGTGACGACCAACCTGTTCACCCACCCGGTGTTCAAGGAGGGCGCGTTCACCGCCAACGACCGCGGCGTGCGCCGGTTCGCCCTGCGCAAGGCCTTCCGCCAGCTGCAGCTGGGCGCCGAGCTCGGCGCGCGGACGTTCGTGATGTGGGGCGGGCGCGAGGGCACCGAGGTCGACGCCGCCAAGGACCTGGGCGCCGCGCTGGAGCGCTACCGCGAGGCCGTGGACCTGCTGACGACGTACATCACCGAGCAGGGCCTCGACATGCGGATCGCGATCGAGCCGAAGCCGAACGAGCCCCGCGGCGACATCCTGCTGCCGACCGTGGGCCACGCCATCGCCTTCACCTACACCCTCGAGCACCCGCACCTGGTGGGCGTGAACCCCGAGGTCGGGCACGAGCAGATGTCCAACCTCAACTTCACCCACGGCATCGCGCAGGCGCTGGCCCAGGAGAAGCTCTTCCACGTCGACCTCAACGGCCAGAACGGGCCGAAGTTCGACCAGGACCTGATCTTCGGGCACGGGAACGTGCTCAGCGCGTTCTCCACCGTCGACCTGCTGGAGAACGGCTTCCCCGGCGGCGGCCCGACCTACGACGGCCCGCGCCACTTCGACTACAAGCCGCTGCGCGTGGAGGACGTGGACGGCGTCTGGGAGTCCGCCCGCGCCAACATGCGCACCTACCTGGCGCTCAAGGAGCGGGCGGCGGCCTTCCGCGCCGACCCGCGGGTGCAGGAGGCGCTGGCCACGGCGAAGGTCACCGAGCTCGCGCAGCCCACGCTGGGCGAGGGCGAGACCCTGGCCGACCTGGCCGCCGACCGCAGCGCCTTCGAGGACTTCGACGCCGAGAAGGCCGGCTCCTACGGCTACGGCCACGTCGCCCTGGCGCAGCTGGCGCTCGAGCACCTGCTCGGCGTCGGCGCCTGACCCGGCGACCGGATCTGGCAGCCTGAGCCGATGGCGCTGGTGGCGGGGGTCGACAGCTCGACCCAGTCGTGCAAGGTCGTCGTCCGCGACGCGGAGTCCGGCGAGCTCGTCCGGGAGGGGCGCGCGCCCCACCCGGACGGCACCGAGGTCGACCCCTCGGCGTGGGAGGCCGCGCTGCGCGTCGCCGTGGCGGACGCGGGCGGCCTGGACGACGTCGCCGCCGTCGCCGTCGGGGGCCAGCAGCACGGCATGGTCTGCCTCGACGAGGCTGGCGAGGTCGTGCGCCCGGCGCTGCTGTGGAACGACACCCGCTCCGCCGACGCCGCCCGCCAGCTCATCGCCGACCTCGGCGGCGGTGAGCGCGGGCGGACGGCGTGGGCGGAGGCCGTGGGCCTGGTGCCGGTGGCCTCCTTCACCGTCACCAAGCTGCGCTGGCTCGCCGACGCCGAGCCGGAGCACGCCGCCCGCACCGCCGCGGTGTGCCTGCCGCACGACTGGCTGACCTGGCGCCTGGCGGGCGGCCTCGGGCTGGAGGCGCTGGTCACCGACCGCGGCGACGCCAGCGGCACCGGGTACTGGTCCCCCGCCACGGGCGCCTACCGCGACGACCTGCTCGAGCTCGGCACGCGGGGGCGGCGCCCGCGCACCCCCCGCGTGGCCGCGCCGTCCGAGCGGGTCGGCGAGGCGGCGGGGGCGTGGTCCTCGGCGTCACCCGTCCTCGGCCCGGGCACCGGGGACAACGCCGCCGCGGCCCTGGCCCTGGACGCCCGCCCCGGGGACGTCGTCGTCTCCCTCGGCACGTCCGGGGTGGTCTCGGCGGTGTCCACCGCGCCCACCGCCGACGCGTCCGGCTACGTGGCCGGCTTCGCCGACGCCACCGGGCACTTCCTGCCGCTGGTGTGCACCCTCAACGCCGCCCGGGTGCTGGACGCGACCGCCCGGCTGCTGGGCGTGGACCACGCCGAGCTGTCGCGCCTGGCGCTCTCGGCGCCGTCCGGGGCCGACGGCCTGGTCCTCGTGCCCTACCTCGAGGGCGAGCGCACCCCCGACCGGCCGCTGGCCACCGGGGCCGTGCACGGCCTGACGCTGCGCACCGCCACCCCCGCGCACCTGGCGCGCGCCGCGGTGGAGGGCCTGCTGTGCGGGCTCGCCGACGGCCTCGACGCGCTGCTCGCCCAGGGCGTCGCGGTCGAGCGCGTGCTGCTCGTCGGCGGCGGGGCCCGCTCGGAGGCGGTGCAGCAGCTGGCGCCGGGCGTCCTCGGCCGCCCCGTCGTCGTCCCGGTGCCAGGCGAGTACGTCGCGGACGGCGCGGCCCGCCAGGCGGCGTGGGCGCTGGCCGGGGGCGGGGCGCCGCCCGCGTGGCCGCAGCCGCCGGCGCGCGAGCTGGACGCCGCGCCGGTCGCCGGGGTGCGCGAGCGCTACGCCCAGGTGCGCGACCTGACGGACGGCGTCGGCGAGGCCCCGGTCACGCCGGCCCTCTGACCCCCGCGCGCCCGCCTCCCGCGCACCCGCCCCTTCGCCGTGATCATGGGCGAGGTGCAGGTCGATCGGTCATCGACCTGCACCTCGCCCGTGATCAGCGGATGTTCGCCCATGATCACGCGGCGGTCGCCCTGTCCGTCAGAGCCGCACCCCGCGGCGCGCCAGGGCGTCCTGCACCCGCGCCACCGTCCGCGCGGGGTGCTGCAGGTCATCGGCCGTGACGACGAGGACGGTCCAGCCCGCCGCCTCCAGCAGCTCGCGGCGCCGGATGTCGGCGGCCCACTGCCGCGGGTCGGTGCGGTGGTGCTCGCCGTCGTACTCGGCCGCGACCTTCGCCGCGGGCCACGACAGGTCCGGCCGGGCGATCCAGCCCGACGCGTCGACGACGTCCCGACCGCAGCACGGCTCCGGCAGCCCGGCGCCGCGCAGCAGCAGCCGCACCTGCGTCTCGGGAGGCGAGTCGACGCCGTCGCGCACGTCGGCCAGCGCCTCGCGCAGGCGCACCACCCCACGGCGCCCGTGCTGGGCGCGCACGGCCTCGGCCATCTGATGACCGTCCGCCCAGCGGCGCCGGACGGCGTCCCCCAGGGCGACGGCATCGACGTGGCCGAGGTGGGGCGCGAGCTCGACCCAGGTGTGCAGCGGGTGCAGCACGCGCAGCCCTCGCGCGTGCCGCCGCACGGCGTCCGGGACCAGCCCCTCGCCGGAGCGGACGCCGGGCAGGTGCGGCACGCCGCCCGGGTCGGGCACGCGCACGTGCAGGGGCGCTCGCAGGTGCGCCGGCAGCCGGCGCGGGAGCGGGAGGTCGCACAGCAGCGCCGCGGTCGGGCCGCAGAAGGCCGCCTCGCCGGGGAGGACCAGGGCCGCGGCGAGGCAGCGGGTGAGGACGTCGTCCGGCAGGTGCGCCGGCACCCGCACGCCGCGGAACGGGCGCCGGTACCCGCGCCCGCGCAGGGACGACGCGGGCACGCCGGCGGCCCGCGCCTCCGCGACCGCGAACGGGCGGTCGCGCAGGTGCGGCGGCAGCAGCGTGCGGGACACCCGTGCACTCTGGAGCGCCCCGGGACGCCGCCGCTCGCGCCGTCCACAGCCCCGCCGTCCACGGCGGACACGACCAGGACCCGACTCGCCGCTGATCATGGGCGAGGTGCAGGTGGATCGGACGAACACCTGCACCTCGCCCATGATCAGCGGACGTCGGCCCATGATCACGCCGACCGGGGACGGCGGGGAGGGCGAGCCACGGGGCCCGCGCGGCGGAGGGAGGAGCAGGGCTGGCCGTGGCCGGCGAGCGCAGGAGGCGGGGCGCGCTCACAGCAGGCTCCCAGGGTGCGCCAGCACACTGGGGCCCATGGCCACCACCGCCACCGAGGCGCGCCTGCTCGTGGTCGACGACGAGCCCGGCATCCGCGACCTGCTGTCCACCTCCCTGCGCTACGCCGGGTTCGAGGTGCACACCGCCGCGGACGGCGCGGAGGCGCTGTCGCAGGCCGAGCGCACCCGGCCCGACCTCGTCGTCCTCGACGTGATGCTCCCCGACCTCGACGGCTTCGCCGTCACCCGAAAGCTGCGCGAGCGCGGCCGCGACGTGCCGGTGCTGTTCCTGACCGCCAAGGACGACGTCGCCGACCGCGTCGCGGGCCTGACGGTCGGCGGCGACGACTACGTGACGAAGCCGTTCAGCCTCGAGGAGGTCGTCGCGCGCATCCGCGCGGTGCTGCGCCGCACGGGCGCGGGCGCCGACCCGGCCACCGGGCGGCTCGTGTTCGCGGACCTGGAGCTCGACGAGGACTCCCACGAGGTCCGCCGCGCGGGGCACCCGGTCGAGCTGTCGCCCACCGAGTTCAAGCTGCTGCGCTACCTCATGCTCAACCCGAACCGGGTGCTGTCGAAGACGCAGATCCTCGACCACGTGTGGAACTACGACTTCGGCGGTGACGCCGGCATCGTCGAGTCCTACATCTCCTACCTGCGCCGCAAGGTCGACGCGCCCGTCGAGGGCCCCGACGGGCGGCCCGTCGAGCCGCTGATCCACACCCGGCGCGGCGTCGGCTACGTGCTGCGGCTGCCTCCCGCAGCTCCGTGAGGGCCGCCCTGCGGCCCGCCGCCCGGCCGCTGCGTCCCGTCCTCGCCCCCGTGCTGGGCCCCGTGCTGGGCCCCGTGGCGACGCCGGTGCGCGAGCACCTGCACCAGCTGTCGCTGCGCGCGCGCCTGGTCGCCGTCGTCACGGGCCTGCTCGTGGTCGCCCTCGCCCTGACCGGCGTGGTCACCGTGCTGCTGCTGCAACGGGTGCTGGTCGCCCAGGTCGACGAGGACCTGCGCGCCGTCGTCTCCGACGAGGGCGTGCTCAACGCCGTCGTCGGCGCCAGCCAGCGCACGGGCGAGGACGACTACCCCAGCGACTACGTCTCCCAGGTCTCGGACGCCGAGGGGCGGGTGCTGGCGGCGAGCTCGCCGCCGAACCAGCACGGGCCCGCCCTGCGCGTGGAGGGCATGGACCTGCAGGACGTCGTCGCCCGCGAGCGCGAGCCGTTCACCCACGAGGCCGACGGGCGCGCGTGGCGGCTGGTCGCCGTGCGCGTGCAGCTGCCGGGCGGCGCGGACGGGTCCGTGGTGCTCGCCCGCCCCCTGGACGCCGTCCACCAGAGCCTGCGCGAGGTGGCGGCGTGGTTCGTACTCGTGGGGATCCTCGTCGTCACCGCCTGCGCCCTGCTCGGCGCGGCCCTGGTGCGCCGCGCGTTCCGGCCCCTGCGCGAGGTCGAGGCCGTCGCCACGGCCTTCGGCGACGGCGACACCAGCCGCCGCGTGCGCGGGGCGCCGCCCGGCACCGAGGTGGGCCGCCTGGGCGGGGCGGTCAACGCCATGCTCGACCGCATCGAGACCTCCCTGGCCGCCCGGGAGGCCTCCGAGACGCGCATGCGGCGCTTCGTCGCGGACGCCAGCCACGAGCTGCGCACGCCGCTGGCCACCGTGCGCGGGTTCGCCGAGCTGCACCGCCAGGGGGCCGTGCGCGAGCCCGAGGACGTCACCGCGGCCTTCCGCCGCATCGAGACCGAGGCTGTGCGCATGGGCGGCCTCGTGGAGGACCTGCTGCTGCTCGCCCGCCTCGACGAGCAGCGGCCGCTGCGCTCGGACCCGGTGGACCTGCTGGTCCTCGCCGCCGACGCGCAGCACGACGCCCGGGCGCTGGCCCCGGACCGCACGGTGGCGCTCGTGGGCCTGTCCGACGGCGCCGGGCCCGCGGGGCCGCCCGCGCCGGCGACCGTGCGCGGCGACGAGGCCCGCCTGCGCCAGGTGCTGGCCAACCTGCTCGCCAACGCCCTGCGCCACACCCCCGCCGGCACGCCGGTGGAGATCGGCGTCGGCGCGCGCGACGGCTGGGGCGTGTGGCAGGTCGTCGACCACGGGCCGGGCATCCCTCCCGAGGACGCCGAGCGGGTCTTCGAGCGCTTCTTCCGCGCCGACACCTCCCGCGCCCGCGGCGGGGGCGGCGGGGCGGGCCTCGGGCTGGCCATCGTCACCGCGATCGTGCGCGCGCACTCCGGCGCCGTGCGCGTCGTGCCGACGCCCGGCGGTGGCGCGACGGTCGAGGTGGCCATCCCCGCCCACCCCGCGTGACCCGCGTGGCCTGCTCGCCCCGCGCGACCTCGCGGCCCGCCGGCCCTGCGGACGACGCCGGCCCTGCGGACGACGCCGGCCCTGTGGACGACGCCGGCGGCGCCCGCGCCCGTCCGCCTAGCGTCGGCGACGGCTCCTCCGGGTGGCGCCGGGCGCCCGTCCGGCACCGGAGGGCGGAGGAGGACCCATGACCCGCTTCGAGGTCGACAGCGCCCAGGTCGCGCAGGCGAGCACCGCTGTGCAGGCGTCGATCGGCACCATCAGCGCGGAGGTCGACCGCATGATGCGCCACCTGCTCGACCTGCAGGGCAGCTGGCAGGGGCAGGCGGCGGCGTCGTTCCAGGGCGTGATCGGCGACTGGCGGGCGACGCAGGAGCGGGTGCGCGCGTGCCTGGAGGACATCGGCCGGGCGCTGGCCGCCGCCGGGCAGTCCTACGCGGACGTCGAGTCCGACGCGGTGCGGATGTTCAGCCGCTGAGCCGCCCGGGGAGGCCGGGGCCGCGGCCTCCCCGGACCCGGGCCCGGGCCCGCGAGGGGGTCCTGGCCCGCGAGCGCGGGGGGCGCGGGCCTCGACGTAGGCTGGGCGGGTGCCGGTCCAGCTGGGTCTCCCCCGTCGCCGCGGCGCCGCCGGGCCGGTCCCGCTCCCCGGCGACCGCCCCGCGGTGGCGGGCCTCGTCGACCGCCAGGGCCGCCTGGCGACCGACCTGCGGGTGTCCCTGACCGACCGCTGCAACCTGCGCTGCACCTACTGCATGCCGCCGGAGGGGCTCGACTGGCTGCCCGCCTCGCGCCTGCTCAGCGACGACGAGGTCATCCGGCTCGTCACGGTCGCGGTGCAGCGGCTCGGGGTGACGGAGGTGCGGTTCACCGGCGGCGAGCCGCTGCTGCGCAAGGGCCTCGAGGGGATCGTCGCGGCCACCGCCGCCCTGCGCACGGTCGCCGGCGAGGCGCCGGAGACGTCGCTGACCACCAACGCGCTCGGCCTGGCCCGGCGCGCCGAGGCGCTGGCGGCCGCGGGCCTGACGCGCGTCAACGTCTCCCTCGACACCCTGCGGGCCGAGCGCTTCGCGCGGATCACCCACCGGGACCGCCTGCACGACGTCCTCGCGGGCCTGCGGGCCGCGACGGCCGCGGGCCTCGGGCCGGTGAAGGTCAACACCGTGCTGCTGCGCGGCGTCAACGACGACGAGGCGCCCGACCTGCTGCGCTGGGCGCTGCGGGAGGGCTACCAGCTGCGGTTCATCGAGCAGATGCCGCTGGAGCCCCACGGGGCCTGGGACCGCTCGAAGATGGTCGACGCGCAGGAGGTCCTCGACGCGCTGCGCCCCCACGTCATCCTCACCGAGGAGGCGCCGGGCAGCCGCGGCGCCGCACCGGCGGAGACCTGGCGGGTGCAGTGGGACGACGACGGCACGGTGCGCACCGGGGTGGTGGGCATCGTCGCCTCCGTGACGCGGCCGTTCTGCGCCGACTGCGACCGCACGCGCCTGACCGCGGACGGCCAGGTGCGCGACTGCCTCTTCGCCACCCGCGAGCACGACCTGCGCGGCATGCTGCGCGACGGCGCGAGCGACGAGCAGCTCGCCGACGCGTGGCGCACCGCGATGTGGGGCAAGCTGCCCGGCCACGGCATCGACGACCCGGCGTTCGCCCGGCCCACGCGGCCGATGAGCGCGATCGGCGGCTGATCCGCGTGGGCGTGGAGGTCCGCTACTTCGCGGGCGCGGCGGCCGCCGCCGGCACGGAGGCCGAGCGGGTCGACCTCGTGGACGGCGCGAGCGTCGGCGCGCTGCTGGCCGGCCTCGCCGGCCGGCGCCCGGCCCTCGTGCCGGTGCTCGAGGTCGCCAGCGTCCTCGTGGACGAGGTGGTGGTGCGCGACCGCTCGCAGGCGCTGCGCGACGGCGCGCAGGTCGACGTCCTGCCGCCCTTCGCCGGCGGCTGAGCGGACGGTCGAGCCGGCGGTCGACCCGGCGCGCAGCGGCTGCCCGCCGCCGGGTCAGGCGAGCGGCACCACCGTGCCGTCCAGCACGCAGAACTCGTTGCCCTCCGGGTCGGCCAGCACCACCCACGTCACCTCGCCCGCGTCGAGCGGCGCCTGGCCGACGTCGGCGCGGCGCGCGCCGAGGGCGACCAGCCGCTCGACCTCCTCGTCGCGGCTGCGGTCGGTGGCCGTCAGGTCCAGGTGCAGGCGGTTCTTGACCCTCTTGCCCTCCGGCACCGCGATCAGCCCGATGGTGGGCATCGCCGGGCGCGCCGGCTCCGGGGGCACGAGCTCGACGTAGCCCTCCTCCTGCGAGCCCACCTCGTAGCCGAGGACCGCCGTCCAGAAGCGCGCGAGGGCGTGCGGGTCGGTGCAGTCGATCGCGATCTCGGTGATGCGGTTCGCCATGACGCCAGCATGCTCGCCCGGCCCCGGAGCGCAAGATCACGGCGGGAGGGGGACCGGGGCGCTGCACCCGGGGAGGAGGGGGCCGCCCGTCTCGGCCCGCTAGGGGCAGGCGACCCACTCGTCGGTGCCGTCGGGGAACTCCTGGCGCTTCCAGACCGGCAGCCGCGCCTTGACCTCGTCGACGAGGGCCGCCGCGGCCGCGAAGGCCTCCTGGCGGTGCGCCGCGGAGACCGCCACCGCCAGGGCGACGTCCCCGACGGCGAGGGCGCCGAGGCGGTGGGAGACCGCCACGGCGTCCACCGGGTGGGCGGCGGCCACGTCGGCGGCGACCTCCGCCAGCAGCCGTCCGGCCGTGGGGTGGCCGACGTACTCGATGCCGGTCACGGGGCGCCCGCCGTCGTGGTCGCGCACGACCCCGGCGAAGGTCACCACCGCCCCCGCGGCGGCGTCGTCGACGGCGCGGGCGTGCGCGTCGACGTCCAGGCCGGCGCGGGTGACCTCGGCCAGGACGACGCGGCGCGCCGGGGCGGCCAGGCGGGAGGTGTCGGCGCTCACCGCTCCAGCGTAGGCGCGCCGGCTGCGACGGCGCCGAGCTGGTCGGCGCACTCCACGAGCGGCGTCCCGGCCCGGCGCAGGTACGGCCCGGCGCCGCGGTCCCCGCTCGCGGCGGCAGCGGCGGCCGACCAGTGCTCGCGGCCGAGGAGCACCGGGTGGCCGGGGGCGCCGTCGTAGCCGGCGCGGGCCAGCGCCCGCACGCCGCGCCCGTGCACCTCGTCCCGCACGCGGCGGATGCCCGCGGCGCCCAGCGGGGGCAGGTCCGGCAGGGCCACGAGGACGGCGTCCACCCCCGGCTCGAGCGTCGTCGCGGCGCGCAGCCCGGCCTGCAGCCGCGTGCTCAGCCGAGACGGCCCGTGCTCGAGGACCAGCGCGAGGGCGCTCGCGGGCAGGTCGGCGCGCCGGCCGGGGTCGAGGACGACCAGCACCGGCGCGCACCCGCCGGCCTCCAGGGCGGCGACCCGCTCGGCCACGACCGGCGCGGGCGCGCCGCCGGCGAGCAGCAGCCCGGCCACCCGCGGCGGGTGGGGCTCGGTGTCCGGGCTGGTCTTCGGCGGCTTGTCCTTCTGGCGCACGCGCAGGCCGCTGGCGACCAGCCGGGCGAGCAGCTCGCGGGCGCTGACCGGCTGGGCGCCGGCCGCCACCAGGTCGGGCACGAGCGCGTCGGGGACGTCGTAGTGGTCGGCGTCGAAGCTGCGCGGGGAGACGCGGTTGCGCCGGGCGAAGGCGTGCAGCTCCTCCAGGGAGGTGTCGCTGACCAGGTGCGACCACAGCCGCCCGTGGGCCGGCCAGCGCGGGGGGTCGACGAGCACGGCCACCGCCGCACCCTACGACCCGCGCGCTGCCCGCACCCCGCCCGCGACGAGCGGGCGAGGCAGCACCCAGGCGCCGGTCAGTCGACGCAGAAGGGCGATACCTGCGCGGTGCCGACGACCCCGGGCTCGTAGCGGTCGACGAAGCGCTGCGCCTCCTCGGCGCTGGGGAAGTAGAGGGCGGCTCCCGTGTAGCGCTTCGCCGGGTCCAGCTGCAGCGTCGCTTCGGCTCCCTCGTCGCACCCCATCTCCACCGTCGTGGCGTCGTAGCCGACCGAGGCGGCGGCGGCCTCGGCGGCGTCCAGCCGCTCCTGCTCGGTGCCCTCGACGACGACGTCCAGGTAGACGGCCGAGACCCGCTGGCCCGCCGTCGGCGCGACGGTGCCCGGCCAGCCGGCGGCCGGCTCCGAGGTGCCGGGCGCTGCGGTGCCGGGCGCTGCGGGAGCGCTGCTCGTCGCGGCGTCCGGCGGCGCTGTGTCCGGGGCCGTCGGCGCGGGCGGGGTCGCCGGCGAGGAGCCGGCCGGGGACGAGCCGGCCGAGGAGGAGCTGGGCGCCGCGGACGGCTCCTGCGCCGGTGCGGGCTCCGGGGACCCGCACCCCGCGCCGAGCAGGGCTCCCGCGACCAGCGGCACCAGCACCCGCCTGCGCCACCCCCGCCGCCCGGCCTCCCCCGCCGCCCCCGCCACTGCCACCACTGCCGTCACCCGCCGTCCTCCTCGACCGCCGCCCGCCGCGCCGCGGGCGCACCCGCGAGCCAACCGCGAGCGCACGTCCCGGCACAAGGGCCCGCACGCGCCGAGGGCGGCACCCCCTGCTGGGGGTGCCGCCCTCGGACGTGCAGCGGTGGTGCTCAGGCGGTGCGGGCGGGACTCAGAAGTCCATGCCGCCCATGCCGCCGTCGGCGCCGGCGCCGGCCGCCGCCGGGGTCTTCTCCGGCTTGTCGGCGATGACGGCCTCGGTGGTGAGGAACAGGCCCGCGATGGACGCCGCGTTCTGCAGCGCCGAGCGGGTCACCTTGGCCGGGTCGATGATGCCGGTGGAGACCATGTCGACGTACTCGCCCGTGGCGGCGTTGAGGCCGTGACCCGTCTCCAGGTTGCGGACCTTCTCCGCCACGACGCCGCCCTCGAGGCCGGCGTTGACGGCGATCTGCTTGAGCGGCGCCTCGATGGCGACCTTGACGATGTTCGCGCCGGTCGCCTCGTCGGCGTTCAGCTGCAGGTCGTTGAAGGCCTTGGAGCCGGCCTGGATCAGCGCCACGCCACCGCCGGGGACGATGCCCTCCTCGACGGCCGCCTTCGCGTTGCGCACGGCGTCCTCGATGCGGTGCTTGCGCTCCTTCAGCTCCACCTCGGTGGCGGCGCCGGCCTTGATGACGGCCACGCCGCCGGCCAGCTTCGCCAGGCGCTCCTGCAGCTTCTCGCGGTCGTAGTCGGAGTCGGACCGCTCGATCTCGGTGCGGATCTGGTTGACCCGGCCGGCGATCTGGTCCGCGTCGCCCGCGCCCTCGACGATGGTGGTCTCGTCCTTGGTGACGACGACCTTGCGGGCGCGGCCCAGCAGGTCCAGGTCGGCGGTGTCGAGCTTGAGCCCGACCTCCTCGGAGATGACCTGGCCGCCGGTGAGGATCGCGATGTCCTGCAGCATCGCCTTGCGGCGGTCGCCGAAGCCCGGGGCCTTGACGGCCACGGAGCGGAAGATGCCGCGGATCTTGTTCACGACCAGGGTGGCCAGGGCCTCACCCTCGACGTCCTCGGCGATGATCGCCAGCGGGCGGCCGGACTGCGTGACCTTCTCCAGCAGCGGCAGCAGGTCGCGGATGTTGGAGATCTTGGAGTTGACGACGAGGACGTACGGGTCCTCGAGGACGGCCTCCATGCGCTCCGGGTCGGTGACGAAGTAGGGCGAGATGTAGCCCTTGTCGAAGCGCATGCCCTCGGTGAGCTCCAGCTCCAGGCCGAAGGTGTTGCTCTCCTCGACCGTGATCACGCCCTCCTTGCCGACCTTGTCCATCGCCTCGGCGATGAGGTCGCCGATCTGGGCGTCGGCGGCGGAGATGGAGGCGGTCGCCGCGATCTGCTCGCGGGTCTCGACCTCGACGGCGTTCTCGAGCAGCTGGGCGGAGACGGCCTCGACGGCCTTCTCGATGCCGCGCTTGAGGGCCATCGGGTTGGCGCCGGCGGCCACGTTGCGCAGGCCCTCGCGGACCATCGCCTGGGCCAGCACGGTCGCGGTGGTGGTGCCGTCGCCCGCGACGTCGTCCGTCTTCTTGGCGACCTCCTTGACGAGCTCGGCCCCGATCTTCTCGTACGGGTCCTCGAGGTCGATCTCCTTGGCGATGCTCACACCGTCGTTGGTGATGGTGGGAGCGCCCCACTTCTTCTCGAGGACGACGTTGCGCCCCCTGGGGCCGAGGGTGACCTTGACGGCGTCGGCGAGGGTGTTCATGCCCCGCTCGAGACCGCGCCGGGCCTCCTCGTTGAACGCGATGCTCTTGGACATCTGCTGGGTCCTCCCGGAACGGGTGGCGGTACGGCCGGCCGGTGCCCGCGACGGACGCCGTCGCCGCGCCCGGTCACGTCCCGGGACGGCAGCGGCTCACCAGTGCGGCCGGGGAGCGGGGCTCCCGGGTCTGGTTGGCACTCTGTGCTGTCGAGTGCCAACCACATGACTAGCACTCTCCACCCCCGAGTGCAAACCCCCCAGCGCGTCCCGGCCCCGGACGACGGACGGCGCCGCCCCCGTCGCGGGGAGCGGCGCCGTGCGGTGGTGCGGGCGTCGTGCAGGGCGTGGTGCTGCGCCTGGTGCCAGGCGTGGCGCCGAGCGGCCCGGTGCGCTCTCAGGCGAGGCGGACCGACTCCGCCTGCGGCCCCTTCTGGCCCTGACCGACCTCGAACTCCACGGCCTGGCCCTCCTCGAGGGAGCGGTAGCCGTCCATCTGGATGGCGGACCAGTGGACGAAGACGTCCGGCCCGCCCTCGACGGTGATGAAGCCGTAGCCCTTCTCAGCGTTGAACCACTTGACGGTCCCCTGAGCCATGTCCTGCTCCTGTGCTCCTGCGAATCGTCGGACCGGGCCGATCGCCCGCTCCGGGTCTGGAGTTCGCGTGGGCCCGCGTGGACCTCGTGCGGTCCCCCGTGCAGGTGGTGCAGGAGAGGACGTGCTCACACCGAACTGGTCGACCGCGCGCCAGGGTAGCGAACAGCGCCCCGCGAGCGCGAGGTCCTGATCAGCGGCTGTGGAGGGCTCGGCGCGGCCGTGAGCGGCCGCGACGCCGTCG
Organism: Quadrisphaera sp. DSM 44207; assembly: GCF_900101335.1. NCBI lineage: Bacteria > Bacillati > Actinomycetota > Actinomycetes > Kineosporiales > Kineosporiaceae > Quadrisphaera > Quadrisphaera sp. DSM 44207. The sequence continues at coordinate 109,218 of NZ_FNKA01000003.1, read as the reverse complement.
GGTGGAGGGCCGGGGGCTCAGCCCGCCCAGTCCTGGCCGAGCACCACCGTGACGGCGCCCTCCTCGGCGTCCGGCTCCAGCTCCGCGCGGGCGCCCAGGCTCTGCGCCACGGCGGCCGCGGTGGGCTGCAGGTCGGGGTCGGGGTAGGAGACGGTGGTCGCCCGGCCGTCGCCGGTGCGGTCGTTGCCGGTGCTGGCGACGGTCCAGCCCTCGTCCTGCAGCGCGGCCGCCGCCCGAGCCGCCAGGCCCTTGGTGCGCGTGCCGTTGAGCACGACGACGGGCACCGACGCGTCCGGCTCCGCCGCCGTCCCCTCCGCCGGCTCCCCGGCGCCTTCGGCGTCGTCCGCGGGCTCCTCGTCGGCGTCCTCGGCGTCCTCGGCGTCCTCGGCGTCCTCGGCGGGCTCCTCGGCGGCCTCGTCCGCGACCGCCGCCTCCTCGGCCGGCTCCTGCGCGGGCGCCACGGCCGGGTCCGCGGTCGCCACCCCGTCGGCGGCGTCCGCCGCCATGGCGTCGGCGGCGTCCACCGGGACCGCGGTGGTGGATCCGGCGGCGAGGGCGGGGGCCTCCGTCGAGGGGCCGCCCAGGACGGCGCCCGCCACCGCGGCCGACGCCGTCACCACCACGGCCACCAGCCCCAGCGGCAGGACGACCCGCAGCCGGGAGGGGCGGGCGCGGTGCGCACCCCGGCGTCCTCCCGGCGGCAGCACGACGTCGTCGAACTCGTCGTGGGGGTGAGCCTCGGTCACGCTCCGCGACGGTACGCGCCTCAGCGCGACCGGAGCGGGATTTCGGCCGATCCGGCCCGCGTGTCGCGCAGCCGGCGCAGTCGCTGCACGAGCACGGGGTCGGCGGCCAGCGCCGCCGGGTCGTCCAGGAGGGCGTTGAGCACCTGGTGGTAGCGCGTCGCGGACAGGTCGAAGGCGTCGCGCACCGCCTGCTCCTTGGCCGCCCGCGAGCGCCAGCGGCGGCGCTCGAAGGCGAGGACCGCCGCGTCCCGCTGCGACAGCCCCGCCGCCGCCTCGCTGTCCACGGGCCCGAGCGTAGGGGGCGCCCGGACGCCGGCGGCCCCTACGCTCGGGCGGTGGCCGAGGACACGGCGCCCCTGGCGCTCGACCGCCTGCACCCCAGCTGGGCGCGGGCCCTGGAGCCGGTGGCCGGCGAGCTGTCGGCCCTGGAGCAGCGGCTGGCGGCCGAGCGGGCCCGCGGGGAGCAGGTGCTGCCGGCCCCCGACGCCGTGCTGCGCGCCTTCTCGACCCCGCTGGACGCCGTGCGCGTCCTCGTGCTCGGGCAGGACCCCTACCCCACGCCGGGGCACGCCGTCGGGCTCGCGTTCTCCGTGGCCCCCCACGTGCGGCCGCTGCCGCCGACCCTGCGCAACCTCCTGCGCGAGCTCGTCGCGGACACCGGCGTGCCCGCTCCCGGCACGGGCGACCTCTCCCCGTGGGCGCAGCGCGGGGTGCTGCTGCTCAACCGCGTCCTCACCGTGCGCGCCGGCGCGTCGGGCTCCCACCGCCGCATCGGCTGGGAGCGGGTGACCGACCAGGCCGTGCGCACGCTCGCCGCGCGCGGCGGCCCGCTCGTCTCCGTGCTGTGGGGCCGGGACGCGCAGACGGTGCTGCCGCTCCTGGCCGGGACGGCGGTCGTCCTCGGCGTCCACCCCTCGCCGCTGTCGGCCTCGCGGGGCTTCACCGGCTCCCGGCCCTTCTCCGCGGTCGACGCCGCGCTGGCCGCCCAGGGCGCCCCGCCGGTGGACTGGTCGCTGCCCTGACCCACCGCTGCGGCAGGGGACCGCGGCGGGGCTGCGGCGCCGGGCCGTACGGTGCTGGCGTGCACCCGGGACCCGAGGGCGCCTCCCGCTGGCGCCGCTACGTCGCGATCGGGGACTCCTTCACCGAGGGGCTGCTCGACGAGGACCCCGCCCGGCCGGGCGGCTACCGCGGCTGGGCCGACCGCCTGGCCGAGCACCTCGACGGCGCCGCGCGCCGCGCCGGCGCTCCTCCGCTGGAGTACGCCAACCTCGCCGTGCGGGGCCGGCTGCTGGGCGCTGTGCTGGAGCAGCAGCTGCCGGCGGCGCTGGCCGCCCGACCGGACCTCGTCAGCCTCAGCGGCGGCGGCAACGACCTGCTGCGGCCGCGGGCGGACGTCGACGCGCTCGCCGCCGCCGTCGAGGACGCCGTCCAGCGCCTGCGCGCGGCCGGCGCCGACGTCCTGCTCATCACGGGCGTGGATCCCCGCGACGCACCGGTGGTGCGCCTGACCCGCGGCCGCGTGGCGGCCTACAACCTGCACCTGTGGGCGATCGCGCGCCGCCACGGCGCGGCGGTGCTCGACCTGTGGGGCATGCGGGCCCTGTACGACTGGCGCATGTGGGCGCCCGACCGCATCCACCTCAGCGCCGAGGGGCACCGCCGGGTCGGGCTGCTCGCGGCGGCCACGCTGCTGGGCGCCACCGGTGCCGCCGAGGCCGAGTGGGCGCGGCCGCTGGCCCCGGAGCCCGGGCGGCCGCGGTGGCGCCGCTCCGTCGACGACGCCCGCTGGGCGCGCGAGCACCTGGTGCCGTGGGTGCGGCGGCGGGCGACCGGGCGCTCCAGCGGGGACGCCGTGACGGCCAAGCGCCCGCGCCCCGCCCCGCTCGGGCCGTCCGGCGGCTGAGCCGCGGGCTCGCCCGGCGGCTGAGCGGGTCGCCGGGCGGCGGGTCGCCGGGCGGCGGGGCGCCCGCGGCGGGCTGCGGCGTCAGTGGCCGTGAGCCGGCTGCTGCGGCGCGGGCTGGGTGGGGTGCGACGGGGAGTGCGCGCCGTGCGAGGCGCGCCCGCCGGCCTCCGTCGCGGCGAGGGCGGGCGTGGCCGCGGCGGAGACGGCGAAGCCGGCCGCGGCGAGCGCGGCCACCTGCGCCCAGCGCCCGCAGGGCCGGGAAGGCCGGTCGGCCGCGCGGGTGGAGGCGAGCGCGAGCACGGCGGCCGCGGCGCTCATCGCAGCGGCCAGCGCGGCGGGCAGGTCGCGGGGCACGAGCGCGAGGGCGGGCACCGCGGCGGAGGTCAGCCAGCCCGCCGCGGCGAGCAGCGGCACCGCGACGGCGGTGCGCGGTGCGGGCACGCGCCGGGCGGCCAGGGCGGCCAGCGCCCACCCGAGCTGCCAGGCGGCCAGGGCCGTCAGGGCGCCGCCGTGCAGGGCCAGGCCGTCGCGCACGGCGGGGCCGGCGACCGCGACGGCGACGAGCGACGCCCCGAGCGACGCGACGGCGGCGGCGCAGCGGGCGAGCCCGGCGCGGTCGAGGCCGCGGACGACGTCCGCGGCCTCGACCGGCGTCCCCACCGCGAGGGGGGCGGGAGCGCTCACCTCAGGCGTTGACGCCGCGGCGAGCGGTCTTGTCGGCGCCGAGCGCCACGGCCAGCAGGATGATCGCGGTGCCGAGGTGCAGCACGTTGTCGGCGCCGTTGAGCCCGAGGATGTTCACCGGGTTGGTGTCGCTGGCGATGAACAGCCCGAGGATGCCGAGCAGCAGGTACACCACGCCGACGGCGAGGTTGGCGGAGCGGGCGCCGGCGAGCGTGCGCGAACCCAGGACCAGCACCAGGCCGATCAGCAGGTGGGCGATGTTGTGCAGGGGGTTGACCTCGAAGCCGAGGAGGGAGTCGCCGTCGCTGGAGGCGAAGCCGACGTCGGCGGTCACGAAGAAGCCGAGGAGGCCGATCAGCAGGTAGATGGCGCCGAAGACGAGCGCCACCGTCTGGTTGACCCCGCGGCCTGCGCGGGTGGTGGGCGTGGACATGGGGTCCTCCTGTTCGCGGCCCGCCGGAGGATCGGTGGGCACCGCAGCAGGTCTACCCCGCGGCGCGGGCGCCCATGCTCTCCGCGGGGCCCGCGGGGCCCGTGATCACCCGGCAGGCCGAACGCCGGGCGCGTCGCCCGGGGACGGACCGGGACGAACCCGGCGCGCCGGTGCGACGCGCCGGGCGCGACGCACCAGCAGCGCTGCGACACCCGCGAAGTCCCTCCGCGGGCTCACCTCGTCTGCGAGCATCGCGGCATGCACACCGAGCACCGGCACCGGGGCCACGCACCCGCCGCCGGCGCTCCCCAGGACGTCCCCGACCGCGCCGTCCACCTGCTGGCCCTCGCCCAGGAGCACGCCGACCAGGTGCGCGCGGCCGCCGAGGCGGACGCCGCCGACCTGCGCCGCGCCACCGCCTCCGAGCTCGCTTCGACGCGCTCCGCCGCCGAGGCCGAGGCCGCCGCGCTGCTGCGCGAGGCGTCCGGCGCGGCGGCCTCGGCGCGCGCGCAGGCGCGCGAGGACGTCGAGGCCCTGCGCTCGGCGGCGGAGGCCCACGTGCAGGACCTGCGGCGGCGGGCGTCGGCGGAGGCCGCGAACCAGCTGGACGGCGCGCAGGCGCGGGCCGCGGCGCTGCGCGAGGAGGCCGGGCGGCTGCGCGGTGAGCTGACGGGGCTGCGCGAGGCCGTGGAGCGGATGCGCGGGGAGCACGAGGAGGTCTCCTCGCGCAGCGGCGCCCTGCGCGCGCGCACCGACGCCCTCGTGGCGGAGGCGCGCGCCGAGGCGCACCAGCTCGTCGAGGACGCCGCCGAGCAGGCCGCGCTCGTCGCCCGGGCAGCCGGGCGCACGGCCGAGGAGCTGGTGACCCAGGCCCGCGCGGAGGCCGAGGAGGTGCGCGGCGGGGCGTCCGAGGTGCTGGTGCGCGCCCGCCGGCAGGCCGAGCGGGTCCTCGTCAGCGCGCGCGCCGAGGCCGACCAGGTGCTGGCGGCCGCGCGCGAGGAGAGCGCCCGGGAGCGCTCCGAGGCCGACGCGGAGGCCGAGGCGGTGCGCGAGACCGCCCAGCTGGAGGCGCAGCGGGCGACGTCCGAGGCGTACGTCGACGCGGAGCGCGTCATGGCGGCGGCGTCGACGGACGCCGCCGCGGCCCGCCGGGAGGCCGCGGCCCAGCTCGAGCGCGCCCGCGCCGAGGCGGTGCGCGAGCGCGAGGCCGCGCGCGCCTCCGCCGAGCGGGTGCGCGAGGAGGCCCGCGCGCTGGCCGAGGCGGAGCTGGCCGAGGCCGCCGAGCAGCTGGCCTGGGCGCGCAGCGCCGTCGACGCGCTGCTGGCCACCGCCCGCGAGGAGGCGCGCCTGGCGACCGGCCGCGCCCACGCCGAGGCCGCCGCGGTCGTCCACCGCGTGCGGGTGCGCCTGCAGTCGCTGATGGGCTCGGCGAGCGAGCGCGTGCGCACCCGCCTGGCCGGCGCCGAGGAGCGCACCGCGGCCGCGTTCGAGCAGGCGGACGCCGCGCTGGGCGCCGCCCGCGAGGAGCGCGCCGCCCTGCTGGCGAGCGCGGCGCAGGAGTGCGAGCAGCTGCGGCTGACCGCCGAGGCCGCCGCCGCCGAGCGCGAGCAGCGCGCCGACCGCCGCACGGAGGAGGCGCAGCACGGCGCCCGCTCGCTGCGCGAGCGCGTGGCCGAGGAGGTCGCGCGGGGCCAGCGCGAGGCCCAGGAGGTGCGGCGCACCGCGCGGGCCGAGGCCGTGCAGCTGGTCGTGGACGCCCGCTCGGAGGCCGACCAGGTGCGCGAGCAGGCGCGCCGGGTCCTGGCCGAGGCCCGCGCGGAGGTCGAGGCGCTGGCCCGCCGCCGCGAGCAGATCGCGACCGAGCTGGGCCAGCTCTCCGGCGTCATCGACGCGCTCGCGGTGCCCGAGGGCGGCGCGGCGAGGGCCCGGACGGCGGGCGCGGGCGGCGCGGCGGGGGCGGGCGGCGCGGCGAGCGCGCCGGCGAGCACGGGGCAGACGAGGGACCGGACCGGAGACGAGGCACCATGAGCCAGACCCCCACCTTCCGCACGGTGCTGCGCGGCTACGAGCCCGGGCAGGTCGACCAGCGGATGACCGAGCTGGTGCTGGGCCTGCACGCCAGCCAGGACCGCGCGGAGGAGCTCAGCCGCGAGCTCGAGGCCGCGGTGCGGCGGCTCGCGGCCGAGCAGCAGTCCCACGCGGAGGCCCTGCGGCGCGCGAGCGAGGAGGCCCGCGCCGCCGGGATGGCGGAGGGCCTGGCCGCGGGAGCGGCGGAGGGCCGCGCCGCCGCGGGGGCGAAGCGCCGTCCCTCCGCGTTCGCCGAGCTCGGCGAGCGGATCGCGGACATCCTCACCCTCGCCGAGGAGGAGGCCGCGCAGATGCGCGGCCGCGCGGAGGCGGACGCGCAGACCTCGCGCCGCGAGGCCGAGGCGGCGGCCCAGGAGGTGCGGGCGGAGGCGGAGCGCTACGACGCGACGATCCGCAGCGACGCCGGCACGGAGGTCCAGCGCCTGACCACCGAGGCGCTGCGCCGCGCGGACGACGTCCTCGACGCCGCGGAGCGCGACGCGAAGGCGCGCCGCGAGGAGGCCGAGGCGCTGTGGGAGGGCCAGCGGGCCAAGGCGGCGCAGGCGGCGGCCGACTTCGAGATGACTCTGGCGGACCGGCGCGAGCGGGCCGAGGAGGACTTCCGGGTGCGCACGGCGGCGGCCGAGGAGCAGCTGGCCGCCGTCGAGCGGGCGGCCGCGCAGGCGCGCGCCCTCTCCGAGCGCGAGGTGATCGAGGCGGCCGCCCGGGCCCGGCGGATCCTCGAGGAGGCCCAGCACGAGGCGTCGCAGCTGATCGGCGAGGCGCGGGAGCGCGCCGACCGGATCCGGGCCGAGTCCGAGCGGGAGCTGTCCGCCGCGGCGCAGCGCCGGGACAGCATCAACGCGCAGCTGACGAACGTGCGGCAGATGCTCGCGACGCTGTCCGGGTCGGCCCCCCTGATCGGCACGGACGCCGCGGCACCGGCGGCACCGGCCTCCGTGCCGGTCCAGCGCGCCGAGCCGGCTCCGCCGTCCGCGCAGCACGCTCCGGCGCCGGCCGCCGCGCCCGTGCACCACGCTCCGGCCGCCGCCCAGCCGCTGCCGATGACGCCGGCCGCCGCACCGATGAGCCCCGCACCGATGAGCCCCGCACCGATGACCCCCGCACCGCCGGCCGCCGCACCGATGGCCGCTGCGCGCCCGGGCCCGGCGCAGACGCCCATGCAGAAGGCCGCGCAGATGGCGGCGCAGGCGGCGGCGCGGATGCCGGCGCCCGCCTCTCTGCCGGCGCCGCTCTCCGCCCCCCTGCCGGTGCACGACCCGCTGCGCGTGGCGCTGCACCCCCCTGCCCCGCTGCACGGCGCAGCACCGGCGCCGGGGCAGGAGCCCGGCGCAGCGGCTCCGGACGCGGATGACGCCGACGTGGACACGCAGCTGATCGAGATCCCCGCCGAGCTGCGCCGGGCCTCCGTGGACGTGCGCGACGCCCGCACGCCCGCCGCGCCCCCGCACTGACCCGGCTCTTGCACCGACCCGGCTCCCGCCGGACGCGAGCGGGCCCGTCCACCGGCTGGGTGGACGGGCCCGCTCGCCGCCGCGCGAGGGCGGCGCGGTCCTCAGGCGGCGTGGGTCGGCGTCCCCGGCGCGGGGAGGCGGTGGTAGGCGCGGGCGTGGTGCACCAGCGGGGCGCGACCGGTGACCCGGGTGTCCTCCACCGCCGCCAGCACGAGCAGGCTGTCCCCGGCCTCGACGAACGCGGTCACCGCGCCGGAGAGCCGGGCCGCGGCGCCCTGCAGCTGCGGCACGCCGGCCTCGTCCCAGCCCCACGCCCCCTCGTCGTCGAAGCGGTGCGCGGCCGGGCCGGCGAACCGGCGGGCGAGGAGCTCCTGGTCGTGCGCCAGCAGGTGCACCGCGCAGCGCCGCGACGCCGTCAGCGCCGGCAGGCTGGACGACGTCCGCGAGACGTTGAAGGAGATGAGCGGAGGGTCCAGGGACACCGAGGCGATCGAGATCGCGGTGAAGCCGACGGGCGTGCCGTCGGGGGCGGTGGTCGTGACGACCCAGGTGCTCGAGGCGACCGTGCGGAAGACCGCGGGCAGGTCGACGACGGACGTGGCGGCGGGGCTCATCTGTCTCCTCCATCGGCCCTGGCGGGAGCACCTGCCCTGCGCGGGCGGTTGCTGCGGCGTCGTCGAGCCAGGTCTCTCGGCCGCTCTGGATGGGTGCTGGGACGGTCGCACCGCCCTCCGGCGCGTGTCAAGCGCAGCACGCGCAGCGACCGCGCGCACCGGCTCGGAGCAGAGGGCGCCCTCCGGCGCCCCGGAGGCGTTTGGCCTGCCAGGACAGGGGTAAAGAAGTGCTCGTGCCACCGGGTGCCCGGACGCTGCGTCCGGGACGATCTCGAGTGGCCGCAGCCACCCGCGGTGGCTACTGTCGATCGACGGCGCAGAGGTGCGATCCACCCTCCGCCGTCCGCGGCGGCCACTGCGGGCAGTCCGGAACGTTCCGCGGCGCACGGGGTACCGACCCCGTGCCGAGAGGAGACACCATGGCAGTTTCGATCAGCGACCCGGCCCAGCTGCGCGGCGCCACCGCGTACGGCTCGGACGGCGACAAGCTCGGCAAGGTCGACGAGGTCTTCCTCGATGACGCGACCGGCCAGCCGGAGTGGGCCGCCGTCAAGACCGGCCTGTTCGGCAGCAACCACTCCCTCGTGCCGCTGGAGCAGGCGACGTTCAGCGGCGACGAGCTGCGCGTGCCCTACACCAAGGAGCAGGTCAAGGCCGCTCCGAACCACGACATCGACCAGGCCCTGACGGTCGACGACGAGGCGGAGCTCTACCGCCACTACGGCCTGGCCTACACCGGCGCGGAGTCCCCGACCGGCACCGGCCAGACCACCGGCTACGCCGACACCGCCGCGACCACGGGCACGGCCGCTGCGGTCGGCACCGGCGGTCGTGGTGACCGCAACGGCGACGGGGTCTACGACGACGTCGAGGGCCGCGCCGTGGGCCGCGACACCTCCGGCCCGGTCACGGACGACGCGATGACCCGCTCGGAGGAGCGGCTGCAGGTGGGCAAGGTGCGCACCGAAGCCGGCCGCGCCCGTCTGCGCAAGTACATCGTCACCGAGAACGTGACGCAGACCGTGCCGGTCACCCACGAGGAGGTCGTGGTCCAGCGCGAGCCGATCACGGACGCCACCATGGGCCGGGCCATGGACGGGCCGGCGCTGTCCGAGGAGGAGCACGAGGTCACCCTCCACGCCGAGCGCGTGGTCGTGGACAAGGACGTCGTGCCGGTCGAGCGCGTGCGCCTCGGCACCCAGCAGGTCACCGAGGAGCAGACGGTCACCGAGCAGGTCCGCAAGGAGCAGATCGAGCTCGAGAAGGACGTCGTCGCGGACCCGAACCTCCGCAACGACCGTCGCTGACACCGCATGAGGGACGGGCGGGGCTCTTCGGCCCCGCCCGTCCCTCATCGCGTCTTCCGTCCTGTCGTGCGAGTGCCCGAGGAGGCGTGATGAGCACCGACGTGAACTCAGGAGCGGTGCCGGAGGAGGCGTCGGTCGTCCGTTCCGTGGAGCAGGCCCACCTGCGCCGCGAGCGGTACCCGGTGGAGACGCTGCGCGTCGTGCGCACGGTCGAGACCGAGATGCGCACCGTGGAGGTCCCCGTCCGGGTCGAGCGGCTGCGCGTCGAGCGCGTGCCCGTGGACGCCGCCGCGGCGGCTCCCGTCATGACGGCCACGGGCCCCGGGCGCGACCTCGAGGTGGTCCTCCGCGAGGAGGTGCCGGTGGTCTCGATGCAGGTGCGCGCCTACGAGCGGGTGCAGGTGAGCGTCCGCGAGGTCGTCGAGCAGCAGGTGATCGACATCGACCTGCGCCAGGAGCAGGTGGCGGTCGAGGTCGACCAGCCCTGAGGTCCTGTGCGGGTCAGGTGGTGTAGTTCAGCTGGCGGCGAGCCCGAGGGCCCGCCGCCAGCTGCTGCTCAGAGGAAGCGGCGACGGCGCCGCGCCGGCGCGGTTCCCCCCACGCGGCGCAGGGCGCGGGAGGTGCGCGACGAGCCGCCGGAGCGCTCGATCCGCGTGGCCAGGCCGCGGGCGAGGCGGCGCGCCAGGGGCAGCACCACCGAGAACAGCACCCACGCGCGGAAACGGGCGGTCAGCAGCACCCACATGCGAGAACTCCTCAGGACGGGGACGACGACCGTCCACCCTGGCACGCGGCAGCAGCACCCGCCAACCGTCACCGCGCGCGCGAGCGCACCGCCGCCTTGGGAGAGGATGGGCGCGTGAGCGACGGTCAGAGCGCAGCAGCGGGCCCCGCCCGGGTGGCCGTGGTGGGCGCAGGACCAGCCGGCATCTTCACGGCCGACGCCCTGGCGAAGGCGCCCGCGCGGGTGAGCGTGGACCTCCTCGAGCGCCTGCCGGCGCCCTTCGGGCTGGTGCGCTACGGCGTCGCCCCCGACCACCCGCGGATCAAGAAGATCATCACCGCCCTGCACAAGCTGCTCGACCGCGGCGACATCCGGCTGCTCAGCAACGTCGAGGTCGGCCGCGACCTGACCGTCGACGACCTGCTCGACCTCTACGACGCGGTCGTGCTCACCACGGGCGCGGACCGCAGTGCCGGGCTCGACGTCCCGGGGGTGGACCTGCCCGGCTCGCACGGCGCCGCCGACTTCGTCGCCTGGTACGGCGGGCACCCCGACGCCCCGCGCGGCTGGCCCCTGGACGCCGAGCGCGTCGCCGTCATCGGGGCGGGCAACGTCGCCCTCGACGTCACGCGCATGCTCGTGCGCCGCGCCGAGGACCTGGCCGCCACCGACATCCCCGACACCGTGGCCGCCGGCCTGGCCGACAGCCGGGTGCGGGAGGTGCACGTCGTCGCCCGCCGGGGGCCGGTGCAGGCGCGCTTCAGCCCCCTGGAGCTGCGCGAGCTCGGCGAGGTGCCGGGCGTGCGCGTCGTCGTCGACCTCGAGGACCTCCAGTTGGACGACGCCTCCCGCCGCGCGGTGGAGGCGGACCACCAGCGGGCGCAGGTGCTCGAGACCCTGCGCGGCTACGCCCACCCGGCGGCCGAGGAGGCCAGCCCCGAGCAGGCCGGCGAGCAGGCCGGCGAGGGCCCGCAGCGCACGGTGCACCTGCACTTCCTGCACCGGCCGGTGCGCCTGCTCGGCGAGGACCGCGTGCGCGGCCTGCAGACGGAGCGGATGCAGCTGGTCGGGAACGGCACGGTCACCGGCACGGGCCGCCTGCACGAGCTCGCCGTCGACGCGGTGTACCGGGCGGTCGGCTACGTCAGCTCCCCGCTGCCCGGCGTCCCGTTCGACGAGGACGCCGGCGTCGTGCCGCACGACGCCGGGCGCGTGCGCGGCGAGGACGGGCGGCCGGTGCCGGGCGTCTACGTCAGCGGGTGGGTCAAGCGCGGCCCGGTGGGGCTGATCGGGCACACGCGCTCCGACGCCGCCGAGACGGCCGCCTCCCTGCTCGAGGACCTCCCCTCCCTGCCGCGCGCGCCGCACCGCGACCCGCAGGACGTGACGGCGCTGCTGCGCGAGCGCGGGGCACGGGCCGTGGAGTGGTCGGGCTGGCTGCTCGTCGACACCTACGAGCGGGAGCTCGGCGCGGCGGCCGGGCGCGAGCGCACGAAGGTCGTCGACCGCGAGGACATGCTGCGCGCCGCCCTCGGGGAGGCGAGCGGGGCCTCCTGACACCCCTTCCCCCGCGTGATCATGCAGCTCCGGTGTGCCGGAACTGCATGATCACGCGGGGAGGGGGACGGGAGGGTGAGGTCAGCGGTCCACGCCCGGGGCGGCGCCCGTCATGATCGCCACGGCATCGGACATGGTGTGCGACTGCGGCGTGACCACCGCGGCGCGGCGCCCCAGCCGCTGGATGTGGATGCGGTCGGCCACCTCGAACACGTGCGGCATGTTGTGGCTGATGAGGATGACCGGCAGCCCGGCGGCCCGCAGCTCCTTGATCGTGCGCAGCACCTGCCCGGACTCCTTGACGCCCAGGGCGGCCGTGGGCTCGTCCAGGAGGACGACCTTGCTGCCGAACGCCGCCGCCCGGGCCACCGCGACCGCCTGCCGCTGGCCGCCGGAGAGGGTCTCCACCGTCTGCGACATGTTCTGGATCGTCGCGATGCCCAGGGCGCGGACCTTCTCCTCGGCGGAGGCGCGCATGCCGCGCTGGTCCAGCATCCGCAGCACCGACCCGGCGAAGCCCTTCCGGCGCACCTCGCGGCCGAGGAACATGTTGCTCGTGATGTCGAGGGCCGGGGCGACGGCGAGGGTCTGGTAGACGGTCTCGATGCCGGCGTCGCGGGCGTCCTGCGGGCGCCGGAAGTGCACCGGCTTCCCGTCGAGGTAGAGCTGCCCGCTGTCGGGCACGTACGCGCCCGTCAGGCACTTGATCAGCGTCGACTTGCCGGCGCCGTTGTCGCCGATGATCGCCAGGACCTCCCCGGCGCGGACCTCGAGGTCCACGTCGTCCAGGCCGACGACGCGGCCGAAGGTCTTCACGAGGCCCTCGGCGCGCAGCACGGGCTCTCCGCCGCCGGCCGGGGCCGCGGCGGTGCTGCCGGCGGCGCCGGGGGTGGGAACGGTGCTCGTCGCGGTGCCGGGGGCACCGTCCGCGGGGTGGCTCATGCCTTGACCTTCCGGATCCACTGGTCGATGGAGACGGCGGCGATGACGAGGACGCCGACGACGAGGGTCTGGTACAGGACGTCGACGCCCGCCAGCGCGAGGCCGTTGCGGAAGACGCCCACGGTGATCGCCCCGAGCAGCGTGCCGATGAGGCTGCCCCGGCCGCCGAACAGGCTCGTGCCGCCGATGACGACGGCCGTGATGCTGTCGAGGTTGGCCTCGACGCCGGCGTTGGGGCTGGCGCCGCCGATGCGGCCGATGAGCACCCACGTCGTGAGGGCGAAGATCAGGCCCGCGACGGTGTAGACGCTCAGGAGGACGCGGTTGACGCGGATGCCGGCCAGGCGGGAGGCGTCCGCGTCGTCGCCGACGGCGTAGACGTGGCGGCCCCACGCGGTCTGGCGCAGCGCGAACCCGACGACGAGGTAGAGCGCGAGGACGAGCAGGACGCCGGTGGTCACCCGGAACGGGCCGATCGGGAACGTCTGGCCCGTGAAGGTCAGGAGCGGGCCGAGCACGTCGCCGTCGATGCTCAGGCCCCCGCTGATGAGCAGGGACAGGGCCGTGAAGATGTTCAGGGTGCCGAGGGTGACGATGAACGGCGGCAGGTTGATGCGCGTGACGAGCATGCCGTTGAGGAACCCGGCGGCGGTGCCGACGAGGAGGCCGACGAGCAGCGCGAGCCAGCCGGGGAACCCCCGCTCGGAGACCACGTGCCCGACGACGACGGTGGACAGGATCATGATCGCCCCGACCGACAGGTCGATGCCCGCGGTGAGGATGATCAGGGTCTGCCCCACGGCGAGGGCGGCCACGACCGCCACCTGCTGCAGGACGAGCGAGAGGTTCTGCGGCTGCAGAAAGCGCTCGTTGACCAGGCCGAAGACGACGACGGCGGCGAGCAGGACCAGCGCGGGGCTCAGCTCGGGCCGGCGGTGCAGCACGTGCTGCACGCGCTGCAGCGGCGAGCGGCGCCGCTGCTCGAACGTCTCGGCGGCGGTGTGCGGGGGCGGTGCGGTGGTGGTGGTCATGCGTGCCTCTCCTTCGGGGCGCTGGCCCCGGGTGCGGCCGGCGAGCGGCCGCACCCGGGGGAGGGCCGGTCAGCCCCAGCAGATCTCGCTGGCCTCGTCGGTGGTGATGCTCTCGAGGCCCTCCGCCGGCGTGTCCGTGACGAGCGCGACGCCGGTGTTGAGGAAGTCGAGGCCCTCGCTCACCTGCGGCTCGGTGCCGTTGCGCACGTACTCGGCGACGGCCGAGACGCCCTGGCGCGCCATCTCCACCGGGTACTGCTGGGCGGTGGCGCCGATGGTGCCCTCGGCGACCTGCTGGACGCCGGCGCAGCCGCCGTCGACCGAGACGATGATCGCCTCCTGCTCGCGCCCGGCGGCCTGCAGCGCGGCGTAGGCGCCGGCGGCCGCCGGCTCGTTGATCGTGTAGACCACGTTGATCTCGGGGTTGCGCGACAGGCAGTTCTCCATCGCGGTGCGCCCGCCGTCCTCGGCACCCGTGGTCGGCTCGTTGCACACGATCTCGTACTCGCCGCCGTCGTAGCTGCCGGTCGCGGCCTCGTCGCCGTTGGCCTGGGGGTCGGCGACGTCGATGCCCATGCCCTCCAGGAAGCCCTGGTCGCGGTTGTAGTCGACCGAGACGACCTTGTCGTTGAACAGGTCGAGCAGCGCGATGGTGGCCTTCTGCCCGCCCAGCTGCGACTTCGCCCACTCGCCGATGACCCGCCCGGCCTCGCGGTTGTCCGTCGCGATGGTGAGGTCGACGGTCTCCGGCGGGTCCGGCGGGGTGTCCAGGGCCATGACGTACAGGCCGGCCTCGCGGGCCCGCTCGAGGGCGGAGTTGACGCCGGGGCCGTTGGGGGTGATGAGGATGCCCTGCTGGCCCGAGGAGATCGCGTTCTCGATCGCCTGCACCTGCGTCGCCTCGTCGCCGTCCTCGCGGCCGGCGGCGGTGGTCAGGTCGACGCCGAGCTCGTCGGCCTCCTCCTGCGCGCCCTCCTGCATGGCGACGAAGAAGGGGTTCGTCTGGGTCTTGGTGATGAGCGAGACGGCGACGGGCGCGTCCTCGCCGCCGCCGCCGCTGCCGCTGCCGGTGTCGCCGCCGCAGGCGGACAGGCCGAGCGTCGCCGCGGCGACCAGGGAGAGCAGGGGTGCAGCGCCTCGCCGGGAGCCAAGGGGGTGGGTCATCTCACGACCTTCCGGATGGGGCACCAGTGCCCGCTCGACAACGTTGTCGGGGCCTGTATATCGGCCGGGTGGGGCACCGTCAACGGGGTGCGGGGTCACGAACGGGTCACGGGCCCGGCACGGCGGGCACGATCTCGCCGCTGCCGCGCGGCACCAGGCGCGTGGGCACCACGTGCGTCGTCGGGGTCCACGCCTCCCCCTCCAGGCGGCGGAAGACGAGCGCGGCGGCGAGCGCGCCGATGCCCGCCGGGTCCTGCGCGACCACGGTGGTGCGCGGCTGCAGCAGGTCGGCGCCGGGGAAGTCGTCCAGGCCCACGAGCGCGACGCGGTGCTGCAGCCCCAGGCCCTGCAGGGCGCGCACGGCGCCCAGGGTGACGAGGTTCTGGCTCGTGAACAGCGCGGTCGGCGGCGCCGAGGTCGACAGCAGGCGCGCCACGGCCGCGGCCGCCTGGTCCGCGGTGCGCAGGTCCTGGACCACCAGGCGCTCGTCGACGGGCAGGCCGAGCCCGAGGTGGGCCCGGCGGTAGCCCTCCAGGCGCTGGCGGGCCGTCGAGATCGCGCGGTCGTCGCCGAGGTGGCCGATGCGGCGGTGGCCCGCGGCGGCCAGGTGGCGCACGGCCGTCGCCGCCGCGAGCTCGTTGTCCGAGAGGACGACGTCGGCCAGCAGGCCGCGCGGCGGGCGGTCCACGAAGACCACGGGGGTGCCCGCGCGCACGTCGGGGTACAGGTGGCTCTGGTCCTGCCCGGCGGGGACGACGACCAGGGCGTCGACCCGCCGCGCGGTGAAGGCCCGCACCAGCTCCCGCTCGCGCTCCGGCTGCCCGTCCACGCTCGCGGCGAAGACGAGGGTGCCGCGCGAGCGGGCGACGTCCTCGACGGCCCGGTGCACCGAGGCCGAGAACGGGTTCGCGAGGTCCTCGAGCAGGGCGGCGATGGTCGAGGTCTTCCCGCCCCGGCGGCGCAGGTTGCTCGCGCCGAGGTTGGGCCGGTAGTCGAGCTGGGCGATGGCCCGCTCGACGGCCGAGGACATCTCGCTCGAGACGCCCTCCTCGCCGTTGACGACGCGCGAGACCGTCTTCAGGCTCACGCCGGCCAGGGCCGCCACCTCGCGCATGGTCGGGCGGGCGCGAGGCGGCGGGCCCGGCGGCACGGCCGTGGTACCAGGCATCCGCGTCGATGCTCCCCCGAGTCCGGTGCGGGCCGGTGGGCCCCGGGGCGCCCTCGCCCCCGCGAGCGCCGATCCTCCGCAGGCGTGGCAACGTTGTCAAGGGTCACGTCGTCGGCCGCTGCCCGCCGGGCGGCAGGGCGGGCCGCTGCCCGCCCTGCCGCCGCTGCCGCCGCTGCCGCCGCCGGGCGGTCAGCCGCGGCGCGCGGCCAGGACCGCCGAGAGCACCTCCCCCGGGCGCGGCACGCGCGAGGCCACGGCGGTCAGGGCGCTGTGGCGCAGCACGGGCCCCGAGTAGCTGCCCCGCGCCTGCCCGAGGCCCGGCATGGGGGCGTCGACGTTGTCGCGCCCGTCGTCGGGGCGGTCGGCCACCTGCGTCCCGACGCCGATGCGGCGCACCGAGAGCAGGGCGTCCGTGAGCGCGGGCGAGAGCCGCTGGCCGAGGACGAACCCGATCGCGGACCCGCCGACGGGCACCTCGCGGCGCGGGTGCGCGGCCGCCCGCACGATCGCCCGGGCCACCACCTCGGGGGCGTAGACCGGCGGCGGGGGCTTCGGCATGGCGCCGAGCTTGCTGCGCGCGTGCTCGAAGAAGGGCGTGTCGATGGACGCCGGGAGGATGGTGGTGACAGCGACGGGCGCGCCCTCCTGGGCGAGCTCCATGCGCAGGGTGTCGTAGAGGGCGCGCAGGGCCCACTTGCTCGCGGTGTACGGCCCGTGCAGCGGCACGGCCCGCACGCCCTCCACGGAGGAGACGCCGATGACGACGCCTCCGCCCGCGCGCCGCAGCGCCGGCAGCGCGGCGTGGATCCCGTGCACGTGCCCGAGCACGTTCACGTGCAGGACGCGGGCGAACTCCTCGTCGGTGATGTCCTCCAGGCGCCCGAAGACGGCGACCGCCGCGTTGTTCACCCACGTGTCGATGCGCCCGAAGTGCTCCTCCGCCCGCGCGGCGAGGGCCCGGACGGCGGCCGGGTCGGCGACGTCCGTGGGCACCGCGATCGCGCGCCCGCCCGCGGCGGTGATCTTCGCGACCAGGCTGTCGAGGTTCGCGGCGGTGCGCGCGGCGCAGACCACCCGCGCGCCCTTGCGCGCCAGGGCGAGCGCGGTGGCCCGCCCGATGCCGCTCGACGCCCCCACGACGACGACCACCTGCTCGCCGACCGGCCGGAGGCCCTTCGTGACCGTGCTGCTCGTCCCCATGGCTCCGCCCTACCCCGCGGGCGCCCTCCCTCACCCGGGACCGGGCGCGGACGGCTGCTGGTGCGTGAGCGCGGCGGTGCTCACCCGCTTGTCCTCGTTCCAGGTGCGGATCGCCGTCCAGGCCACGGCCGCGACCGGAACCGACAGCAGCGCGCCGATGATCCCGGCCAGGATCGTGCCGGCGGCCAGCGCGAGGAGGATCGCCAGCGGGTGCAGCGAGAGCACCCGCCCGAAGACGATGGGCGAGAGCACGTCCCCCTCGAGCTGGTTCACCGCGATGACGACGCCGGCGACGATCAGCGCCACGACCGGCCCGTTGGCGACCAGGGCGACGAGGACGGCGAGCGCCCCGGCCAGCGTGGCGCCGACGATGGGGATGAACGCGCCGAGGAAGACGACGATCGCCAGCGGCAGGGCCAGCGGCACCCGCAGCACCGCGAGGGCGACGCCGATGATCAGCGCGTCGACGAGCGCGACGATCGCGGTGCCCCGCACGTAGCCGCCCAGCACGACGACGGAGCGCTCCCCCACGTGCTCCAGGCGGCGCTTGCGGTTGCCCGAGGCGCCGCGGAGCAGGAACTGCCAGATCCCGCGGCCGTCCTTGAGGAGGAAGAACAGGATCACCAGGCCGAGGGAGACGCCGGCGACGACCTCGGCCGCCACCGAGGCGCCGGCCAGCGCCCCGCTGCGCACCTGCTCGCCCTGCAGGACCTCCAGCACCGAGGCGCGCGCCTGCTCCAGCTGCGCGGGGTCGATCGGCAGCGGCCCGGAGGTGACGAACCGCTCCAGCTCGGCGAGGCCCTGGGTCGCGCGTGCGGCCAGCTCGGGGGCCTGGTCGCGCACGCCGGCGACGACGAACCAGCCGACGAGGGCCAGCAGGCCCAGGCCGAGCAGCAGGGCGATCCACGCCGCGAGCAGGCGGGGCACGCGGCGGCGCACCAGCCAGTCCACCAGCGGGCTGATGGCCGCGGCGAGCAGCACGGCGATCAGGACGGGCACGATCACCAGCCGCAGGCGGGTGAGCACGTAGCCGGCGAGGACGGCGACCCCGACGACGAGGAGGACCTGCCCGCAGCGCACGGCGGTGCGGCCGAACCCGTCGGACCACGGCGACGCCGGCGGCGGGGCGAGCGTGGGCGGCTCGACGACCTCGCCCGTGCCGTCGGCGCCCTCGAGCGGCTCCTCGGGGCGGGCGGCGCGCTCGCGCAGCTCCCGCTCCGACGGCCCTGCGTCGCCGGGTGCGCCACCGCGCGCGCCGCCGGGTGCGCCGTCGGCCGGGTGCGCCCCGGCGCCGGCCCGCGAGGCGCCCCTGTCCCTGCTGGTCCCCCTCATGCGGGCACAGGGTGCCCGACCCGGGCCCGACCCGCGCCCCGAGGAGCGCGTCCGGTCGGAGCGGGCGGGGCGGGCGGGGCGGGCGGGGCGAGCCCGGTCCGCCGGGGGGCGCCGCCGCCCGTCAGCCGGCCCTGCGCTCGGGGTCGCGGTCGAGCGCCGCGGCGTCCTGCTCGCCGGCGTCCTCCCCGGCCCGCCGCCGCTCCTCGCGCTCCTGGCGGGCGGCCCGCCGGCGCAGCCGCGTGCTGAACGGGCCCTGCGGCAGGCCGCCGCTCCCGCGCCCGGCGGCCCCGCCCGCCCCGAGGCTCCAGTAGCGCATCAGGCGGCCGCCGTCCGCGCGGGAGCGGCCGGAGCAGCCGGAGCCGCTGGCGCCAGGCGGGCGCGCAGGTCGGCCAGCTGCTCGCGCAGCTGGCGCGGCACGCGGTCGCCGAAGCGGTCGAAGAACTCCTCGGTCGCGCGGGCCTCCTGCAGCCAGGCGGCCGGGTCGACGGCGAACAGCTCGGCGAGCGCCCGCTCGTCCAGGTCGAGGCCGTCCAGCTCCAGCTCGCCCGGCAGGGGCACCAGGCCGGCCGGCGCGTCCTGGGCACCGGCCCGCCCCTCCAGCCGCCGGACGACCCACGCCAGGACGCGGCTGTTCTCGCCGAAGCCCGGCCACAGGTACCGCCCGTCGGCGCCCTTGCGGAACCAGTTGACGGCGAAGACGCGCGGGCGCCCCCGCTCCCCCAGCTGCTGGCCCATCCGCAGCCAGTGCGCCCAGTGGTCGGCGGTGTTGTAGCCGCAGAACGGCAGCATCGCGAAGGGGTCGCGGCGCAGCACCCCGACGGTGCTCTCGGCCGCCGCGGCGGTCTGCTCGGAGGAGACCGTGGCGCCCATGAACACGCCGTGCTCCCAGGAGCGGGCCTCGGCCACCAGCGGCACGTTGCTCGCGCGCCGCCCGCCGAAGAGGACCGCGTCGAGGACGACGCCCTCGGGGGAGTCCCAGTCGGGGGAGATCGAGGGCACCTGGCGCGCGGGCACGGTGAACCGGGAGTTCGGGTGCGCCGCGGGCGTGCCGCTGCCCGGCGTCCAGTCCTGCCCGCGCCAGTCGACCAGGTGCTCGGGGACCGCGTCCGTCTTGCCCTCCCACCACACGTCGCCGTCGTCCGTCAGCGCCACGTTGGTGTAGATCGTGTTCCCCCACAGGGCCTCCACGGCCGTGGGGTTGGTCGACCACCCGGTGCCGGGGGCGACGCCGAACAGGCCGGCCTCGGGGTTGATCGCCCGCAGCCGCCCGTCCGGGCCCTGGCGCATCCAGACGATGTCGTCGCCGATCGTCTCCACCGTCCAGCCCGGCAGCGTCGCGCGCAGCATGGCCAGGTTGGTCTTGCCGCAGGCGGAGGGGAAGGCCGCCGCGACGTGGTGCGCCCGCCCCTCGGGCGAGGTGACCTTGATGAGCAGCATGTGCTCCGCGAGCCAGCCCTCGTCGCGGGCGACGGCCGAGGCGATCCGCAGGGCCATGGCCTTCTTGCCGAGCAGCGCGTTGCCGCCGTAGCCGGAGCCGAAGGACCAGATCTCCCGGGTCTCGGGGAAGTGCGCGATGTGCTTGGTCGGGTTGCTCGGCCACGGCACGTCGGCGGTGCGCACGCCCGCGTCGTCGACGAGCGGGGCCCCGAGCGAGTGCACCGCCTTCACCCACGGCCGCCCCGCCTCGAGCAGGGCGCGGGGGCCCGACCCGATCCGGGTCATCACGCGCATGCTGACCACCACGTACGGCGAGTCCGTGATCTCCACGCCGAGCAGGGACATCGGGCCGCCCACGGGGCCCATGGAGAACGGGACGACGTACATCGTGCGCCCGCGCATGCTGCCGGTGAACACGCGCCCGAGCTCGGCGCGCATGGCACCGGGCTCGCGCCAGTTGTTCGTCGGCCCCGCGTCGTCCTCGCGGGTGCTGCAGATGTAGGTGCGGTCCTCCACGCGGGCGACGTCGTCGGGGGCGGAGCGCACGAGGTGGCTGTGGTAGTGCTGCACCGGGTCCAGGGGGATGAAGGTGCCCTGCTCGACCAGCAGCGCGGTCAGCTCGGCGTCCTGCGCCGCGCTGCCGTCGCACCACACCACCCGCTCCGGCTGCACCACCTCGGCCACCGCATGCACCCAGCGGTGCACGTCGGAGGTCTGGAAGTCGTCGCCGGACAGGTCGGCGGGTCGCACGTCGAGAGCCGTCATGGCGTGTCCTCCGGGTCGGGAGCGCGGTGGTCGCGTCGACTCTCCTCGCACCCGGCGCGGTCTTGAAGCCCTGAGGACCAGCAAAAACGCCAGATCTTTCGCTACTGTCACAGGATGAGCTCCCGAACGGCGTCCGCCGACGCCCCCGCCCGGACGCCCGACCTGCTCACCCTGGGACGGCGCATCCGCCACTTCCGGCTCCAGCGCGGGCTGACCCTGGAGCAGCTGGGGGCCGCGGTGGGGGCGACCGCCAGCCAGCTGTCGCTGGTGGAGAACGGGCACCGCGAGCCGCGCCTGGCCCTGCTGACCGCCCTGGCGCAGCACCTGTCGGTCGCCGTCGCCGACCTGCTGGCGGCCGAGCCGCCCAGCCGGCGCGCCGCCCTCGAGATCGCCCTGGACGCCGCCCAGCGCAGCCCGCTGTACGCCGGCCTCGGGCTGCCCGCCGTCCGGCCCGCCAGGTCCCTGCCCACCGAGGCCCTCGAGGCCCTGGTCGGCCTGCACGGGGAGCTGCGCCGCCGCGCCGAGGCGTCCATCGCCACGCCGGAGGAGGCCCGGCGCGCCAACACGGAGCTGCGCCAGCGGATGCGCGCGCGCGACAACCACCTGCCCGACCTGGAGGCGCTGGCCGAGGAGCAGCTGCGCGCCGCCGGCCACACCGCCGGCCCGCTGACCCACCGCACGGTGGCGAGGATGGCGGGCAACCTCGGGCTCACCCTCATCCACGTCGACGACCTGCCGCACTCCACGCGCACCGTCACCGACCTGCAGAACGGGCGGATCTACCTGCCCCCGGCCTCGATCCCCGGCGGCCACGGCCTGCGCTCGCTCGCGCTGCAGGCGATGGCGCACCGGCTGCTCGAGCACTCCCAGCCGACCGACTACGCCGACTTCCTGCGCCAGCGCATGGAGATCAACTACTACGCGGCGGCGTGCCTGGTGCCGCGCACGCCCGCGCTGGCGCTGCTCTCGGCCGCCAAGGCGGCCAAGGACCTGGCGGTGGAGGACCTGCGCGACGCGTTCGGCATCACCCACGAGACGGCGGCGTGGCGGCTGACGAACCTCGCCACGCACGACCTCGGCTTCCCCGTGCACTTCCTGCGCGTCGGGGAGGACGGCGCGCTGTACAAGGGGTACGAGAACGACGGCGTCGGGCTGCCCACCGACCCCAGCGGCGCCGTCGAGGGGCAGCTGGTGTGCCGCTCCTGGGCGGCGCGGGCCGTCTTCGGCCACACCGAGCGGGCCACCGAGTACCACCAGTACACCGACACCCCGAACGGCACCTACTGGTGCACGTCGCAGACCGGCTCGACGTCGACGGGCCGCTTCTCCATCAGCGTCGGGGTGCCGTACGCGCACGCGAAGTGGTTCCGCGGCCGCGACACCACCGCGCGGTCCCGCTCGCGCTGCCCCGACGAGGCGTGCTGCCGGCGTCCCGCCGCGCCGCTGGCGCAGCGGTGGGCCCCGCACGCGTGGCCGAGCGCGGCCATGCACGCGCACATCCTCGCGCCGCTGCCCTCGGGCACCTTCCCCGGCGTCGACGACACCGAGGTCTACTCGTTCCTGGAGCGGCACACGGCCGAGCGCTGAGCCGCGCCGGCAGCGTTGGCTGTCGCGCTGTCGACGCCGCGCGGGCAGGCGCCGTGCGGCGCGGGGCGGGTCAGTCCTCGGGGAGCAGCACCGGGGCCAGCTCGGCGAAGCGGTCGCCCGGGCCGGGGTTGTCCGGGTGCGTGGAGCCGCCGAGGTGGTGGACGACGCCCCACACCGCGTTCAGGGCCGTCTGCACCGCGCCCTCCGCCCAGCCCGCCGTCCAGGAGACGTCGTCCCCGGCGATGAACAGGCCGCGGTAGCGCTCGGGCAGGTCGTCCTGCACGAAGTGGGTGAACAGGCGGCGCTGGTAGCGGTAGTGGCCGGGCAGGTTGGCCTTGAACGCGCCCATGAAGTCGCGCTCGGCCTCCCACGACAGCGTCACGGGGCTGTCGATGATGTGCCGGCGCAGGTCCACGTCGGGGTAGACCTCCCGCAGCGACTGCAGCATCACCGCCAGGCGCTCGGAGGCCGACAGCGGCAGCCACTTCAGCGAGTCGTCGGACCACGTGTACGACAGGCAGATCAGCCCGGGGCGGTCCGGGCCGTGGTCGAGCAGGTAGGTGCCGCGGGTCATGCGGTCCGACAGCGTCATGCTCATGCGGTCCCGGCCGGTCACCGGGTCCTGCTCGCGCCAGAACGGCCGGTCCACGAGCGCGAACAGCTTCGTCGAGCCCATGTAGTGGGTGCGCTCGATCGCCGTCCAGTGGTCCATGGGGAACAGCGCCTCGTCGCAGGCGATGCGGCTGAGCAGCATCCAGCTCTGCGCCGTGAACACCGCGGCGCGGTAGGTGCGGATCGCCCCCTCGGCGTCCGTGACCGTCAGGTTCGCCGGCGCCGTGCGGTGCAGGCGGGTCACCGCCGGGCGGGGGCGCCCGCCCTCGTGCAGGGAGGCCAGCGTCGTGCCCGCGGGCCAGTGCGCGAGGTCCTGCGGGGAGCGCCGCCACAGCCGCAGGGGCAGCTGCTGGCTGCCGCCGACGATGGTGCGGTGGTCGTCGTCCGCGCCGGTGTAGACCACGCGCAGGATCTCGAGGATCGAGTTCGGGAAGTCGGTGTCCCACCCGCCCGTGCCGAAGCCGACCTGGCCGAAGACCTCCCGGTGCTGGAAGGAGGCGAAGGCCGGCGAGGCGCACAGGAAGCCGTAGAACGTCGTGTCGTCGAGGCGGTGGACCAGGTCGTTCCAGAGCGCCTTCAGGGCCGGGACGTCGCGGGCGCGGACGGCGGCCTGCGCCTCCTCCAGGCGCGCGCCGGTGCGCAGCGTCTGCGTCCAGGCCTCCGCGACGTCCCGGTACAGCTGGGGCAGGTCGTCGAGGGTGCGCGCGTAGTGCGTGCGGCCCTTGAGGTCGATGACGGTGCTCGGGGCGGCCGGCGTCAGGGGGTTGGGGAACGGCTCCGTGGCCAGCCCGACGGCGTCCACGTAGGAGAAGAACGCGGTCGCGGACGGCGGGAAGCGCATCGCGCCCATCTCGGCCACCACGCCGGGGTGGCCGTCGAAGGGCACCGAGCGCAGGCGCCCGCCGATCTCGTGCGCCTCGTGGACCACGGGCCGCAGCCCCAGGCGCATCAGCTCGTACGCCGTGACGATCCCCGACAGCCCCCCGCCGATGACGGCGACCTCGGTGCCGAGCGCCTCGGGCGGCACCGAGCCGAGCCCCGCGGGGTGGGCCAGCCAGTCGTCGTAGGGGAAGGGGAAGTCCGGGCCGACCATGGTCAGCGGCTGCTGCGGCTGGTGCGCGGAGCCCTCGTCGGTGGCCGATCCCGGCGTGGCGGAGGTCATGGCCCGATCTTCGCAGCGCAACCGGCCGGTCCGGCGCAGCCGGCCGGTTCAGCGCAGCAGGTCGATCCCGGCGAGGACGGTCAGGACCAGCACCAGGCGCCCGAAGAGGACCTCGTCCAGGTGCGCGACCAGCCGGCGCCCGAGCAGCGCGCCGACGACCACGAGCGGCGCCAGCGCGGCGTCGAGGAGGAGGGAGTCCGCGGTGATCAGGCCCAGGGCCGCGCTGAGGGGCACCTTGGCGGCGTTGACGAGGGCGAAGAACCAGGCCGCCGTGCCGAGGAAGCCCATCATCCCCAGCCCCGAGGCCAGCAGGTACAGGGACATCACGGGGCCACCGGCGTTCGCCACCATCGTCGTGCCGCCGGCGACCAGCCCGACGACCTGGGCGAGCGCCCGGTGGCCGCGCCCGGTCCCCCGCGCCGTCGCGCCGCGGCGGCGGGCCAGCAGGTGCACGGCGACCAGCACGAGCAGGACGGCGCCGATGAGCCGGCGCATCGTCGCGTCGTCCACGCGCGCGACGAAGGCCGCTCCGAGGGCGCTCCCGACGAGGACGGAGGGCATCAGCCGGCCCAGCAGGCGCCAGTCGGCGTGCCGCCGGTAGGCCTGGACCGCGAGCACGTCGCCGACCACGAGCAGGGGCAGCAGGGCGCCGGTGGACTCCCGCGCCGGGAGCACGGCGGCGAAGAGGGCGACGCTGACCAGCGCGAGCCCGCCGAGCGCGGTCTTGGCGAGGCCGACGAGGAGGGCCGCGAGGGCCAGCAGCGCCAGCTCGCCGCCGGTGAGGCCGGTCACCGGCCCGCCGTCGACCCCACCGGGTCGGGCCGCGTCAGGCGGAGGCCGCCCGCGCCGGAGCGGCCAGCACCTCGGTCAGCCGCGTCAGCTCGAGCATGCGCAGGACGGCGGGGCTGGCGCGGCGCAGCTCCCAGGTCGCGGCGGCGCGGCGCAGGCGCAGCAGGTCGCCCAGCGCCGCGGCGTCCATGAACGTCACGCGGGAGGCGTCGACGACCACGGGGCCGCCCAGGCGCTCGACGACGGTGCACGCGGCGTCGGTCTGCGGCGAGCAGGCGATGTCGACCTCGCCGCTGAGGACGACGAGGGCCCGGTCCCGCTCCACGGAGACGACCACGGTGCCCGCGGCGGGCGGCAGGTCGTCGAACGTCAGTCCGAGCGCGGTGAGCTCAGCGACGGAGGATGGCGGGGGACAGACCATGGCAGCGGCTCCGGGGGAAGCGAGGACACGGCCGCTTGCTGGACCACCGCACACGGTAGGTCCTGAGGACGGCGCCGTCCAGGCCCGCCGACCGCCCTGTTCCAGCGCGCGACCAGGGAACTCCCAGGAGACGTCCGGGAGCGCGCGCTCGGCCGATGACGTGCGCACCGGCGCGGGGCCGTGGCGCACCGCCTGGTCGGCCACGGAGCCGCCGGGGTGGACGTGCCCGACCACCTGCCCGCGGGCGTCCGCTGCGGGCCCGTCCTGCCCGTACCGCCCCGGGGGTGTCATCGGCCACCGCGCGGGGCAAGACGCGCAGGACCGTCCCGTCCTGGAGGTGCCATGTCCACGCCCGCCCTGCCCGGCGCTCGCCGCCGCTCCGCGCGCCGTCCCGCGCGCCGTCCTGTTCCCCGCCGCGCGACCGCCGCCGCGGCCGCCGCGCTCGCCGCCGTCCTGCTGACCGGCTGCGGGTCCAACCAGGGGGAGCAGGCGGCGCCCGCGGCCAGCAACGCCGAGGTGCCGGAGCCGGCGGCCTCCTCCCGGCCGCCGGGCGAGGCCCCCGCCGGCGCCGGCGCGGGCGCGGGGGACCTGGGCCTGACGGGGCAGGTGGGCCAGCAGGTCGAGCTGACGGGCGCGGTCGCGGAGGTGCTGTCGCCGAACGCCTTCACGCTCGAGACCGACGAGGGCGGGTCGACGCCCGTGCTCGTCGTCGCCTCCTCCGTGCCGGCCGAGGTGGCCCAGGGCGCGGCGGTGACGGCCAGCGGCACGGTGGCCATCTTCACCGCGGGCGAGTTCGAGCAGGCGCTCGGCGTCGACCTCGCCGACGAGCAGTTCGAGAGCTACCAGGGCGTCGCCGCCCTGCAGGCGCAGTCGGTCACGCCCGGTTGACCACCCGCGCCGGCCGCCCGCGCGGCACCCGCGTCCGGGTGCCGCGCGCGGCCACGACCAGCCCCTTGGCAGCCCGGCCGGGGAGGGGTTGACTGGGCCCAGCAGCTGCCTGCCGTCGCCGTCGACGGACGTCGCCGCGCGCGGGGCAGCGGGTGCGGGTGGGTGCGGGTGGGTGGAGGTGCGAGGTGCTCGACCCGGAGCAGCGGCGCCGGCTCGCCGCCATCGAGCGGCAGCTGGCCGCGGAGGAGCCGGAGCTGGCCCGGACGCTGCGGCGCGGCCCGCGGCGACGACGGCGGCGCCTGACGTCGTCGCCGCTGGCGTGGGCGGTGCTCGGGGCGCTCGCCGTCCTGGCGGGGGCCATCGAGCTGGGGCCCGTGGCCGTCGTCCTGGGGGTCCTCACGACGGTCGTCGCGATGTTCGCGACGGCCTCGCCGTCCGCGCCCCCGGGCGCGCCGCCGTCCGCGGCGCCGCCCTCACCCCCACCGCCCTCGCCGCCGCACCGACCGGCGGACCCGACGCTGCCCTGAGCCGCCCCGGCGGCCGGTCCGCCGGCCGCCGGCCTAGGAGGCGCTGCGGGGCTGGATCTCGCCCATCTGGTCCCAGCCGTCCCCGGGGACGGTGCGGCTGATGATCCTCGGGGTGGCGGAGACGACGTCCGGGGCCCACGAGACGAAGTCCCTGAAGTGGTCGGAGCTCACGTGGGCCTGCGCGGCGTCGTCCTGGAAGGCCTCGACGACGACGAACTCGTCCGGGTCGTCCACGCTGCGCGACCACTCGAAGAAGATGTTGCCCGGCTCCGCGCGCGTGGCCTCGGTGAAGGGGCGCACGAGGTCCAGCCACTCGTCGCTGCGCTCGGGGCGGACGGGGAACTTGACGACGATGAAGATCACGGTCGGTCCTCTCCGGTCGGGGTCGCAGGGGCCATCGTGGCGCGCCGCGGGCCACGAGGTGTCACCAGGTGGGGTTCTGGGTGCCTGAGAACCCCACCTGGCGACACCTCGCGCCGAAGGACGCCGGCGCGCCGGCCTCACCCCCGCCGGGCGACCGCGCCGCGCAGCACCTCGACCAGCCGGTCGGCGTGCGCGTCGAAGGTGAGCGCCTCGCGCCCGGCCCAGGTCGCCCGCCCCGCCGTCCGGCTCGCCCGCTCGGCGTGCAGCAGCTCGACGGCGTGCTCGAGGTCGCGGTAGAGCAGCCCGGTGCCGCTCTCGCGCAGCACCCGCTCGACCGCCACGAGGTGCCCGGGGTTGGCCTGCTGCAGCGACGGCAGCCCGGCGGCCGCGTGCACGGGCAGGCGCGCGGGCGAGTTCAGGTCGTCCCAGGTGGCCGCCCGCACGTCGCCGCCGTTGGCGCTCGTGAACCGGTGCAGCCAGGCGGCGTCGAAGCGCGACAGCTCCCGCACCCAGTCCTGCGGGCCGACCGCCGGGTGCAGGTGCAGGTGCCCCGGCGCGGCCCGGCGCGCGTCGTCCCACCAGCGCCGCCACGCCCCGCCGGGGCCCGGCGAGGCGACCTGCCCGTACAGGTGCGTGTGGACGCCGAGGCGGGCGAGGCCGACGACCCACGCGGCGTCCAGCCCGTTGGGCCGCCCGGCGACGACGGTGTGCACCTGCCCGTCGGCGTCCGAGAGCTTCGGGGACGCCGGCGCGTCGAGCCAGTCGCGCTTGGGCAGGTCCCCGTCCATCACGGTGATCCGCTGCGGATCCAGGCGGCCGGGCAGCGCCTGCAGGAACCACGCCCGCTCCTCCTCGGTGGCGACCAGGCAGGCGTCGGCGCCGGTGACGAGGTCGGCGAGCAGCGGCCAGTCCCCGCGCCGCAGGCTCGCCTGCGGCGCCTCCTTGAAGTGCCACACGAACGGCAGGTGCGGGGCGGCGCGGCGCACCGCGTGCACGAAGCGCACCGCGCGCCAGTTGAGCAGCGCGTAGAGCACGTCGGGCGGGTCGGCGCGCAGGACGTCCTGCCAGCCGGTGCGCGGCAGGTCGCGCACGCGCCCGAACGGCAGCGGGCCGACGGTGGAGTCGCCGAGCCCCTCGTCGGTCCACAGCCCGCGCAGGCGGTGCCCGCGCTCGCTCAGGGCGAGGACGCGCTCGGGGTTGAACGCCAGCTCGCCGACGAGCAGGACGTCGAGGCCGCCGGCGGACGGCGCGCGCTCGGGCCCGTGCCCGTGCTCGGGCTCGCGCTCGGGCTCGCGGAAGCGGGCGTAGCGGGTGACCTCGTCGACGGTGCCGCTGTCGGTGGAGCGGAACCGCAGGGGGTGCCGGACGTCGTAGCGGCGGCGGAAGACGTTGAGGCCGCCGTCGAACAGCTCGCGGATCGCCTTGTGCCGCTGCGCGGGGTGGTCGGTCCACTCGCACGTGACCCGGCCGGTGCTGCCCGTGGCGCCGTCGGCGGCGACCCTGCGCCACATCAGCAGGTCGAGGTCGTCGCTCTCCAGCTCTTCGCGCTCGGTCCAGCGGTGCGCACCCGCCCGGTGCGCGACCTGCACCAGCTGCAGGTACGGCGTGCCGGGCGCGCCCAGGCCCACCCGGTCGCCGGCGGAGCGGACGCCGGTGTGCGCGAGGACGACCGCGGGGTCGGCCAGGACGGCGAGCAGGGAGGACAGGTGGTCGCGGTACCAGACGTCGTCCGCGGGCAGGTGGGCGAGCACGGGGGCCCGCGCGACGTCCAGGCCGGCGTTGAGGGTGGCGCCGAGGCCGCGGTTGCGAGCCCACCCCGCGGTGCGCACCCGCGGGTCGCGCGCGAAGGGCTCCAGCGCCGCGGCGACGTCGTCGGTGGAGCCGTCGTCGAGGACGAGCGCCTCCCAGCGCTGCTCGTCCTGGGCGAGCAGGCTCGCGAGCGCGCGCGGCAGGAACGCCGCCTGCTGGTGCACGGGCACCAGCACGCTGACGAGCGGCTGCGCCACGCCCCACCTCCTGCTCCCAGTCTGTGGCGTCCCCGGGGCGTCCTCGCGCCCTCGGGTCCTCGCGCCCCGGACGATCATGGGCGAGGCGCGCTGCCCGCGCGACCGACCCGCCGCGGCACCATCATCGGCGCGTGACTTCCTCGACGACCGCGCGGCCCTGGTCGCGGTGCTGTCGGCGGCGCGGCAGCTGCGCGCCCAGGGGCGGCGCCCGGCGGCCGACGTCCACCTCGTGATGACGACGGGCGAGGAGCTCGGGGGCGTCGGCGCGTCGTACGCGAGCGCGTCGCTGCCCGGGTCGGTCACGCTCGCGGTGGACGTCGGGCCCACCGAGGCCGAGTACGGCACCACCGTGGACGGCGGGCCGGTGATCGCGCACGCCGACGCGGCGGGCGTGTACGACGAGGCGATCGCGGACCGGCTGCTCGCGATCGGTGCGGACCTGGGGTCCTCCCCGCAGCCGGCCGCGCTGCGCTCGTTCGAGTCGGACGCGTCGCAGTCGAAGAGCAAGGGGCAGGCGCCTCGCTCGGGCCTGATCGGGCTGCCGACGCTGAGCACGCACGGCGACGAGGTGGTGCACCGCGGCGCGATCGACGGGTGCGCGCGCCTGCTGGCCGAGTACCTGGTGCACTCGGCGCGCTGAGGGGGTTGCGGGCGGTCGGCGAGCGCGGGCTCGTGGTCACCGCCGTGTCACCGCCGTGTCACCACCGTGTCTCCGGCGTGCCGCCGGCGTGCCGTCGCCGTGCTGCATCGCCGTCGGCGCGCCGCGATGCAGCAGTGCAGGCGTACTGCGAGTGCGGAGTCTGGCCTCGGGCGCGACGGCGCGCCACCGCGCGCGCACGCAGCGCTGCGCGACGAGGGCGCAGCCGCTCCGCGGGCGGCTGCTGGACGACGGGCGCGCTCAGCCTCCCGAGCGATGGGCACTGGGCGGGATCACGCCCATCAGCGGTGAGCACGGGGCGCCCCCGTGCTCGTCCTATGAGCACGGGGGCGCCCTGTGCTCACCGCTGGACGGCGGCCGGTCGCCTGCGCCGGGCGGGTCAGGTCCGGACGACCCCTGGTGGGTCGGGTCCGGACGACCCCTGGCGGGTCGGGTCCGGACGGCGCCGGGCGGGTCAGCTCAGGCGGCGCCGCAGCGGGGCGGCGAACGGCGCCCGACCGCTGAACCGGGGCGCGGCGGCCTCGTCGAGCAGCAGCGCCGCCAGGTCGGCGCGGGGCACCCGGCTGGGGCCGGGCGAGCGCATCGTCAGCTGCGCCCCGGCCGCGGGCCCGTCCACGAGCACCGGCGGGCGCACCGCCGTCCACGCCCGCCCGCTGGCGGCGAGCAGCGCCAGCTGCGCCTCCTTGGCCTCGACGTCCGCGCGGTTCAGGCGGTGCACGAGCGCGCTGGCGACCCGGTCGACCAGGCGCTTGCGGTCCCCCGGCGCGTCGGCGCCCGCGCCGGAGACCACGACGAGCGGCGCCGCGCCGGCGCCGTCGAGCACGCCCAGGAGCAGCCGCAGGCCCTCCGTCTGCACCGGTGGCGGGGAGCCCGGGGCGGGCCCGAGCGCGACGACCACGGCGTCCGCGCCGCGGACGACGCGCTCCAGGGCGTCCGGGTCGGTGACGTCGCCGCGCACCGCGCGGGCGCCGTCGCCGACGCGCTCGGGGTCGCGGGCCAGGACGGTGACGTCGTGGCCGCGTGCCAGACCCTGCTGCACCACGTGCCGGCCGGTGCGGCCGGTTCCTCCCAAGACGGCGAGCCTCACGATCGATCCCTCCCTGCCGGGCGCCACGCGTCGGCGTGGTCGCGGACGAAGTCGCGCACGGTGCGCGGCGGACGGCCCAGCACGCGCGCCAGGTCGTCGCTCAGGTGCCCCGCCAGGCCGAGGCGGGCGGTGGTGTACAGCACGAGCGTCACCAGCACGAGCGGCGGCGGCATCCCGCGCCGCAGCTGCTCGCGCACGTACTCGACCGGGCCGGGGCGGGCGCAGCGCACCGGGCGGCCGAGCACCTCGGTCAGCACGGCGGCCACGTCGTCGTAGGTCGGGGCCTCGCTGCCGGTCAGCTCGTGGGCTCGGCGCTCGTGACCCGGCTGGGTGAGGGCGCGCACGGCCACCTCCGCCACGTCGCGCGTGTCGACGAAGGCGGTGCGCCCGGAGCCCGCGGGCACGAAGATCTCGCCGCGGTCGCGGATCTCCGCCCGGTGCACGGTGACGAGGTTCTGCAGGAAGTACCCGGCCCGCAGGAAGGTCCACGCGGTGCCCGAGCGGCGCAGGTGGTCCTCCACCGCGCGGTGCGGCAGCAGGCGGTTGCGCCCGGCGCCCTGCACGGAGAGGAAGACCACCCGCTGCACCCCGGCGGCGACGACCGCGTCGACGAAGGGGAGCAGGCCCTGGCGCGCCCGCGCCTGCTCCGGCGGGCGCACGAGGAACACGGCGCGCACGCCCTCCAGCGGCGGCTGCCAGGTGCCGCGGTCAGCCAGGTCGAAGCGGACGGTGCGGGCACCGGCCGGCAGGGACGCCGCCGCGCGCTGCGGGTCGCGGCTGGCGGCGCGCAGGTCGGCGCCCGCCGCGAGCAGGCCCTCCACGACGTCGCGGCCGACCGTGCCGGTGGCGGCCGTCACGAGGACGGGCGCGCCGGACGGCGGAGGCGGCGAGGGCTGCGCGGCTCCACCCGTGGACACACCTGTACGGTACAGGCTTTCGCCGGGCTAGCATCCCGGCGTGGCCGAGGAGCAGCCCGGGCAGCCCCTGGCCCGCATCGACGCGGCGCTGGTCGGGCTGCGCCGGCTCTGGCTGCGGCCGGGCACGAAGCTGGCCCTGCAGCGCGACGTCGCCGCCCCGGTGGAGATGTCCCACGTCCTGGTCGTCGGCGCCGTGGCCGCCGGACCGCTCGACGGCGGCGCCGACGTGCCGGTGCGGCTGGTCGCCCAGCGCCTCGACGTCGAGGAGTCGACGGCCAGCCGCCTCGTGGCCGCCGCCGTCGCCGCCGGCTTCGTGCGGCGGACGGCGTCGCTCACCGACGCCCGGCGCGCCGCGCTGGCGCTGACCGAGCAGGGCGAGCGGCTGCTGGACGCCGCGGAGGCGCACCGGCGCGCGTACCTGACCCGGCTGCTGCACGGGTGGGCGCCCGAGGAGCTCGACGCCTTCGCGCACCTGCTCGGCCGGTTCGCGGCGTCCGTGGCGACCGTTCCGCTCGAGGAGCCGGCGGAGCGGCCGTGAGCGGCGTGCGCTGGGGCGAGCCGGCCGCGCGCTGGACGCTGGCGGCCACGGTGCTCGGCTCGGGCGTGGCCTTCCTCGACGCCACCGCGGTCAACACCGCCCTGCCCGCGATCGGCGCCGACCTGGGCGCCGACCTCGCCGGCCTGCAGTGGACCGTCAACGCCTACACGCTCACCCTGGCCTCGCTGATCCTCCTCGGCGGCTCCCTCGGCGACCGGTGCGGACGCCGCCGCGTCTTCGTCGTCGGCACCGTCTGGTTCGCGCTCGCGTCCCTGCTGTGCGGGCTGGCGCCGGACGTCGGCGTCCTCGTGGCGGCCCGCGCGCTGCAGGGCGTGGGAGGCGCGCTGCTGACCCCCGGCAGCCTCGCCATCCTCCAGGCCGTCTTCGCGCCCGAGGACCGCGCCCGCGCCATCGGCGCGTGGTCGGGCCTGAGCGGCGTCGCGACGGCGCTCGGCCCCTTCCTCGGCGGGTGGCTGGTGCAGGCGGCGAGCTGGCGGTGGATCTTCCTGGTCGACCTGCCGCTGGCCGCGCTGGTCCTCGTGGCGGCCCGGCACGTGCCGGAGACCCGCGACCCGCTCGCGGCGCCGGGGCTGGACGTGCCCGGCGTCGTCCTGGGCACCGCCGGCCTCGGCGCCCTGACCTGGGCGCTGGTCGCCTGGCCCGAGCGGGGCGCGGACGGCGCGGTGGTCGCCGGCCTGGCGCTCGGGGTGGCCGCGCTGGGCGCCTTCGTCGGGGTGCAGGCCCGCTCGCGAGCTCCGACGGTGCCGCTGGAGGTCTTCGCCGACCGCCGCTCCACCGGGGCGAACCTGGCCACGCTGGCCGTCTACGCCGCGCTGGGCGGGGTCTTCTTCCTGCTCGTGCTCGCGCTGCAGGTGGTCGGCGGCTTCTCCCCGCTGGCCGCGGGGGCGGCGCTGCTGCCGGTTCCGGTGCTCCTGCTGCTGCTCTCCGAGCGCGCCGGGGCGCTGGCCCAGCGCACCGGGCCGCGGCTGCCCATGACGCTCGGGCCGCTCGTGGCGGCCGCGGGCGTGGCGTGGGCGGCGGGGATCGGGCCCGCCTCGTCGTACTGGCTCGACGTCCTGCCGCCGGTCGCGGTCCTCGGGCTCGGCCTGGCCCTGACCGTCGCGCCGCTGACCGCGACCGTGCTGGCGGCCGTCGAGGACCGCCACGCCGGCGTCGCCAGCGGCGTGAACAACGCGGTGGCGCGGGCGGCCGGGCTGCTCGCCGTGGCAGCGCTGCCGCTCGTGGTGGGCCTGGACGGGGACGAGCACACCGACCCGGCGGTGCTGCAGCCGGCCTTCCGCACCGCGATGCTCGTGTGCGCGGGCCTGCTCGTCGCGGGCGCCGCGGTCTCGGCGGTCGCGCTGCGGCCGGCACCCGCGAGGACGGCGCCCGCGAGGACGGCACCCGCGAGGCCGGTCGAGGACGGCACCGGTGAGGACGGCACGGGATCCGCGAGGATGACCCCGTGATCCGCAACGTCGTCCTCGGCCGCCTGCACCCCGACGTCCCCGCCGCCCGCGTGGAGGAGGCGCTCGCCGCGCTCGCGCGCGTGCGCGTCGACGGGCTGCTCGAGATGCGCGTCGGGCGCGACGCCGGGCTGCGGGCGGGCACCTGGGACTACGCGATCACCGTCGACCTCGCCGACGCCGACGCCTACCGCCGCTACGACCAGGACGAGGAGCACGACCGGGTGCGGCGGGAGCTCTTCGACCCCATCTCGGAGCAGATCGCCCGCGCCCAGTTCCCCCTCTGACCGGCCCTCCGACCCCGGCGCGACCTGGGCGCCTGCGCTAGCGTCGCTCCGGCTCGTCGTCAGGGGGGAGGGGAGCCGTGGGGGGCGGCCGACGTCACCGCGCGCGCGAGCTGCTCCGGCGCCTGGCCGGGGCGGCGCGCGCGGAGCACCAGGAGCGCATCCGCCGCGTCTTCACCGCCTCCCCCGTCGGCATCGGCCTCTCCGACGAGCAGGACCGCCTGATCGCGGTGAACCCGGCGCTGTGCGCCCTGCTCGGCCGCTCCGAGGAGGAGCTGCTGGGCCGGTCGCGGACGGCGTTCACCCACCCCGACGACCCGGCGGCGCACCGCGACGCCGCGGCGGAGCTGCTGGCCGCGGACGACGGCGTCGTGCGCCGCGAGGAGCGGGTGCTGCGCCCCGACGGCGAGGTGCGCTGGGCGCGGCTGACGGTGACCACGACCACCGGGCCGCGGGGGCAGCCGTGGACCGTCACGCACGTCGAGGACGTCACCCGCCAGAAGGAGGCGCAGCTGGCGCTGCGGACGACCGAGGCGAACCTGGCCGCGACGGCCCGCCTCGTGCGGCGGCTGCAGGCGGGCGAGGACCCCCGGTCGATGATCGTCGAGGCGGCGCGGGAGCTCGCCGGGGCGAGCACCGCCGCCCTGCGCGAGGCGGGCGCGGAGGGGCTGAGCCCGACCGCGACCGCGGGCGTGGACGCCGGGGCCCCCGGAGTGCCCTTCGGCGCGCCGGCGGCCTCGGCGCACGCCTACCGCACGGGCAGCCCGCTGGTCGTCGCCGAGCCGCCGGCGGACCTGCTCGCCCGCGAGGGCGTCGCGCCCGCGCAGGCCCGCGCGCTGCTGAGCCAGCCGCTGGTGGCGCGCGGCCGCGTCACGGCCGTCCTCACCGTGACGTGGGCGCACCCGGTCGCGGACCTGGAGGACCGCGCGGCGCAGGCCGTGCGCCTGCTCGCGGACGAGGCGGCGGTGGCGCTCGACCACGCCCGGATGGTCCGCGAGCTCGAGCGCTCGGCCGTCACGGACAGCCTGACGGGGCTGGGCAACCGCCGGGGGTGGGACAGCCGGGTCGAGCACCTGCTGTCGGGCGCCCGCCGCACCGGCCACCCGCTCACGGTCGCCCTGCTCGACCTCGACCGCTTCAAGGCCTACAACGACACGCACGGGCACCTGGCGGGCGACGAGCTGCTGCGCGCGCTGGCCGAGGGCGTGCGCGGCGCGCTGCGCGGCGTCGACGTCGTCGCCCGCTGGGGCGGCGACGAGTTCGCCATCGCACTGCCCGAGTGCGGCGAGGCGGACGCCGCCCGGATGCTCGAGCGGGTGCGCGACGCCGTCCCCATGGGCCAGCGCTGCAGCATCGGCTACGCCACGTGGGACGGCGCGGAGCCGCTGCAGCGCCTGCTCGCCCGCGCCGACGCGGCCCTCTACACCGCCAAGGAGGCCGGCCGGGACACGGTGGTCGGCCGCTAGGGCGCCACCGGTCGGGAACAGCGCAGCCGGGGCGCGCGTTGCCCGCAGCAGCCGCATGAGCGTTCATGCACCTCGGGCCCAGGAGGCGATCCCGTGACCAGCACCCCCGCCGCGGACGGCACCACCGCTGCCGCCCCCGCCGGCGCTCTCGACAGCGACCTCGTGCTGCCGGCGGCCACGACCATGGACGCCGTCACGCTGCACGTGGCGGACCTGGACGGCACCGCCGGCTACTACCGCGAGGCGCTGGGCCTGGAGGACCTCCCGCTCGACGCGACCCGCCCCTCGGCGCCGGGGGACGCCGCGCGCGCCGGCGGCGCCGCCGCGCCCGTCGTCCTCGGCCGCGGCGGCACGCCCCTGGTCGTCCTCGTGCACACGCCGCACCTGCCGCCCGCCCGCCCGGGCCAGGCGGGCCTGT
Source organism: Quadrisphaera sp. DSM 44207 (assembly GCF_900101335.1). Taxonomy (NCBI): domain Bacteria; kingdom Bacillati; phylum Actinomycetota; class Actinomycetes; order Kineosporiales; family Kineosporiaceae; genus Quadrisphaera; species Quadrisphaera sp. DSM 44207. The sequence continues at coordinate 73,477 of NZ_FNKA01000003.1, read as the reverse complement.
TCCACACCGCCCTGCTCTGGCCCGACCGGGCGTCGCTGGCCGCCACCGTCGCCCGCGCGGCGGCGCACCCGCGCTCGCGCTACGTCGGCGCCCAGGACCACCTGGTCTCCCAGGCGTTCTACTTCGCCGACCCCGAGGGCAACGGCATCGAGCTGTACTGGGACCGCCCGCGCGAGAGCTGGCGGTGGCACGGCGACCGGGTCGCGATGGACTCGATCCCCCTGGACCCGAACGCCTTCCTGCGCGAGCACCTGGCCGGGCAGGAGGCGGCGTCCGCGGACGTCGGGCACGTGCACCTGAAGGTCGGCGACATCGCCCGCGCCCGCTCCTTCTACGTCGACGCGCTCGGCTTCGAGGTCACGGCCGACCTCGGCACGGCCCTGTTCGTCTCCGCCGGGGGCTACCACCACCACGTGGCGATGAACACCTGGACCAGCCTCGGGGCGGGTCCGCGGGCGGCGACCATCGGCCTGGGCCGGGTCTCCATCGCCGTCCCAGGGCGCGACGACCTCGACGCCCTCGCCGCGCGGCTGTCCCGCGCGGGCGCGACCTTCCGCGACGACGGGCGCACCCTGCGCTTCGAGGACCCGTGGCGCAGCGTCGTCGAGGTCAGCGCGGACGCCTGAGCCCCCCGCCCGCCCCCTGGCGCGGGGCGCGGGCATGACGGTGGCGTGACGCCTCCTCGGCACTGCCGTGACAGTCCGGCGCGCGGGCCGCGTCTGCCGTGACGGTCCCGTGCCGCCGTCCCACGGTGGGAGCACGGACGTCCGACGACGGCGTCCGGCGACGAGGAGGACCGACATGCTGACCCACGCGCTGCGCGCCCGGGCCCCGATGCTCGCGGCGGGCCTGCTGGTGCTCTCCCCGCTGGCCCTGGCGGGGTGCGCCCAGAACGAGCCGGACCCCGGGGACCCGCTGCAGGTCGAGGAGCCCGCCGCGGAGGGGGCCGAGGAGCCGACCGCGGCCGCGGAGGCCGACGAGACCGTCTCCGGGGAGGTGCTGGCGCCCGAGGACATCGACGAGGGGTCGGTCGAGCGCGTCGCCGGCGAGCCGACCGTGGCGGCCGCGGAGCTGGTGGCGGACCCCGCCGGGTACGTCGACCAGACCGTCGTCGTGCAGGCGCCGGTCGCCGGCGTGGTCGGCGAGCAGGCCTTCACGATCACCGACGACGCCAGCGGCGCCGCGGCCGGCCCCGACCGGACCGTGCTGGTGATCGGCCCGACCACCGAGCTGGCCGACGGCGACGTGATCACCGTCGGCGGCACCGTGCGCGGCGACCTGGACCAGGCCGCGCTGGAGGCCGAGCTGGGCGTGGACTGGCCCGACGGGGCCCTGGACGCCTACACCGGCGGCCCCTGGGTCGACGCCGCCGCGATCGAGCTCGCCACCGGCTGAGCCACGAGCAGGTCCGTCGCCGCGGTCGGGGAGGCTCAGGCAGGCGGGGTCGTCATCGTCTCGACACGCGTCCGCTCCCGGCGGGACACCGGTGTGGCGTCTGCGTGACGATCCGGCCCGGCGCCTGGAACGCGCCGATCCGTCCTGCGCACGGTGGTGGTGCCGCAGGCGGTCCCGCTCCCCCGCAGGACCGCCTGCGGCCCTGGGACGCACCCCGCGCGCACGGCTGACGGGGCGTCCGGCACCGGTGGGAGGAGGAACGGGATGTCCGCGCGAGGGACGCCCGCCGCACCGGTGCCCGTGCTGCTCGGGGTGCTGGGCGCCCTGCTCGGCGTGCTCCTGGGCGGCTGCCAGGTACTGCCTCAGCAGCGACCCGTCGCCGTCGACCTGCCCAGCACCACGGACCCGAGCGTCCCGGGGGTGGACGGCGGGTCCCAGCAGGTGGAGGTCTACCTGGTGCGAGGGGACCGCCTCACCCCCGTGGTGCGCCGGGTGCGCGACTCCTCGGCTCAGACAGCGCTGTCTGCGCTCGTGGCCGGACCGACGCGCGCCGAGGTCGGGTCGGGGTTGAGGACGGCCCTGCCTCCCCAGCCCCTGGTGGTCTCCGACCCGCGTCCCCCTGCCGGGACGGCCGTGGTCACCGCCACGGAGGAGCTGTCGGGGCTGTCCGGGCGCAGCCAGCTGCTTGCCGTGGGACAGCTGGTGTGGACGCTGACCGGGGCGGACGGCGTCCAGCGCCTGCGGGTGGTCGTCGGCGACCGCAGCGTGGAGCTGCCCACCGACGACGGCCTGTCCCCGGAGGCCGTCGCGCGCGCGGACTACGCCTCCGTCGCCCCGCTCGAGCTGCTCCGGCCCGGTGCACCGGCGCACCCGGAGCCCGACCGAGGAGGTGGGAGGTGACGAGGGTCCTCGTCCGCCTCGCCGGTGTCCTCGCGGCGGCGCTGGTGCTGCTCGCCCACGGCACCCCACGAGCGCGCCCTCGCTGCGGTCCGTCACGCAGACGCCACACCCGTGGAGCCGCGGAGTCACGGGCGTGTCGAAACCATGACGATCCGCAGCCCGGCCCGGACCGGGCTGGACCCTCCCCCCGAGGAGGCGCCACGGTGGTGGCGCCGCAGGTGGCCCTGCCCCCGCAGGACCACCTGCGAGCCGCACTCCCGCGCCGGTCCGGACCAGCCCGCCACCGCCGCGCCGGTGCTGCGCTCCGCATCGAGGGACCACGTGGAGGTAGACCGTGCTCAGTGATCAGCACCGGCGGGAGCTGGCGGCCATCGAGCGCCACCTCATCGCCGAGGACCCGGCCCTGGCGCACCTGCTGGCGCGCTGGCCCTCCAGCCGCCGCCTCCGGGTGCCGGCCCGCGCGGTGTGGGCCGCCATCGGGTTCGTCACCGTCCTGGCGGGCGCGGCGGGCCTCGGAAGCGTCCTGATCCCGATCGGGGTGGTCGTCCTCCTCGGCTCCGTGGCCCTCAGCCCGCTGACCGGTCCGCTCGCCCGGCACGGCCCGCCGGGGGCCTGGGGACGTCGTCCCCGCTGACCGCCGCAGCGATGCCTCGTCACGCCGTTCAGCAAGCGTCACAGGAGTGAAGGAGTGCTCCAGCCCGACCGGGCGTCTCCCGGAGGCCGGGTCCGAACCTCGAGGAGGGTCATGTTCTCGCACCGCCGCACCCGCTGCACCGTGCTCGCCGTCGCCACCGCGGTCCTCGTGCTCCCGGGATGCGGAGGAGGTGTCGTGGACGACCCGCCCACGGTGCCCGAGCAGGGCGATCTGCAGGACCAGCAGCTGGAGGACCAGGTCGAGGAGACCGACGACGACCAGCCGGGCCTGGGGGAGGACCAGGAGAGCGGGTTGTCCCAGGAGGTGCTGGAGGGCCGGGTCGGGGACCAGGTCGACTTCGACGGGGAGGTCTCGCAGGTCCTCAGCCCGCGCGCGTTCCTCATCGGTGGGATCGAGGTCGGCGAGGACCCGCTCCTGGTCCTGGGAGCGGACGTGCCCACCGCCCTGGCGATCGGGGACGTCGTGCAGGTGTCCGGCACGGTGGTGGACTTCTCGATCGCCGGCGCCGAGGAGGACCTCGAGGTGAACTTCGCCGAGGAGGCCCTCGAGGACTTCGAGGGGGACCCGGCCGTGCAGGCGACGTCCGTGGCCGTCCGCTGACCCGCACGAGCGCGCGCACCGCCGAGCCCGGGCCGCGACGGCGTCGGCGGCACCGACCAGGGACCGACGACCGGACGACCGGACGACCGGAGAGGAGAGGAGTACGTGCCCGACGCTGCAGCGAGCTGGCCCCGGAGGACCGGCACGACGGTGGTGGTGCCCACCGACCCGCAGACCTGGCTGGGGGCCCAGGACGGCCTCGAACCACCGGAGGAGGACGTGGAGCTGGAGCCGGCGATCACCGCGGAGGAGCTGCTGGCCGAGCCGGCGGACTTCCTCGGGGAGCCGGTGGCGATCGAGGCGGTGGTCGAGCAGGTCCTCGTCCCCGGCGCCTTCACCCTGACCGCTCCCGGCGTCGACCGCAGCGCCGGTGACCTCGGTGGTGAGGAGGGCTTCGGCGACGGCGCGATGGACCTGGAGGAGGACGTCCCGCCCGAAGGAGACAGCGCTCCCGACCTGCCGGTCCTGGCCGCTGGCGGGGCGTTCGTGGCCGTCGGCCCCACCGAGGAGATCGCCGCGGGGCAGACGGTGCTGGTCACCGGGCTGGTCCAGGACGGGCTGGCCTCCTCGGACCTGGACGAGACGTACCCGGAGGCGTGGCCGGACGGAGCGCTGGACGAGTTCGTCGACGGCCCGTGGCGGGAGGTGGAGGCCGTCGAGCCGGTCACCGGATGAGCGAGCGCCCGCGAACGGACGTCGAGGACGAGACGTCGGCCCACGACTGCACCACCACTGACCGATCCCCACGCCATCCCCGCTAGGAGGACTCCCTGATGAGTGCACAGCCCTTCGACCGCGACCGCTCCACCGGCGCGGTCCCCGCCACGCCCGCCCCGGCGGAGCGCGAGGTGCTCCCGCCGCCCGTGGTGCGGGAGACCGAGCGCGTCGAGCGCGTCGAGCCCGTCGTCCGGCCCGCCGCCCCACCGGTGGGGACCAGGGACGAGCCCGTGAACGTCGCCGTGGAGGCGCAGCGGCGCGACCGGGTCCGCTGGGGCCCGGTGTGGGCCGGGCTGATCGTGGCCCTGCCCACCTTCCTGCTCCTGGAGCTGGTCTTCCTCGCCCTGGGCTGGCTCGACCTCGGCGTCGGGGCCGGCGGCACCAACGCCGGGTGGGTCAGCGGGCTGCTGGGCCTGCTCGCCTTCTTCCTCGGCGGCCTGACCGCCGGGGCCACCGCGATGTGGCGCGGCGCGGACGACGGCCTGCTGCACGGGATCCTCGTGTGGGCCCTCGGCGTGGTCGCGTTCCTGTTCCTCACCCTGCTCGGCGGCGGCGCCCTGTTCGGGTCGCTGGCCGGGGCCGTCACCCAGGTGGTGGACCTGCAGCAGCTGAACGCCCCGGACATCGACCCCGCCCAGGCGGTGGCCACGGCGCGCTCGGCGGCCAGCTTCGCCGTCCTCGGCCTCGGGCTGGCCGTCATCGCCTCCGCCCTCGGCGGCCTGCTCGGCGCCAGGACGTGGCCGCGCAAGGAGGACGTCGAGCCCGACGCGGTCACCGTGCGCTGAACCGACCCGTGCGGTGCCCGGCCCCACCCGCGCCGCACCCACGGCGCGCACCGGCGGGGCCGGGCACCGCTCCTCGTCCAGGACGGACCGCATGAGCGCGCTCGGATCCCTCGTCCGACCCCTCGTCGACGACGACACCCTGGAGCGGACCGCCGCCCAGGTGCAGCTGTCCGGCAGCTACTTGCTGTACATGAGCTGCTCCGGGGTGCTGGCCGCGGTGGCGCTGCTGTCCGGCTCGGTGCCCATCCTCATCGGGTCGATGATCGTCGCGCCGCTGATGCCACCCCTGGCGGTGGTCCCCCTCGCCCTGGCCGCGGGACGCCGTGAGGAGGCTGCGCGCGGACTGGGTGTGGCGCTGGCGGGCCTCGTGCTGGCCTCCGCCGCCGCGGGAGCGACCACCGGCGTCATGGACCTCGCGAACGTCATCCCCCCGGACGCGGTCCTGCTCGCCGAGCCGCTGCTGCAGGAGCGCCTGCACCCGGGCTGGTGGTCCGTGGCGGCCGCGCTCGCCGCCGGGCTGGCGGGCACCACCGCCCAGGCGCGGTCGAAGACCGACACGCTCATCGGGACGGTGGCTGCGCTGGCGCTGGTGCCGGCCCTGGGCGCCGCGGTGATCGCCCTGTACGGCGGCGCGCCGGTCCTCGCGCTCGGCGGCGCCCTCCTGCTGCTGGTGAACGTCGGGCTGGTCATCGCCATGGGCGTCGTGGCGGTGCTCGCCTCCGCCGGGCGGGCCGGGCTGCGCCCCCTGGCGCTGGTGCCGGTGGCCGTCGTGGCCCTCGTCGGCCTGCTCCTCGTCTGGGCCCAGTCCACCGGCACGATCCCGAAGACCCCGAGCACCACCGGACCCAGCACCAGCGCGACCGCCAGCTCCAGCTCACCGCAGACGTGAAGCCCGTGCGGCGCCGCCCGACCGGTGCCGCCGCGACGACAGGAGGACGACCGTGAGCGCTTCTCGCACTGCCGGCCGGTGGATCTTCGACCTGGCGGTCCTCGTGGCCGTCGCCAGCGCGGTCTGGCTGGCGGTCACCGGCGACTGGGACGGCGCCCTGCGCTTCGCCCTCATGGTCGGCTTCATGCTCGCCGCCCGCGCAGCGGACGTGCCGGCACCGTTCGCGGGCGCCTTCGCGGTCCTCCTGATCCTGGCCACGTGGGCCTCGGTGCAGCACTGGTACCGCGAGATCGCCTGGTTCGACGTCTTGGTGCACTTCCTGACCCCCGGCAGCCTGGCCGCCGTGGCGTACTTCGTCCTGGTCCGCTTCCGCCTGCTGCCCCCGGCGCGCGGCGCCTCCCCCGCCCTGCGGTCCTCGGCGCCGGCGGTCTGGGTGGTCCTCGTCGGCACCACCGCCGCCGTGCTGTGGGAGTACTACGAGTGGATCGTCGAGCAGATCGCCCCTGCGGGGATGCTCGTCGGCTACACCGACACCGTCGTCGACCTCTTCGCGGGCATGCTCGGCTCCGCCGTCGCCGGAGGACTCGTGACGGCGTGGGGACGACGCCGGCGGCACGGCGTCGCGCACCGCGGAGCGGCGTCCACCGGCGCAGCGCGCTAGGGCCCGGGGCCGCGGGGGTCCGCGGGCCCGGCCGACCGTGCGGGAGGTGGTCAGGTGCAGCAGCGCCTCGCCGGCCACGGCGACCACGACGAACACCGCGGGCCGCCAGCTCGCCGCCACCGCCAGGGCCAGGACGGCGGTCGCCAGCGACACCGCGATCACCTCCCGCGTGCCGCCCAGCATCCCCACGGCCCCGGCCACCTCGCTGCGCAGCTCGGTGCGGTGCTCCGCGAGGAACCGGACCACCTGCCGGACCGCCCGGCCCACCCAGGTGGTCGTCAGCACCGCGGTGACGAGCAGGCCGAGCGCCGTCAGCACGCCGAGGACGGCGGCGGCCGCGAGCGCCAGCCGCCCGACCGCCGCCCACCCGCCGGGCAGGACCGCCTGTCCGGACCTGTCGAGGTCCAGCCGGGGGTCGGCGTCGGCCTCCAGGGGGTCGAGGGGCTCGTGCGTGCGCAGCCCCGCGCTGTGCTGCCAGCCGCGGAAGGCCGCGGTGGTCACGCCCAGCCACGCCGCCCCCAGGGCCCAGCCGGACAGGACGTCGGAGACGAAGTGCACGCCCAGGGCGAGCCGGGTGAGGCCGACCGCCAGCACGACGAGCGCCGTGAGCACGACGAGCCAGGGGCGCGCGGCGCCCCACGGCCGGCAGGAGCACGAGCAGCAGCGCCCCGTAGGCGACGAGGGCGGACATCGCGTGCCCGCTGGGGAAGCTGGCGCCGCTCGGCACCGCGACGACGGGGACGTCGACGACGGGGCGCGCGCGGCCGACCAGCGCCTCGGTGACCGGCACCAGCACGGCCAGGCCGAGGCCGGTGACGGCGACGCAGAGCGCCAGCCGCCGCTGCTGCCGGATGCGCAGGAACACCGTCGCCAGCACCAGGACGACGGTGACGACACCGGTGCCGCCGAGGTCGGTCACGACGCGCAGGGCGCCCGCGAGGGGCGGAGAGGCGCTGACCGCGGCGTTGAGGTCCGCCGCGACCCCGGCGTCGACCTCGCTCAGCGGCCCCCACCGGCGCGCGACCAGCAGCAGGAGGGTGAAGGGCACGCCACCGAGCAGGACGGCCACCGGGCCCAGCAGCGACCGCGCGCCGAAGCGCCCCGCCCTCGCCATCCACCGGTCCGTCCCGGCGCCCTCTCCCATCGGCCCTCCTCAGCGCGCCCGCACCGACGCTGGAGGCCGGTGTCCGCGGCGAGCGAGGCCAGCGGGGCGGTCGTCACCGTCTCGACACGCGCCCGCGACCTCCGGGTCGCGAGCCGGCCGCCCGGCTGCTGCGCCGCTGCCGGCGGGTGCGTACGGTGCCTCCATGGCACGGTCGGTGCTGATCATCGAGGACGACGACCGCATCCGCCGCCTGGTGCGCATGACCCTCACGGGCGAGGGCTTCGAGGTCCACGAGGCCGCCTCCGGCGAGGAGGGCCTCGACGTGCTGGCGCGCACGGGCGCGGACGTCGTCCTGCTCGACCTCGTCCTGCCCGGCAAGGACGGCTTCGAGGTGTGTCGAGAGGTGCGGCGCACCAGCGACGCCCCCGTGATCATGGTGACGGCCCGGGGGGACAGCCACGACGTCGTGGCGGGCCTGGAGGCCGGCGCCGACGACTACGTCTCCAAGCCGTTCGTGCCCAAGGAGCTCTCCGCCCGCATCCGGGCCCTGCTGCGCCGCTCGAGCGGGGCCGCCTCCCGCCACCGCGTGCAGGTCGGCGACCTGGAGGTCCTCCCCGACGAGGGCGTGGTGCGGCGCGGCGGCGAGCCGGTGGCGCTGACCCGCACCGAGTTCCGCCTGCTGTGCGAGCTCGCCGCCGTGCCCGGCCGGGTGCTCAGCCGCGAGGAGCTGCTGGAGCGGGTGTGGGGCTACGGCTACTTCGGCGACGCGCGGCTGGTGGACGTCCACGTGCGGCGACTGCGCACCAAGGTCGAGGCGGACCCGAGCCACCCCACGGCGGTCACCACCGTGCGCGGCATGGGCTACCGCCTGGCCCCGTGACGGCGCCGCCCCTGACGGCGGCGTCCGCGGCGGGTGCCCGGCCCTCCGGCAGGCGGCGACCCTCCGCCAGGACGCGGTCCTTCCGGTGGCGGGGGCTGCGGGGCCGCGCGACGCTCGCCTTCGCGGCGCTGGCCCTGGTGCTCTCCGCGGTGACGGCGCTGGCCGTGTGGTCGACGGTGTCGAGCTACCTGCTGGTGCTGCGCGAGAAGGCCGTGGTGGCGCAGGCCGTCGCCAACGCCGACCAGCTGCAGCGCGGTCTCGCCACCCAGGGGCTGACCGCGCCGCAGCTGCTCTCCCAGCTGCCGCGGGAGACCGGGTCGACGTCCCTCGTGGTCACGGGCGGGGAGTGGTCCACCACCTCCCTGACCACCGGGCGCGAGGCGCTGCCGGAGGAGCTGCGCCGCGTCGTCGTCGCCGGGCAGCCCGCGGCCCAGCGGATCGAGGTCGACGGCCGCCCGCGCCTGGCCGTGGGGCTCCCGCTGGCGGGCGTCGACGCGGCCTACTTCGAGGTCTTCCCCCTCGACGAGCTCGACAGCACCTACCGCGTGCTGTCCGCCGTGCTCGCGGGCGCCGTGCTCGCGCTGCCGCTGGGCGCGCTGCTGCTGGGCCGCTGGGCCACCCGGCCCGCGCTGCGCCCGCTCGAGCGCGTCGCCGAGGCGGCCGCCGCCATCGCCGCCGGTGACCTGCGGGCCCGCATCGACCCCTGCGGCGACCCGGACCTCGAGCCCATCGCGGCGTCCTTCAACGAGACGGCGGCAGCGCTCGAGCGGCGCGTGCGCAGCGACGCGCGCTTCGCCGCCGACGTCAGCCACGAGCTGCGCAGCCCGCTGACGACGATGGTCACGGCCGCGGCGCTGCTCGACGGGCACCGCTCGTCCCTGCCCGAGGACGGCCAGGAGGCGCTCGACCTGCTGCGCGCGGACCTCGACCGCTTCACCCGGCTGGTGCAGGACCTGCTGGAGATCTCGCGCGCGGACGCCGGCAGCGCCGACGTCGTCCTGGAGGACGTGCACCTGCCCTCCCTCGTCGAGCACGCGCTGCCCGCGGGGCTGCGCGGCCGCCTCGTCGTGGCACCGGAGGCCGGGGCGCTCGTGGTGCGCGCCGACAAGCGCCGCCTCGAGCGCGTGGTCGCCAACCTCGTCGACAACGCCGAGCGCCACGGGGGCGGGCTGAGCGCCGTCCGCGTCGAGGCCGGGGACGGCGAGGCGCGGGTCTGCGTGGACGACGACGGCCCGGGCGTCGCCCCCGAGGAGCGCGAGCGCGTCCTCGAGCGCTTCGCGCGCGGGCGCGGCAGCGCCAGCACGAGCACGTGCGGGGCCGGGCTGGGCCTCTCCCTCGTCGCGCGCCACGTGCACCTGCTGCACGGGCGCCTGGAGGTGCGGGCCAGCCCATCGGCAGGGGCGCGGTTCGTCGTCGCCCTGCCCGCGCGGGAGGTGCGCCCGTGAGCGGACGCGGCCCCGTCGCCGCGGTGCTCGCTGCGCTGGCCTGCGCCGTCCTGGCCGCGGCGCTGGCCGGCTGCAGCGTGCGCCCGCAGGAGCACCCGGAGCCCGTCGAGGTCGGCGCGCCGTCGCGGACGGCGACGGCGCCGCCGAGCGGCAGCGCGGACGTCGCCGTGTTCTTCGTGCGCGGCTCCCGGCTGCACGAGGTCGCCCGTCCCGCGCCGGAGCGCTCCGCTCAGGCGGCGCTGGACCAGCTGGTCGTCGGCCCCTCGAGCGCCGAGGTCGTGGCGGGGACCCGCACCGCGCTGGTGCCGCAGCGCTTCGCCGCCGGCCCCGACCCGGAGCGCGACCCCGCCACCGTCGTCGTCGCCGCGACGGGCGACCTCGCCAGCGTCTCGGGAGGCGCGCAGCTGCTGGCCGTGGCCCAGCTGGTGTGGACGGTCACGGGTGCTCCCGGTGTGCAGCGGGTGCGGTTCACCATCGAGGGGGTGCCCGTGGAGGTGCCGACCGACACCGGGCTGAGCGGCGACCCGGTCGAGCGGTCGGACTACGCCTCCGTGGCACCGCCGGCGGCGCCGGACCCTGGCACGGGCACCGCCACGGGCACGGGCACGGGCACCACGGGCCCCGTCGCGGGTGCCGCCACGGACGCGCCCACGACCTCGACGAGACTGGCCCCGTGCTGGGGACCGGCTCTTCCGTGCTCGCGCTGAGCGCGCGCCTCCTCGCGTCCTCCGGGGTGGACCTCGAGGAGGCGCTGCGCCTGCCGCCGATCGAGCCGCGCCAGGTCGCCGTCGGCGCCGGCGTCGTCCTCGCCGGCTTCCTGCTCGCCCGGCTCGTGCGGTGGGCCGTGCGCGCGTGGCTGGCCCGGCGCCACACCGCCTCCTACGCCCGCGTCTTCGCCACCCTCGCGGGCTTCGCCGCAGCCGCCCTCGGCGTGGGAGCCGGGCTGACCGTCGCCTTCCCCAGCGTGCGCCCGGTCGACGTCCTCGGCGGCCTGGGCGTGGTGTCGGTCGCGGTCGGCATCGCCTTCCAGAACGTGCTGTCCAACCTCTTCGCGGGACTGCTCATCCTCGTGCGCGAGCCGTTCCGCGCCGGCGACCAGATCGCCGTCGACGAGGTGCGCGGCACGGTGGAGGAGGTGAACCTGCGCGAGACGGTCGTGCGCACCTTCGACGGCCGCCGTGTGCTGGTGCCGAACAGCACCGTGCACGGGGAGGTCGTCACGGTGCAGACCGGCTACGACAGCATCCGCACGTCCGTGGAGGTCGGCGTGGCCTACGGCACCGACCTCCCCCGGGCCCGCGCGGTGGCCCTGGCCGCGGTGCACGACCTGCCGGGCGTGGCCGAGGCCCCCGCCCCGCAGTGCCTGCTGTGCGAGCTGGGGGCCTCCTCGGTGGTCTTCGAGCTGCGCTTCTGGTCCGGAGCCCGGCAGCTGGAGGCCCTGGAGACCCGCGACCGGGTGATCGAGGCCGTCGTGGCCGCCTTCGAGCGCGAGGGCGTCGAGATGCCGCCCGAGACCAGGCTGCTGGACGCCTCCCCGCGCCTCGCCGCCGCCCTGGCCGGGCGCGACCCGCAGGACCCGCAGCGACCGGCGGCCGGGCGGGACGGGCGGGACGGGCGGACGGGGCCGGACGGCGGGCGGTGACCGGCGCCCGCGCGGGCCGGCACGGAGCCGGTGACACCGACGAGGGCGTCCTCCGGCTCCGGGACGTGCTCGGCGGCGAACTCGCGGGCGGCGCCGGTCTGCTGCGCGAACCCGGCGCCGGGGCGCACGAACAGGTAGGTGACCACTGTCGTCCCCGCGGAGGAGGAGGACGGGAACAGGCCGAGGGTGTTCGGCACCGGCAGGGCGCCCAGGATCGGGGTGAGGTCGCCGTACCCGCCCCGGGTGACGGCGACGCCGCGCACGCCTCGGCCTGAGCGTACGGCGAGAGGCCGTCGGGGTCGTGCTGCACGAGGAGGGTGCGCGAGCTCAGCGGGTACCCGAAGGCCTCGAACGCGGCGATCTCCGTGCGCACGCTCGCGTTGTCGGCGGAGACGGAGACCTCCACCTCGCCGCCGCCCGACTCCCCGCCGTCCGGCCGGACGCCTGGTCGTCCCCTGCCCGCACGCTCGCCTCCCGGGTGCTCGCGGCCAGCGTGCCCGCAGCCGCGCCGCTCCTCCAGCGGGACGGCGCCCGGTGCGGGGGGTCGTCACGAGATCTCCACCTGCGCCCGCGACCGTGACGCTCCGGCGTCGGTGCGGCGACGAGGTCGTGTCGGAAGCCCGGGCGGGCGCGTGCGCGGCGTCCGGGCCCGCCAGCCTGGAGGACCACCACCGACGAGGAGGCGACCGTGGACGTGATGGACCAGGTGCGCGTGGGCATGCGCGTGATCGACAGCACCGGCGCGGACGTCGGCACCGTCGACGACCTGAAGGCCGGCGACCCCGAGGCGCTCACCTCCGCAGGGCAGGAGGTGGACCCCGGCGGCGGCCTGCTGGAGGACGTGGCGCGGGCCTTCGGCAGCGGGCCCCGGGTGCACCCGCAGGCGGCCGAGCGGATGCTGCGCGTGGGGTACGTCCGCGTCGACCGCAGCGGCGTCCTCAGCGGTCACGGGTACGTCGAGGCGGACCGGATCCGCGCCGTGGAGGGCGACGCCGTGCACCTGTCCGTCCCCGCGGACCAGCTCCTCGACGGCTGAGCGCCGGCGGGGACCACCGGCGGGACCACCGGCGCGGGATGACGGGCGGCGCCGCGGCGGTTGCCGCCGGTGCCGTCCACGACCCAGGAGGTCCCGTGCCCGTCCTCGCCGTCACCGCCGCCACCGGCCGCCTCGGCCGCCTCGTCGTCCGGTCGCTGCTCGAGCGCGGCGTGCCGGCGGGCGACGTCGTCGCCCTCGCCCGCACCCCCTCGCGCGCCGGCGACCTCGCCGAGCTCGGCGTGCAGGTGCGCGAGGGCGACTACAGCCGTCCGCAGATCCTGCGCCCGGCGCTGGAGGGGGTGGCGAGCGTGCTGCTGGTCTCCGGGGACGAGGTCGGGCGGCGCGTCGCCCAGCACACCGCGGTCGTCGAGGCCGCACGGGACGCCGGCGTCGGGCGCGTCGCCTACACGAGCATCCTGCGCGCGGGCACGACGCAGAACCCGCTGGCGCCCGAGCACCGGGCCACCGAGGAGGTGCTGCGCGGCTCGGGGCTGGCGTGGACCCTGCTGCGCAACGGCTGGTACGCGGAGAACTACACCGACCGCCTCGCCCAGCACCTGGCGACCGGGGAGGTCGTCGGCGCCTCCGGGCAGGGGCGCGTCGCCGCGGCGACGCGGGCCGACTACGCCGCCGCGGCCGCTGCCGCGCTGGCGGGCGAGGGCCACGAGGGCGCCGTCTACGAGCTGGCCGGCAGCCCCTTCACGATGGCGGACCTGGCCGCGACGATCACGCAGGTGACCGGCACCCGGGTCCGCTACCGCGACGTGAGCCCCCACGACCTCGTCGCCGAGCTCGTGGGGGCGGGCCTGGACGAGGGCAGCGCGCGCTTCGTCGCCGCCCTGGAGGAGGCGACCGCCCGCGGCGACCTGGACGCGCCGGACACCGACCTGGTCTCCCTGCTCGGGCGGCCCAGCACGCCGCTGGCCGACGCCGTCCGGGCCGCCGCGCGCTGACGCGCACGGCCACGACACCCGGCGGACGGCGGACGGCGGCCGCCCACCCGGGTGCGCTCGGGGGCCGGACGCAGGACAGTGCCTGCGAGGACGCGGCCGCGCGCGAGCGGCCGCCCGAGCCGAGGAGGCACCGTGGAAGACCGCAGCTCCGGCAGCTCCGGCAGCTCCGGCGTCGCCGCCCGTAGCGCGGCACGGCTGCGCGAGCTGTGGGCCCAGGACCGCCCGGCCTTCGGGCTGTGGAACCACCTCGCCGACCCGGCCGTCGCCGAGCTGGTGGCCGCCGGGCCCTTCGACTACGTCTGCGTCGACCTGCAGCACGGCCTGGCCGCCCCGGGCCAGCTGCCGGGGCTGCTGCAGGCCATGCGGGCCGCCGGCCGCGCGCCGGTGGTGCGGGTGCCGTGGAACGAGCCGGCGGCGGTCATGCGCGCCCTCGACGCCGGGGCGGCCGCCGTGCTGGTGCCGATGGTCGACTCGGCCGAGGACGCCGCCCGCGCCGCCTCGGCCTGCCGGTTCCCGCCCGCCGGCAGCCGCAGCTGGGGCCCGATGTGGGCCGACGCGCTGCCCGGCGGCGCCCCGCCGCCCGCCGAGCACGACGCCGCCGTCCTCTGCCTCGTCATGGTCGAGACCCGCGCCGGCGTCGACGCGCTGGAGGAGATCGTGCGGGTGCCGGGCGTCGACGGCGTCTACGTCGGACCCAACGACCTGGCGCTCGGCTGCGGGCACGGGCGCGCCACCTACCGCGACTCCCCCGAGGTCGACCGGCTCGTCGCGCGGGTCGTCGACGCGTGCCGCGAGGCCGGCGTCGTCGCGGGCCTGCACTGCTCGGACGTCGAGATGGCGACGCACTGGGCCGGGCGCGGGGTGCGCATGCTCACCGCCGCGCAGGACACCGCGCTGCTGCGCGCGGCGGCCGAGCGGACCTGGCGGGAGCTGACCGGCGCGGCTGAGCGCGGCTGAGCGCCGCGGGCCCGGACGACGGCTGAGCGCCGCCGCTCAGAGCCACTTCTCGGTCAGGTGGTCGGCCACGATCCGGCGCACCGTGCCCGAGCGCGCGCGCAGCACGACCGACTCCGTGCGGATCGTGGACCCGCGCTCGCGCACGCCGTCGACCAGGCCGCCGTCCGTGACGCCCGTGGCCACGAAGAAGGTGTTGTCGGAGGCGACGAGGTCGTCGGCCTCGTAGACGCGGTCCATGTCCAGGCCGGCGTCGGTGCCGCGCTGGCGCTCGGCGTCGTCGCGGGGGGCCAGGCGGGTCTGGATCACCCCGCCGAGGGCCTTGACGGCGCAGGCCGTCACGACGCCCTCGGGGCTGCCGCCGATACCGACGCACATGTCGATGCGGCTGTCCTCGCGGGCGGCGTTGATGCCGCCGGCGACGTCCCCGTCGAGCAGCAGGCGGGTCCCGGCGCCCGCCTCGCGGATCTGCCGGACGAGGTCCTCGTGGCGGGGGCGGTCGAGGATGGCGACCTGCACCGCCTGCACCGGCTTGCCCTTGGCCTGCGCCAGGGCGCGGATGTTCTCGCCGATCGGCCGGCGGACGTCGACGACGCCGACGCCCTCCGGGCCGGTGACGAGCTTGTCCATGTAGAAGACGCTGGAGGCGTCGAGCATGGAGCCGCGGTCGGCGACCGCGATCACCGACAGCGCGTTCAGCCGGCCGGCGGCGGCCAGCGCGGTGCCGTCGACGGGGTCGACCGCGACGTCGCAGGCGGGCCCGCGGCCGTTGCCGACCCGTTCCCCGTTGTAGAGCATCGGCGCCTGGTCCTTCTCGCCCTCGCCGATGACGACCACGCCGTCGAAGTCCACGGTGCCGAGGAAGGCGCGCATGGCGTCCACCGCCGCGGCGTCGACGGCGTTCTTGTCGCCCCTGCCGATGAACGGGACGGCGCGGATGGCCGCCGCCTCGGTGGCGCGCACGAGGTCGAGCGCCAGGTTGCGGTCGGGGTGGTCCACCTGGGTGGGACGGGGGGTCTCCTGGGGCATCCGCTCGCCTCTCCTGCTGCGCCGGTGGTGGTCCGCCAGGTTCCCAGGAGCCGCGCGCCGGCGCACCCGGCGGCTGCTGCCGGGCTCAGGCGGCCTGGGCGATGCCGTGGGCCTGGACGCGCAGCCGGGCGCGCGCCATCCGCACCAGCAGCGGACCGGCCAGGCGCCACGCCCGACCCCGCACGAGCCAGCTGCGCCGCAGGTGCACCCGCGTGGTCTGCCCGCTCGGGTGCAGCACCAGCTGCAGGACGCCGTGGTCCGCGGTCCCGGCGGCGCTGCCGCTCCCGTGCTCGCGCCAGGCGATGGCGCGCCCGGGCTCGACCTGGACCACCGCCCGGGTCACCGCGCTCCCGTCCGGCCGGGTCCACTGCTCGAGGCCGTCGGCGGTGACCGTGACGGCCGTGGACGCGAAGTCCCACTGCGGCCGGCGCGACGGGTCGCTGACGAGCGCCCAGACGCGCTCGACCGGGGCGGGCACGAGCTGGGAGCAGGAGGCCTCCGCCCAGGCCGCGCCCGCCGGCGCCGGACCGCGCAGCGCTGCGTGGTCCTCCGCGGCGGCGCGGTCCTCTGTGACGGCGTCCTCCGCGGCGGCGCGGTCGTCCGCGACGGCGTCCGGTGCTGCACCGGGAGGGGCCTCGTCGCACCGCACCCGGTCGCTGAGCGCGTCGACGTCGACGCCGGCGTGCTCGAGCAGGACCTGGGCGCGCCGGTCCTCGTCGTCGAGCAGGACCCGCAGGAGCCCGCGGTCGTCACCGCGGAAGGGCGCGCTCTCCAGGAGGTACCGGGCCCGGCGGCCCAGGGGCACGGACGGCGCGGCGCGCCAGGTGGCGGCGCGCGCCCCGGGGCCACGCGGCTCGGCGGCCCCCGGGTCGGACGGGTCCTCCTCGGCCACCTCGGCCACGGCCCGCCGCAGCCCGCGCAGGTCGGCTCCGGTGCTGATCAGCGCCCGGGCGCTCGGCCCGCCCACGACGAGCAGGCCGAGCAGCAGGTGCTCCACGTCGACCTCGGGGTGGCCGAGGGCGACCGCCTCGGTCGCCGCCGCCATCCGGATGCGGTAGCCCTCCTGGGCCATGCTCCGCCCCGCGCGCCCGTGCCCGTGCCGGTGCCCGTGCTGGTGCCCCTGCTGGTGCCCCTGCTGGTGCCCGTGCTGGTGCCCGTGCTGGTGCCCGTGCTGGTGCTGGTGCTGGTGCATCGGTGCTCCTTCCCGCCGGCGTCGCCGGCATCCGTTGGTCCTCTGGTGCACCCGGGTGCTCCGGGCCCTGCTCCGCAGGAGGACGACGCGCCGTGCGGCTCCTCCCGAAGGCTGACGGACGTCCCCACCGACGACCGATGTCCGCGCAACGCGGGACGAACAGCATGGATCTCGTCGCCGACACCGCGTCGGCATCGAGGGAGGCCTCGTGTCCGCTCTCCTGCTGGTCCTCGGAGTCGTCCTCGGCGCCGTGGTGCTCGTGAGCGCGGGCGCCGGTCGCCTGGCGGCCGTGGGCCGGGCCGTCGAGCCCCCGCTCGTCGCCCCGCGCGGCACCCGCTTCGGCGAGGGCCCCCGCCGCGCTCAGCGCGCACGCTCGCGCACGGACCGGCCGTGACCGGCTCGCACGGCGAACGCGCCCCGGCGGTGCAGCAGCGCGGTCGCCGCGGGCAGCCACGCGCCCAGGACCTCCTCCGGGGCGGAGCCGGGCTCCCGGAGCAGCACCGGCGCGGAGGTCAGGACGGCGAGGAAGCGGCCGGTGCCGGGCACGTGGCGGCACGCCACGAGGACGGCGGCCACCGGGTCGCCGTGCGCGTCCGCCCACGCGAGCGCCAGCGGCCACCAGCGCGGGTCCGCCTCGGCCCACGCGGGCAGCCGGACGCCGTCCGCCCGGTCGCCGGTGAGCGAGGAGAAGCGGTCGCGGTCCACGACCGCGACGGTCGAGGGAGCCGCGGGTGGGGCGGCAGCGAGCCGGATGACCATGGTGACGACCCTGCCCCGGGCGCGCGGCACGGGCGTCCGCCGTCCGGGTGGTCCTGCGTCATCCGTGAGGATGATGCGGGGCCGGTGATCACCGAGGGGTGGAGGAGGAGCGCGTGCGCGCGGTCTGGTACGAGCGGCAGGGTCCGGCGGGGCAGGTGCTGCAGGTCGGCGAGCTGCCCGACCCGCAGCCCGGCCCGGGCGAGGTCCGGGTGCGGCTGCGCCTCTCCGGCGTCAACCCCGGCGACACCAAGAAGCGCCGCGGATGGCTGGGCTCGACGATGCCGTTCCCGCGCGTCGTCCCGCACAGCGACGGCGCGGGGGTCGTCGACGCCGTCGGCGAGGGCGTCGACCCGGGCAGGGTCGGCCGGCGGGTGTGGGTCCGGGGCGCCCAGTCCTACCGGCCGTCCGGCACCGCCGCGCAGGCCGCGGTCGTCCCCGACCGGCTGGCCGTCGACCTCCCGGACGGCGTGCCGGACGAGGTCGGGGCGTGCCTGGGCATCCCCGGCACCACCGCCCACCGGGCCGTGTTCGCCGACGGTCCCGTCACCGGCGCCACCGTCCTGGTGCACGGCGTCCTCGGCGGGGTCGGGGCGCTGGCCGCGCAGCTGGCGCACCGGGGCGGCGCGAGCGTGATCGGCACCGTGCGGCGCAGCGGCGACCTGGCGCGGGTGGGCGCCTCCGGCCTCGCGCACGTGCTCGCGCACGTGGTCGCGCTCGACGGGCCCGACCCGGCCGGCGCCGTCCGCGCGCACGCCCCGGGAGGGGTGGACCGGATCGTCGAGGTCGCGTTCTCCGACAACGTCGACCTCGACGCCGCCGTGGTGAGGAACGGGGCCGTCCTCGCCGCCTACGCCACCCGGGCCGAGCGCCCGGACCTCCCGTTCTGGCCGATGCTGTTCGACAACGTCACCATCCGCCTGCTCGGCAGCGACGACTTCCCGGCCGAGGCCGAGGACGAGGCGGCCGCGGATCTGACCGCCGCGGCCGCCGAGGGCGCCCTGTCGATCGCGATCGGCGATCCCCTGCCCCTCGAGCGCGCGGCGGAGGCCCACGACCGCGTCGACGCCGGCACCCGCGAGCGCGTCCTGCTCGCGATACCGGACTGACCCGGGACACCGGACCGACCCGGGACACGGACCGACCCGGGTCGGGCACCACCGCCGGCCCGGTCCGTCACGCGCCCCGCACCGCGATGACGTGCTTGCCGCGCACTCCACCGGCCTCGAGCCTGCGGTGGGCCTCCGCGACGTCGTCCATCGGGAAGACCGTGTCGAGCAGGGGGCGGATCGCGCCCGACTCGACGTACCGGGTCAGCTCGGCGATGCGCTCAGCGGACGGGTCGTTGCTGAAGGCCTGCACCCGTCCGCGGTGGGCGATCCCGCTCCAGGCCACGAACGCGGCGGACCTGACCGGGTGGTGCGGGTCCAGCGCCAGCGCCAGCATGCGGCCGTTGCGGGTGAGCGTGCGGCGGTAGGCGGCCAGGTCGGTGCCGACGGCGTCGAGGACGACGTCGAAGCGGCCGAGGTCCGCCGGCGCGGTCCTGCGGTGGTCCAGCACGGTGTCGGCGCCGAGCTCGGCGACCCAGTCCAGGTTCCGGGCGCCGGCGAGCGCGGTCACGTGCGCACCGAGGGCCTTGCCGAGCTGCACGGCGGTGCTGCCGAGGCCGCCGCTGGCGCCGCGGACGAGGAGGCGCTCGCCGCTGCGCAGCCGCGCCCGCTCCACCAAGGCGGTGATCGCGGTGGTGCCCACCGCCGGCAGCGCGGCGGCCGCGACGAGGTCCACGTCGCGCGGAGCCGGCCCGAGCCTGCGCTCGGGGACGACGACGTGCTCGGCGGTGCTGCCGAACGCGCCGTGCGGCAGGAGGCCCCACACCGCGTCCCCGACCCGTGCTCCCCGCACGCCGGCGCCCGCGGCGGCGACCCGGCCGGCGAAGTCGACGCCGACGCCCTGGGGCAGCCGCAGGCGCAGGAGCCGGCGGAGCCCGCCCGACCTGATCGCGAGCTCGCCGCCGCCCACGCTCGCCGCGTGTACCTCCACCAGCACCTCTCCCGCACCGGCCTGCGGGGGTGGCACCTCCTCGACGCGGAGGACCTCCGGAGGGCCGTACTGGTGGTACCGGACCGCGCGCACGAGAGCTCCTGACACCGACACCGGGCGGACACCGAAGCGGAGGGCCACCCCGGTTGATCCTCGGTACGATATGGAAGACCACCCCGGTTGTCGAGCGACGGAGGACGCCGTGCCCGGTGCCACCACGCCGCGGGCGCTGCGCGCGGACGCGCGGCGCAACCGCGAGCGGATCCTCGCCGCGGCCGAGGCGGCCTTCGCGCAGCACGGGGCCGAGGCCTCGCTGGAGGAGGTCGCGCGCCGGGCCGGCGTCGGTTCCGCCACGCTGCACCGGCACTTCCCCTCCCGGGTGGCCCTGCTGGAGGCGGTGTTCCACGACCGCGTCGAGGTGCTCTGCGCCCGAGCGCGCGAGCTGGCCCGCGACTGCGAGCCCGCGACGGCGCTCGCCGCCTGGCTCCGTGCCCTCGGCGCCCACGCCTCGGCCACGCGGGGCCTGGCCGCCTCCCTGCTGGACGGCGCCCGCGCCGCCGGTCCGGAGGAGCAGGGCGGCACCTGCCACGCGATGGTCAGCGACGCAGGCGGTCAGCTGCTGGAGGCGGCCCGCGCGGCGGGCGCCGTGCGCCCCGACGTCTCCCTCGACGACCTGCTCGCGCTCGTCAACGCCATCTCGCTGGTCGCCGAGCGCAGTGCTGACGAGGGCGCGGCGGTCCGCCTGCTGGACGTGGCGATCGACGGGATGCGCGCACGACCCGGCCGGTGACGACCGGTCCGAGCCGGCGCCGATCGGACCGGCGCCTCGTCGGCGGGGCGCCTGGACGCCTCCCCGCGCCCCTGGGAGCATCGGTGCACCACGAGGAGGTGCGACACCATGTCCGCGCAGGTGGTGCGCGCGCGCACCGAGGACGCCTCGCACGCCGAGGACCCCCGCGCCGAGGCGCTCGACCGCGCCGCCGCCGCGGCCGCCGGCTCCGGCCGGGCCGCCGAGGAGCTGCGGACGCTGCTGGGGCGCTACTACCGGCACGTCGCCGACGAGGACCTCACCGAGCGCGACCCGGTGGACGTCGCCGGGGCGTGCCTGAGCCACCGTCGCTCCGCCGCGCAGCGGCGGCCCGGCACGGCGCTGATGCGCGCGCTGACGCCGACGGTGGACGAGCACGGGTGGAGCACCGGCCACACCGTCGTCGAGGTCGTCACCGACGACATGCCCTTCCTCGTCGACTCCGTCACCGCCGAGCTCACGCGCCTGGAGCGGGCGATCCACCTCGTCGTCCACCCGACCTTCGTCGTCCGGCGCGACGCCGAGGGGCGGCTGCTCGAGGTGCTCGACGTCTCGACGTCCGACCTGCCGGCGGGCGGGCGCGACCCGTCGTGGCCGCAGGACGCGCTCGCCGAGTCGTGGATGCACGTCGAGGTCGACCGCGAGAGCGACGACGCGGACCTGCAGGCCATCACCCGCGGCGTCGAGCGGGTGCTGGACGACGTGCGGGCGGCGGTGGAGGACTGGGCGCCGATGCGCGCGGCCGCCCTGGCGGTGGCGGAGGAGATGGCGACGCGGCCGCCGTCCGGGCTGGAGGGCGAGGCCCGCGACGCCGAGCGCCTGCTGCGCTGGCTCGCGGACGAGAACTTCACCTTCCTCGGGCACCGCGAGTACGTGCTGGCCCAGGTCGGCGGCGAGGACGTGCTGCGCGTGGTGCCCGGCACGGGGCTGGGGATCCTGCGCGAGGCGCGCTCCCGGGCGCAGGACGAGGGCCCGGGGCGGGCGGACGGCGACGGGCGGGGCAGCGACAGCTTCGCGCGCCTGCCCCCGCGCGTGCGCGCCCGGGCCCGCGAGCGGCGGGTGCTCGTGCTGACCAAGGCGAACTCGCGCGCGACCGTGCACCGGCCCGCCTACCTCGACTACGTCGGCGTGAAGTCCTTCGACGCGCAGGGGCGGGTGGTCGGCGAGCGCCGCTTCCTGGGCCTGTTCGCGTCGGCGGCGTACACCGAGAGCGTGCGCCGGGTGCCGCTGCTGGACGCGAAGGTCGCCGCGGTGCTGGCGCGCTCGGGGTTCGCGGCGGGCTCGCACTCGGGCAAGGACCTGCTGACGGTGCTGGAGACCTACCCGCGCGACGAGCTGTTCCAGATGGGCGTGGAGGAGCTGCACGAGACGGCGGTGGCGGTGCTGCACCTGCAGGAGCGCCGCTGCACCCGCCTGTTCCTGCGCCGCGACGAGTACGGCCGGTTCGAGTCGGCGCTGGTCTTCCTCCCGCGCGACCGGTACACCACGCCGGTGCGCCTGCGGATGCAGGCCGTGCTGGAGGAGGCCTTCGGCGCCTCCTCGGTCGACTTCACCACGCGGGTGAGCGAGTCGGTGCTGGCGCGGGTCCACTTCGTGGTGCGCGTGCCCCCGGGGCGGGACCTGCCCGACGTCGACGCCGACGCCCTGCAGCGGCGGCTGGTGGAGGCCACGCGCACCTGGGACGAGGACCTCGCCGACGCGCTGCGCGCCGAGCTCGGCGAGGAGGAGGCCGCGCACCTGCGCCGCGCGTGGGGCCGGGCGTTCCCGGAGGCGTACAAGGAGGACTTCCCCGCCCAGGTGGCGGTGGCGGACCTGCGCCGCGTGCAGGCCGTGGCGGAGGAGGCAGCGGCCCTCGGCGACGAGGAGGACGTCGACCGGGTCGTGCGCACGCACCTGTACCAGCCGGTGGGCGCCGCGCCGGACGAGCGCCGGATCAAGCTGGTGCGCTGCCGGCCGCTGTCGCTCACGCGCGTGCTGCCGCTGCTGCGCAACCTCGGCGTCGAGGTCGTCGACGAGCGGCCGTACCACCTCGACGGCGGCGACGGCCGGCAGGCGTGGGTGTACGACTTCGGGCTGCGCCTGCCGCCCGGCGTCGAGGAGGGCGCCGGCGCGCTGTTCACCGAGGCCCTGATCGCGGCGTGGGACGGGCGCAGCGAGTCCGACGGCTTCGACCAGCTGGTGCTGCGCGCCGGCCTGTCCTGGCGCCAGGTGGTCGTGCTGCGCGCCTGCGCCCGCTACCTGCGCCAGGCGGGCTCGACGTTCTCCCACGAGTACCTCGAGCAGTGCCTCGTGGCGAACGCGCCCCTCGCGCGCGAGCTGGTGCGCCTGTTCGAGGCCCGCTTCGCGCCGCGGGGGACGACGTCCGGCGGGGAGGCCCTCGCCGCTCCCGGCGAGGTCGTCGACGCCCTCGCCGAGGAGCTGCGGGCGCGCCTGGACGACGTCGCCAGCCTCGACCACGACCGGATCCTGCGCTCGTTCCTGGCGCTGGTGCTGGCGGCGCTGCGCACCAACGCCTACCAGGTGGGCGCCGACGGGCGCCCGAAGGCGCACGTGGTGCTCAAGCTCGACCCCCGGCGCCTGCCCGACCTGCCCGAGCCGCGCCCGGCGTACGAGATCTGGGTGTACTCCCCGCGCGTGGAGGGCGTGCACCTGCGCTTCGGCGCCGTCGCGCGCGGCGGGCTGCGCTGGAGCGACCGGCGCGAGGACTTCCGCACGGAGGTGCTGGGGCTGGTCAGGGCGCAGACGGTGAAGAACGCCGTCATCGTGCCCACCGGCGCCAAGGGCGGCTTCGTCGCCAAGGCCCTGCCCGACCCCGCGGTCGACCGGGAGGCGTGGCTGGCCGAGGGGCTGCGCGCCTACCGCACCTTCGTGCACGGGCTGCTCGACGTCACCGACGACCTCGTCGTGGACCCGCAGGCGCCGGGGCGGCGGCGGGTGCAGCCGCCGCCGTCCGTCGTCCGCCACGACGGCGACGACCCCTACCTCGTCGTGGCCGCCGACAAGGGCACCGCGACGTTCTCCGACACCGCCAACGCCATCGCCGCCGAGCACGGCTTCTGGCTCGGCGACGCCTTCGCCTCCGGCGGCTCGGCCGGGTACGACCACAAGGCCATGGGCATCACCGCCCGCGGCGCGTGGGTCTCGGTGCGCCACCACTTCCGCGAGCTGGGCGTGGACCCCCGGACCACCGACATCACGGTGGCCGGGATCGGCGACATGAGCGGCGACGTGTTCGGCAACGGCATGCTGCTGAGCGAGCACGTGAGGCTCGTCGCGGCGTTCGACCACCGCCACGTGCTCCTCGATCCCGACCCCGACCCCGCGGCGTCCTTCGCCGAGCGGCGGCGGCTGTTCGCGCTGCCGCGCTCCTCCTGGGCCGACTACGACCCGGCGCTGATCAGCCAGGGCGGCGGGGTCTTCGAGCGCTCCGCGAAGTCGATCCCCCTCTCCGCCCAGGCGGTGCGGGCGCTCGGGCTGCCGGAGGGCACCACCCGCCTCCCGCCCGCCGAGGTCGTGCGCGCCGTCCTGGCCGCGCCCGTGGACCTGCTGTGGAACGGGGGCATCGGCACGTACGTGAAGGCCTCCACCGAGACGCACGCCGACGTCGGGGACCGGGCCAACGACGCCGTGCGCGTCGACGCGCCGCAGCTGCGCGCCCGCGTCGTCGGCGAGGGCGGCAACCTGGGCCTGACCCAGCGCGGGCGGGTCGAGGCGGCGCTGGCCGGGGTGCGCCTGAACACCGACGCGGTCGACAACTCCGCGGGCGTGGACTGCTCCGACCACGAGGTCAACATCAAGATCCTGCTCGCGGACGTCGTCGCCACCGGCGACCTGACGACCAAGCAGCGCGACCTGCTGCTGGCGGAGATGACGGACGACGTCGCGGCCGTGGTGCTGCGCGACAACGACGAGCAGAACGCGCTGCTGACCACCGCCCGCGCCCAGGCGCCCTCGATGCTGCCGGTGCACCGGCGGCTGGTGGCGGCGCTGGCGGCCCAGGGCGCGCTCGACCGCGAGCTGGAGGCGCTGCCGGACGACGCGGCCGTGGCCGACCGCGCCGCGCGGGGCCTGGGCCTGACCTCCCCCGAGCTCGCCGTGCTCATGGCGCACGTGAAGAACGCCCTCGCCGCGCACCTGCTGGCGACGTCCCTGCCGGACGACCCGGCGTTCGGCCACCTGCTGCGCGACTACTTCCCGCACCAGCTCGTGCAGCGCTACCCCGACCGCCTCGAGCACCACCAGCTGCGCCGGGAGATCGTCACCACCTGCCTCGTCAACGACCTCGTCAACCGCGCGGGGATCACCTTCGTGCACCGCGCGGTCGAGGAGACCGGCGCCAGCCCCGAGCACGTCGTGCGCGCCTACGCCGCCTGCCGCGACGTCGTGGACGCCGTCGGCTTCGCCGCCGAGGTCGCGGCCCTGGACGGCGCCGTGCCCACCGCCGTCCAGACCCGCCTGCGCCTGGAGCTGCGGCGGCTGCTGGACCGCGCCACGCGGTGGTTCGTGCAGAACCTCAAGGAGGACGTCGACGTCGAGGCGGAGGTGGCGCGGTTCCGCCCGATCGTGCAGCGGTGGTCCGGACGGGTCGGGGAGCTGCTCGTCGGCGCCGAGCGGGAGCGCTTCGAGCGGGCCGTCGCGCTCCTCGTCGACGAGGGCGTGCCGCGCGAGCTGGCCGAGCGCTGCGCGGGCCTGCTCGACGCGTTCTCCCTGCTCGACATCACGGAGGTGGCCGCGGCGGAGGGCCTCGACCCCGACGAGGTGGCGCCCGTGTACTTCTGCGTCTCCGAGCGCTACGGCGCCGACGCGCTGCTCTCGAGCATCAGCCGCCTGCCGCGCGACGACCGGTGGCAGGCGCTCGCGCGCGCGGCGCTGCGCGACGACCTGTACGCCGTGCTCGCCGGGCTGACCCGCGCGGTGCTCACCGGCACCGCCACCGGCACCGCCACCGGCACCGCCACCGGCACCGCCACCGGCACCGGCGACCCGGCGGAGCGGGTGGAGGCGTGGGAGCGGGGCAACGCCGGGCAGCTGGAGCGGGTGCGCACCACGCTGGCGGAGGTCCGGGGCCAGGAGCGCAGCGACCTGGCCCCGCTGTCGGTGGCGCTGCGCTCGCTGCGGTCCGTCGTGCGCTCCGGGTCGGCCTGAGCCGAGGGTCCGTGCGCGGCGGGTCGTGCCTCTGCGACGATGCGTCACCGCCCCACCGAGCAGCAGCACGAGGAGAGAGCGCATGGACGGCAACGGCACCGAGGTCGGCGTGGCTGCCGACATCGCCCGCTCGTGGCTGCTGGTCAACGCCCACCGGCGGGAGCTCTTCGACGCGGCGCGCGCCTCGCGGGCCGACCAGGTGATCCTCGACGTCGAGGACGCCGTCGACCCCAAGCACAAGGCGCAGGCGCGCGAGGGCGTGATCGAGTGGCTGAGCCGGGGCAACCGCGCTTGGGTGCGCATCAACGACCGCTCCACGCAGTTCTGGCACGACGACGTCTCCGAGCTCGCCGGCACCCCGGGGCTCGTCGGCGTCATGCTGGCCAAGACCGAGGCCGCCGAGCACGTCACGGAGACCTTCGACCGCCTCGGCGGCACCACGCCGGTGCTGGCGCTCATCGAGTCGGCCGTCGGCATCGAGGAGGCCGTGACCATCGCCCGGGCGCGCGGGGCCTTCCGCCTGGCCTTCGGCAGCGGTGACTACCGCCGGGACACCGGCACCAGCGCCGACGACCTGGCGATGGCGTACCCGCGCTCGCGCCTGGTGATCGCCAGCCGCATCGGCGGGCTGCCCGGGCCCATCGACGGCCCCACGGTCGGCACCAGCCACGCGGTGCTGCGCGAGCAGTCGGGCACCACGGTCGCCCTCGGCCTGACCGGCAAGCTGTGCCTGCAGGTCGAGCAGGTGCCCGTGGTCAACGAGGTGATCAGCCCGACCCCCTCGGACGTGTCGTGGGCGCGCGACTTCATCGCCGGCTTCGTCGCCGACGGCGAGGTCGTGCGCGACGGCAGCGACCTGCCCCGCCTGGCCCGCGCCCGCAAGATCGAGGACCTCGCGACGGCGTTCGGCGTCCGCCCCTCCAGCTGAGCACCGCTCCTGCGGACGGGGGCGTGGATCCTGCGGCGCAGGGGTATGGCCCCGGCGTCCCACCGGATCACCACCCGAGGAGGCCACCGTGCCCGCAGGCCAGGGCAAGAACATCCGCCGCGTCACGAGCGTCGACGTCGTGCGCAGCAAGCAGGGCGACAGCGGTTCCGGCGCGTACACCTTCGAGTTCACCCTCGACGACGGCGTGGAGGAGTACCTGCTGGCCGTGGACCAGAGCGAGGCGAGCACCATCGCCCGCCTGATCCAGAACAGCGGCTCCATGCAGTTCGACAAGAACACCGACGACCTGATCTTCGAGAACTACGGCGACTGACGCGGTCGCACCCGGTCCTGCCGGGGCGGGCCGGCGCGGACGTCGGCCCGCCCCGGCCCCGCATCCGGCAGTGGTCGCTCAGACCACCCAGGTGTCCTTGGCGCCCCCGCCCTGGGAGGCGTTGACGACCAGCTCCCCCGCCCCCAGGGCGACGCGGGTGAACCCGCCGGGCAGGACCACCACCCGCTCCCCGTCGCAGAAGGCGAAGGGCCGCAGGTCCACGTGGCGCGGCACGAGGGCGCCGTCCACCGCGGTCGGGTGCGTGGAGAGGGCGACGACCTCCTGGGCGATCCACTCCCCGGGCTCGGCGGCGACCGCCGCGCGGGCCCGCGCCAGCTGCTGCGCGCTCGCCCGCGGCCCGATGAGCACGCCGCGACCGCCGGAGCCGGAGCGGGGCTTGACCACCAGCTCGTGCAGGCGCGGCAGGGCCTGCACGAGCTGGCGCGGGTCGCCGAGGTCGTAGGCGGGCACCGAGCCCAGCAGCGGCTCCTCGCCGCAGAAGAAGCGCACGAGGTCCTCGACGTAGGGGTAGGTGCGCTTGTCGTCGGCGACGCCGCTGCCGAAGGCGTTGACGACCGCGAGCGAGCCGGCGCGCAGCGGGCCCAGCAGCAGCTGCCCGAGGGCGTTGAGGCGCCCGGCGTCGTCGTGCAGCCGCTCCTCGCTCGTGCGCCGCCACAGCACGTCGACGCGCCGGCCGTCGGGCAGCACCAGCGCACCGCCGCGCGGGCGCAGCTGCGCCGGGCGGACGGCGGGCACCCCGAGCAGCGCCGCGAGCGCGCCGACCTCCCACCGCACGCGTCCGGGCCCGTCGTCGTCGAGGACGGCCACCACCGGGTCGGGCACCGGCGTCGCGGCGCGCAGCACGCCCCAGGCGGCCGCGCGGGCGGCGGCGCGCACCGGGCGCGGCCCCGGCCGCACGCGCAGGCGCTCCCCCACGACCTCCCGCAGCGCCAGGGCGTAGGCGAGCATCGTCGGGGTGCGCACGTTGTCCTCCAGGACGACGAGGCGCCCGTCGGCCCCGCGCACGACGTCCGGGCCCGCCATCCCGACGAACACGCGCGGCGGCGGCAGGCCGGGGGCGTGGTAGCGGCTGGAGTCCACGACCTGCGCCGGGACCACCCCGGCGCGCACCGCCTCCCGGGCGCCGTGCGCGTCGGCCGCGAAGGCCTCCAGCGCCCGCACCCGCTGCGCGAGCCCGGACGCCAGGCGGTCCCACTCCGCGCCGTGGACCACCCGCGGCACCGGGTCGACCGGCAGGACGTCGTCCTCGCTCCCGATGCCGCGGTGCAGCCCGCGCCGCTCAGCGTCCCGGGCCACCTCGGCCGCGAGCGCGGCGAGGTCGTGGCGGCGGACGGCGGCCAGCGCGGCGGCGGCGTGCGGGCGCTCGCGCCCGTCGGGCGCCAGGGCCTCGTCCAGCGCCAGGGCCTCCTCGAGCGCCCCGCGGGCGGTCCTGTCGACGCTCCCCTCGAGCTTCGCGCCGGTGGTCGTGCCGGTGGTCGTGCCGGTGCTCACGCCGGTCACGCCGCGCGCGGCGGTGCGCCGCGGCGGGCGGCCCCGATCGCGGCGCGCGCGATCCAGCGGCCCTGCTCGGGGTCGGTGACGTCGAAGCCGAAGGGCGCGTTCGCCTCCAGCGCCAGCGCCCGGCCCGCGCCGTCCAGGAGCACGTCGACGCCCATCAGGCCGCCGCCGAGAGAGGCCACCATGCGCCGGGCGAGCGCGGCGAGCGGCTCCGGCGGCGGGTAGGTGCGCGCGTAGACCGTGCCGTGCGTGACGAGGGCGTCCTGCTCGCGGGACTTCTCGTAGGCCGGCGAGGTGTCCTCGGGCGTGGCGTACAGGCGCACGCACGCGGGGCGCTCGACCCACTCCTGCAGCAGCGCGGTCCCGCGCCGCTCGCCGCCGGCCGCCTCGTCCGCGCGCCAGGCCGCCACCGCCGAGCGGGCCTCGTCGAGGTCGTGCACGAGCTGCACGTGCCGGGCGCCGTCGCACAGCGACGGCTTGAGCACCACCGGCCGGCCGGGCGCGGGCCACTCGCGCACGCCGTCCAGGTCCCACGTGGCGGGCTGAGGCAGGCCCGCGGCGGCCCAGACCGCGTGCGTGACGAGCTTGTCGGAGGAGGCCACCAGGGAGGCGACGGGGTTGAGCAGCGGCACGCCGCACGCCTCGAGCACGGCCGCGACCCGCAGGGTGGGCGCGAGGGCGGCGACCTCCTCGACCAGCACGTGCGCGACCGCGAGGTCGTAGCGGCCCGGCTCCGGCCCGCGCGAGCCCCACGCGGCGGGGACGCGGGCGAGGCGCTCGACCTCGCACCCCTCGTCCTGCAGCGCGCGCGTCCACGCCTGCGCGTACCCGGTGCCCGCGTAGAAGTCCTCGTCAGTGATCACCAGGGCGACGCGCACAGCGCCGTCCTACCCGACGGGCGGCGCGGGCGCACACCGCCGCGCCGCGCCGCCGCTCCGACGGCGCAGCGCCGGTGCCCGGGCCGGGACGGCGCGGCCGGACAGGGCCATCGGCAGGGACCTGCCGGGCCGGGACGTCGTCCGACTGTTCGACACGCTGCGTGGCTTGACAGCGACGTAGAGTGAACGACGTGCTGACGCGGGGAGGGGTTGCAGTGGGGTCGAGCAGCGTGGCCGCCGTCCCCCGGACGCCCGACGCGGGCCGGCGCCTGCGCTCGCTGCTGTGGAGCACCTTCGAGTGCTGGGGGTGCGACGGGGAGCTGCTCGACGACGCCTGCCTCGTGCTCAGCGAGCTGGTCGGCAACGCCGTCCGGCACGCGGAGGGCGAGTCGGTGCAGGTGCGGCTGCGGCGCAGCGAGGGGGTCCTGCGCATCGCCGTGGCGGACGGCTCGATCGCCCCGCCGGCGCCCCGCGGCGCCCGCCTCGACGACGAGAGCGGCCGCGGCATGGTCATCGTCGAGGCGCTGAGCCTGCGGTGGGGCTGGGAGCCGAGCGCGGCGGGCAAGGTCGTGTGGGCCGATGTCCCCTGCTGAGACCGCGCAGGAGGCCGCGCGGGAGGAGGAGCGGCTGGCCGAGCTGCACCGGCTCGCCGATCCCGAGGCCGTGCAGAGCCAGGAGGTCCTCGACCTCGTGGCGGAGGCCGCCGCGGTCGCGGGCGTGCCGATGGCCACGCTCAACCTCCTCGACCGCGAGCGGCAGCACCAGTGCGCCACCACCGGCTTCGAGGGGGCGCCGTCGCCGCGCCGCGAGGCCATGTGCGACGTCACCCTGCGCTCCGGGGCGTTCGTGCACGCGGCCGACGCCCGCTCGGACCCCCGCTTCGCCGACAGCCCCTGGGTCGACGGGCGCCGCGGGGACGTGCGCTTCTACGCCTCGGCGCCCCTGGTGACCCGGCGCGGGCACACCGTGGGGACGCTGTGCGTCTTCGACACGGAGCCGCACGAGCTGTCCGCGGCGCAGGTCGAGCGGCTGCAGCAGCTCGCCGCGCAGCTGGTGGAGACCTTCGAGCGGGAGCGGGCCGGTCGCGGGCCGGGATGACGCCGGCGGCGCCCGCAGCCGGAGCGGCCGGCAGCCCTCACCCCTACCCCTCGCGCGCCGCCCTAGATACGGTCGGCGTCCCGGCACGACGACGACGAGGGGACGCATCGTGACGCTGCGAGGGTTCAGCACGCTCAACTACTGGGCGGACGACGTGAGCGCGGCCGTGGCCTGGTACGCGCGGCTGACGGGGGTGGAGCCGTACTTCACCCGGCCCGGGCCCAACGGGGGCCTGAACTACGCCAAGTTCCGCATCGGCGACTACCAGGCCGAGCTGGCCATCGCCAACCGCTCCTTCGCCCCCGCCGGCACAGGGGCCGGACCGGGCGGCGCGGTCATGCACTGGCACGTCGACGACGTGGAGGCCGTGCTGGAGCGGCTGATGTCGATGGGCGCTCGGGAGTACCAGCCCCTGACGCCGCACGGCATGATCCTCACCGCGGCCGTGGTCGACCCGTTCGGCAACCTGCTCGGCATCATCCACAACCCGCACTACCTCGCGGTCCTCGGCGAGCGCAGCGAGGCTCCGGCTCAGCAGGAGCCGGGCGCCGCGGGGGCCGGAGCGGCGGAGAACGGCGGCGCGCCGCAGGAGGCCGCCGTCCCCAGCCAGTCGACGAACGCGCCCGCGGGCAGCGGGCGGCTGATGACGTAGCCCTGCACGAGGTCGCAGCCGAGGTCGTCGAGCTGGCGCAGCGTCGGCTCGTCCTCGACGCCCTCGGCGACGACCTGCAGCCCCAGGGCGTGGCCGAGGTCGACCGCGGCCTTGACGACGGCGGTGGCGCGCGCGTCACCGGAGGCGCCGGCGAGCCCGTCCACGAAGGACTTGTCGATCTTGACCTCGTGGACGGGCAGCCGCTTGAGGTACCCCAGGGACGACTGACCGGTGCCGAAGTCGTCCACGGACAGCCGCACCCCGAGGGCGCGCAGGCCGTGCAGCACCTCCAGGGCGCGGTCGAGGTCGCCCATCACGGCGGTCTCGGTGATCTCCAGGGTCAGCGCCTCGGCGGGCACGCCGGCGCGCTCGAGGGCCCCGGCCACCGTCTTCACGATCGCGGTGTCGGCGAGGCTGCGCGTGGAGAGGTTGACGGCGACCGAGAGCAGCGCGCCGCGGGCGCGCCAGCGGGCGCACTGCGCGAGGGCCTCGTCGAGGACCACCGCCGTGAGCGGCTGGACGAGGTCGGAGTGCTCCGCGAGCGGGATGAAGCGGTCCGGGGAGAGCCGTCCGAGCGTGGGGTGCTCCCAGCGCACGAGCGCCTCGGCACCGTACGGGCGGGCGGTGCCGGGCGCGACCTTCGGCTGGTAGTGCACCTGCAGCTGGCGGTCGGCGATCGCGTCGCGCAGGTCGGCCAGCAGCGCGAGCCGGCGGGCGCTGTCGCCGGCGGAGGCCGCGTCCCAGGTGCGCAGGGGCTCGCGCCGGCTCTTGGCCTCGTAGACCGCGGTGTCGGCGTGCTGCAGCAGGGCCTCCGCGTCCTGCCCGTGGTCGGGGGCGACGGCCAGGCCGGCGCTGGCGCGCAGGTCGATGCCCAGGCCGTGCAGCGCCAGCGGGGCGGTGACGGCGCGCAGCACCTCGCGGGCCCACCGCTCGGCCCCGTCCGCGCCGTCGACCTCGGGCAGCAGGACGGCGAACTCGTCGTTGCCCAGCCGGGCCACGTGCCCCGGCCGCGGCTCGATCGCCCGCAGGCGGCGCCCGGTCTCGGCCAGCAGCTCGTCCCCGGTGCTCCGCCCGAGCGCGTCGTTGACCTCCTTGAAGCCGTCGAGGTCGAGGACGAGGACGGCGGCGCGCGGGCTGCGCCGCAGCGCCTCCTCCAGGGCGCGCAGGCAGTGCAGGCGGTTGGGCAGGCCGGTGGAGGGGTCGTGCAGGGCGCGGTGCTGCTGCGCGGCGGCCTCGGAGCGCAGCTGGTCGACCAGGCGCGAGTTCTGCAGCGAGATGCTGGCGTGGCTGGCCAGGGACGCGAACAGGCGCAGGTCCGCCTCGGTGAAGGTCGGCAGGTGCCGGGGCCGGTCGGTGACGACGAGCACCCCGACGACGTCGTCCGCGACGCCGACCGGCGCCGCCAGGCCGTCGCGGGCGCCGTCGTGCAGCTCCCCGGACCGGGTCGCGCGCACGGCCCGGCCCTCCAGCGCCGCCCGCCACCAGGCGGCGGGCGCGGCCTCGCCGCCCGCCAGCTCCTCGACGGCGTCCTCGCCGCTCAGGCGCAGGCGGCGGGCGATCCCGGCGGCGGTGCCCGTGGTGGCCCCGGTCGGTGCCGCGCCGAGGAGGACCAGCTCCGCGCCGTCCGCGGACAGCACGTCGCGGGCCTGGCGCAGGACGGACTCGACCACGGCGTCGGTCTCGACGGTGCGGCCGACGGTGCGGGTGAACCGGTACAGGGACTCCAGGCGCGCGTGCTGCTGGCCCTGCTCCGTGTAGCCGCGGTAGGCGAGCACCAGCACGGCCGCGATGACGAGCACCAGCACCAGCGCCGCCGGCGCGGTGCCGAGCAGGACCGCCACCAGCAGGCCCACGCTGGTGTTGGCGACGGCCAGGAACAGGCCGGAGCTGACGGCCTCGCGCAGGACCCCGTCGTCGTAGTCGCCGACCCTGAGGTAGATGACCAGGGTCAGGACGGTCGCGCTGACCAGGTCGGTCAGCACGGTCGTCGTCAGCGCGGCCGCGACGCCGCGCAGCCCCGCCGGGTCGGCGCCGGCCAGGGCGAGGTGGTACAGCGCCGCGGCGCACGTCGCCTCGACGACGATGAGGCTGGTGTTGACGAGCACCTTCAGGGGCGCCTGCCGGCGCTTGAGCACCACGAGGGTGGCGCCGGCGGCGCTGGCCAGGAGCAGCTCGAGCGGGGTGAGCACCACCAGCCCGAGGACCAGCGGCACCCCCACGAACGAGACCGACAGCGTCTCCCGCCGGGCCTGCACGTGGACGATGAGGAGCTCCGCCGCGGTGAAGAGCGGCACGAGGGCCCACCAGGGCAGCCCGGCGCGGCCGTCGGGCGCGGGCAGGCCGTGCAGCGGCCCCGCCTGCAGCAGCGCGGCACCGCCGAGCATCGCCGCGCACAGCGCCGCGATCGCGGCGGTGCGGCGACCGTCCGTCCTGAGCACTGCCCACCTCCCGTCCTCCCCCCGGGCATCGGCACCGGGCGGCGGCCGCTTGAGACGCCGAGAGGGGCGGGTGCAGGTGCACCCGCCCCTCTCGGGACCCGTCCGCTCGCGGTACTACCAGGAGCTCTCGCCGGACCAGCGGCGCCCGGACCAGCTCTCGTCGCTCCAGCGGCGGCCGGACCAGTCGTCGCCGCTCCACCGGCGGCCGAGGAAGGTCATGGTGGACCAGCGGCGGCCCGCCCACTGCAGGCCCGACCAGGAGGTGCCGGCCCAGGTCACGGGCGCCCAGGCGCCGTTGGACCAGCCGGTGCCGGCCCACGCGCGGCCGCGCCAGGTGCCGCCGCTCCACGCCGTCCCGGCCGTCGAGGCGCTCGCCCAGCCGCTCGCGTTCCAGGCGACGCCGAAGACGTCCTTCTCACCGCTGAGGACCGCCGCGTTGGCGGGGTCCACCACGTGGCTGCCGCCGCGGGAGGCCTCCAGGGTGCCGGTGCCGGTGGAGCGGGCGAAGGTCTGCGCGTAGCTGGGCGGGGTGCCCTTCTCCAGCAGCTCCACCGCGCCCATGACGTCGAGGACGCCGGCGCCCTGGGTGGCGTTGGTGACCGCCAGCTTGTCCGCGCTGGCCCGCAGCAGGCCCTTGACCTGGTCCGGGGTCAGGCTCGGGTTGCGCTGCAGCAGCAGGGCGGCGGCGCCGGAGACCACGGCCGCGGACTGCGAGGTGCCCGTGCCGCGGAACATGCGCTTGGTCACCTCGCCCGCGATGAGGCCCTCGGGGTGGTCGACGTCCGCGCGGGAGCCCGGCACGCGCAGGCTGACCACCGACTTGCCCGGCGCCAGCAGGTCCGGGCGGCGGGTGGTGGTGCCGGAGTTCGTCCAGGCGCCGACCCGGTCGTCCGTGGGCGCGTCGGTGCCCAGGTGGTCGCTGGAGCCGACCGCGATGACGAAGGGGTCGATCGCGGGCATGGTCAGCGGCCGCGGGCCCGCCTCGCCGTCGTTGCCGGCAGCGACGACCACGACGATGCCGGCCCGCCACGCGCTCTCGACCGCGTGGGCCAGCGGGTCGAGCGCGGCCGGCTGGGTCGAGTCGGTGCCGTAGGACAGGTTCAGCACGCGGATGTTGTGGCTCCTGCGGTTGGTGACCACCCAGTCGATGCCCGCGACCACCTGGGAGACGTCGACGCCGCCGTCACCGGCGCCGACCTTGACGTTGACGATCCTCGCGTCGGGAGCCATGCCGACGAAGTGCTTCGCGTCGGCCTCGCCGCCGGCGGGCACGGCGCTGTCCTTGCCGGCGATGAGGCCGGCCATGTGCGTGCCGTGCCCGAACCCGTCGACGTACCGGGTGCCCGCGACCTGCGACTCGAAGGAGAGGTCGGGGCCGTTGACGACCTTGCCGGTCGTGATCAGGCCCTCCACGGGAGCCACGCCCGTGTCGACGAGGGCGACGCCCACGCCGTGGCCGGTGAGCTTGCGGTTGCCGTTGTTGGGGTCGGACTTGCCCCACACGACCTGGGCGCCGGTCGTCTTGGTGATCGTGAAGGCGGAGCCCTGGTCGTGGTCGGCCTGCCAGGAGCCGGTGGCCAGGGTCGCCTGCGCGCCCTCGCCCGTGGTGTCGTCGCCCCACGCCTCGTCCAGCGGGCGCAGCGCGCTGTCGGGGGTGACCGCGCGGACGCCGGGGACGTCGAGCAGGTCCTCGACGCGGCTCGACGGCACCCGCCCGTGCAGGCCGTCGAGGACGCTCAGCCGCCCCTCGACGCTGCCCCCGAAGCGCTCGACCGCGGCGGCGGCGGCCTGCCCGCCGCCCTCGACGACGACCGCGACCTGCGCCTCGCCCTCGGCCGGCTCCGCGGCGGCGCCCGGAGCGCCGCCGAGGACCAGTGCGGCGAACGTCGCGCCCGCCGCGCCGGCGGCGACCGCGCCGCGCAGCCACGGCCGCGCCTGCACCGTCGCGTCCTCCCCAGCGCCGCCGTGCGGGCGGCGCGTGCTCATCTCATCCATGCCCAGTCCCTCCGAGTGGTGTGAGGAGAGACTGGGTCCTCACTCTGTGTGTGGGATAGGTCTACACCGCGTGATCACCCGGGTGGACGCACCCGCGCGGGCCGCTGCCCGCTCAGGCGAACGCGAACAGCAGCGGCAGGACGGCGACCACGGCGGCGGCCCACAGGCCGTACGCCGGCAGGTAGGTCGTCTGCCAGCGCTCGAGGCGGGAGAAGGCGACCCGGCCGGCGAGGAAGCGGGCCGACAGCAGCGCCGCCCGGGCCAGGTTCACCAGCAGCAGGAGGTTCAGGCCGAGGGCCGCGACCCGGTTCGGCGTCCAGCCGAGGTCGCCGACGCGGGCGACCATCGCCGCGAGCACCACCGCGTCCAGGAGCAGGGCGCTGGCGACCGCGACGAGCTGGAGGCGGTCCAGCACCCCCGCCGGCCGCACCGGGTCGCGCGCCGAGGTGCTGTAGAGCACCAGCCCGAGCACCACCAGCAGCAGGACGTCGAAGACCGCGAGCACCTCGCGCTGGAAGTCCCCGGAGGACCCGGTGACGAGGTAGGTGGCGGCGGCGCCGGCGAGCACGACGGCGAACAGCGGGGTGAAGACCGCGGTCAGCACCGGGGCCATGTTCTCGACGACGTCCTGCTTGGCCTCGACCAGCCACGCCGCCACCACCACGGCACCCGCGGCGCCGGAGGGGAGCACCCACTCGAACATCGGCTCGACGAGGCCCGGGCCGACCGGGTCGAGGAGAGCCGCGGTCAGCCCCAGCAGCACCCCGCCGCCGAGGGCGATGAGCACGTAGTAGATGACCCACTCGCCGGTGAAGCGGACGACGTCCATGCGCCGCTCGTGGAAGCGCCAGGTGCCGCCCATGGAGGCGGAGGCGACGGCGAACCACAGCGCCACGGGCAGGTGCAGGGCCGCGAGCAGCTCGGTCGAGGAGCCCGGCGCCCACGGGTAGGCGTTGACCACGACGGCGGCGGCGACGAAGGGCGCCGCGGTCCCCAGCACCTGCCGGCGGGTCAGCCCCCGCCGCAGGACGAACCAGGCGGCCAGGAACGGCAGCACGAGCAGGCCCGCGTTGCGCAGGTAGAGGGTGGCCAGCTCCTCCTCCCCCAGGCCGAGCGCGCGCGGGACGTGGACGGCGACGGCCGCTGCCACCGCCAGCACCAGCGCGCTGGTCAGGCCGCTGGAGGGGCGCTCGGGCTCGGCGTCGCCCGTCAGGACCAGCTGCTTCCACAGCCTGCCGCTGTGCTCGCGGGCGAACTCGCGGGAGAGGGCGTCGACGGCCCCCAGCCGCTTGACCGCCACCAGGAACGCCTCGTCGTCGGCGAGCCCGACGTCGGCGAGGGCGTCGATCTGCTCGCGCAGGTGGGCCTCCAGCTCCTCGACGTCGCCTCCGCGCACGCCGCGGGCGCGACCGACGTAGGAGCGCCACTCGCCGATCTGCGCCTCCAGCGTCCCCGCCCCGGCCCGCGTCGCCACCTCAGGCCGTCCCGAGGGAGGGCTGCGGCGCGAGCCGGTCCCAGGCGCCGCCCAGGGCGTGCGTGACCGCGGCCCACTGCCGCCGCTGGTCCGCGAGCGCGCTGCGCCCGGCGTCGGTGATGGCGTAGTACCGCCGGCGCCGGCCCTGCGGCGGGGTGCGCCAGGTGGTGCTCACCCACTCCAGCCGCTCCAGGCGGTGCAGCAGCGGGTAGAGCATCCCGTCGCTCCACTCCAGCTCCCCGCCGGAGAGCTCCCGGACGCGCTTGGAGAGCGCGTACCCGTAGCTCTCGCCCCCGGCGAGGATGGCCAGCACCAGCGGCGTCGCCGAGGCCGCCACCAGGTCCTTGTCGATGCGCACGAGACCTCCAGCCGGACGAGGAGGCCTCATACCTAGCAGCCCTATGCATAGCAGCACAAGGGGCGAGCGTCCGCGCTGTTGACGCGCCCGGGACGTCACTGTTGACTCACTCACATGACGGCCACCACGCCCGCCCCCCGCTCGACGGCGGACGCCCGCCGCGCGACCGTGCTCTCGTGCGCGATCACGGTGTTCGCCCGCACCGGGTACTACGCCACCCCGGTCACCGAGGTGGCCGACGCGGCGAAGATCTCCCCGGCGTACGTCTTCCGCCTCTTCCCCAGCAAGCTGGCCCTGTTCGTCGCGGCGCTGGACGAGTGCTTCCGGCGCGTCCTGCGCAGCCTGGCCGAGGGCGCGGACGCCTCCGACGCCGAGGACCCCGAGGCGGTGCTCGCGGCGATGGGCGACGCGTACGCCCGGCTGATCGCCGACCGCAGCCTGCTGATGCTCCAGGTGCACGCCCTCAGCGCCGGGGACGTCCCGGAGATCCGCGCCGCGCTGCAGCGCGGGCTCGAGCAGGTGGTCACCCGGGCCGCGGAGCACACCGGCGCCCCCCAGGACGCGGTGCAGCGGTTCATGGCCTACGGCCAGCTGTGCCACCTGATCGTGGCCGCCGGCCTGGTGGACCTCACGCCCTCGTGGGCGACGACCCTCACGGCCGGCATGGCCCACCCCGCCTCCGCGCCCGCGCCCGCCCCCGCGGGGGGTGGGCCCGCGGGGGGTGGGCGCTGACGGCGCTGACCCGCGCATCAGGCGGCGGGCAGGCGACCGTGGCGGGCGAGGGCGGCGAGGGCGTCGACCGTCAGCCGGGCGCGCCACTCGAAGGCCACGGCCGGGGCCCAGGCCCGCCAGGTGAAGTCCCACCCGCCGTCGCGGCGCTGCCCGGCGGCCAGCCGGTCGAGCTCCTCGTCGACGACCTCCGGGTCGAACAGGCGCCGGGCCGCCGTGCCGGGCCTGGGCGCCAGGTCCAGGAGCTGCAGCGCCTCGTCCTCGGTGCCGCCCTCGACCGCCAGGCGCCCGTCGCGGGGCAGCCGGCGGCCCAGCGCCTGCACCCCCGGGGCGTCGCCGACGGCGTCGAGGAGGTGCAGCGCGTACATCGTCTCGTGCGCGCTCAGCCGGTCCGCGGCGTCGATCGCTCGGCGGCAGTAGGCGCTGGCGGCCTCGACCCAGGCACCGGTAGCGCCCAGGCGCAGCGCGGCGGCGGCCACCGCGGCGGTCATGTGCAGCGACGAGGCGGGGTCGGGTCGCATCCACGGCGCCTGCGGGGCGCCGTCGGCGGCCGGCAGGTGGAACGGGATGCCGCCGTCGTCGTCGCTGACCGCGGCCAGCCACGCCAGCGCCTCCACCGGCGCGGGCGCGCCGACCTCGCCCAGGACGTCGAAGGCGGTCAGCACCGCGATCGGCTGGCTGCTCAGCGTCCGCACGTCCGGCTCGACCAGACCCGCGTACCCGCCGTCGGGGTTGGCGTAGGCGGCCACCGCCGCGGCCACCGCCGCGGCCGGTGCGCCCTCGAGCAGGTGCGCCAGGCGCCGCCGGTCCAGCAGGCGGCCGTGCAGCTGCACGAACCGGCGGGCGGCGGCGACGTCGGTCACGGGCTCAGCGCTCACGGGCCGAGTGTGCTGCCCGCGTGCGACAGGACGCCCTCGGCGCGCCCAGGGCCAGAGCGCCCTCACAGGGCGTGCCGGCGGCGCAGCAGCGTGAAGGCCAGCCAGCCGGGCGGCACCCGCAGCCACACCGTGGTGCAGCGGTACAGGAGCACCGCGGACAGCGCCTCGGCGGCGGGCAGGCCGGCGGCCACCAGCCCGGCGCTCAGCGCGGCGTCGACGGCGCCCAGCCCGCCGGGCGTGGGGGCGGCCGAGCCGAGCGCGTTGCCGACCAGCATCACGAGCGCGGTCTGCAGCAGCGGCAGGGAGACGTCGAAGGCGCGCAGCGAGGCGTCGAGGACGGCGACGTACCCGGCCGTGATCAGCAGGTTACCGCCGACGCCGGCGGCGATCCTGACCGGTCGCCGGCCGACCTCGCGCAGGCGGGGGCCCACCTGCTCCAGGTGCCGGTGCAGCACGGCCGCGAGCGAGCGCCGCGGCCGCGGCAGCGCCGCCACCACGAGGCCCGCGCCGGCCAGGGCCGCCACCGCGAGGACCGCCGTCCACGGCACCGCAGGGATCGGGGCCCCGCTGACGGCCACGGCCCCCGCGAGCAGGACGAGCGTGACGACCACGCTCGAGAGCTGGGTCAGCCCGACGGTGGCCGTCACGCCCGCGGCGCTGTGGCCGAGCAGGTGCAGGAACCGCGCGTTGACCGCCAGCTGCCCGACGGACGGCGGCATCACCACGCTGACGAAGCTCGAGGCGACCTGGACGCCGAGGGTGCGCCCCCAGGGGATCCTCCCCGGAGCGAACGCGGCGAGGCTGATCGCGGCCCCCAGGACGGGGACCAGCGAGGCGGCCACGGCGACCAGCGCCCACCCCGGGTCGGCGCCGGCGAGCTGGGCGAGCAGGTCCACGGAGCCCAGCTGCACGACCAGCACGACGACGGTGAGCAGGCCCAGGACCGCGAGGACCAGGCGGCGGCCGGTGCGGTGCGGTGTGCGGTGTGCGGTGCGGTGTGCGGTGCGGTGGCCGGTGCGGCGGGCGGTGCGGCGGGCGGTGCGGTGGCCGGTGCGGCGGGCGGTGCGGAGGGCGGTGCGGCCCGCTCCCGGCGCTCCGGCGGCGTCAGCGGTCGTGGTCGGGCGCGGGAGCACGGCGGTGCGGACGTCGGACACGGCACCTCCTGCGGGTCGGGGGCCCAGGCGGCCGGGTGCTCGCACCCGCCGTCGCGGCCGGTGCCCACACTGGAGCGCCGCGGCTGCCGGTCCCAGCACCGCAGGGATGAACTTCCGCCCTCGCGCATCCCCCGGAGGTCGGAGGGGGTGCGACGTGAGGAGGAGCAGCCGGGGGGTGCGGTCGGTCCTTCCGGTGCTCGTGCCCGCACCGGAGGGCTCCCTAGCGTCGGAGCAGGCCGGAGCGGCCCGCACCGACGACTCCAGGAGCAGCGCATGATCGAGGTCCGAGGCCTGACCAAGCGGTACGGCGACAAGACCGCCGTCGACGACCTGAGCTTCACCGTCCGCCCCGGCGCGATCACCGGGTTCCTGGGGCCCAACGGCGCCGGGAAGTCCACCACCATGCGCATGGTCATGGGTCTGGACAGGCCCACCAGCGGGTCGGCCCTGGTCGACGGGCGCTCCTACGTCCAGCACCGGGCGCCGCTGCGGCAGGTGGGGGCGCTGCTGGAGGCCAGGGCGGTGCACCCGGGTCGCAGCGCCTACCACCACCTGCTCTCCCTGGCCCAGACCCACGGGCTGCCGCGCCGGCGGGTGCACGAGGTGATCGACCTGGTCGGCCTGCGCAGCGCGGCCCGCAGGAGGGCCGGGTCGTTCTCCCTCGGCATGGGCCAGCGCCTCGGGATCGCCGTAGCGCTCCTCGGCGACCCGGCCACGGTCATCCTCGACGAGCCCGTCAACGGGCTGGACCCCGACGGGGTGCTCTGGATCCGCACCCTGCTGCGCTCCCTGGCCGCCGAGGGCCGCACCGTCCTCATCTCCAGCCACCTGATGAGCGAGATGGCCGTGACCGCCGAGCACCTGATCGTCATCGGTCGCGGCCGGCTGCTGGCCGACACCACCGTCGAGGGGCTGATCGCCACGGCCACCGACCGGCCGGTGACCGTGGCCTCCCCGCGGGCCGCCGACCTCGCACGGCTGCTGCTGGCGTCCGGCGCCTCGGTCACCGACGTCGAGCCCGGGCGGATGAGCGTGCGCGGCGCCGGCGCGGACGCGATCGGCGACCTGGCCGCCGCCCACGGGCTGCCGCTGCACCAGCTGCGCACCGAGACCGCCTCCCTGGAGGAGGCCTACATGGCCCTCACCGACACCAGCCGCGAGTACCGCACCGACGGGACCGACGGCCGCCCGACCGCCCGCTCGACCGACCGCTCCAGCCACGCCCAGACCCTCGAGGACGCAGCATGACCACCACCCTGGTCCCCGTGACCACCACCGACGGCGGCGGACGCGCGCCGCAGCGCCCCGGCAGCGCCCACCCCGCCCACCCCGCCCACCCCTCGCACTCCGAGCGGCCGGAGCGGCCGGAGCGGCCCGAGCGGCCCGAGCGGCGCGGCGCCGGCCTGCCCCGCGCGGTGCTCTCGGAGTGGACCAAGACGCGCTCCCTGCGCTCGACCTGGATGGCCCTGGCCCTCGCGGTGGCCGTCAGCCTGGGCCTGGCCGCCGCGATCGGCTCCGACCTCGGCAGCGACGGCGGCGGCTTCGGCGGGGACGACGCCGACTTCGGCGACACCTTCGGCGGGGACTCCGTGCGCGCGGTGCTGGCCGGCACGAGGCTGGCCGGCCTCGTGCTCGGGGTGCTCGGTGTGCTGCAGATGTCCGGGGAGTACGCCACCGGCACGATCACGGCCAGCCTGACCGCGGTGCCGCGACGGTGGCCGGTGCTGCTGGCCAAGGCCGTCGTGCTCGTGGCGGTGGTCGCACCGGTGGCCCTGGGGCTGTCGGCCGGGGCCCTGTGGGTCGGGTCCCTCGTCGTCGAGGGGGGCCTGGCGTTCTCCTGGGGCGCGGTCCTGGGCAACGCCGGGTACCTGATGGCGGTCGCGCTGCTCGGGCTGGGGCTGGCCGCGATGGCGCGCAGCACGGCGATGAGCATCACGGCGCTCGTCGCCATCGCCTTCGTGATCCCCCCGATCCTGCCCCTGCTGCCGTGGAGCTGGGTGGAGACGGCCGCGGACTACTTCCCCAGCGCCGCCGGGGACTCGCTGACCTCGACGGTGCCCGGTGCCGCCGCCATCTCCGACGCCGCCGCGGCCGGGACGCTGGCCGCCTGGGCCCTCGTCCCCCTCGTCGCGGGCGTGGTGATGCTGACCAGGCGGGACGCCTGACCGCTCGAGCCACGCCTGGACCTGGGCCGGCGCGTACCCGCCGCACTGCGTCAGCGGACCTGGGGCTGGAGGACGTCGCCGTCCTGGGCAGCTCCTTCGGGGGCTGGGTCGCCGCGGAGATGGCCGCGCGGGACACCACCGGTCGCGTCGGCCGCCTGGTGCTGGTGGGAGCCGTCGGCCCCGAGCCCGCCGAGCCGCCCGCCGCGCCCCCTCCCGGTCGCGGCCCGTCGCCGGCGGCCCTCGCCCTGCTGCAGCACTACACCGGCCCGACGATGTGGGACGCCTCCCTGCTCCACCGCCTGGCGGCCGTCCGCGTTCCCGTGCTGGTCGTCTGGGGCGAGCGGGATCCCGTCGTCCCGCCTGCCTACGGGCGCGCCTACGCCGACGCCTTCGCCGACGCCCGCTTCACCGTCGTCCCGGGGGCCAGGCACCTGCCCACCAGCGAGGCCCCCGCGGCCACCTTCGCCGTCATCGACCCCTTCCTCGGCGCCAGCGCCCACGGGTGAGGAGCTCGACCCCCGCGGC
This sequence comes from Quadrisphaera sp. DSM 44207, assembly GCF_900101335.1. NCBI lineage: Bacteria > Bacillati > Actinomycetota > Actinomycetes > Kineosporiales > Kineosporiaceae > Quadrisphaera > Quadrisphaera sp. DSM 44207. Next base: position 30,766 of record NZ_FNKA01000003.1, on the reverse strand, counting down.
AGAGGCCGACTGAGGCGCGACCGGCAGGTCGACGACGGAGCCAGCAGCGGGACTCGAACCCGCAACCGCCCGATTACAAGTCGGGTGCGCTACCAGTTGCGCCATGCTGGCGGAGCGCCGTCCAGCCTAGGGCGCCATCGCCTCCGAGGCGTGCGGCGGCGGGCAGCGACCGGTGATCGTGGGCTCGTCCGGGGTACTGGGCCGCGACACCCCGGATCAGTCCGTGATCGGCGCGAGGGCGGGCTCAGGGGTGGCGCCGCGCCCGGGTGAGGATGCCACCGGCGGCCACGAGCACCACCGCGGCGACGACGAACCACGCGACCACGGGCACGGAGCCGCCCGACGCCGGGGCCGGTTCCGTCGCCATCGCCGCCTCGGCGTCGGTGTCCGCCCCGGAGGACGGCGCCGGCGGGGACGACGCGGACGGCGCCGCAGCGGCCCCGGCGGACGGGTCCTCGCTCGGCACGGTGCTCGGTGCGGTGCTCGGTGCGGTGCTCGGTGCGGTGCTCGGCTCGGGCGCCGTGGCCACGGTGTAGCCGAACTCCCCCGAGACCGGGTGCCCGTCCGCGGACGTCGCGCGCCAGGTCACGGTGTGCTCCCCCGCCGGCCCGCTCGTGTCGAGGCGCGCGGTGACCGTCTCGCCGTCCACCGACAGGTCCGTCACCGCGACCGGCCCCCCGGGGCCGGCGACCGCCACCTCGGTGCCGAGCGCGATCACGGACTGGTTGAACGTCAGGGTGATCGCGCCGGCCGGGGCGTCGAGCCGAGCGCCGTCCGCGGGGTCGGTGGCGACGAGCCGGGTGTGCGCGCTCGCGGCACCGGCGGTGGCGACCAGCCCCACCGGCAGGAGCAGCGCTGTCAGCAGCGCCAGCAGGGCGGCGCGTGCACGAGGTCCGACGGTCATGTCCTCCAGGGTAGGCACCGCACCCGGGCGCGGGCCGGCAGCGCACCGCCGTCCGGGTGGCGCCGCCCGTGCGTCCACAGGCTCGCGCCGCAGACCCCACCCGGTGTCGGCCTCGCCCGGAACGCACTCCCCTCCCCCGCGCGCCGAGGAGGGCGCCCACGCCGGGGTCAGGTCGGGAACGACCCCAGCGCCGCTCCCGCGGGCAGCGGCGAGGCCGGCAGCGGGCTCCAGTCCGGCTGTCCCTGGTTGCCGAGCACGACGAGCACCGCCGCGAGCGCGACGAGCACCAGGACGGCGACGGCGACCTGCGCGCCGACGGGCCCGGGCGCCACCGCGCGCACGATCCGGCGCGACCCCGAGCGCAGCGAGGCGGACCCGGGGCCCCACCACGCGGTCAGGACGGCGGCCGCGGCGCCGGCGGCCAGCGGCAGGGACTGGCCGGGCGCGACCGCCGTGGCCGGGTCGACGGCCCAGCCGACGAGCGCCGCGACGCTGACGCCCACGAGCGCGGGCAGGAGCAGCGCCGGCACCGACGTCAGGAGCGCGGCGAGCAGGTGCCCGGGGACGCCCAGGGCGGTCAGCGCGCCGTCGGAGCGGCGCGGCCCCCGCTCGAAGCGGCGGCGGGCAGCGGCCCCGGCGACGCGGTCGACGGTGCGGGCCGCCACCCCGAGGAGCGCGGCGAGGATCGCCGTCGTGAGGGGCGCGACCGCCGCGCTCACGACCAGGGCCAGCAGCAGCGCCGCGAGGGTGCCGCTGCGCCGGGCCGGCGGCGCGAGCGCGCCCTGCTCGTGCGGCCACGCCGGCGCGCCGTAGCCGCCGGGCACCGGGTGGCCCGCGTACGGGCCGGGGCCCCAGGGCACCGCGGGCGCCGGCGGCGGCGCGGGGACGGCGGCCTGCGCGGGGGCACCGGCCGTCCCCGCCGGCAGCTGCGTCGTGGCCGCCGCCGGGGACGGCGCGCCGGTCGCCACCGGCTGCGTCGCCGCGGGCACCGGCCGGGTGGCCGCGGCACCGGCGGCCCCCGCGCCGGAGCCCGCCGCCAGCGGCGCCGTCGACGCCGGGACCTGCGTGGTGGCGTCCGGGTCGTCGCGCTCGTCCCACCCGGCGCCGCCGCGCAGCAGCGGTGTCGTCACCGCACCCGCTGCGCCCGCCGGCACCGCGACGACCCGGGTGCGGTCCTCCTCGTCCGGGTGGGCGCGCTCGGACGCCGCGGGCGCGGACGACGCGGGCACGGACGACGCGGGCACGGCGGCGGGCAGCGCCTGCACCGCCTCGCGCAGGCGCCGCGGCGTCGGGCGGTCGGCGGGGTCCGGACGCAGGGCCGCCGCGAGCACGGGCGCGAGCGGTGCGGGCACGCCGTCCAGGTCGGCCTCGCCGCGCCGCACCCGGCTGAGCACGGCCTCGGCCGGCCCGGTGCCGAACGGCGGGCGCCCCGTGGCCGCGAAGGCCAGCACGGCGGCCCAGCCCCACCAGTCGGCCGAGACGGTCACCGCACCGCCGTCCAGCACCTCGGGCGAGAGGTAGCCGGGGGTGCCCATGACGAGCCCGGTGCTGGTCAGCCGGACGTCGTCCGCGATCTGGGCGATGCCGAAGTCGATGACGACGGGGTCGCCGTCGGAGACGAGGACGTTGCCGGGCTTGAGGTCGCGGTGCACCACGCCCGCGTCGTGGATCGCGGCCAGGGCGTCCCCGAGGCCCAGGCCGAGGCGCGCGAGGTCCGCCCCGGCCAGCGGCCCGACGGCCTCCACGTGCGCGTCCAGCGGCGGCGCGGGCACGAACTGGGTGACGAGGTAGGGCGGCTCGGCGTCCGGGTCGGCGTCCAGCACCTCAGCGACGTGCGGCGAGCGCACCCGGCGCAGGGTGTCGACCTCGCGCGCCAGGCGGTGCCGCGCGCTGGGGTCGGCGGCCACGTGGGGCCGCAGCACCTTGACGGCCACGGCGCGCCCCTGCGGGTCCACCGCCAGGTGGACGACGCCCATGCCACCGCCGCCGATGACGTGCAGCAGCCGGTACGGGCCCAGCCGCGAGGGGCTTGCGCCGTGCATGCCGCCACCGTACGCGGAGCGCGCTCGGGATGCCGTCGCGCGCCCGATCACTAGGCTGACGAGTCGGATCCCGACGGGAGGGGCGCGCGTGCCGCGAGCGGGCTACGACTTCGTCGTGGTGGCCAACAGGCTGCCCGTGGACAGGGTCGTCGACGCCGACGGCACCACCACCTGGCGCACGTCGCCCGGCGGCCTGGTGACCGCCCTCGAACCCGTGATGCGCGAGGCCGACGGCGCGTGGGTGGGCTGGTCCGGGGACGCCGGGGAGGCGCCCGAGCCCTTCGACCAGGGCGGCATGCACCTGGTGGCGGTGCCGCTGTCGAAGAAGGAGGTCGCCCGCTACTACGAGGGGTTCTCCAACGGCACCCTGTGGCCGCTGTACCACGACGTGATCGCCCAGCCGGAGTACCACCGCGAGTGGTGGGAGGCCTACGTCAAGGTCAACGACCGCTTCGCGGACGCCGCGGCCGAGCAGGCGTCGCAGGGGGCGACGGTGTGGGTGCAGGACTACCAGCTGCAGCTGGTGCCGGCGATGCTTCGCGAGCGCCGTCCCGACCTGCGGATCGGCTTCTTCAACCACATCCCGTTCCCGCCCTACGAGCTGTTCGCCCAGCTGCCCTGGCGGCGGCAGGTGGTCGAGGGCCTGCTCGGCGCCGACCTGCTCGGGTTCCAGCGCATGTCGGACGCCAACAACTTCCTGCGCGCCTGCCGGCGGGCCCTGGGTCTGAGCAGCCGCGTCCAGCAGGTGAGCGTGCCCTCCCCCGACGGCGGCAGCCGCACCGTGCGCGCGACGGCCTTCCCGATCTCCATCGACTCCCGGGCCGTCGACGAGATGGCGCGCTCGCCGCGGGTGCAGTCGCGCGTGGCCGAGCTGCGCTTCGAGCTGGGCGCTCCCCGCCGCCTGGCGCTCGGCGTCGACCGCCTGGACTACACCAAGGGCATCACCCACCGCCTGAAGGCGTGGGGGGAGCTGCTGGCCGACGGGCGGATCGACCCCGAGGACACCGTGCTCGTGCAGGTGGCCACGCCCAGCCGGGAGCGGGTGGAGAGCTACCGCCAGCTGCGCGACGAGATCGAGCTGACGGTGGGCCGCATCAACGGCGACCACGGCTCCCTGGGGCACCCGGCCGTGCACTACCTGCACCACAACCAGCCGCGCGACGAGATGGAGGCGCTCTACCAGGCCGCCGACGTCATGCTCGTCACGTCCCTGCGCGACGGCATGAACCTCGTGGCCAAGGAGTACGTGGCCTCGCGCTTCGACGAGGGCGGGGTGCTGGTGCTCAGCGAGTTCACCGGCGCCGCCGACGAGCTCACCCAGGCGCTGAGCGTCAACCCCCACGACATCGACGGCCTCAAGGACGCGATCGCGCGGGCCCTGGAGATGCCGCCGCGCGAGCAGTCGCGCCGCATGCGGGCGCTGCGCCGCCGCGTGATGGAGCACGACGTCGCCGCCTGGGCGGCGGCGTTCCTGAAGGCGCTGCAGGACCCGCCGGCCGTGACGGCGGCCACAGCGGCGACAGCGACAGCGGCGACGGCGGGGACAGCGACGGCGGAGGGGTCGTGACCGCGCCGGCGCTCGACCCGTCGCTGCTCACCGCGCTGGAGGCCTTCGCCGCCCGCTCCCCCGTGCTCGTCGCCCTCGACTTCGACGGCGTCCTGGCGCCCATCGTGGCCCAGCCGGGCGACGCGCGGCCGCTGCCGGCCTCCGCCGCCGCGGTGGCCGGTCTGGCCGCGGCGGACGGCGTCACGGTGGCCCTGGTCAGCGGCCGCTCGCTGGAGAGCCTGCGGGCGGTCGCCGACCCGCCGCCGTCCGCGGTGCTCGTCGCCAGCCACGGCGCGGAGGTCGCCGGCGCGGTGCTGGAGCTGAGCGCCGAGCAGGAGGCCCTGCTCGCGCAGGTCGTCGAGGGGCTGGGGGCGGTCGTCGCGGCCCACGAGGGCACCGCGCTCGAGCGCAAGCCCGCCGGCGCGGTCCTGCACACCCGGCGCGCCAGCCCGGACGTCGCGGCGGAGGCGACCGCGGCGGCCCTGACGGGGCCGGCGACGCTGCCCGGGGTGCGCGCGATGCGGGGCAAGGAGGTCGTGGAGCTGTCGGTGGTCGACGCCGACAAGGGCAGCGCGGTCGCCGCCCTGCGCTCCCGCCTCGGCGTCGACGCCGCCCTGTTCGCCGGGGACGACGTCACGGACGAGGACGCCTTCGCCGTCCTCGACACCGCCGCGGGCGACGTGCCGGTCAAGGTCGGCCCGGGCGAGACCGCTGCGCCGTACCGCGTGCCCGACCCCGAGGCGGTCGCCGTCCTGCTGCAGCACCTGCTCTCCCGCCGGGCCTGACGCGCCGGACCTGACGCGCCGGGCCTGCCGCGCCGGGCCTGCCGCGCCGGGCCTGCCGCGCCGGGCTTCCCGCGCCGCGCCGCATGGGGCAGACTCCATCGCGGACACCGGCGTCCCGACGGTCGCCGCGTCCTCTGCGCGCGCCGCCCGGCCCGCGCAGGCCCCTCACTCGGATCGTCCGGCACGTTCCTGCCGGTGGGAGGACACACCATGGCCACCGTCACCTTCGACCACGCCTCGCGCGTGTACCCCGGGGCGGACCGCCCCGCCGTGGACGCGCTGGACCTCGACATCGCCGACGGCGAGTTCCTCGTCCTCGTCGGCCCCTCCGGCTGCGGCAAGTCCACGTCGCTGCGCATGCTCGCCGGCCTCGAGGACGTCAACTCCGGCCGCATCCTCATCGGCGACCGCGACGTCACCGACGTCCAGCCGAAGGACCGGGACATCGCCATGGTGTTCCAGAACTACGCGCTGTACCCGCACATGACCGTGGCCGACAACATGGGCTTCGCCCTGAAGATCGCCGGCGTGAAGAAGGACGAGATCCGCACCCGCGTGCAGGAGGCGGCCAAGATCCTCGACCTCGAGCAGTACCTGGACCGCAAGCCGAAGGCCCTCTCCGGCGGCCAGCGCCAGCGCGTGGCCATGGGCCGCGCCATCGTGCGCCAGCCCCAGGTGTTCCTCATGGACGAGCCGCTGTCCAACCTGGACGCGAAGCTGCGCGTGCAGACCCGCACGCAGATCGCCCAGCTGCAGCGCCGCCTCGGCGTCACCACGGTGTACGTCACCCACGACCAGGTCGAGGCCATGACCATGGGCGACCGGGTCGCGGTGCTCAAGGACGGCGTGCTGCAGCAGGTCGACACCCCGCGGCACATGTACGACCGGCCGGCGAACGTGTTCGTCGCGGGCTTCATCGGCTCCCCGGCGATGAACCTGCTCGAGCTGCCCGTCGCCGACGGCGGCGTGCAGTTCGGCTCCGCGATCCTCCCCGTGACCCGCACCGCCCTGTCCGAGGCCCGCGCGGACCGCCGGGTCACCGTGGGCGTGCGCCCGGAGGACCTCGAGCTCGCCTCCACCGGCCTGCCGGTCGAGGTCGACGTCGTCGAGGAGCTCGGCGCGGACGCCTACATCTACGGGCGGGCGAAGTTCTCCGGCGGCGACGAGAAGCAGATCATCGCCCGCGTCGACGGCCGCCGTCCTCCGGAGAAGGGCGCCGTGGTGAACCTGACCCCCAAGCAGGGCCACACGCACCTGTTCGACACCCAGGACGGCCACCGCATCGAGGCCTGAGCGCAGGCGGCGGCCGGCCCGACCAACCCGACCGGCCGCCGCCGCGAGAGGGGGCGCACCGCCTGCGCGGTGCGCCCCCTCCGCCGCGCCCGGCGGTGGGAGGATGCTGCCCATGGCGCCGTCCCTGCAGATCACCGCAGCGACCACGGACCCGGCCGCGCTCGCGCTGCCGGACCTGCCGTGGCAGCTGCCCCTGGAGGACTGGCCCGCCGAGACCCTCGCCGCGCTGCCCCGGGGCATCTCCCGGCACGTCGTGCGCTTCGTGCGCCTGTCGGGGCGCGTGCTCGCCGTCAAGGAGATCAGCGAGTCCCTCGCCCGCCGCGAGTACGAGCTGCTGCGCCTCCTCAAGCGCCTGGACGTCCCCTGCGTGAGCCCGGTCGCCGTCGTCTCCGGGCGCACCACCCCGGGCGGCGCGGAGATGGACCCCGCCCTGGTCACCCAGCACCTGCAGTTCTCGCTGCCGTACCGGGCGCTGTTCAGCCGCTCGCTGCAGCCCGACACCGCCCGCCGGCTCGTCGACGCCCTCGCCGTGCTGCTGGTGCGCCTGCACCTGACGGGCTTCTTCTGGGGCGACGTGTCGCTGTCGAACACCCTCTTCCGCCGCGACGCCGGCGAGTTCGCGGCGTACCTCGTCGACGCCGAGACCGGGGAGCTGCACGACCGGCTCTCGGACGGCCAGCGCGAGTACGACCTCGACGTCGCGTTCACGAACATCGCCGGCGAGCTGATGGACCTGCAGGCCGGCGAGTACCTCGACGAGGACGTCGACCCGGTGGCCGTCGCCTCCCACATCGTCGAGCGCTACTGGTCGCTGTGGACGGAGCTGACCGAGCTGGAGTCCTTCGAGCAGGGTGAGCGCTGGCGCGTGCAGGCGCGCATCCAGCGCCTGAACGACCTCGGCTTCGACGTCGGGGAGCTGGCGATCAGCACCGACGTCGGCGGCGCGATGGTGCAGATCCAGCCGAAGGTCGTCGACGCCGGGCACCACTCGCGGCGGCTGCTGCGCCTGACGGGCCTGGACGTGCAGCAGAACCAGGCGCGGCGCCTGCTCAACGACCTCGACGGCTACCGGGCCGCGACCGACCGCCAGGGCGAGGACGAGGAGATCGTCGCCCACGACTGGCTGACCAGCGTCTTCGAGCCGGTGGTGCGGGTGGTGCCGCGCGAGCTGCGGCGCAAGCTGGAGCCCGCGGAGGTCTTCCACGAGGTCCTCGAGCACCGGTGGTACCGCTCGGAGCAGCTGGGCCGCGACGTGCCGCTCTCGGAGGCGGTGCAGAGCTACGTCGATGGGGTGCTGCGCCACCGCCCCGACGAGGCGGCCGTGCTCGTGACCGGCACGGGCCAGATGACCGCGGTCTCCCCCACCGGCCCGCTGCCGGTGGTCCCGCCCGCCGAGCGCGCCCCTCAGGTGCCGGCGGTCTCCACCGACCGCCCGGCCTGAGCCTCGAGCAGGAGGGCGAACTCCGCGGCGGGCACGGGGCGGGAGAACAGGTAGCCCTGGGCGTCCCGGCAGCCGTTGCGGCGCAGCCACTCCGCCTGCTCGGACGTCTCCACGCCCTCGGCGACGACGTCCATCTCCAGGGCGCGGGCCAGGGCGAGGATCGCGGCCACCAGGGGCGCCTCGCCGTCCGCGCGCCGGATGGCCGCGACGAAGGAGCGGTCGACCTTCAGGACGTCGAGGTCGAGGCGGCCCAGGCGCGAGAGGCTGGAGAAGCCGGTGCCGAAGTCGTCGATGGCCACGCGCACCCCGAGCTCGCGCAGCTCCGCCAGGCACGCCAGCACGGTGGGCGACTCCAGGTCCAGGACGCCCTCGGTGATCTCGAGGACGAGGGCGCGCGGCGGCAGCCCGGCCTCGGCGAGGGCCTGGCGCACCCCGGCGGCGTAGCCCGGCTGCTCCAGCTCGCGGCCGGAGGCGTTGACGTTGACGACGCGGTGGGTGCCGTCCGCGCGCAGGGGCCAGGACGCCGCGAGGCGGCACGAGGTGGCGAGCACCCAGCGGCCGACGTCGAGGACGACGCCGCTCAGCTCCGCCTGGGGCAGGAACTCCGAGGGCATCACGAGGCCGCGCTCGGGGTGGCGCCAGCGCACGAGCGCCTCGGCGCCCACGACCTCGGCCCCGGCGGCGAGGTCCACGACCGGCTGCAGGTGCACCTCGAACTCGCCGCGCTCGAGGCCGGCGCGCACCGCGCGCCCGTCGGCGACGGCGCTGGCGTGCTCGTTCGTGCGGCCCCGCCCCGTGCGCTTGACCTGGTACAGCGCGGCGTCGGCGCGCGCGGTGAGCAGGGAGGCGGAGTCCCCGGCCTCCCACTCCGCGGTGCCGGCCGAGCAGGTGCGCCCCGGCGGCAGCTGGGCGCGCAGCTCGTCCACGACGCGCGCGGCCTCCGCGCCCGTGCCGCCGGACAGCAGCAGGGCGAACTCGTCGCCGCCCCAGCGGCCGAGGACGGCGCCGGGCGGCACGCACCCGGCCCACCCGCGCCCCACGGAGCGCAGCAGGCGGTCGCCGGCGCCGTGGCCCTCGGCGTCGTTGACGGACTTGAACCGGTCGAGGTCCACCAGCGCCACGGCGAGGCCGGGCCCGCCGCGCTCGGCGTGCGCGATCGCCTCCTGCAGGCGCCGCTCCAGGCCGCGGCGGTTCACGAGGCCGGTCAGCGGGTCCTGCTCGGCCGCCGCGGTCGCCCGCACGAGCCACCCGACGATGGCCGAGCACATCACGACCGTGCCGCCGCCCATGACGAGCGCGTCGGGCCCGACGAAGGACTGGGACGCCAGGGCGGCGCCGCCGAGCAGCAGGACGCCGAGCAGGTGCGCGAGCGCCAGGGGCCAGGAGAAGAAGAAGAACGCGTCCACGACGACGAGGACGTAGAGGGCGGCGTAGCCGAGCGCCGACGTCCCGCCGCCGGAGACCGTGACGCCCCAGGTGACCATGGCGGTGCCGCCGAGCACGCTGGCGTGGTCCGCCCACCGCGAGCGCCAGCCCCGGGAGAGCAGGACGGCGACGCCGATGGCGAACCCCGTGACGGCGATGAGGCGCAGCACGCCCTCGTCGCGGCCCGGGCGGCCCTCGACGAGGGTGGTCGCGCACGCCACGAGGCCGCCGACCACGTACATCAGGCCCGTGCACAGGGCGATGACGCGGGGCGTGGCCACGGCGGGAGGGGTCGTCAGCGCGGACCAGCGGCCGGTGCGCCACAGGCGCAAGGACGACGCTGCCACGGCACACCCCCGCTCCGCGCAGCCCCGGCGGCGCGCCCCGACCGGGTGCATCGGCGCCGCCCGGCGGCGCCTTGAGCGGTCACCGCCGGTCGGCCTCCGCGCGGCGGCTGGCGACCTCGTACAGGGCGACCGCGGCGGCGATGCCGGCGTTGAGGGACTCCACCGGCCCGGCCATCGGGATCGAGGCGACCAGGTCGCAGGTGCTGCGCACCAGGCGCGAGAGGCCCTTGCCCTCCGACCCGACGACGAGCACGAGCGGGCCGTCGGCGACCCGCGCGAGGTCCTCCGAGCGCAGCGCGACGTCGCCGTCGGCGTCGAGGCCGACGACCGCGCAGCCGGCGCGCTGGGCGGCCTCCAGCGCCCGGGTGAGGTTGGTCTCGCGCGCCACGGGCACGCGCGCGGCCGCGCCCGCGGACGTCTTCCACGCCGCCGCGGTCATGCCCACCGAGCGGCGCTCGGGCACGAGGACGCCGTGCCCGCCGAACGCGGCGGCGGAGCGGACGACGGCGCCGAGGTTGCGCGGGTCCGTCACGCCGTCGAGGGCGACGACGAGCGGCTCCTGGCCGGCGTCGGCCGCCCGGGCGAGCAGGTCGTCGAGGCTGGCGTGCTCGTAGGGCGGAACCTGCAGCACGAGGCCCTGGTGGATCGCGCCGTCCGTCATCCGGTCCAGGTCGCCGCGCGTGGTCTCCAGCACCGGCAGCCCGCGCGCGGACGCCGTCTTCAGGGCCTCGCGCACGCGGTCGTCGGTGTCGATGCGGGCCGCGACGTGCAGCGCCGTGGCCGGCACGTGCGCCCGCAGCGCCTCGACCACGGAGTTGCGCCCGGCCACCGCCTCCGCCGAGGAGGCGCGCCCGCCCGCGCCGCGACCGCCACCGCGTCCCCCGCCGCCGCGGCCCCCACCGCCGCCACCGCCGGAGCCACCGCGGCCGCCACCGCCACCGCCGCCGCCGCCGGAGCCGCCGGAGCGGCCGGAGCCGCTCGCCGCGCGGCGCTCCGCCGCGGCGGCGCGCCGCGCGGCGGGGTGCCCCGTGCGCTCGGTGGCCGGGGGCGTGGGGCCGCGACCCTCCAGGGACCGGCGGTTCTTGCCGCCGGTGCCGACGGTCGCGCCCTTCTTCGACCCGGGCTTGCGCACGGCGCCGCGGCGCGCGGAGTTGCCGGCCATCTCAGGACCTCCCAGCCACGTCGACGCCCCGGGCGGGGGCGAGGGTCCAGCGGGCGCCGTCGGGGGTGTCCTCGACGGCGATCCCAGCAGCGGCGAGGGCGTCGCGCACGGCGTCCGCGCTCGCGTAGTCGCGGCGCGCCCGCGCGTCGGCGCGGGCCGCCAGCTGCGCCCGCACGAGCGCGTCGAGCGCCGCCAGCGCCGCGGTGTCGCGCTCCCCGGCGCTCCAGTGCGGGTGCATCGGGTTCACCCCGAGCACGTCCGTCATGTTCCACACCGCCACCCAGGCGGCGTAGGCGGCGTCGTCGTCCCGCGCGTCGTGCGCGGCGTTGCCGGCGCGCACGGTCTCGTGCACGACGGCGAGGGCCGCCGGCACGTTGAGGTCGTCGTCCATGGCGGCGCGGAACGCGGTCGGCAGCTCCTCGGAGGCCGTCGCGCCGCGCCACCGCGCCCCGCGCTCGAGGAAGGCCTCCACGCGCCCGACGGCGGCCTCGGCCTCGGCGAGGGACTCCGGGGAGTGCTCCAGCGCCGAGCGGTAGTGGGCCGAGCCGAGGTAGTAGCGCAGCGCCAGCGGCCGGGTGCGCTCGAGCACGGTGGAGACCACCAGGGAGTTGCCGAGCGACTTGCTCATCTTCTCCCCGCCCTGCGTCACCCAGCCGTTGTGCAGCCAGTACGCGGCGAAGGGCAGGCCCGCGGCGCGCGACTGCGCCTGCTCGTTCTCGTGGTGGGGGAAGCGCAGGTCCAGGCCGCCGGCGTGGACGTCGAAGGCGTCGCCGAGGTACCGGCGCGCCATCGCCGAGCACTCCAGGTGCCAGCCGGGGCGCCCGCGCCCGAACGGCGTCGGCCAGGACGCCGACTCCGGCTCCCCGGGCTTGTGCGCCTTCCACAGCGCGAAGTCGCGCGGGTCGCGCTTGCCGCGCGGGTCGGCGTCCTCGGCGGGGGCCATGTCGTCGAGGCGCTGGTGCGTCAGCGAGCCGTACTGGGGGAAGGAGCGGACGTCGAAGTAGACGTCACCGGCCGCGGCGCCCTCGCCCGAGGAGGCGTAGGCGTGCCCGCGCTCGAGGAGGACCTGCACCAGCTCGACCATCTCCGGCACGTGCCCGGTCGCGCGCGGCTCGTACGTCGGGCGCCGCACGCCCACGGCGTCGTAGGCGGCGGTGAACGCCTGCTCGTGCGTGTACGCCCACGCCCACCAGGGCGCGCCCGCCTCCGCGGACCTCGCGAGGATCTTGTCGTCGATGTCGGTGACGTTGCGGATGAAGGTGACCGCGAGCCCGTGGCCGGTCTCCAGCCACCGGGTGAGGACGTCGAACGCGACGCCGGAGCGCAGGTGGCCGATGTGCGGCGGCGCCTGCACGGTGGCCCCGCACAGGTAGACGCCCGCCCGCCCCGGCTGCAGCGGGGTGAAGTCACGCACCGCGGCGGTGGCGGTGTCGTACAGGCGCAGCGTCACCGCCCGAGCCTACCGGCGCCGCCGGCCGCACCTCCTGCCAGCACGAGCACGGCCTCCTGCGCGTGCCGGCGCTGACAGGCAGCTGCTCCTCAGGGACGCCGGGCCGGGCGGGTGGCCAGGGCGTCGACCACCTCGTGCGCCATCCGCGCCAGCGTGACGGCGCCGACCGGGGTCAGGGGGTGCAGCGGGTCCGGCACCCGTGAGCCGGTGGGACCCCCGAGCTCGGTGTGCGCCTCGGCGCTCATCGCCACGTAGGCGTCGCCGCGGTCCCAGCCGCGCTCGTCGACGAGGTGGGCGAACAGGTCCTCGTACGCGGCGGTGATCGACGCCTGCACCGGGTCCCCCAGCCCGACGCAGACGACCTCGCGCCCGGTGTCGACCCGGGGGGCGCGCAGGTGCAGGCCCTTGACGACGTCGACGCTGACCGTCGCCGTCCCGGCGACCTCGATCGCCACGAAGGAGGACTCCCCGCGGCTCATCACCGCGTGCAGGTCCCCGATCGAGAGCAGCGCGCCCTCGACCTGCACCGGCAGGTACGCGGTGGCACCGGGGGCGACGTCGGTCAGGTCCGTGTTGCCGCCGGTGGGGTAGGACGGCATGACCGTGGACGCCTCGCTGCTCGCCGGGGCGACCCCGATGCAGCCGATCATCGGGCGCACGGGCACGGCCAGGCCCTGCGCCAGGTGGGCGCGGCCGTCGCGCAGCGGGATGCGCCGGACGAACATCTCCTCGCCCATCGGGCGCGCCAGCGCGCCGACGCCGGGCAGGTAGACCGACCAGCCCTGCTCGCCGGGGGTGATGTCGTGGACCGTCACGGCGAGGGCGTCCCCCGGCTCGGCGCCCTCGACGAAGACGGGCCCGGTGACGGGGTTCAGGGTCGCCGTCACGGCGGCCAGGTCCCGGGTCGCCTCCATCTGGGCGTAGGCCTCGTCGTCGGTCTCGACGGTGATCCGGTCGCCGGCGCCGGCGACGACGCGCAGGACCGGCGGGTGCGCTGCGGAGAAGCTCGCGGTGGCGTGCTGCTTGCCGATCAGGTGCTCAGCCACGGTCGGTCTCCACGAGGGTCGGGCGGTCGGAGGCGGCGTGCTCCGGCGCGATGACGGCGTCCCGGTTCCGGGAGCGGTAGACCAGGAGCACACCGGCGCCGACCACCAGCCACACGAGGCCGCCGAGCTGCGCCGGCAGCCCCGCGTTGAGCAGCACGTACCCGATGATGCAGAAGCCGATCACCGGGACCGCCAGGTGCAGGAACCAGTTGCGGCTGCCCGAGCGCACCAGGTGGTGGCTGACCACCGACACGTGCAGGAGCAGGAACGCGGTCAGCGCGCCGAAGTTGACGAGGGAGGAGATCAGGCCGATCTGGCCGACGAACCTGAGGCCGAGCAGGAGCGTCAGCGCACCCACCAGGAGGATCGCCCGGTCGGGGACCCGCGTGCGGGGGTTGATGTGGGACAGCCAGCGGGGCAGGCGGCCGTCGCGGCTCATGGAGAACAGCAGGCGGGACGTCGCCGACTGCGCCGCGACCGCGTTGGCGATGCCGACGGCGAGGGTGTTCATCACGAGGAAGGCGATCTGCCACCCGTGGCTGCTGATCGTCTCCACGATGCCGAAGAAGGCGTTGTTGACCTCGTCCTCGCCGAACTGCTCCACGTCGGGCACGAGGAGGGCGGCCATCCAGGTCTGGACGATGAAGAACGTCGCCACCAGCAGCAGGCCGGCGATCATGGCTCGGCCGGCGGAACGGCGTCCGCCCCGGCTCTCCTCCGCGAGCGTGGCGATGCCGTCGAAGCCGAGGAAGCTGAGGACGGCGATCGACAGCGCCGCCGCGGCGAGCCCCGGGGTGAAGTCGGCGGCGTCGAAGAGCGGGGTCGTGCTGAACACCGCCCCGTTCACCCCGCGGCTGATCGCCACCACGGCCATCACCACGAAGATCGCGACGAACAGCAGCTCCGCGGCGAGGAAGAGCCGGTTCACCACCGCGGTGAAGGAGATGCCGACGTAGTTGACGGTGGTGTTGACCGCGAGGAACACGATGATCCACACCCAGCGCGGCACGCCGGGGAAGACCCCGGCCATGGACTCCGCGGCGAAGACGTAGAGCAATGTGGGCACGAGCAGGTAGTCGAGCAGGATGGTCCAGCCGGCGAGGAAGCCGAGGTTCTGGTGCACGCCGCGGCCGACGTAGGCGTAGACCGACCCGGCGACCGGGAACGCCCGCGACATCTGCGCGTAGGCCAGCGCGGTGAAGATCATCGCGACCAGGCCGATGACGTAGACCAGCGGCACCATGCCGGAGGAGGCGTTGTAGACCACGCCGAAGATCGCCCACGGCGCGATCGGCACCATGAAGACGAGCCCGTACACGAGCAGGTCCCAGGTCGACAGGGAGCGGCGCAGCTCCTGCTTGTACCCGAGCTGGGCCAGCTCCTCGGCAGCCGAGGGGGCGCCACCGGCCGGCTCGGCGCCGGTGACCGTGCTGCGGGTGGGTCGGTCGTCCACGGCGACTCCAGGGATCGCGGGGCGGGACGTGCCCGACCGTAGACCCCGCGCCGGGGCCGTGCCCTCCCGGAGCGCGTCGGCTAGCGTCCGGCCATGGCCAGCACCGTCAAGGGCGTCATCGCCCGCAGCAAGGGCGACCCCGTCGAGGTCGCGGACGTCGTCGTCCCCGACCCCGGTCCGTTCGAGGCGGTCGTCGACGTCGCCGCGTGCGGGGTGTGCCACACCGACCTGCACTACCGCGACGGCGGCATCAGCGACGACTTCCCCTTCCTGCTGGGGCACGAGGCGGCCGGCACCGTCTCCGCCGTCGGGGAGGGCGTCACGGACGTCGCGGTCGGCGACTTCGTCGTCCTCAACTGGCGCGCGGTGTGCGGGCACTGCCGCGCGTGCCGGCGCGGGGAGCCCTGGTACTGCTTCGACACCCACAACGCGGCCCAGCCCATGACGCTGGCCGACGGCACGCCGCTCAGCCCCGCGCTGGGCATCGGCGCCTTCGCCGAGAGGACCCTCGTGCACGCGGGCCAGTGCACGAGGGTCGACCCGGCCGTGCCCGCGGCGGCGGCCGGCCTGCTCGGGTGCGGGATCATGGCCGGCTTCGGCGCCGCCGTGAACACCGGCGGCGTCACGCGGGGGGACAGCGTCGCCGTGATCGGGTGCGGCGGCGTGGGGAACGCGGCGATCGCGGGCTCGGCGCTGGCCGGCGCCACGACGATCATCGCCGTCGACGTCGACCCGCGGAAGCTGGAGCAGGCCCGCCGCTTCGGCGCCACCCACGTCGTCGACAGCCGCGAGAGCGACCCGGTCGAGGCGGTCCGCGCGCTCACCGGCGGCGTCGGCGCGGACGTCGTCGTGGACGCCGTCGGGCGCCCGGAGACCTACCGGCAGGCGTTCTACGCCCGCGACCTGGCGGGCACGGTGGTGCTCGTCGGGGTCCCGACGCCGTCCATGGAGATCACCCTGCCGCTGCTCGACGTGTTCGGCCGTGGCGGCGCGCTGAAGTCCAGCTGGTACGGCGACTGCCTGCCCAGCCGCGACTTCCCGGTGCTCGCGGAGCTCTCCCGCCAGGGCCGCTTCCCGCTGGAGGACTTCGTGTCCGAGACCGTCGGCCTCGGCGACGTCGAGGAGGCGTTCGCGAAGATGGGCCGCGGCGAGGTCCTGCGCTCGGTGGTGGTCCTGTGAGCGCGCGGAGCGCGCGAACCGTCGAGCACAGGGCGACGCTCACGGCGACGACGGAGGAGGAGCTGTGAGCGCGCGGAGCGCGCGAACCGTCGAGCACAGGGCGACGCTCACGGCGACGACGGAGGAGGAGCTGTGAGCGCGCGCATCGACTCCGGGGTCGCCTCGGGCACCTTCACGCTCGACGGCGAGACGTTCGACGTGGAGAACAACATCTGGGTGGTCGGGGACGACGAGGAGTGCATCGTGATCGACGCGCCCCACGACCTGGCGGCGATCGCCGAGGTCGTCGGCCCGCGCCGGGTGCTCGCGGTGCTGTGCACCCACGCCCACGACGACCACGTGCGGCGCGCACCCGACGCCGGGCAGCGCTTCGGGGCGCCCACCCGCCTGCACCACGACGACCTGGCGCTGTGGGCGACGGTGCACCCGGACTCCTCCCCCAACTCCCTCCTCGAGGACGGCGAGGTGATCGCCGTCGGCGGGGAGGAGCTGCACGTGCTGCACACCCCGGGCCACTCCCCCGGCTCGGTGTGCTTCTACGCGCCGGGCCTGGCCACGGTGTTCACCGGCGACACGCTGTTCGCCGGCGGGCCGGGAGCCACGGGCCGCTCCTACAGCTCCTTCCCGACGATCATCGAGTCGATCCGCGAGCGCCTGCTGGCGCTGCCGCCGGCCACGACGGTGCTGACCGGGCACGGGGGCTCGACGACCATCGGGGACGAGGCGCCGCACCTGCAGGAGTGGATCGACCGCGGCCGCTGACCCGGCGTTGCCGGAGCCCACCGGGTGGGCGAGGATCGATCAGCGTCAGAGCACGCCCGTCGCGACGGAGGACCCGATGGCCGAGTACACCCTGCCCGATCTGCCCTACGACTACGCCGCGCTCGAGCCGCACATCTCGGGCGAGATCATGCAGCTGCACCACGACAAGCACCACGCCACGTACGTCTCCGCCGCGAACAGCACCCTGGAGAAGCTGGCCGAGGCGCGGGAGAAGAACTCCTTCGACTCCATCGTCGGCCTGGAGAAGACCCTCGCCTTCAACCTCGGCGGGCACGTGAACCACTCGGTGTTCTGGCCGAACCTCTCCCCGGACGGCGGGGACAGGCCGGCCGGGGAGCTGGGTGCCGCCATCGACGAGCACTTCAGCTCCTTCGACGGGTTCCGGGCCCAGTTCACGGCCACCGCGACGACCATCCAGGGCTCGGGCTGGGCGGTGCTGGCGTGGGACAGCCTCGGCCAGCGGCTCGTGATGTTCCAGCTCTACGACCAGCAGGGCAACGTTCCCGTCGGCGTCGTCCCGGTCGTGATGCTCGACATGTGGGAGCACTCGTTCTACCTGCAGTACCGCAACGTCAAGGCGGACTACGTCTCGGCGTGGTGGAACGTCGTCAACTGGGCCGACGCGACCCAGCGCTTCGAGGCCGCGCGCGCGAAGACGGCGGGCCTGATCACCCCCACGGCCCTCTGAGGCGCCCGGCGCGCTGAGCCGCGCCCGGCCCGCACCTCTGCGCGTGATCGTGCACGTCCGGCCCGCGCGAGCCGGACGTGCACGATCACGCCGGGGTCGGAGGCGTCGGGACGACAGGGGCCGTCGCGGTCGGGACGACGAGGGCCGTCGCGATCGCGGCGATCCCCTCGCCCCGGCCGGTCAGGCCCAGCCCGTCGGTCGTCGTCGCCGAGACCGACACGGGCGCCCCGCACGCGGCGGAGAGCACCTGCTGCGCCTCCTCGCGCCGCGGGCCCAGCCGCGGCCGCTGGCCGACCACCTGCACGGCCACGTTGCCGATCTCGAACCCGGCCTCGCGCACCCGCCGCGCGGCCTCGGCGAGCAGCACCGCGCCGGCGGCCCCCGCCCAGCGCGGCTCCGCGATGCCGAAGTGGGCGCCCAGGTCCCCGATGCCGGCCGCGGAGAACAGCGCGTCGCACGCTGCGTGCGCGGCGACGTCCGCGTCGGAGTGCCCGGCCAGCCCCGGCTCGCCCGGCCACTCCAGGCCCGCCACGCGCAGCGGGCGCTGCTGGCCGGCGGGCGCGAACGGGTGGACGTCGACCCCGACGCCGGTGCGCGGCACAGCGCTCACGCGCGGCCCCTCCCCGGCTCCGGCAGCATCCGGCCGACGGCCCCGGGGAGGCTCGCCCCGGGGCCGTCGGCCGGATCGAACGCGGTGCGGGAGGTGCGTGCCGGCCTCAGCTGGCCAGGACCTCGTCGAGCAGCGCCTCGGCGCGCGACTCCTCGGTCTTCTCGGCCAGCGCCAGCTCGGAGACGAGGATCTGGCGCGCCTTGGCCAGCATCCGCTTCTCCCCGGCGGACAGGCCGCGGTCCTGGTCGCGGCGGTACAGGTCGCGCACCACCTCCGCCACCTTGATCACGTCACCGGAGGCGAGCTTCTCGAGGTTCGCCTTGTACCGGCGCGACCAGTTGGTCGGCTCCTCGGTGTACGGGGCGCGCAGCACCCCGAAGACGCGGTCGACGCCGGCCTTGTCCACGACGTCGCGGACGCCCACGAGGTCGCAGTTCTCCGCCGGCACCTCGATGGTCAGGTCGCCCTGGGCGACCTTCAGCCGGAGGTACAGCTTGTCCTCGCCACGGATGGTGCGGTTCTTGATCTCCTCGATCAGCGCTGCCCCGTGGTGGGGGTAGACGACCGTCTCACCGACCTTGAATGCCATCTGCTGGTCCCCTTTCGCGGCGGCCAGCCTACCACGGCGCGTGACGCACCCCACAGCCCCCGGCGGCCGTTTGCGCAGGTCAGGGGCGTGCGGGCGCCACCGGGGACTTGACACCAGGGCCCGCGACGTGCATCGGCGGGCGGGGGGAGCGGCCGCCGGTAGCATCCGGCCTGTGAACCGCACCCGCCGCGCCCTCGCCCGGACGAGCCTCGCCGTCGCCCCCCTGGCGCTGGTCGCCGGGTGCACCGCCACCAACCCGCAGACGACGCAGCTGCAGTACACCCCGTCGGACGGCGCGACCGCGAGCCTCGGCACGACGACGATCGCCAGCATCATGATCCTCGCCGCGGCGGAGGACGCCCCGGGGACCCTGCTGGCGCGGGTGGTCAACAGCACCTCGGAGCCGGTGTCGGTGACCTTCGCCGCGGAGGCGCCGTCCGTGCTGGAGGAGACCTTCGACGTGGCCCCCGGCAGCACCCTCGCGATCGGCCCGGAGGGCGAGGAGACGGTGACCATCGACCCCGTGGGGGCCATCCCCGGCGAGCTCGTGCCCGTGGTGATCACCGCCTCGACGGGCGAGAGCACCGAGGTGACGGTGCCGGTGCTCAGCGGCGTCCACGACGAGTACGCGACGCTGGTGCCCACGCCCACCAGCACCGCGCCCACCGCGCCCGCCCCCGGGGCCGGCGGCACCACTCCCGGCGAGACGGGCGGCGAGACGGGCGGCGCCGCCACCGAGGGCGAGGGCGACGGCACCGGCGAGGGCGGCGACGACACCCAGCAGGACCCCGGCGACATCGGCGGGCTGGCGGAGAACGAGGAGACCGCGGGCAGCGGCTCCCTCTAGCGGCTCCCCTGGCGGCCGTCTGCGAGGGCCCGCGCCTCAGCCCCGCTCCGCCGGCGGGTCGACCTTGTAGCCCAGGCCCCGCACGGTGACGAGGAAGCGCGGGTCCGAGGGGTCCTCCTCGACCTTGGCGCGCAGCCGCTTGACGTGGACGTCGAGGGTCTTGGTGTCCCCCACGTAGTCCGAGCCCCACACCCGGTCGATGAGCTGGCCGCGGGTGAGCACGCGCCCGGCGTTGCGCAGCAGCAGCTCCAGCAGCTCGAACTCCTTCAGCGGCAGCCGCACCGGCTGCCCGAGCACGGTGACGACGTGCCGCTCGACGTCCATGCGCACGGGGCCGACCTCGAGCGCGGCCGGCGCCGGGTCCTCCGGCTCCGCCCGCCGGCGCAGCACCGCGCGCACCCGGGCGAGCAGCTCGCGCGCGGAGTACGGCTTGGTCACGTAGTCGTCGGCGCCGAGCTCGAGGCCGACGACGACGTCCACCTCGCTGTCCTTGGCCGTCAGCATGATCACCGGCACGGCGCTGCGCGCGCGCAGCTGCCGGCACACCTCGGTGCCGGACAGGCCGGGCAGCATCAGGTCCAGGAGCACCAGGTCGGCGCCGCCGCGCTCGAACGCCTCCAGCGCCGAGGGCCCGTCCGGGGCGACCTCGACCTCGAAGCCCTCCCGCCGCAGCAGGTAGGACAGCGGGTCGCTGAAGGACTCCTCGTCCTCGACCACCAGGATCCGCGTCATGGGTGCGTGCTCCTCCCGTCCGGGGCGGGCGCCTCGGGCAGGCGCAGCGTGAAGGTGGAGCCCTCCCCGACCTGGCTCCACAGGGCGACGTCCCCGCCGTGGCCGGCGGCGACGTGCTTGACGATGCTCAGGCCCAGGCCCGTCCCGCCGGTCGCGCGCGAGCGCGCCGGGTCGACCCGGTAGAAGCGCTCGAAGACGCGCTCCTGCTCCTGCGGGCTGATGCCGATGCCCTGGTCGGTCACCGCCACCTCCACCGCCCCCCCGGCGCGGCGCACGCCGACGCCCACGCGCGTGCCGGCCTCGGAGTAGCGCAGGGCGTTGTCGACGAGGTTGCGCACGGCGGTGGTGAGCAGCTCGGCGTCCCCCCGCACCCGCGCCCCCGACGGCGGCCCGACCTCGACGGCGGTGCCGCGGTCCTCCGCCGTCGTGCGGCAGCGGTCGACGGCCTCCTCCACGACGGCGTCGACGTCGACGATCGCCTGCGCGCCGGGGACGGCGGCGCCCTGGGCGCGCGAGAGGTCCACGACGTCCTGCACCAGGGAGGTCAGGCGCTGGGACTCCGAGCGCAGGCGCCCGGCGAAGCGGCGCACCGCCTCGGGGTCCTCGGCGGCGTCCCCGATGGCCTCGGCGAGCAGGGCCACCGCCCCGACGGGGGTCTTGAGCTCGTGGCTGGTGTTGACGACGAAGTCCCGGCGCACCTCGTCCAGGCGCCGCGCCTCCGTCAGGTCGGTGCCGAGGACGAGGACGTGCCCGCCGTCCAGGGCGGCCGTGCGCACGGCGAGGACGACGCGGCCGCGCCCGAGCGGGCCGCGCGGCAGCTGCAGCTCCAGGCGCCGGCCCTGCCGGTCGCGCCGCGTGGCGCGAGCCGCCTCCACCAGCTCGGCGGGCGCCAGCCGCCGCTCGCGCAGCAGCCCGCTGGAGCGGGCGGCGGGCGAGGCGACGACGACCTCGTCCGCGCCGTCGAGGACGACGACCGGGCCGTCGAGGGCGGCGAGGACCTCAAGCGCGGCACCGGGCAGCTCGGGCGCGCCGTCCCCGTCCCCCGGCCCCGACGACCCCGCCGGCCCCGACGGCCCCGCTCCCGCGGCCGGAGGGGCGACGGCGCGCCGGGTCGCTGGCCGGGAGGGCCGGCGCAGGAGGAGGATGGCTGCGACGAGGGCGCCGACCGCTGCTCCGAGCAGGCCGGCGACCACCGCAGCGGTGTCCACGCCGGGCAGCGTAGGCGCGGCCACCGGGCTGCTCGGAACGCCGGTGCACCGACCGGCCGTCCGCAGGGGCCCGGTTGGCGCAGCGTTCACCTGCCCAGCAGGCGCCGTTCACCGCGGCGGGCGAGAGTGGACCGGCACACGAACAGGAGGAACCCGTGCGCGACGTCTTCCACCACGAGCTCGACCGGCTCGCCGCGCGGCTGGTCGACATGACCGACCTCGTCGGCGCCGCCATGGGCAGCGCCACGCGGGCGCTGCTCGAGGCCGACCTGCAGCTGGCCGAGGCCGTCATCGCCGCCGACGCGGAGGTGGACGACGCCCAGCGCCAGCTGGACGAGCAGGCGGTCGAGATCCTCGCGCGCCAGTCCCCCGTGGCCACCGACCTGCGCACGGTCGTGGCGAGCCTGCGGATGAGCTCGAGCCTGGAGCGCATGGGCGACCTCGCCCGCCACGTCGCGGCCCTCGCCCGGCTGCGCTACCCGCGCCACGCCGTCCCGGAGGAGCTGGTGGGCACCTTCGCGCGCATGGGCGAGATCGCGCAGGGCGTGGCGTCGACGGCGGGCGAGGTCATCCGCAGCCGCGACCTCGAGGCCGCCGCGCAGCTCGAGCGCGACGACGACGTCCTCGACGAGCTGCACCGCGCGGTCTTCGCCGCGGTCTCCGCGCCGGGCTGGACGCACAGCGGGGAGACGACGGCCGACGTGACGCTCACGAGCCGCTACTTCGAGCGCTACGGCGACCACGCGGTCTCCCTCGCCCACCGCGTCGTCTTCCTCGTCACCGGCGACTGGCGCACGCACAGCTCCGTCTGAGCGCGCGCGGCCGGACGGCGCCGCAGGCTGCACCGCGTGACTGCACCGCTCGTCGGCGGCCGGTGGCTCCTTGACACCCGACAGCGCCCGCACGAGACTGCCTCGGTCGCGATTCACCGGATGAATATCCATTCGGCCGCACTCGGGAACGGGCCCTCGCCCGCCGACGAGCGGCCCGTCCGGTGGTCAGCGGCCCCACCCCGCCGACGCAGGTGGGGCGGGCCACCGCGCAGGGCCATCAACGAGGAGGTGCTGGCGTGACCACCACCGCTGACCAGCAGAAGGTCACGGAGTTCACCATCGCGATCCCGGACGAGCAGCTGCAGGACGTGCACGAGCGGCTGCGCCGCACCCGGTTTCCCGTCGACTTCGCGAACGACGACTGGAAGTACGGCTACAACACCGACTACCACCGCGAGCTGGTCCGGTACTGGCTCGAGGACTACGACTGGCGGGACGTCGAGCGGCGCATGAACGAGCTGCCGCACTTCAAGGTCGACCTCATGGGCGTGCCGCTGCACTTCGTCCACGTGAAGGGCAAGGGCCCGAACCCGGTGCCGCTGCTGCTGCACCACGGGTGGCCGTGGACCTTCTGGGACGTGCGCAAGGTGATCGGCCCGCTGACCGACCCCGCCGCCCACGGCGGCGACCCGGCGGACTCCTTCGACGTCGTCCTGATCTCGCTGCCCGGGTACGGCTTCTCGTCCCCCCTGACGGAGCCGGGGTGGAACTGGTGGCGCACGGCCGACCTCGAGAACGCGCTCATGAAGCAGGTCCTCGGGTACGAGAGGTACGCCGTCGCCGGGGGCGACTGGGGCGCGCTCGTCACCCAGCAGCACGGCCACAAGCACGCGGACGACGTGCTCGGCATCTACACCCACTTCCCGGCCCAGATGAGCCACTACCTCGCCGAGCACCCCGACGCGCCCCCCGGGGTCGAGTACGACCCGACGCTGGGGCTGCCGGCGAGGTCGGAGTACGGCGAGGGCGAGGAGGGCTGGTTCGAGCGCGGCAAGCTCTTCGTGGAGAACGAGAGCGGGTACGGCGAGATCCAGCTGACCAAGCCCCAGACCCTCGCCGCCCTGGTGGCGGACTCCCCCGCGGGCCAGCTGGCCTGGATCACGGAGAAGCGGTACTTCTGGGGCCTGGAGGAGCGCGGGGTCGGCACCGAGGCCTTCGAGCGGGTGTGGCCCAAGGAGGACCTCGTCACCACCGCCGCCGTGTACTTCCTCACGAACACCGGCGGCACCTCCTCGCGGTACTACTGGGAGTGCCGCGGCAACCCGTGGCGGCCCTCGCACACCGGCTTCCCCGTGGTCACGGTCCCGACCGCCGTCGCGATCTACCCGGGGGAGATCTACAAGCCCCCGCTGTCGTGGACGGAGAAGTACTTCAACCTCCAGCAGTACCGGGTGCACGACGACGGCGGCCACTTCGCGCCCCTGGAGGTGCCGGACACCTACACCACCGACGTCCGGGACTTCTTCCGCCGGTTCCGCTGACCGCCCGGCGCTCCCCGAGCGCGACGGTGCCCCGCTGCGCGGCCGCGCAGCGGGGCACCGTCGTGAC
The DNA here is from genome assembly GCF_900101335.1 of Quadrisphaera sp. DSM 44207. Taxonomy (NCBI): domain Bacteria; kingdom Bacillati; phylum Actinomycetota; class Actinomycetes; order Kineosporiales; family Kineosporiaceae; genus Quadrisphaera; species Quadrisphaera sp. DSM 44207. The sequence continues at coordinate 6,855 of NZ_FNKA01000003.1, read as the reverse complement.
CGGGGCCGGTGGCCGAGGGGGCTACTTCACCACCCGGGTGCGCGAGCGGCCCATCGTCAGGGCGACGGCCACGATGATCACCGCGCCGTAGACGAGGCTCTGCGCCTGCGGCGTGACGCCCACCGCGGCGGCCCCGATGGGCACGAGCGCCACGGTGAGCGCGCCGAAGACGACGTTGATCGGGTTCGTGACGCCGCCGGTGATGGCGGTGCCGCCCACGATGGCGGCCGCGATGCCCGGCAGCAGCAGGTCGCTGCCGAGCCCGAAGGACGACGCGGCCCCCGCCTGCGCGATGATCATGATGCCCGCCACGCCCGCGAGGAGGCCCGAGAGGGCGAAGGCGGTGACCTTGAGCAGGCGGGTGCGCAGCCCGGAGAAGAGGGCGCCCGTCTCGTTGTGGCCCACCGCCGTCATGCCCTGGCCGAGGGCGGTGAAGCGCAGGAGCGCCCAGAGCAGGACGGCGAGCACCACCGCGACCCAGAACGCCGCGGGCAGCCCCGCGAAGGTCTGGAAGAACAGCCACCCCACGACCTGCTGGTTGGCGGAGGCGTAGACGGTGGTCGCTCCGCTGAGCACCAGCGACGCGGCCTGCAGGATGCCGAGCGCGCCCAGGGTGAGGGCGAAGGACGGCACCTGCGCGTGGGCCACGAGCAGCCCGTTGACGGCGCCGACCACGCCCAGGACCGCGATGCACAGCAGCGGCGCGAGGACGCCCAGCGGCCCCAGCGTCAGCGCCAGGACGATCGCCGAGAGGATCGCCATGGCGGCCACCGACAGGTCGATCGACCCCACGTGCAGGACGACGGCCTGGGCGAGGGCGACGAGCAGGATGGTCGTGGACTGCACCGCCAGGATGCTCAGGCCGCCACCGCCGAGGAACCGGGGGTTGAGCACGGCGACGACGGCGAACAGCACCACGAACACCGCGAACGGGCCGACCGCCTGCCACGCGCCGCGGGCGCCGAGGCGGCGCCGCGCGGGCGCCTCGGGAGGGTCGGCCACCACCTGGGGTGCGGCCTCCTGCAGGGTCTTCTCCGCCATGGCGCTCACACCATCTTCTCGAGCAGGTCCAGGGACGTCGGACGCTCGACCGACAGGTCGAACCGCGCCGTCACCTCGCCGTCGCGCATGACGAGGATCTCGTCGCTCATCTCGAGGGCCTCCTCGAGGGTGTCGGGCAGGAGGACCACCGCGGCCCCCCGCTCGCACGCGGCCCGGATGCGGGCGTTGACCGTCCGGGCGGCCCCGGGGTCCAGGCCGCGCAGCGGGTGGTCCAGGACGAGCACCTTCAGGTCGTCGGCCATCAGCCACTTGGCCAGCACGACCTTCTGCTGGTTGCCGCCGGAGAAGCGCTCCAGCTCCAGCCGGGGGTCGCGGGGGCGGACGTCGAGCTCCTCGAACCACTGCGCCGCGAGGCCGGTGCGCGTGCGCCGCTTGAGGAACGGGCCGACGCGGCTCCTGCCGGGGTGCGCGAGCGTGAGGTTCTCGGCAGCCGTGAGGCCGCCCACCATGCCCTCCACCTTGCGCTCGGAGGGCACGTAGGCGATCCCGCTGCGCACGGACTCGCCGATGCTCCAGGAGCGCACCTGCCGACCGTCGACCTCGAGGACCCCGCTGGAGAAGGGCTCGGCGCCGAAGACCGCGCGGCAGACCGCCTCCCGCCCGGAGTTGTTCGTGCCCATGATGGTCACGGTCCGCCCGGGGCTGACCGCGAAGGAGACGTCCTTGAAGGCGCCCCTGCGGGTCAGGCCCTCCACGCGCAGCACCGGGGCGGCCGAGGCGGCCCTGCGGTCCGCCGGCCGGGCGGCCGCCTGGGACTCCTGCCCGATCATGAGCTTGAAGAGCTCGTCCTCGGTGACCGCGTCCGTCCTGCGGTCGCCGACGACCTCGCCGTGCCGCATCACGACCACGCGGTCGCAGATGCGCAGCACCTCGTCGAGGCGGTGGGAGACGAAGATCACCGAGCCGATGTCCTTGAGGGCCCTGATCTCCCGCTCGAGGACGGCGCTCTCGGTGCGCTCCAGCACGGAGGTGGGCTCGTCGAGGATGACGACCGGGGCCGTGTGCGTGACCTCGTCGACCCTCAGCGCCCGGGCGATCTCCACCATCTGGCGGTCGACGAAGGACAGGTCGCTCACCGTCGTGCGGGGGTCGACGCCGACCCCGACGCGCTCCAGCACCTCGGCCGCCTCGCGGTTCAGCCGCCCCCAGCGGTAGACCCCGAACCTCGTCGCCCCGCCCCTGTCGCCCACCACGTTCATCGCGATGTTCTCCGCGACGGAGAGGTTGGTCAGCAGGGACTGCTCCTGGTGCACGATCCCGATCCCGGCGGCCACCGAGTCCTGGGGACGGCGCAGGCGCACGGGCTGGCCGTGCACCTCGATCGTGCCGGCGTCCGGCTCGTGGACGCCGGACAGGATCTTCAGCAGGGTGGACTTGCCGGCGCCGTTCTCGCCGATGAGCCCGAGCACCTCGTTGCGGGGGACCTCCAGCGAGATGCCCTTCAGGGCGTGCACCGGCCCGAAGCTCTTGGTGATCCCGCTGAGCCTCAGGGCCGGGGGGACCGCTGTCACGGGCGCACCCGCCCCGCCGTCGCGGGTGCGGGCGACGGGGTCGACGCGGTCGTCCACGGGGTTGGCGGGGTTGTTGACGGTCATCACTTCACCACCCTCAGGCGGCTCCGGTGGGGCCACGCGGCCGCCACGATCGCCAGGACCAGCACCGCTCCGGAGACGCCGGACTGGATGCTCGCGCTGACCCCCGAGAGGATCAGGCCGTTGTTGAGGACCACCAGCAGGAGGACCCCCAGCGCCGTGCGCAGGACGCCGCCCCGCCCGCCCCCGAGGGACGTGCCGCCGATGACGACGGCGGCGATGGTCAGGAAGAGGGTCCCGATGCCCACGGTCGCCGACCCGGCCCCGAGCGTGACGCTCGCCAGGACGCCGCCCAGGGCGCTGCACACCCCGGCCGCGGTGAAGACGAGGACCTTGTACCTGAGCACCGGCACGCCGTTGTCCCGGGCGACCTGCTCGTTGTCGCCGATGGCGTAGGCGCTGCGGCCCAGCCGGGTGTACCGCGCCACCGCGGCGCCCAGCAGGACGACGAGCGCGGCGAGCCAGAAGGAGTGCGGCAGGCCCAGCAGCGTGCGGGTCGGCCACGCGACGAGCGCCTCGTCGGCGAGGAAGGGGATCGAGGCCCGACCGAACAGCAGCGTCGCGATCCCCAGCCCGACGTACCACATGCCGAGCGTGGCGATGAAGGACGGGACCCTCAGCCTCGTCAGGACCAGCCCGGACAGCAGGCCCAGCACCGCCCCCACCGCGAGCGCGGCGACGAAGGCCCACGGGCCGAGGTCGGCGGTGCCCCGGCTGTTCGCCGACAGGAGGACGAAGGTCATCCCCGCCGCTCCCATGACCCCTTCGACCGAGAGGTCGATGGAGCCCATGAGGATGACGAGCGTGGCCCCCACGCCGACGACGAGCGGCAGGGCCGCCTGGTCGAGGATCGTCCGCAGGTTCGCCAGCGTCGCGAAGGAGCCGGGGTTCAGGACCCAGAACACCGCGACGAGCAGCACGAGGGCGCCGACCTCGCCCAGGCTCCGCAGCCTCCCCGGGCGGCGCCCGCGCTCCTGCAGCGCCGGCGCGCCGGCGCGCGTCGCGCCCTGCACCCTCGTCTGCGTGTCCACCATGGCTCGCTCCCGGGGTCGCTCGTGGGGTGCCGCGGTCACTGGGGCAGCTCGACGGGGCCGCCACCGACCAGCGGGACGGGCTCGGTGTCGAAGGGGCCGTTCTCGATCAGGGTGTCGATCCAGCCGGGGACGTCCTGGTCGTAGGTGAGGAACTCGGTGTAGTTCTGCGGGGTGACGCACTGGATCTCGAACAGGCCGTTGCGCTGCTCGTCGGTCATCTCCGAGACCTGCATCTCCCCGGTCGCCGCGAGGTAGGCGGTGTACAGGCCGATCGGGGCGGCCATGTAGCCGCGGTGGAAGGTCTCGCCCACGATGTGGTCGCCACCGTTCTGCATGATGTCGACGACCGGCGGGTACAGGCCCTCGCCGACGAAGTCCACCTCCTCGGTCATGCCGGCCTTGTTGAACGCCTCCAGCGCGCCGAGCAGCATCGCGTCGTCGGCCGTCCACACCCCGTCGATCGCGTCCCCGTGCTTGGCGATGAGGCTCTGGGCCTCCTTCAGGGCGATCGCCTGGTCCCAGTTGGCCGGGCGCTCCTCGAGGATCGTGATGCCCGGGTACTCCTTCAGGGCGTCCTTCATGCCGGCGACGCGCTGCTGGCTCACGGTGCTGTCGAGGACGCCGGGGAAGGCGACGATGCTGCCCTGGCCGCCCAGGGACTCCGCGAGCAGCTTCCCGTTGCACCGGCCGGCGTCCACGCCGGAGTGCATCTGGAAGGCCACGAAGTGGTCGCCGACCTCCTTGGGCTCGAAGTCGTCCGGCTTGTTCCACCAGATGACGACGCAGCCGCCGGCCTGCCCGACCGCGTTGACGATCGGCACGGCGTCCGAGCTGGCGACCGTGTTGACGATCATGGCGACCTTCTTGCCCTCGGCGAGGATCGCCTGGATCTGGGAGATCTCCGTCTGGGAGCTGTTCTGGGAGTCCACGATCCGCAGCTCGGAGCCGAGCTCCTCGGCCAGCGCCTCGGCGCCCTGGATCATCGACGCCATGTAGGGGTTCGTGGTGTTGATGACGGAGAGCACCAGCAGGACGTCCTCGGGGGGCGTCGGCTCGTTGCACCCGGCACCGCCACCGGCACCCACGGCCGCGGTGCCGCTCCCGGTGCCGCCGGTGGTGCCGCACCCCGCGAGCAGGGCACCGGTCGCGGTCAGCGCCGTCAGGCCCAGGGCCGCGCGGCGGAAGCTCTTCCTGGGGGACATGGTGACTCCTTCGTCATCGCTCGTCCGCTGCCGTGGCGTTCGGGTGAATATTTAGTTAATAGTCGCATCGGCATTACGGGCAGTCTGCTCCGGGCGCCGGAGGGGTGTCAAGGGGTCCGGTGGCGGGCGAGGACGTCGCTGGCCAGGGCCGGCCAGGCCGTCGCCGCCCACGGCCCGAACGGGGTGTCGCCGACGCAGGCGCAGGCGACGTCCGCCTCGGGGTCCACCCAGCAGAAGGAGCCGCTCTGGCCGAAGTGCCCGAAGGTCGCCGCGGACCCCTCCGGGGCCGTCCAGTGGGGCGACTTGGCGCCCCTGACCTCGGGGCCCAGCCCCCAGTCGTTCGGGTCCTGGCGGCCGAAGCCCGGCAGCACGCCGGACAGGCCCGGGAACGCCGTGCGGCGGGCGAGCTGCACGACGCCGCCGGGCAGGACGGCGGGGCGCAGGAGCTCTCGGGCCAGCAGCGCCACGTCGCCGACCGGACCGCGCGCCCCGTGCGCCGGCGAGCCCGCCAGCACGGTGGCGACCATGCCGAGCGGACCGAGGACGCGCTCGCGCAGCAGGGCCTCGAAGGGGGCGCGCAGGCGCCGCTCCACGTGGCCGGCCGCCAGCTCGATCCCGCGGTTGGAGTAGACGCGGCGACGGCCCGGCGGGGCCAGCACGCGGTCGGAGTCCAGCGAGAGCCCGGAGGCGTGCGCCAGCAGGTGCCGGACCGTGGACCCCGCGGGCCCGGCCGGCTCGTCGAGGTCGAGGCGGCCGTCCTCGGCCGCGGTGAGCACGACCAGGGCCGTGAGCAGCTTCGTCACCGACGCCCAGGGCCGGGCGTCGTCGGGTCCGCACCGCTCGAGCACGCCCCCGGGGCCGACGACGGCGACCGACGCCGACCCCACCGGCCAGCGCGCCACGTGCTCGGCGAGGGTCATCCCGGCTCCGGCCACGACGCGTCCCAGCGCGCGTCCAGCGGCACGCGCAGCACGGCGGCGCCCGCGGGGTCGAGGAGGTGCGGAGGACCCGGGGGGTGCGGGAGCGCCAGCGGCAGCAGGCGCCCCAGGTGCTCCAGGAGCACCGCGCGCACCTCCTCGACCGACGCGCCCGGCACCTCGTCCGCCACGCAGCCGACCGTGCGGGGGTCCCAGTCCAGGCCGATCAGCGGGTACGCCTCGCTCAGGACGGCCCGCACCGGCTCGGCGTCCTCCACCAGCACCACGGCGCTGAGGTAGCAGGCGCGGCGCGTGAGGCGCTGCGCGGTGCCGACGATTTTGGTCGCGCCGCGCGCGTTGACGCTGAACTCCCCCGGGCAGTACTCGCCGGGCACGGCGCCGACCCGGGCGTCGACCCCGAGGGCGCGCAGCGCCGCGGCGAGGCACGCGCCGAGGGCGGCGAAGCGGGGCCGGACGTCCGCGCGCGGGTCCGGGTGCCGTGCCACGACGTCGAGCACGAGGGCGCCGCCGTGGTAGGCCGCCAGGCGCCCTCCGGCCGGTCGCACGACGGGGGCGAAGCCGCGGGCGGACGCCGCCGCCTGCGCCTGCCCGAACCCGCCGGCGAGGGCGTCGCGCCGGCTGAACGCCGCGGTCGGCGCCGGCCGGTGCACCTCCAGGTGGCCCCAGCCCGCCCCCGGCTCGCCGAGGGCGGCGAGGTCGGCCAGGACGGCGTCCACGCGCCGCTGGGACGGCGGGGCGCCCGGGAGGGCGAGCCGGGGACCCGGCAGCCGCGCCGCCGTCACGGCACCGGTTACGGCAGCGGTCACGCCGGCGGTCACGGCAGCGGTCACGGCAGCGCGGCGGAGCCGGCCCGGGCGGCGACGGCGTGCTGGTAGAGCCGCCCAGCGCGGTAGGAGGAGCGCACCAGCGGCCCCGATAGGACGCCGAGGAACCCGATCCGCTCCGCCTCCGCGGCCAGCGCCACGAACTCCTCCGGGCGCACCCACCGCGCCACCGGGTGGTGGCGCACGCTGGGGCGCAGGTACTG